>NZ_JBFRDM010000007.1:0-357047 GCF_052113585.1 Allobosea sp. TAF32 | reverse complement strand
TCTGGCGTACCGGTGGATCGAGAAGCCGGGCATTGCAGCGGGCAGGATACTCGCCGCAGCAATCCAGAGAAGGCAATCGATGGGGCCGTCAGAAGCAGACGGGCTGGCAGGACGAACTGCGCAGCAGGGAGAGGCCGAGATGGCAGAGACCGATTATTCCCGCGGCCCGCAGGATCACTCAGTTATCAACCTCTCCAGGGACCACGAAGTTAGGTATTGGGCCGACAAATTTGGCGTGTCGCAGGCTGCACTTGAAGACGCGGTGCGGAAGGTCGGTTCTTCGGCTCCCGCCGTCGAGGAGGAGCTTTGGAACGCCCGCTAGACAATGTCTGGTTGAGCGTTACCGCGCCGGGAACATCCTCCGCGGATCGAGGTTGTTGGGCAAAGCGGAGGAGGCAGCCGTGGCAAAGCAACCTGAATCTCTCGCCACTTTCTCGGCGACAGCGAAGAACGCCGGAAAGAAGCCCAAGGACGTTGCGCTGACGGCGACTCCCGAAACAATGCCCATCCCAACTGACCCAACGAAAAAGGCCGATGCTGCCACGAAGGTGTTGCGCGAGGGCGTGCTTCACCGGGACCAGGGCGCCGACAAGGCTATCGATGCATTACCCGATCGGACGCGCACCACGGGGAAGTCGCAACGCTAGCGAGTAATGCCCGGCTCAGGTCCCATTGCCAATCATCCCTACGCGATCATTCTAGAAACCGGTGACGAGCCGGTGGGCTGTCTGAAGCAGGTAGCGGTCGAGCTGTACAGCTCGACCGCTACCTTCAAGGCCAACGGTGGTGCTTCAGTCCGGCCGATCTCAGCTATTTCGACTGGGAATGGGTATATCCCGCCCCGTACAGGAGCAGGTTGAAGTAGCGGCTCTGACCCCAGACATCGCGTGAGCCTGACGAACTGCCGGGAGTCTATGTGCACGCCGTTCTTGGAAAGCGCGATGGCAGCACCGTTTCCGGTCACCTCGACGAGGGCGTTGTCCCCCACGCTCGACCTCATGCTCGAGCAAACGCCTGCGCATCTGTGGAAGCGTCGCGACGCCCTGACTGATCAAATGCTGATCGGCTTGGATGGCTGACTCACGCGCTTGTTACTTCTCGACATGTGCGCCCTTCACGTACCGCCCTGTTAGCGCGGCGATCTGATGTCTACTCCCCCGCGCCGGTTGCCGGCTTGGACGGAGCCATTTCGTCGTGCTCCCCAGAGGATGCTAACTTCGTTCGGTTCGGATCAATCGACACTTTGTCGAGGGAACTCTTGTCCGGTGTTCCCTGAATTGAT
Source organism: Allobosea sp. TAF32 (assembly GCF_052113585.1). Classification (NCBI taxonomy): domain Bacteria; kingdom Pseudomonadati; phylum Pseudomonadota; class Alphaproteobacteria; order Hyphomicrobiales; family Alloboseaceae; genus Allobosea; species Allobosea sp. TAF32. The sequence goes on along the minus strand of NZ_JBFRDM010000007.1, from coordinate 355,765 downwards.
CTTACCTTTTGCTCCTCTTCGAGGGAGAGCTTGTTCCCTTCTCCATCTCGCATGAGTGCCTCCGTATGTGCTGCTAGCCGTGCAACGAGCGGCTCGCTCGATGGTTCCGGATCTCCTCGCTCGCTCCTCGCGCGATCAACGATGCAAGCGTAACCGGCGCTCCCGCCAGATCTTGGTTTGCGAACACGTCGCCGAGAGGGGGAACGAGGTCGAGCTGCGCGCGTTCAGCCTCCGCAGCCTACCCAGGAGTTGGAGGGAAAGATGGCGAATGATAACAACCCCGCGGTCGAAAGTCTCCGGCAGGAGCAGAAGGCCCAACGGAAGGACGAGCGGGAATTGACCTCGGACCAAAAGCTCGAACGGGCGCTTAAGGATACCTTTCCAGCGAGCGATCCCGTGGCGGAGCAGGTTCCAACTACACCCGGCAGCGCGGAGGATCAGAAATGATCAGGGCAGCTTTTTCCGGCTTGGCGGGGGCCTGGATCGCGCGAAACGTTGAACAGGGAGAGATTCCCGAGAAGTTAGCGGTCCCGCTATCTCTCTTGGCGACCGGGCTTCCGACGCCCGTCATCCTCGCTGGCGCCATTGGCTATGCATTCTATCGGGCAAATTTGGAAGTACGGGCGCGGTTGGCGAAGGATATTTCGCCGAAACGGCGCGCACGACCGACAGCCCAAAGACCAAAGGCTCCTTCTCGCCGACCGTGGCGCCAGGCCCGGAAAGCCGAAACAAGCGGTGGTGGCAATGTTTAAGCTGTTCCGTGAAATGTCGATGCTAACATTCGAAGCTCAGCAGGCGATCTGGCTCAGGAGCATGAAGATCGCTACTGGCGGCGCGGCGGGAAAGCACGAAGCCAGTTTGATGGTAAAGGAGAAGGTTTCAGCCGCTCAGGCCGCGGTTATGAATGCGGCGACCGGGATGGCGCCGGTCGACATTGTCCGCGGATATCGGCGCAAGGTGCGCGCGAACATTCGGCGTTTGTCGAGATAGATGATGTCGATGCGGCGAAAATGGTCGAGCGACGTTTGCGGTCGCTGCATCCCGGGCGGGTAGAATACCTCTGAGGAAACGCCAGCTAGGCTAGGGAACCTGGTGCCGAAGGGAAGCGTTTGCTCCGGATAACTGGAGCATCTCATGAAACGTCGACTGATTGTGCTGGCGGCCGTGCTTGTCGTTGCCGGCGTCGCCATTGCCCAGACGATCCACCCACCGACCAAGGAAGGCGCCGGAGCGAAGCCTGATTCCGCGGAATCTCAGCGCGGTCGTATCCCCGAGCCGGCAGGAGCAAATCGCCCCGAGGCGCAGGGGGGCGCCAATTCCCAGCAGAACCGGGACTATGGGAAAGAGACGCAGCCGGAAGGTCAGAAATTGCACGAAGGCCAGCCGGCGAATGCGAAGCCTTAGCGGGCAAGACCCCTTGAGCAGATCGCGCCTATTTTTCCAAGCGAGCGATGGGGATCTCAAGTGTGACCACCAATCCTGACGATCGCCAATCAAACGTCATCTCCGCGCCCAATTGAGATTTCGCCGCCCGGTCGACCAACAAGCTGCCGAAGCCCCGCCGTCCCGGCATTTCGCCAATCGGGGGACCGCCGACTTCGCGCCACGTCAAACGCACGGTTCCGGCGGCGGTAGCAGCGTCAATCTGAACTGTTCCGTGGGGGGTCGAAAGCGCTCCATATTTGACGGCATTGGTGGCAAGCTCATGAATCACGAGCGCAACCGCCGTTGTCGAGGAGCGGCCAACCGCGACATTGTCACCCTGAGTACTTATTCGCTGATCCAGCTCGGCGTTATACGGCTCGATCAGCCTGGCGATAAGGTCGCAAAGATGGTCCGCGGGGCGGTCCGCGTTGCCATCCAAGACAATGCTGTGAGCTCGATAGAGAGCTCCGATTCGTGCAACGATGTCAGCGGCAAATTTCCGGGCGCTAGGCTCCGCCCGAGCTGACATTGTGATCAGACTGCCGATCACAGTGAAAACGTTCGAGATGCGGTGCTGCAATTCGCGAGCAATCAGTTCTCGCTGCTCTTCAGCCTGACGTCGGGCAGTGATGTCGATATGGGCCCCCACCAGCTTTAGGGGCCTTCCAAGCTCATCCCGTTGGATTTCTGCCTTGGCAAGTATCCAACGTACTTCCCCATCTGAGGGGCGAATGATCCGATACTCCGCCTCGTAGTCGGTCGCGGGGCTTCGGACACTCTGTTGAAAATGGTCGACGACCCGATCCCGGTCGTCGGGATGAATACGCGCAACCCACTCTTCGTGGGTTTCGTTCGCGGCCTCCGCTGGCAAACCATGAACTGCGAGATATTCAGGAGATCGCGTGTTGCGAAACGCGCCTTCCCACAAATCAACTTCGAGGCCACCGATCTGGCCGATACGCTGAACGCGCGCGAGCTCGGCTTCTCGGGATCGTAGCTGCCTTAAGGCTTCGTTCAACGGCAAGCAGCGCCCCCAGTGCTTTCAGAGCAAGAATACTTGCTTCGGTAACTCTGGTTCCGGGCTTTCGCCATCTTTTTTGACACCTCGGGCCACGATAGCCAGCGATCGGTCAGGGAGCGGACGCTGAAGCGAAAACGCTCGCTCCCATGGCGCGGTCATCCAGGTCTCGCATTCCTCCGGCGTCGTCAGGATGACGGGCATTGCCGTGGGATGGATCGCTTTCACCTCGGCATTCGGATCGGTGGTGAGGAAGGCATAGAGATCGGCTGTGACCTCCCCCTCCTTGACCTTGCGCACACTCCGCCACTGCGGCGTCCACACCCCGGCGAAGAATGCGGTTGGCCGCTCCTCTCCGAAGGCGAACCAGATGTCGCCGCCGGCATCCTTGTTGAACTCCGAGAAGGAAGTGAATGGCACCAGGCAGCGATTCTCGACCCCCAGGAACTTCTGCCAGTGCGAGTATTTCGTATCGCGGATATTCGTGTTGCCCGCGCTCGGCTCCATTCGGATCAACTCGGTCATATCGACGGCTTTGCCCTTCGCGGCGAATTTGTCCGCCCGCTGCTTTGCCGCCTTCTCGATGACGAAGAACGGGGACGGCATGCCCCAGCGCGCCATGGCAAGCTCAGGGACGCCACCTCCCGCCGGATTGCGGATCACCGGAGCAGTGTAGTCGGGGAAGATGCCCGGCTGCGGCACCACCTGCGCCGCTACGTCGAACTTCGCGAACAGCTTGCGCATCGCCTCGACGTTGCGGGTGTGGCTGTAGAGATTACACATCGTCACCGCCAATCGCCGACGCTCGATCGGCGCCGGCTCGGCCGGCAGCATGTCCGCCTTGCCGCCCTCGATCAAGCTGAGCCCCATCATTGGCGCAGGCCAGTGGGGGCGGTGACGCCTGCCATGGCGCGATCTCGGAGAAAAAGCAGAGACGCTGCACTGCCAGACATCCGCCGAGCCCTGGAGCCCTACCTTGAGTTCATGGGGCCGGAAGGCTGCGCTGTCAGGGAGCGGGTCGCCGCAGACCAGACTGGCACAATGGGTGGGGCTAATGCGAGCGGCCTGCAATTACCCGAGGTGGCCATGCAGATCACCACGCAGGCGAAGTATGATGTCGCGGTCAGCCGCATCCAGGAGCTGAGTGGCGCGTCGGAACATCCGAGGAGCGCCTCACTGCGACGCATCAAATGACATAGACAACCGGCGAGAATGGGCAGTTACTCACTCTGCAGTTGTCTCCATGCCGACGTTTGGGAATGACCGCAGCGGGGCGTTTTAGCGCCGCCAGGCGGAGACAAATCATGCATTCCGGGAATGGTACGCTCATCCTGAGTAGCGGGCACCGGCTCCGTGTCGTCTACAATTTCGGCACCGACCACGATGACGCTCGCGCTGGCTACTTGCTCTGCAACACGTCTGGCGTCGATCCGGTCGCGCTCCATGATCGGATGCATATGTTGTGCGACGACGGCACCAAGGTCGTCATGATGGTGACCCGAACGAGCGACCGATACCTCCTGATCACGGGGCGGGTCGCACCTCCGGCAGCCGCTTAAACAAGAAGAATGCCTGAGCCAGCAGATTGGCACCTCAGCCGTCTGAGTTATGGAGGGCAAGATGCATCTCACATCTCAAAGGCCGCGAAGTCGAAATGGGCGCAATCAATCGGACGCGCAGAGCGCGTGCGATCTTCAAGCGCGTTACGAACGCACCATCGCCTTGGCCCGTGGGGCGGAAGCGCTAGGTGACACGATTAATGCTGAACGCCTCTATCAGCAGGCCGATCACTATCGCCGGTTGTTGAACCAAAAGCCGCAAACCATTGGCGCGGTGCAATAAAGCGCTGGGCGGCCTGGCGGTAGGAAAAGACGCCGAGCCACACACGCCATGGGAGGGGGAAGACGGCAGCTCGGCGCCACGCCGCATCGAAGGCGCTCGGAGAGCTTGACCCCAAATCGTAAACGCCAGCCGAACGTCGACCGCGGATACATTCAAGAGCCAAAACGCAAAAATGGCCGCGCGCCATCGAGCCGAATGGCGGTCAGCGCGTGACGCGACGCGTCTCCCGCACGACCGTTGGCGCTGAAACCGCTCCCGCTGCTCCCCCGACGGACCGCGCCAACTGGCCCGCCCACTTCGGCGCCGGGCCGGCACGGCTGCGGCTCCGCCGACACTCTGCTCAGTCGTGCTGCAGGCGGTCGCGACGATCGCGGTAGTTCGCTGCTGCGCTAGCGATCAATATGCTCCGGCATCGCCTTGAGCTGCTCCTTGGTCCAGTTTGTGACGGCATGGACGTTGCCGTCTTCGTCGCGCATGAATTCAAGGTCGCTTATCGAGATCGCGACGGGCTTCGCGCCTATGCCCAAAAAGCCTCCGACATCAACGACGACCTGCGCCGTCGGTCCGGCCCCGTGGACATGCGAAACCGAGCCGATCTTTTCATCGCCAGGGCCGTAGATCGTCGCATCATCGAGGATGTCGGCAGTCAACTCGCTATCGGTTAGACGCGGATGCCTGGAATGGTCCATTGTCATCTCCCCTCGCTCAGAAGCGGATTGAACGAGCTGACGGCCTGGTCGTTCCTAAATGCCTGCGCCGCATGGCTAAGCGACAGAACGGGGGCAATGCTGTCGAGAGGCAGCGCTTTGCGACAATCGAAGTCCGGGAGGTTCGCCCGCGAAGGTGCCGACGTACATCCAGAGCAAGCAGCCCGGCCTCCACTCAGAGACCGGGCCGACCGCTGTCGAAAGGTCTCGACTTATCTCTTCCAGCGGCCCTCATACTTGAATTCCGGAGCAGCCTTCAGAGCGTCCTTCGTAGTGTCCATGGTCGCGGACCATTTCTTGTCGTTCTCCGAATAAACCACCTTCACCGCGGCCGGGGTCACCACGACATAGCGCTCACCGATACCAAGAAATCCGCCGACTGAGACGATTATTCCCGAGAGATGGCCGCCGCTGGAAACGACGAGGTCCTTGATCTCGCCAACATTTTCCTTGGCGTTGTTCTGCACGTTCAGGCCGATCAGGTTGCTGCTCAAAACATCCGTCGGCTGCGCTTTGATGTAGACTTCGCGCGTGGCAGTCGTCGCAGTCTGAGCTTGAGCCGCAGGCACTCCAGCAAACGCTGTGGCGAGAGCGATGGCGACGAGCGAATTACGCATCGAGAAATCTCCAAGGTGTTTTTCCATTGTGCGTCAATAACGTTCGCTCCTTGCGCTTGTTCCTTTCAACTCTCCGAGAAACGAGAACAAACCGATCATATTTCTGAGGCCGAGCAGTCGGGAACGAGCGTCGGGGTCGGCCACTCGTCAGGGAGGCTTGAAGCCAAAGCCCAGCGCTTCAAATGCTGTGGGATGAATTGCGCGATAGGCCGTCGTCCGCAGAGTGAAAACCAAAAGACCGTCGCAAACGGCGACGCGCCGACACGCCCTCCGCTATCCCCAGGCAGTTAAGACTCTTGGCGCTTTGCCGTTGCGTCAGTTTCGGTTCCTTCCGTATTTCGACGAGGTGCTGCAAGCCATCTCCATGGTTTGGCAAAAGAGACCCTCTCGATGTCCATCACTCGCATCGCCGCCGGCGCCCTCATGCTCGGGCTCCTCGCGTTTCCAGCGTTCGCCAAGAACTTCGCCGTCCCGGCCAAGAACCCGTCGATCACCATCACTCTTCCCAACGATTGGTCGACCGAGGAAATCGAGTACGGCTTCCAGGCACGGCCGAAGGATGAGGGGGTCTTCCTCTCCGTGGAATCCGCGGAAGCACGTCAGATCGACAAGATGATCGGCGATACCCAAAAATGGATGCGCGACAACAAGATCAAAGCTGTCGAGCCGATCAAGGCCGACATGAAACTCAACGGCATCGACTCGACGGTTTTCCAGTTCCGCACGAGTGACGAGAACGGCCCCACGACGGTCGATCTGATCCTGATGCCAGCGGGCAATAATCGCGTGATGATGTTGACCGTCTGGGGCAACGACGAGGAGCGCGGGACCAACGGCAAGGCGTTGGACGCGATTTTCGGCAGTATCAAGTCGATCAACTAAACGGCTTGCCTGGGGCTGAGCGGCTAAGGCGGCGATGGCTGCGCCAGCCGCTCAGGCTCCAGATCATAACCGTCCTTTGTTCGCGCCGGGTGCGCCGATTTGCAACCGCCCCGCACGGCAACCCACCCCGCGACCAGGGCCGCGGGGTTTTTCGTGTCTGGAAGCGAAGACCGAACTCAGCTGCCGAGCGGGTTGAACTTGGTGACGCCGCGGAAGAGGTTGCGCAGGAAGCTCTGCTCCTCGCCACCGGTCGCGGTGGTGCGGCCGATGAAGTCGAAGATCACGCCATCCTGCAGGCCGTAGCGGGCGATGCGCTCCACCTTGAAGCCCTTGTTGAAGTAGATCACCAGCACCTGCTGGTCGATGATCTGCGGATCCTGGAACTGGAAGCGACGCCGCACCGTTTGGCTGATGTAGTAGAAGGTGCGATTGCCGACGGTCGAGGTCGTCGAGGGCGTGCCGAGGATCTGCAACACGGACTGGACGTCCATGCCCGGCTTGATCTGCGCGACCAGCCCGTCGTCCATCACGAAGCCGCGGGTGAAGGTATCGTTCAAACCGGTCGAGGTGGGCAGCACGAAGCCGCCGGCGTCGGGCCCGCAGCCGGCAAGCAAAAGGGAAGAGGTCGCGAGGGCTCCGAGCAGAGCCGCGCGGCGGGTGATGTGGGTCATGCGGGCACGATCCAAGGCAGCACGGCTCAGGAAAACCCCAAGCCGCTTGTCAAAAGGGTGAGGGTTGGCGTAACGCCCGAGGATGGCTTTGGCAAGGCAAGGACGCCCGCATGAATGGCGGGCGGAGGCAAACAGGTGATTTTCGGGTTGTTTGGCAAGCGCGCCCAGCGGCGTGCCCCTGTGGATGTGTTGTTTGGGCGCGTCGCGGAAGCGTCGCGCCAGCCTGGCCTCTATCTGGCCGGCGGCGTTCCCGACAGCTTCGAGGGCCGTTTCGAATCGCTCACCCTGCATGTCCTGCTGGTGCTGCGGCGTCTGCGCGAACTGCCGTCCCCAGCCTCCGAGCTGGCGCAGGAGCTCGTCGATGCCTGCTTCGCCTATCTCGAACTGGGCTTCCGCAATGGCGGTGTCAGCGATATCGCCGTGCCCAAGCGCATGAAAAAGATCGGCCAGATGTTCTATGGCCGCGTCCAGGCCTATGAGGCCGCCCTGGCTCAGCCTGGAGTCGACGCCCTCGCCGACGCGTTGCGCCGCAATGCCTGCACGCCGGAGGGCGCCCCGCGCCGCCTCGCTGCTTATGTCCGTGAGGCGCAGGCAGCCCTCGCGAGCTGCGAGCTCACCGCGCTTCTCGAGCGCGATCCCCTGTTCCCGGCCTTTCCCCATGAGGAGGCTCGCCATGACGCCTGAACACGCGCCGGCTTCTCCGCTGCGCCATCCCATCCGCGTCGAGGCCATCCGCCTGCGCGGCACCGAAACCACGGTCCGCGCCGAACCTGAGCAGTTCGCCGCGATCGCTCGGCTGCTTGGCCTTGCCTCGCTCGAATCCCTGGAAGCGCGCTACCTGCTCTCGCGCAATGGCGACCGGGTGAAGCTCGAAGGCCGGATTGCAGCGCAACTGCATCGGACCTGCGTCGTCACGCTCGATCCTTTCCCGGTCGAGCTCGACGTGCCGGTAAAGCTCGACTTCGCGCCCGAGCAGGAGGCAGAGGTCGCTGGGCGCCGCGCGGAACGGGACGATGCCGAGATCGACATCGAGGTGCTGCTCAACGAAGACGACCCGCCGGAGCCGATCCTCGACGGAGTCATCGATCTGGGTAGCGTCACGCTCGAATTCCTGGCGCTGGCGCTCGATCCGTATCCGCGCAAGCCGGGTGTGGATTTCGAAGCCCCGGCCGGCGAAGCCGGCGCGGAATCGCCTTTTGCTGCCCTCGCGAAGCTGAAACGCGGTGACTGAAACTTTCATCGGCCCTTGCGCGTCTTGCGGCATCCGTCCAAGTCGCTATTGTCCGGCCGGCCGTGAGCCGTCCCGGATCGAAGGTCGGCCATTTCCGGGATACGCCAGAATTCCATGACAAGACCGGTTACAATCGCGCTCGATGCGATGGGCGGGGACCACGGTCCCTCCGTCGTCATTCCAGGCGCTGCCCTCATGCTGGAGCGCCGCCCGGACGCCCGCTTCGTGATCTTCGGCGACGAGAAGCAGGTGCTGCCGCTGCTCGAGCAGCATCCGAAGCTCAAGGCGGTGACGACGTTCCATCACACCGATGTCTCGGTGAAGATGGACGACAAGCCGAGCCAGGCGCTGCGCTACGGCCGCTACAAATCCTCGATGTGGCGGGCGATCGACGCGACCAAGACCGGCGAGGCCGATGTCACCGTCTCCGCCGGCAACACCGGCGCCCTGATGGCGATGTCGAAGTTCTGCCTGAAGTCGATGCCGCAGGTCGATCGGCCGGCGATCGCGGCGCTGTGGCCGACGCTGCGCGGGGAGAGCATCGTGCTCGATGTCGGCGCCACCATCGGCGCCGATGCACGCCATCTCGTCGATCTCGCGGTGATGGGCGCGGCGATGGCCCGTGTCGTCTTCGATCTCGACCGGCCGACCGTCGGCCTGCTCAATGTCGGCGTCGAGGAGATCAAGGGTGTCGAGGCGGTCAAGGAGGCCGGCCGCATCCTGCGCGAGAGCAACCTGCCGCACCTCACCTATCACGGCTTCGTCGAGGGCGACGATCTCGGCAAGGGCACGGTCGATGTCGTGGTCACGGAAGGCTTCACCGGCAATATCGCGCTGAAGACCGCCGAGGGCACTGCCCGGCAGATCGCCTCATACCTGCGCGCGGCGATGAACCGCTCGCTCATGGCCAAGATCGGGTATATCTTTGCGCGTGGTGCCTTTGCAGCCTTGCGCGAAAAGCTCGATCCGCGCAAATCGAACGGCGGCGTCTTTCTGGGGCTCGAAGGCATCGTCATCAAGAGCCATGGCGGGACTGACGCCATCGGCTTCGCAAGCGCCGCCGAACTCGGCTATGAGATGGCGCGAGAAGATCTGATGGCGAAGGTCCGCGAGATGGTCGCCGCAAGCACGCGCCCCGAGCTGCCCGCCGCGCAGCCGGCCGACGCCGAATAGGGAACGGTTTCCTTGTCCATTCTGCGCTCACAAGTCGTCGGTTGCGGCTCCTATCTGCCCGCCCGCGTCGTCACCAATGCCGAACTCGCAAAACAGGTCGACACGAGCGACGAATGGATCGTCCAGCGGACCGGCATCCGCCAGCGCCACATCGCCGCCGATGACGAGCCGACATCGATCGTTGGTCTCAAGGCCGCGCAGGCGGCAATCGCTGACGCCGGCATCGATCCATCCGAGATCGACCTGATCATCGTGGCGACGGCCACGCCGGACCACACCTTTCCGGCAACCGCCACCCAGATCCAGGCGGCGCTCGGCATCCATGGCGGCGCCGCCTTCGACGTGCAGGCCGTCTGCTCGGGCTTCGTCTTCGCGCTGGCGACTGCCGACAAGTTCCTGACGACGGGCGGAGCCCGGGCGGCGCTCGTGATCGGCGCCGAGACCTTCTCGCGCATTCTCGACTGGGAAGACCGCGCCACCTGCGTGCTGTTCGGCGACGGAGCCGGTGCGGTCGTACTCAAGGCGGTGCCGGGAGAAGGCACCCTTGCCGACCGTGGCATCCTGACGACCCATATCCGCTCGGATGGACGCTACAAGGACAAGCTCTATGTCGATGGCGGCGCGGGCTCGACCAAGACGGTCGGCTTCCTGCGGATGGAGGGCAAGGAGGTCTTCCGCCACGCCGTGACCAATCTCGCCGAAACCGTGCGCCACACCTTCCAGCAGACCGGCCTCACCGGCGCGGATATCGACTGGTTCGTGCCGCACCAGGCCAACCGGCGCATCATCGACGCCACGGCCGACAAGCTCGGCATCAGCCATGACCGGGTCGTCGTCACCGTCGACCGCCATGGCAACACCTCCGCGGCCTCTATCCCGCTGGCGCTGGCGGAGGCGCACGCCGATGGCCGCATCAAGCCGGGCCAGCTCGTCCTGATCGAGGCGATGGGCGGCGGCTTCACCTGGGGCTCGGCCCTGATCCGCTGGTGACGCAGCGGCAGCAAATTCGCGAAAATTGTCACTTTTCGTCGCCAATCCGGGTTGATTCAGGCCAAATCCGGCTCCGCGAGGGCGCTTAAGGATTGACCCGCGCGGCGCGGACGCCTAGCGTCCGCCATCCGTAATGGCGAAAGGCCGGCGGTTGCCGCCGATGCCTGCAATACGCCTTGGAGGATATGAATGGCGGGGCAAACGGTCACTCGCGCGGATTTGTGCGAGGCTGTCTACCAAAAGATCGGCCTGTCGCGGACGGAATCGTCGAAACTCGTCGAAGCCGTGCTCGACGAGATCTGCGATGCGGTCGCGCGCGGCGAGAACGTGAAACTCTCGTCGTTCGGTTCGTTCGTCGTGCGAGACAAAGGCGAGCGAATCGGGCGTAATCCGAAAACGGGTGTTGAAGTCCCGATCGAGCCGCGTCGGGTGATGGTCTTCAAGCCCTCGAATGTGATGAAGGCCCGCATCAACGGGCAGAGTGGCGAGGGTGAGACTGAGTGAATCTGGAGTTCCACGCCGGCGAAACCGAGGCCGAATTGGACACCAAGAGCCCAGATGCCTTCCGAACCATCAGCGAGGTCGCCGAAGACCTCGACATTCCCCAACATGTGCTCCGTTTCTGGGAAACCCGCTTCAGCCAGATCAAGCCGCTGAAGCGCGGTGGCGGACGCCGCTACTATCGGCCTGACGACGTCGCCCTGCTCAAGGGCATAAGGCGCCTGCTCTATGGCGAAGGCTATACGATCAAGGGCCTTCAGCGCATCCTGAAGGAACAGGGGCCACGCCACGTCCAGGCGATCGGCCGCGGCGCCCCCATTGGCGCCGCCAGCGGAGCACTTGCTGCGGCTGCAGCCGAGTCCCCGTCCGCCATGCAGGCCGACGAGGCGGCCGGCTGGGTGCCGCCGCGTACGCAGATCGTGCCGGAAGGGCTCGACGACATCACCGTGCTGACAGCGGTGATGGATGAGCTCGGTGAATGCCGGCGCATCCTGGAACGCGCCCTGGAGCCGGCAGCCGACGCTTCCTGAGCCCGTCAGTCAGCTTTGCGGCGTTCCGTCATCGGCACCCGGCGTTTCGGTGCGCTCGCGGCGGGCGACCGGCTTGTGTTTCCGATGCCGGGCAGTTGCGGCCTTCTTTTGCGGCACCAGGCTCGCCATCACCGGGTTTGGATAATGCTCCAAGGTAGAGCCGGTTGCGGCATCGACGCCCATGCCGACGAGGCCGCCGACGAGAACATTCCCGGCGAAGCCCACGGCACCTGCCTCTGCGATGCGCGTCGAAACCGGAACCTGAACGTCTTCATAGCCATTCTTCGTAAAATTGACGACGAATTCCGATTTGCGGCTCACCTCCCAGGTACAGGGCGTGGCCGTGCAAGCGTGCCCGAGGGACGACCGCGCCTCAGCTCCCGCCGGCTCGCTCGTGATCGTCACCTGGCTCGTCGTTCCCCGCGTAACCGTCGCGCAACCGCCCAGCGCGGCCGCTGCGGCGGCCGCTACAAGAACATTTATTTTCAGCATGTTAGCCCCCTTCAACCCCACATGACAGCTAGGTGGGGCACAAGGAGACGTGCAAGCCATGCGTGCAAGCCAGCTGTGCACAACTTGCACACACGCCAGTTTCTCCCGGTTGACGTCATCGGCCTGCAACATAGCTCAAGTCCGAAAATCGGCTCGCTCGCTCCCATCGGGCGCGGACGGCAGCGCCACATCGCTTGGGAGTGCCGGAATGCCTTGGCTCTATCTCTTTGTCGCGGGTCTGTTCGAGGTCGGCTGGGCGATCGGCCTGAAATACACGCAAGGCTTCACCCGGCTCGTGCCGACGCTGTTCACCGCGATCAGCATGGTCGTCAGCCTCGGACTTCTCGGCCTGGCGCTGAAGTCTCTGCCGGTCGGCACCGCCTATGCGGTGTGGACGGGCATCGGCACGATCGGAACGGCAATCCTCGGCATCATCCTGCTCGGCGAGCCTGCGACCGTCCTGCGGCTCCTCTGCATCGGCCTGATCGTCGCCGGCATCGCCGGGCTCAAGCTGGTTTCGCCCTGAGGGCGCCGGCTCAGCGGCGCCAAGCCTCGGGCCAGTAGCCCCCGCGATCCAGCGCGACGATCAGGATGACGATCGCGAGCGTAACCACGATCGTCATCAGCTTCGCATTCCACGGCACGCCCCGGCCGATCAACCAGATCAGGCTCAGGCCGATGACGAGAGGGACCAGGATCTCCATGACGGGATCGTAGCCCGCGCATTGGTCGCACGGCAATCCGCCCGCCGCTTCGAAGCGCCGCCCTGCCCCTCCGATCAGGCGCCTTACTCTGCAGGCAGTTCCTTCGGCGGCGGGTTGCGCCCGATCGGGAGTGCGCCCTCGATCAGCGGCCGCAGCTTCGCGACCTCGGCGGCAAGAAAATCGAGGAACAGCCGAACCCTGGGCGTGTGCCGCAGATCCGGATGGGTCAGCAGCCACAGATCGGCCGATAGTTCGGGATCGGGCGGCGCCAGCCGGGTCAGGCCCGGGCGGGTGTCGCCGATAAAGCAGGGCAGGAAGCCCACCCCGATGCCGGCTTCGACCGCCTCCGCGAGCCCCAGCACCGTGTTGAGCTTGTAGACCACGCGTTCGGGCGCGACATGGCGGGCAAGGTAGCGGACGGCGCTCAGCATGGTGAACTGCTCGCCGAGCGAAATCCAGCTGCGCTCCCACAGGCTTTCCACGCCCGGCAGCTCGGTATCGGAAAAATCGGCGGCACGGCCATAGAGCGCCCAGGCGATGCGGGCAGGCTTGCGGCCGACCAGCGTCTCCGGCGGATTGTCGGTGGCGCGGATCGCGACATCGGCGTCGCGCTTGGACAGATTGGCCGCCTGATTGCCGATCAGCATGTCCAGCCGGATATCCGGGCATTGCCGGAGAAACTGCGCGAAGAGCGGCGTCAGCAGGTCGACCAACAGGGAATCGTTGGTGGCAACGCGCAACTCGCCAGCGGGCTTGATCTCCTGCCCGGCGAGCTTGCGGGCGAAGGCGGTGATGTCGTCGTCGACGCGCCCCGCGAGCTGGACCATCTCCTCGCCGGTCGGCGTCGCGACATAGCCGCTGCGGTGGCGCTCGAACAGCCTGACGCCAAGCGCCTCCTCGATCTGGCCGAGGCGGCGGAAGACGGTGGAGTGATTGACGCCGAGCGCCGCGGCGGCTGCCGGCAGCGCTCGCTTCTCGGCGATGGCCTTGATCAGGCGAAAATCGTCCCAGGCCAAGGGTGTCGCGGATTGATTCATCCGCGCACTCTTGGCCAAGGTTTCGATCCCAGCAAGTGCCGTCGGCTCAGGCAATGGCGGGCTTCGCCTGCCAATCGCTGCGACCGGACTTCAGCGCCAGCGCGCCGTCGCCGATGAGGGCATGGGCGAAAGCGGTGAGCGCCAGGAAAGCGGGGTATTCCCAACCGCCATTCGGAGCGTTGAAGACCCAGCCGTTCGGGGCGTGCACCGAGAGGGCGCCGAGCAGGATCGGGATGAGCGCCAGCGAGACATAGCGGCCGTAGAAGCCGAGGAGGATGGCGATGCCGCCGAGCAGCTCCGCGAGCATGATCGGCCAGGCGAGAGCGCCCGGCAGGCCGACCTGGCCGAGGAAACCGGTGAAGCCCGCAGGGGTGAAGATCACGAGCTTCAGATAGGCGTGGGCGATGAACATCAGGCCGAGCGCGACGCGCAGGCTGAGGGCGCCGTAAGGAGCAAGACGAGAGTCGATCATGGTGGTGTCTCCTGAGAACGGGACCGGTTGGTCTCGGGTCAGGATTTTGGATGAGCACGCACGCAAATCAAATTGTAAATCGATGCATCTTACATTGCAACAATGCAATGAATTACCTCTGGCGCTTTTGCGGTTCCGGGCCAATCTTTCGGCCAACAGGGCAGCCGCCCCGCATTATCCGGAGGACATTCACCATGCAGACCAACGGTCTTCACCACGTCACCGCCATTTCCGGCCCCGCCCGCCGCAATCTCGACTTCTACACCCGCGTGCTCGGCCTGCGCCTCGTCAAGAAGACGGTGAATTTCGATGATCCCGGCACCTATCACCTCTACTTCGGTGATGCCGATGCGGCGCCGGGCTCGATCCTGACCTTCTTTCCGTGGGAGCATGCCGCTCCGGGCCGGCTCGGCGTCGGCGAGACCCAGGAGACCGTCTTCCGGGTTCCCGAAGGCTCGATCGGCTTCTGGGCTCACCGCTTCGTCGAGCTGGGCGTGCCGCATGAAGCGCCCGCCAAGCGCTTCGGCGAAAGTGTGCTCAGCTTCCGCGATCCGGACGGGATGAGGCTCGCCCTCGTCGGCCTGCCCGGCGTCGAAAAGGAGCCGGCCTGGTCCGAGGGCAACATCGCGCCGGAGAACGCCATCCGCGGCTTCCACAGCGTCAGCCTGCTGCTGGCCGATGCGGCCCCGACGGGTGCAATCCTGAGCGACGTCTTCGGCTTCACCGAAGCGGCTCGCGAGGGCACGCTGATCCGCTACGAGGCCAAGGGGACCGCGATCGGCGGCGTGATCGACCTGCGCGTTGCCGGCGGATTCCTGCCGGCCCGCCAGGGCGCAGGCTCGGTGCACCACATCGCCTTCCGGGCCGGCGACGACGCCGTACAGGAGGAGATGGTGCGTCGCCTCGGCGAGAACCACGGCATCCGCACCACGGAGCAGCGCGACCGGAACTACTTCCGCTCGGTCTACTTCCGTGAGCCCGGCCATGTCCTGTTCGAAATCGCGACCGACATCCCCGGCTTCGCGGTCGACGAGCCGGCTGCCGAGCTCGGGCGGTCGCTGAAGCTGCCTGCCGGCCTCGAGGCCCATCGCAAGCAGATCGAAGCGGTTCTGCCGGAGCTTGCCTGACGACATCCTGCCGCCCGGCCGCAATCGGCGGGCGGCAGGCGATCATGCGAGGCGGATGGCCCGGCCCGCAATCCCACCGCCCTGCCCGCCCTTGTCGGGGGCAGGACGGCTCCGCTTTCCGAAGGGAGAATGACCATGAGCGATACGAAGACCGATACGGACTTCATCCATGTCTTCGAGGAGGGCAGTGATCCCACCCGCAAACCGCTGCTGTTGCTGCACGGCACCGGCGGCGACGAACGCGATCTCCTCTCGCTCGGCCGCACGGTCGCGCCGGGCGCGAGCCTGCTTTCGCCACGCGGCAAGGTGTTGGAAGGCGCGGCCCCGCGCTTCTTTCGCCGACTCGCGGAAGGTGTCTTCGACGAGGTCGATCTGCGTCGCCGCACGGACGAGCTGGCGGATTTCGTGCTGCAGGCGCGGGAGCGTTACGGCCTTCCCGCCCCGATCGCGCTTGGCTTCTCGAACGGCGCCAATATCGCGGCGGCGATGTTGCTGCAGCGTCCGGAAGCTCTGGCCGGCGCGGCGCTGCTACGCGCGATGATGCCCTTCGCGGATGCACCACGCGGCAGCCTCAACGGCAAGCCCGTGCTGATCCTCTCCGGAGCGCTCGATCCGATCGTGCCGGCGGCCAATGCCGATGGCCTGGCCTGCCAGCTCGAGGACAGCGGCGCGCAGGTCGAGCATCGCGTGCTGCCGGCCGGGCATGGCCTCGGACAGGCCGATCTCGGCTTGCTGCGCGACTGGCTGGCGCGGGTCTGAGAAGGCGGCGGGTTTTCCCGCCGCCGCTTCGGCTGGTATCGTCAGCCCGTGAGCGGAACGATGATCGCCAAGGCCACGGCAACGACGACAAGCGCGCGCAGCAACATGGCGCGGTGGCTCGAAAGTGGAATATCCGACGTACGCGATAGAGCGTGCATGACCGACTCCCATCAACGCGACAACGGCCGATGGTGACCTAGCGTTAGGTTAGTTGGCAAGCAGTATCGCCCCGTTAAGCGTGGACAACCACGCTTTCAGGCCGGTTTCATCGTCAAAAGGCCTATCTGCGGCTGCTTCAACCCCTGTCCTTGCGCACGACGGCATAGGCGTAGGTCGTGACGAAGCTCCAGCCTGTCCGAGCCGCCAGCGCATTGAAGGCATGGTCGAGCTGCTTCAGGCCGGGCATGCGATCGAAATAGCCATGCCCCCAGAAGCGCTGGATGTGGACATCGGTGAAGCCCGCCCGGTTCAGCATGGGTGTGAGCAGTGCCGGATTGCCGCGGCACCAATCATAGAGAGCCGGAAATTTCGGGTCGCCTCCGCCGTCGCGCCGCGCCGGAAAGAGCGCGTGAACAATGGCCCGTGAGGCCGTCTCCGGCAGGATATGGTTCAGAGCGAAGACCGGCGCCCACAATGTCGGGAAGAAGGCGAGCGCGACACCGCCTGGCGCTAGCAGCGCGTGGATGTTGCGCCAGGCCTGCTCGACGCCGTCGATATGCTCGAAGACCATGCGCGAGACCATCATGTCGTAGCTTCCGCGCGCGACATCCGGCTCCGAAAGATCGCCGGAGATATCGAAGCAGGCCGTCTTCAGGCCCGGGGGCGTCAAGGCGAGCTCGCCGGCGTCGATATCATTGACGATGAATTCGATGCCGGCAGCTCCCGCCTGCTCCCTCGTGAACAGCGGATCGCGCCCGCCGCCGATCTCGCAGATGCGGCGCAGGCCGAACTGGCGCGCCAAGGCGAGGATCGTCGGCTCGTAATTGTCCCATGCCCATTGCGAGTGCCAGTCCGGCGCAATGCGGTCAAAGTACTCGGCCATCGAGCCCGTTGCGGGACCGGACGCTTGCGAGGCCGGCTGCAAGCGAGCCGGTGCCGTGCTTGCCAGGGACATGCTTGCCTTCGCCTCCGTGTGCCCACGCTTCGGCATGTAAAATGGCCCTGCCCTAAGACGCCTGCAATCCTAGCCTTAATCCAAGGTTAACCGAAGGGTTGCGGTCACCTGCGGCAAGGCCTCTCCGCATGAGGTATCCCCAACGAACGGCACAAGCCGGGCTCAGCGCGGCGTGTCCGCGCGCCGTTCGGGCAATGTCATCGCCACCACTCCGAGCACGACGAGGCCGAGGCCGGTCCAGGCCGTCGAGCTCAGCCTCTCCCCCAGGAAGCCTATGCCGATGGCCACGCCGATCGGCACGCGCAGATAGGACACGGCCGTCGTCCCGACCGAGCCGAGCGAGCGGATCAGGCGGAAATAGATCGCGAAGGCGAGCGCCGTCGAGAAGACCGAGAGCGCCAGCAGCGCCAGGATCGATTCCTGCGATGGCGCCAGCGTCCAGGGCCGATCCACGACCAGCGCCGCCGGGATGAGCAGAGCCGTGCCAGCCAGCATCGAGCCCGCAGCCGGCAGCAGCGGGTCCATGCCGGCGAAATTGCGCCCGAACAGGGCCGCGCAGGCATAGGCGACGGTCGCCGCGACGATGGCAAGTTGCGGCAGGACGGCATGGCCGAGGCCGGAGAAGGCGTCGACGCCGACGATCAAGCTGACGCCGGCAATGCCGGCGACGACCCCGATTCCCTTGCGCCAATCCGGGCGCTGGCCCGGCTTCAACACCAGCGAGATCAGGAAGACGAAAACCGGCGTGGTGCCGTTGAGAATCGAAGCGAGGCCAGCATCGACGCTGCGCTCGGCCCAGGCGATCAGGGTGAATGGCACGACGCTGTTGAGCAGGGCCTGCGTCAGAAAGCGCTGCCATGACGCCGCATCCCGCGGCATCCGCAAGCCACGCCAGCGAATGACGGCAAGCAGGATCAGGCCTGCTATCAAGGTGCGCGCGGCGATCAGGGTCAACGGCGGAATCGTCTCCACGCCGATTTTGATGAAGGTGTAGGAACCGCCCCAGAGCGTGGCGAGCACGAGCAGCAGGGCAAGTTCGGTGGAGCGGTTCGGCACGGCGGCCGGGCTATCGAGCGCTTGCGTGGACATGATCTCTCCTCGGGTTGGCGAGACCATGCCAGCAACTCTGCGCGACAGCATGCGGCAACACTACGGTTTCGGCCGTAGCTTCAGAGCGTGATTCAACGGCCTATGGGATTGAATCAATCGCACCCGATAAGCCTTTGCTAGAAAAGAAGAACCCGCGGCTTTCGCCGCGGGTTCGGTCGTCACGACGACGCCTTCGGTCAGGAATGCGCCAGGATCGCCAGCAGCAGCAGGGCGATGATGTTCGTGATCTTGATCGCCGGGTTCACGGCGGGGCCCGCCGTGTCCTTGTAGGGGTCGCCGACGGTGTCGCCTGTGACCGAGGCCTTATGCGCCTCCGAGCCCTTCATATGGCGCACGCCGTCCTTGTCGACGAAGCCGTCCTCGAAGCTCTTCTTGGCGTTGTCCCAGGCGCCGCCGCCCGAGGTCATCGAGATCGCGACGAAGATGCCGGTGACAATGACGCCCAGCAGCATGGCACCGACGGCAGCGAAGGCCTGGTTCTTGCCGGCGATGGCGTTGATGACGAAGAAGGTCACGACCGGCGCCAGGACCGGCAGCAGCGAGGGGATGATCATCTCCCTGATCGCGGCCCGGGTCAGCATGTCGACGGCGCGGCCGTAATCCGGCCGGTCCTTGCCCTCCATGATGCCGGGCTTCTCGCGGAACTGCCTGCGCACCTCCTCCACCACCGAACCGGCGGCACGTCCGACGGCAGTCATGCCCATGCCGCCGAAGAGGAAGGGGATGAGTCCGCCGAGGAGCAGCCCGACGACGACGAAGGGGTTCGACAGCGAGAAATCGACTGTGACGCCCTTGAAGTACTGGAAGGTGGTCGAGCCCGCCTTGTTGGCCTCGGCCACGAAGAAATTCAGGTCCGAGGTATAGGCGGCGAACAGCACGAGGGCGCCGAGGCCGGCGGAGCCGATCGCGTAGCCCTTGGTGACGGCCTTGGTGGTGTTGCCGACCGCATCGAGCGCGTCGGTGGAGTGGCGGACTTCCTTGGGCAGGCCCGCCATCTCGGCAATGCCGCCGGCATTGTCGGTGACCGGGCCGAAGGCATCGAGCGCCACGACCACGCCGGCCAGCGCGAGCATGGCGGTCGTGGCGATGGCGATGCCGAACAGGCCGGCCAGGCTGTAGGCGACGATGATGCCGGCGACGATGACGATGACCGGCGCAGCGGTCGATTCCAGCGAGACCGCGAGACCCTGGATGACGTTGGTGCCATGGCCGGTGACCGATGCCTGGGCGATCGAGACGACCGGGCGCTTGCCGGTGCCGGTATAGTATTCGGTGATGATGACGATGCAGAGCGTCACGGCGAGGCCGACCAGCGCGCAGCCGAAGAGATTGCCTGAAGTGAAGCTGACGCCCTGCACGGTGGTGAAGGAGGCCGAGAAGCCGCCGAACATCAGATAGTTGACCACCGCGATCGCACCGACGGAGAGCACGCCCGCGGCGATGAAGCCCTTGTAGAGCGCGCCCATGATCGACTGGTTGGCACCGAGCTTCACGAAGAAGGTGCCGATGATCGAGGTGACGATGCAGGCCGCACCGATCGCCATCGGATAGAGCATCATTGTGCCCAACACTGGCTGGCCGGCGAAGAAGATCGCGGCGAGCACCATGGTCGCGACCAGCGTCACCGCATAGGTCTCGAACAGGTCGGCGGCCATGCCGGCGCAGTCGCCGACATTGTCGCCGACATTGTCCGCGATGGTCGCAGGGTTGCGCGGGTCATCTTCGGGGATACCGGCCTCGACCTTGCCGACGAGGTCGGCGCCGACGTCAGCGCCCTTGGTGAAGATGCCGCCGCCGAGACGGGCGAAGATCGAGATCAACGAGGCGCCGAAGCCGAGCGCCACCAGCGAATCGATCACCGTGCGGCTGGAGGGCTCGAAACCGAGATAGGATGTCAGGACGCCGTAATAGACGGCAACGCCGAGCAGCGCGAGGCCAGCCACCAGCATGCCGGTGACCGCGCCGGCCTTGAAGGCGACGTCGAGGCCCTCGCCCAGCGACTTCATCGCGGCCTGGGCCGTGCGGACGTTGGCGCGCACCGAAACGTTCATGCCGATGAAGCCGGCCGTGCCCGAAAGCACCGAACCGATCAGGAAACCGATCGCCACCCATTTGCCGAGCAGCCACGCGAGAACGAGAAAAAGCACGATTCCGACCATGGAAATCGTGAGATATTGGCGCTTGAGATAGGCTTGCGCGCCCTCGGCCACCGCGCCGGAAATCTCCTGCATGCGCTGGTTGCCGGCATCGCGCTTCATCACGTCGCCATAGGCCCAGATGCCGTAGGCTATCGACAGCGCACTCAATATGATGATGAGAAGCAGAGCTGACATTCGTTTTCCTGACCTTGAGCTTCCGAGCCGTCGGGAGCGCTGCCGCTCCTCTTTTGCAGCGTTGGACGTCAGGCAACGAAAAACGGGCCCTGAAGACTACAAGGCCCGCTCCGCGTCGCCAGTGTCAGGCGAATTTGTGGCAAGTTTCGGCGAAGAGCGCAAACGGCCACGCTTACAAATTTCGTCGAATGTCAGGCGAGCCTTGTCGCGCCTCAGAGTGCGACGTCGCGGTTGACGTTCTTGTAGAGCAGATAGCAGGCGTCGTCTTGGCCGGTCGGATAGAATTGCTGGGGGCAATAGCCGCCCATCCAGATGAAATCCTGCGCCCAGATCTCGTGCCATTCTTCGCCGAGCAAGTAGAGCCCCTGCCCTTCCAGCATGTAGAGGCCGTGCTCCATCACATGCGTCTCGACTGCCGGGAAGCAGACTCCAGGCTTGAACCACATCAGGTTCATCTCGAAGTCGAATCGCATGTCGCCATAGGGCAGCAGGAACTGGAAGCCGCGCCCTTCCTTGCCGGTGTGATTCGTCATCGGCACGGCGTCCTGATGCGACAGGATCGGCTCGGGCACGGCGAGGCCGGGGGCCGGCTCGTAGCGCTTGCGGAGCGCAAGAACGCGCGCCGGTCCCCCGCTCTCGTTGCGCAGCGTGAATAGCGTCGCCGGCGGGAGATAGGCGAAGCCGCCCGGTGCCAGCCCCCCTGCCGCCGCGCCGTCGATGGACAAGGCGACCTCGCCGGACAGGACGTAGAAGAAGTGCTGGACGCCATCCTCGCCGAAAGAAGCCGGCGTGCCGCCGCCCGGCGCGATTTCGAGAACATATTGGGCGAAGGCTGCGCCAAGGACCGGGGCGGCGAGCACGCGGACGATGGTGTCCTTATATTGCGGCAGGCGGCTGATCAGCACGCCTTCCGGCGGCATGAACGCATAGTTGGGGCGTACGACGCCGCGATTATGGCCAATCGCTCCCGGCGGCACGCGGCCGGTCGCGGGGGGAAACGCGCGGTTGCTCATCGGAAACTCCCGGAAGAAAGCGCCTCGCCCCTCAGGCGACGGCCGGACGCTGGAGACGCGCCCAGGCCACCATCGCCAGCGCGATTGCAACAGGCGGGAAGACGAGCCAGTTCACGCTGTCCCAGCCGCCATGGCTGAGCAGCCCGCCAGCCGAGAAGGAGGCGATGGCGACCGAGCCGAAGACGAGGAAGTCGTTGGCCG
The DNA here is from genome assembly GCF_052113585.1 of Allobosea sp. TAF32. Lineage (NCBI taxonomy): Bacteria > Pseudomonadati > Pseudomonadota > Alphaproteobacteria > Hyphomicrobiales > Alloboseaceae > Allobosea > Allobosea sp. TAF32. Next base: position 333,816 of record NZ_JBFRDM010000007.1, on the reverse strand, counting down.
CCTGCACCTTCACCCGCTCCTCCGGCCGGTAGCAATCGGTCACCAGGGCAGTCGCGCCGATGAAGCCGAAATTCCAGCCGAGGCCGAGGAGGATCAGGGCCAGCCAGAAATGACCGACACTGAGACCGGTGAGGCCGACGACGGCAGCCAGTGCCGTCAGCACGAGACCGACGGATGTGATCGTGCCCTTGCCGAAGCGGGCGATCAGCCGGCCGGTGAAGAAGCTCGGCCCGAACATCGAGAGCACATGCCATTGGATGCCGAGGGCGGCATCGCCGACCGAATGACCGCAGGCAACCATCGCCATCGGCGCAGCCGTCATCACGAAGCTCATCAACCCATACGCAACCAGCGAGGCGGTGACGGAGGCGATGAACTTCGGTTGACGCATGATTTCGCCGAGCGGGCGCCCGCCACCGGAACGGACGGCCGCAACCCGCGGTGCACGGAGGCGGGAGACGATCAGGATGGCGATCAGCGCCAAGACGCCCTGCGCGAGGAAGCTCGCCGCGAACGGGGCCGAAGGCGTGAGATCGCGTGTCCAATAGACCGATTGCGGCCCGATGATGCCGGCGGCAAGACCGCCGAACATCACCCAGGAAATGGCGCGGGGCCGAAATTCCTCGCTCGCCGTATCGGCCGCGGCGAAGCGATAGCTCTGGACGAAGGAGCCGTAGAGCCCGCAGACAAATGTGCCGATGCAGAACAGCCAGAACAGGCGCAGCGTCGCACCGCCGGCGGCGAGGCTCGCTCCCGTTGCGCCGACGAGCGCGCCGATCAGATAGCCGCTGCGCCGCCCGATGCTTCGCATCACCATCGCAGCCGGAATTACTCCGACGGCGATGCCGAGCTGAAGCAGGCTGACCGGCACCGTCGCGAAGGCCTGGTCGGCGACGAGCTGCGCGCCGACGATGCCGCCGAGAGAAACGATGATCGCGGGATTGGCACCGCCGAGCGCCTGTGCGCCGGCCAGCACCAGAGCATTGCGCTTCGCGAGCCTGTCGCCATCGAGGACCGGAACATGCTGGTTCATCACAATGCCGCCTCGCGGTCGCAGTGACGCGCCGCTGTCAGAAGTGAGAGAAGGAGCCTTGCGCGAAACTGCGCAATCCACCCTTCTCGCGATATTCAACCACGCCGGCCTCTGCGGTGATCCGCCCGATCGGCGTCAGCGGAAGCATTGCCTCCTTTGCCGCCGCGATCAGAGCAGGATATTCCCCTTCTGAGGCCGTACAGAGAATTTCGTAGTCGTCTCCGCCGGTCCAGGCCAGTTCCGCCAGTGCGGGATCGGCCATGACCGCCGCGCGGACCGCCGACGAGAGCGGGACGGCATCGAGAGTGATCTCGGCGCCCACCCCCGAGGCCCTCAGCAGCTTGGCGAGATCACCGACAAGACCGTCCGAGACGTCCATCGCGGCCGAGGCGTGGCGCTGCAACGCCGTCGCAAGCGCATGGCGGGACTGCGGATGCAGATAGCGATCGATGAGGAAGGCGCGGTCCTCGGAGACGAGTGCAGCGACCCAGCCCGGTTTGTCCGGGCCGTGCACCTTCAGCCCAAGCGCGCCGTCTCCCATAGTGCCGGAGACGAGCACCACATCCCCCGGCTTCGCGCCGGAGCGCCGGACCATCCGCCCTGCCGGAACGGTGCCGAAGGCGGTGATCGACAGGGTGAGCGGCCCCGCCGTCGAGACGGTGTCACCGCCAATCAGCGGGCAGGCGGCGGCTTCGGCGATGCGGGCGAGGCCTGCCACGAAACCGGCGAGCCAGGCTTCGGTCCAGCCGCGCGGCAAGGCGAGCGTGAGGACGAAGCCCTCGGGCTTCGCGCCCTTGGCCGCGAGATCGGAGAGATTGACGGCCAGTGCCTTCCAGCCAATCGCCTCCGGTGGATCGTCGGCAAAGAAGTGCACGCCGGCGACCAGCGCATCGGCCGTGACGACGACCTCATAGCCGCGGCCCGGCCGCAGCAGGCCGGCATCATCGAGCAGCCCAAGCCCGCCCGGCCCGGCGATCGGCGCGAAATAGCGGGCGATCAGCTCGAATTCACCCGGGCGGGAGGTTTCGGACATCAGGCCGCCGGTGCGTCGAACTCGTCGGCGCGGAAGTCGCGGGCCATGCGGTCGAGCACGGCGTTGACCATGCCGATCTCGTCGCCCTCGTAGAAGGCGCGGGCGACCGCGACATATTCGGAAATGACGGCGCGAGCCGGCACGTCCTTGCGGAAGGCAAGCTCATAGGCGCCGGCGCGCAAGATCGCGCGGACCACGGCCTCGACCCGCTTCAGCGGCCAGTCCTTGGCCAGCAAATCGTCGACAGTGCGATCAACCAGGCGCTGCTCACGGACGACGCCGCCGAGAATGTCGCGGAAGAAGGCGATCTCCGCCTCCGGCAACTCGATCTCCTCGACCTCCTTGCCGATCCAGAAATGCTCGAACTCGGCCATCGCCTCGACGACGCCACGGCCGCCGATTTCCATCTCGTAGAGCGCCTGCACGACCGAGAGCCGCGCCCCGCGCCGCTTCTCGGCGCGGCTCATTGCGATTGCTCCACCAGGGAGCGCTTGTAGCGCAGCACGGCGAGCGCGGCTTCCGCCGCGCCACCGCCCTTGTTCATGTCCGAGCGGTTGGCACGGGCCCAGGCCTGAGCGTCGTTCTCGACGGTCAGAATGCCGTTGCCGAGCGGCAGAGCGAAGGCGACCGAGAGATCCATCAACGCGCGCGAGCTTTCGCCGGCGACGATGTCGTAATGGCCGGTCTCGCCGCGGATCACCGTCCCGAGCGCGACGACGGCTTCATAGGGATCGACGGCCTCGTCGGCGGCGCGCAGGCCGATGACGATGGCGGAGGGGATTTCCAGCGCGCCGGGGACGGTGACGACATCGACGCGGCAGCCGGCTTCTTCCAGCACGGCGACGGCGCCGGCCAGCAGCTCATCGGCGAGCTTGTCATAGAATCGCGCCTCGACGACGAGGACGCGGGCGCCGTCGATCTCGACGGCGGAAGTTGCGGCCTTATCGGCCGAGGTCTGCCGGGGTCCGGCCATTTCTTCTATCCTTCTTGCACACGGTCCAGTCGACGCGATCGGGCCGCACAGCGCTCGTCACGAGGAGCCATTTCGACAGAAATGGCGTCTCGAAGGATGATCCAGAGCGGGCTGGAACATCCGTCGAGACGCCGCTTCGCGGTTCCTCAGGATGAGGGCTCGAATTCTTGAGTTGAAGCAGGCTCTTACCCCTGCGGGCGCGCCTCCGCAAGCCGCGCGGCATACCGTGCCATCAGATCGACCTCGAGATGAACGGGGTCGCCCTCCTTGCGCTGTCCCCAGGTGGTGACGGCGAAGGAGTGCGGAATCAGCAGAACAGTGAAGACATCGTCCTCCACCGAATTGACCGTCAGCGAGGTGCCATCAAGGCAGATCGAGCCCTTGGTCGCGATAAAGCGGGCGAGCTCCTGCGGCGCGCGGATGTGGAAACGCGCGGTCGCGCCCCAGGGCTCGTCCGGGTCGGCCTCGATCGCATCGATCTTCAGGATGCGGGCGATACCGTCGACATGGCCGGTGACGAGATGGCCGCCAAGCTCCTCGCCGACCTTGAGCGAGCGCTCCAGATTGACCTGCGTGCCCGGCTCCCAATCGCCGACGGTCGTCTTCGCCAGCGTCTCCGCCGCGGCCTCGACCTGGAACAGGCAACCCATCGCGCCGTCCGTGCGGGGCCTCAGCGCCGTGACCGTCAGGCAGACGCCAGCGCAGGCGATCGAGGCGCCGATTGCGATGCCTTGCGCCTCATAGGGGCAGGCGATGGCGAAGCGCTTGAGGCTCGGCCCCTTGCGCTCAGCCTCCACGACCTCGCCGATGGCGGTGACGATGCCGGTGAACATCAGCCTCTCCTCACGAAATGCTCGAAACGGTCCTGACCGATCAGCCCGGTCTCGGCAAGGGCGTATAGATCGGGCGCGGCCAACAGCCCGGCAAGCCCCGGACGCACGGCAACGATGCCGGGCTGCCCCAGCGTTTTTGGCGAAGTGGAGACGATCACCTCGTCGGCAAGACCAGCCAGCGCCAGCTTCTCGCCTATGCGCGGGCCGCCCTCCGAGAAGACGCGGGTGATTCCGCGCGTGCCCAGCAGCGTCAGCGCTTCGCGCAGATCGAGATGGCCGTCGCTACCGGCCGAGACGCGCATGACCTCGACGCCGGCGGCGACCAGGGCCTCTTCGGGCTCGACCGGCGCGGTCTCTGCCGCGATGATCCAGACGGGCACCTCGCGCGCCGTGCGCACGAGCTTCGAGTCAAGCGGCAGGCGCAGATGCGTGTCGAGGATGACGCGGATCGGCGAGCGCGCGGCCAGACCGGGCAGGCGCACGGTGAGCTGCGGGTCGTCCGAGAGCACCGAGTTGACGCCGAGCATGATCGCATCGTGATGGGCGCGCTGCAGATGCACCCAGCCGCCGGCCACCGGGCTGGAGACTGCGATGGGCGTGCCCCCTGCCCCCCCGGCATAGCCATCTGCCGTGCGGGCGATCTTGAAGGTCACCATGGGCCGTCCCTGCGTGATGCGCAGGACATGGCCGCGATGGGCGCGCTGCGCCTCGTCCTCAAGCACGCCGACGGTGACCTCGATACCCGCCGTGCGCAGCAGCGCATGCCCGAGACCCGCGATGAAGGGGTTGGGGTCCGACATCGCCGAAACGACCCGCTTCACGCCCGACAGGATGGTGTGTTCGACACAGGGAATGCCGCCGCGCACCGAACGATGCGAGCAGGGTTCGAGCGTGACATAGAGCGTGCCACCCATCGACGCAGCACCGGCCCGCGAAAAGGCATGCGCCTCGCCATGCGGCCGCCCACCGGGCTGGGTCAGGCCGCGAGCAACGACGATCGGCCCATCGGGGGTGTCGCGGGTGATGAGGGCGCCGACGGAGGGATTCGGCCAGGTCGCGCCGAGATTGCGGGCGCCATAGGCGAGCGCCTGCGCCATGAAGGCGCGATCGACCGCGCTGCGGTCAGTCATCGGCGCGGCGCGGTGGGGCGGAGACGCCCTCCTCCTCGACGGTGCCGAGCTGGCCGAGCAGTTCCTCGAAGTCCTTCGCCTCGCGGAAATTCTTGTAGACCGAAGCGAAGCGGACATAGGCGACGTCGTCGAGGCCCTTCAGCCCCTCCATCACCAATTCGCCGATGGTCGAACTCGGAATCTCCGTCTCGCCCGAGCTCTCAAGCTGGCGGACGATGCCGTTGACCATGCGTTCGATGCGCTCCGGCGCGACGGGGCGCTTGCGCAGAGCATGCGCAATCGAGGTCTCCAGCTTATCCCGATCGAACGGCGCACGCCGGCCCGAGCGCTTGACCACCGTCAATTCGCGCAGTTGCACGCGCTCGAAGGTGGTAAAGCGGCCGCCGCAATCGGGGCAGACCCGGCGGCGGCGGATCGAGGCGTGGTCGTCGGTGGGACGGGAGTCCTTCACCTGCGTATCGAGGGAGCCGCAATAGGGACAGCGCATTCCGGTTCGCCAGCTTTTCTCAGAGCCCCTTCGAAACCGCCCTCAATAGATCGGGAAGCGCGCCGTCAGCGCCTTGACCTTGACCGTCACGGCCTGCTCGACCGCGGCATTGCCTTCCTCGCCATGGGCGGCAAGACCGTCGAGCACCTCGGCGATGAGCTCGCCGACCTGCTTGAACTCGGCGATGCCGAAGCCGCGCGAGGTCGCAGCCGGGGTGCCGAGGCGGATGCCCGAGGTGGTCATCGGCTTCTCCGGGTCGAAGGGGATGCCGTTCTTGTTGCAGGTGATGTGGGCGCGGCCGAGCGCGGCCTCGGCCGCCTTGCCGGTCAGCTTCTTCGAGCGGAGATCGACCAGCATCAGGTGGTTGTCGGTGCCGCCGGTGACGAGGTCGAAGCCCTTCGCCTTCAGCGTCTCGGCCAGCGCCTTGGCGTTGGCGACGACAGCGTGGGCATAGGTCTTGAACTCCGGCTGCAGCGCCTCCTGGAACGAGACCGCCTTGGCGGCGATGACATGCATCAGCGGCCCGCCCTGAATGCCGGGGAAGATCGCCGAGTTGATCTTCTTCGCCAGCGCCTCGTCATTGGTCAGGATCATGCCGCCGCGGGGGCCGCGCAGGGTCTTGTGCGTCGTGGTGGTGACGACATGGGCGTGCGGGAATGGCGAGGGATGCGCGCCGCCGGCGACGAGCCCGGCGAAATGGGCGATGTCGACCATGAAATAGGCGCCGACCTTGTCGCAGATCTCGCGGAAACGGGCAAAGTCCCAGTGGCGGGCATAGGCCGAGCCGCCGGCGACGATGACTTTCGGCTTGTGCTCGATGGCGAGGCGCTCCATCGCGTCATAGTCGATGGTCTGGTCGACGACGCAGACGCCGTAAGAGACGACGTTGAACCACTTGCCGGACTGGTTGACCGGCGCGCCATGGGTCAGGTGCCCGCCGGCGGCGAGATCAAGGCCCATGAAGGTGTCGCCGGGCTGCATCAGCGCCATGAAGACGCCCTGGTTGGCCTGCGAGCCGGAGTTCGGCTGGACATTGGCGAAGTTGCAGTCGAACAGCCGGCAGGCGCGCTCGATGGCGAGCTTCTCGGCGATGTCGACGAACTGGCAGCCGCCATAGTAGCGCCGGCCCGGATAGCCTTCGGCGTATTTGTTGGTCATCACCGAGCCCTGCGCCTCGAGCACCGCGCGGGAGACGATGTTCTCGGAGGCGATCAGCTCGATCTCGTCGCGCTGGCGGCCGAGCTCCAGATCGATGGCGCGGGCGATCTCGGGATCGGCGTCATGCAGCGAAGCGCCGAAGAAGGAGTTCGAGAGGTGCTTGTCGGCGGCGGCGTCATGGCTCATGGCGGGGCTCCATCGGCGCTGTATCATCGCCCACCAACGGCGTGCGACCCTGCGCGGCATGCGGTGCGAAGGCTTTGCGGAATCCGCGCGCGCGATCCCGCTGTCGCGGGTCCCGTAGCACTCGGGGCGCGCCTTTCCAAGCGTGAAGCGGATGACACGAGCGCAAGCAGCTCAAAAAATCCAAGGCGCCTCCCCGACCGACCAAGGAGCACGGCCCCGGGTCGCGATGACGGCCGGCCCGGAACCATGCCGGTGAAGACGAACGCTCCGCAAATTTAGGGCATCGCCTGCTCGGCTGCAGCGGTTTCACCACGAGTCTGCTCTCGGGCGCGCCGGCTTTCGCCGACAACCCCGAATCGGATGAGGCAACCGGGCTTCGCCTGCTGGCCGGCTCGCTTCTATCGGCGCCGGGGGACTGACATTCGCAGCCGGGCGAAAAGGGACGGCAAGGATCGCCAGCACCGCCGATCGTGCCGAACACATGATGCCGCGCGGTGGCCCGCTACCAGGTCGCGCGCAATCCCGCCGTCACGGCATGGGCGGTGTCATCCGCGTTGAGACGGACATCGTAATCGGCGATGAGCGTCACATTGCGGCCGGCCCGCGTCGACAGGCCGATGCCCAGGATCGCGCTATCGCGCGCCACCCGCGCGCCCTGCACGGCGAAGCTTGCCGCCGACGCCCCGATGAAGGCGGTGTCGAGGACGACGGCATCGTCGAGGAATTCGTGCTGCCAGCGGCCGCGCGCCTCGATCGCGATCCGGTTCGCACCAAGGTCGAACTGCCGGGTGAGACGGGCGCCGAGGCTGCCGAGCAGGCTCGATGCCGATTGCCAGCCGCTGGTCAGGCCGATGCTGCCGGCGCCGGTCTCGGCAAAGCCATCCTGCCGCACGTAGGTATAGCGCAGCCCGGCCAGCGGCTCGATCGTCGACCAGCCGAGTTCGACGGCATAGGCCGCCTCGAGAGCGCCGGTGAAGCGGTCGCCGCCGTAATCAGCGTCGGCTCGACGCGAGATGCCGCCGAAGCTGATGCTGCGCTGGCTCTCGAGATCGAGGCGGGCATAGCCGAGGACACCGTCGAGGCGCAGCGGCCCGCTCGCATAGCTGCCATAGAACGCGCCGTCATAGGCCTTGATGCTGCCCTTGCCGGCGAACTGCCGGAAATCGATATCGGTGCTGGACAGGCCGAGGCTGAAGCCGAGCAGCAGAGCGGGCGTGACCTGCCGATCGAAGCCGCCGGCCACGCCGCCGCCGCGGTAATCGGCGCCGCCGGCATTGGCATCGCCGCCGACCCTGCCGGCGAGGCCATAGCCACGCAGCCAGGCATTTTGGGAGGCCCCAGCCTCGCCCCAGGGTGCAGCCTGGCCGGAGGGCAGCCGCGCCAGCAGCGCCGCAGCCGGGCTGATTGCCCCACCCGACGCATAGGCCATCGCCGTATGCCCCGCCGTCGGCTCGACCTGGCCGGAGCGCAGATCGGTCAGGCGTTGCGCGATCATTCCGCCGAAGGGCGCGAAGCCGCCGAGTGCGATCGTACTGAGGCTGGCATGCGCCGCGCCCGAGAGGCCGGACAGCGCCGCGCGGGCGCCGTCGCGCGTGCCGGCGGCCTGGAGCAGGGTGGCCACGCCGCGCAGATCGGCATCGGCACCGACAAGGCCGCGCTCCAGAGCGGAGCCGGCAGCGCATTGATTGGCCGAGGCGCAGACGCCGGGCGCGTCGAAGGGGAGCGTACGGATGTCGAGATGCGCCGTGTTCGGCTCGTAGCGCAGGCTGGCCTGGACGAAGGGTGCCGAGCCGTCTCCGAAGGGACCTTCGACGCCTTCGAAGCGGCCGATGAGGCCCTGCCCGGCGGTGATCACCGGCATGGTCAGGAAGCGCGGCAGCAGTTGCGGGCCGCCGGCCAGCGCTACCTGACCGGCAAGGCTAGCCGTTCCCGTCACGGCGAGACGATTCTGCCCGCCCGTCGCGTCGAGCTGCTGGACCAGGAATCCGCCGGCCTGCTGCACATAGCTGCCGTTGACGGTCAGCGTCCCGACGCCGCGGTTGTTGCCGGCCCAGACCGCGCCGGCATTGTCGACATAGCCGTTGACGACGCCGGTGCCGGCAAGCGTGCCCGCCGGCGCGACGCTGGTGGCCGAGGCGATGCTGCCCATGACGGTGAGAAAGCCGCCCTCGACCCGCGTCGCGCCGGCATAGGCGCTGTGGCCGGTCAGGACGAGTTCGCCGTCGCCGCGTTTGACGAGGCCGCCTGCGCCGACAATATCGTTCTCGAAGAAGGCGACGCCGCCGGGCTGTTCGACGACGAAGTCGCCCCAGTCGAAGCGGCCGGGGCCGAGCACAGCCTTGCCGACATCGAGCAGGCCGTATCCGAAGATTTCGTCGACGCCCGGCGGGCCAATGTCCTTGGCTGTGCCGAGCAGGGTCTGGCGCACCTGGTCGGCGCTGAAGAAGGGAAACATCTGCCAGACCAGCGCCGCTGCGCCCGATACATGGGGAGCGGCGAAGGAAGTCCCGTAGACCCTGGAATAGCCGCCGCTGTTGTTGGCCACGACAATGGGATCGTTGGGATAAGGGTCGGGATACCACCAGTCGCCGCCGCCGGGGGCCGCGAGGCACCAGTTCTTCGCCACACCGCAGCGGTTGGTGTAGAACGGCTCATAATCGGGGCCGAGGGCCATAACCGCCAGCCAGCCGCGCTCCAACTCCGGGAAGAGATAGGGCAGCCCGGCCTCGGCGCTCGGTTGATTCCGGCCTTCATTCGCCGTGCCCCAGATGCTGAGAATTCCTGCGGCAACAGCGCGTCGATAGGCGGGGATGCCTGCCGGGTACTCCGACTGGTAGCTGCCGCTCGTGAATGCCGTAATCGGGCGTTCATCGCCGTAGCTGTTATTGATGATGCGGACGCCGCGCGCCTGCAGATCGGCATAGGCTCTCATCGTGAAAGCCACTTCCGTATATCCCAACTCGACTTCCGTTCCAGCGACGACGAGCGAGGCGCCGGGCGCGACCCCGTGCACGCCCTTGCCGTCACGGTTGGCGGCGATGACTGATGAAACGCTCGTGCCGTGCCCGCTGCGATCGATCGGCTGCGCCGTTTCGGTGGGATAGTCGTAACCCCCGGCATATCGGCCGATGAATTCAGGATGTGCGGCAAAGATCCCGGAATCGATGACTCCGATCAGCACACCCGTACCATCGACGCCGCGCGCATAGGCATTCGCGGCGTTGATATAGTCGAGCCCCCACTGGGCCAAGTATTCGGGTGTGCGCCAGCTCTGGGGATCGGTGAGCGGGCCGCGCGACTGAGCCGCGGCGACATTCGTGAGAGCCGTCGACACCAGAAAGGCTGCAACGGTAGGCTTAGCCAGGAAATTCACGCAGCCCCCGAGACATCGGCGCAAGGCTCCATCCGGACGCGCCGGCTAAGAACCTGCCCACAGGCGGCCGGAGGGTCAACGCGAACCAGTGGCCGGCGCCTAGGCCGACAACGCATGGCTTCGGTTAGGGCCGCGGAAGCGCCGGGTGCTTTCTGTCACCTCGATCGCAGTGCGCCGCACTGGCTCCGGCCAGCAAAAAGCCCGCCGTCTCCGGCGGGCTTCATCGCTCTCGAGAGCCTCTCGGCCGTTCAGATGTCCTGATCGCCCTGAAGGGCCGCTACCGGCGCCGGGCCGAGGCCGTCCTTGTTGTAGATGTCGTCGCGGAACTGCACGCCGCCATCGGCCGTCGCCCACGCCGTGACATAGACCCAGTAGCAGGCCACCGGGTCGGAAATGCGGGCGTTGACGCGCTGCCCCGACTGAATGACCTCGTCGATCTTGGCGCGGTCCCAGCCGGGGGTGTTCTTCAACAGCCAGGCGACATAGTCGCGCACGTTCTGGACGCGCATGCAGCCTGAGGAGACGAAACGGTAATCGTCGCCGAAGATGCCCTTCGACGGCGTGTCATGCATGTAGACACCGTGCGGGCTGGGGATGTTGATGCGCACGAAGCCGAGCGAGTTGAAGTCGCCGCCCGGATCCTGCCGGAAGGTATAGCGCGTCGCCTCGTCCGAGTTCCAGTTCACGCTGGCGGGCGAAATCTCGCCGCCGCTCGGCGAGATGATGCGGATCTTGTTCTCGGCAAGATAACCCGGCTCCTTGCGCATCTTCGGGATCAGATCCTTGCGGATGATCGAAGCGGGAACCGTCCAGGTCGGGTTGAAATTGACTTCGGGAATCCGGGTCTGCAGCAGCGGCGACTGGCGGTCGATCTTGCCGACGCCGGCGGCGTGACGCGTCGCGACATGGCCGTTCTCGACGGTCTCCACCATCGCCGCGGGGATGTTGGCGACGACATAGCGGCCGCCGAGATTGCCGGACCAGGTGCGCAGGCGCACGACATTGGTCTCGAGCTGGCGGATGCGGCGGTCGATCGGGACGTTGAGCGCGACCACCGTGGCGCGGTTGATCGTGCCGGTGGTGGACAGGCCGACGCGCGACTGGAAGCGGCGCACACCTGCCTCGACATAGGAGTCATAGACTGCGCTGTCGCCTGCGGCCGCATCGAGGTCGCCGGTGACGATCAGGCGCTGGCGCAGAGCCACAACGCCCGGCCCCCTGGCGCCGACGCCCATGCGCTCCGGCAGCTGGACCTGCGGCCAGCCGCCACGGGCGGCGAGATCCCGATAGGCGGCGATCGCCTGCTCGGTAGCCTGCAGCGATTCCGGCGAAAGCATCGGCGTGGAGGAGCGGAGGACGGCGTTGCGCGGACCCGCATCGTAGCTCTGCCGCCACTCCGCCTGCTGGGCGAGCGCCGGGGCTGCGGCGGCCGTGGCGGCGCCCGAGAGCAGGGCCAACACGGTTTCGCGGCGAGTCAGGCTCAGTTGCGACATCTCATCCCTCTTCAAGACTTCACGCATGCAGGCAGGCCGCATAAAAACGTCGCCAAGAAGGCGACGCTGGCGCCGGACTGCCACAACAACCTCATGGCCGATGACGGTGTCCTAGCACGGTTAACGAGGCGTGATGACAGAGGCGAATTTAGGGCATGGCATGGTTTTGCCCCATGCATGGCAACAAAGTCACAGTCGATCCCGAAGCCCTGCGGGAATCGCGCCGACGCGGCCGAGACAGGTCCCAGCCGCGCAACAGGCAGGCAGATCGGCGAAGCCGTCGTTAAGCGACGGAGACGTCAGAGCTTGTAGCGGATCTGGTCGGTCCAGAAGCGCTCCAGGCGCAGCAGCGCGTTGTTCATGCGCTCGAAGTCATCCGCCGCGATGCCGCCGATCTGCTCGACGGTGCGGACATGCTTGTCGTACACGCCCTTCACGATATCGTGCACTTCGGTGCCCTTGTCGGTCAGGCTGATCCGGACCGAGCGACGGTCGATGCGCGAACGGGCGTGGTGGAGATAGCCGAGTTCGACCAGCTTCTTCACATTGTAGGACACGTTCGAGCCGAGATAGTAGCCGCGGGTGCGCAGCTCGCTGGCGGACAGCTCGGCATCGCCGATGTTGTACAGCAGCAGGGCCTGCACGCTGTTGACGTCGTCACGGCCGCGGCGCTCGAACTCGTCCTTGATGACATCGAGAAGCCGGCGATGCAGCCGCTCCACCAGGGTGAGCGACTCAAGATAAAGAGGCTTCACGTTGAGTTCGGCCTCTTTAGTCTTGGCAACATCCAAAGTCTTGACGCTCGCTTTCATGGTATATCCTGCCTGTTGTGTGTCGGCCAGGATTTGTCTCCCGGTCCGCTTCTGAAAAACACCATAAGCAGGGGCGGATGAAAACGAGTTTAAATATCAGGATGAATCAGGGATTTACCCCTTTGGGTGAATCGTAAGTGAAGCTAGAAACGCTTAAGCTAAAGCGATTCTTACCATGACTCGACGCAATCGAAGCGCTGGCCGCCGCGTTTGGAGCGCTGCGAGAACGCCGTGCGAGGGGAAGATCGTAGCGGCGATCGATCGCTACTCCGCCTCGTTCTCCGCCGCCCAGGTGGCGAGGAAATAGACGGCCATCAGCCCGACATAGAGCACTACGAGCCATGCCGTCATCGGCACGAAGCGCGGGAAGAAGAAGCCCAGCAACATCTGGCTGATCGCCGCCAGAAGCCAGAGCACGCCACCCCAGGTGGAAGTCAGCCAGAGGCCGACAGCAGCGACGAGGTCGATCACGGCGAAGTAGACGATGATGGCCTGATAGCTCAGCAGCCGGTTTTCGAAGGGCGGCTGCGGATTGCCGGGCAGGCCAAAGATCACGGCCCAGGCGGTGAGCCCCTTGGCGAGCCAGAAGGCCGAGAGCAGGCGCAGGAACCAGACGAGCAGGAGCTGCCACCGGCCTCGCCGCTTCTCGCCATCCTCGCCGGACCTCGCACCGCGCAGAGCCTCGCCATCGCCACCCAGACCCAAGCTCAATCCTCCAGCTCGAGTTCGTCGGCGCCGAGCGGCGCAAAATAGGCGTCGATATCGGCCTGCCTGACGGCATCGAGCGTCGCCGGCTGCCAGCGCGGCGCCTGATCCTTGTCGATCACGACAGCGCGCACGCCCTCATAGAAGTCATGGCCGCGCGCAATGCGCGACACGATGCGGAACTCGGTACGCATCGCCTCGGCGAAATCGAGGCCGGCGCCACGCCGCATCTGCTCGAAGGCGATGGCGACGCTGGTCGGCGATTTGGTGGCGATGGTCTGCAGCAGCTTGGCTGCGAAGGCGCTGCCGCTGGCGGCGGCCTTGTTCAGGCCTGCGATCACCACCGGCAAGGTCTCCCCGCCGAAGGCATCTGCGATCACCGCGCGCTCAGCCTGCAGGGGGCCCGGCCCTCGCTGGAGACTGAAGGCGGCGAGGATCTCGTCGAGCGCGCCACGACCCGTCAGCGCATCGGCCAGTTCCGCCATCCGCTCGCTCGGCACGCCATGGGTGGCAAGCCCGACCGTGAGCGCATCGGCGGCGCCGACACGCTCACCCGTCAACGCCAGGAAGCGGCCGAAGCCGTCGTCGAGACGCGGCAGCGCATAAGTCGCGCCGACATCGGGGAAGAAGCCGATGCCGACCTCGGGCATGGCGAAGAGATAGCGATCGCCCGCGATGCGGTGGCTGCCATGCAGCGATATGCCGACGCCGCCGCCCATGACGATGCCGTCGATCAGCGCGACATAAGGCTTGGGATAAGTCTTGATGCGGTGATTGAGGATGTACTCCTCGCCCCAGAAGGCGAGCATCTCGTCACGTCGCCCGGCCTTGCCGCAATCATGCAGCCAGCGGATGTCGCCCCCTGCCGAGAAGGCCTTCTCGCTCGTGCTGATGACGACGATGCGGGTGACCTGCGGATCGTTCTCCCAGGCGTCGAGCGCGCGTGCGAGCTCGCGGACCATGCCGAGGCTCAGGGCATTCAGCGCATTCGGCCGGTTGAGCACCACGACGCCGGCGGCGCCGCGGATCTCGCAGATGATCTCCTGGTCCTGCGTCATGGTCCGATCCTGCTTCCGTGGGCAGCGGTTCTGGAAGGCGGGGGCAGGCTTGTCAACGCGACGGAACGGCAAGTGCGGCTTGGCCCCGCCGCACCGCTCGGCTCGGCGCGCCCTGCGCCCGGCTGGCAGCAGCCTTGCGACCAAGCGCCCTGTTTTGGAATGGTTCCGATGTGATATGTAAACGGCTTGCCGACATCGCCCCTTCGACGAATGCCGGGCCGTTTTCGTTCATCGCTTGAGGCAAAGTCCATGGAATCCCGGGTCGTGCGGCCTTTCCCCGCTCCGCAGTCGCATCAGGACGAGGCGCACGGCGCGCCGTCGCTCGGGCTCACCCGCCGGATGCGCCGCAACCGCAAGGCCGACTGGTCGCGCCGGCTGGTGCGCGAGTCGCAGCTCACGACCGACGACCTGATCTGGCCGATCTTCCTGATGGACTCGGCCGAGGCCCGCTTGCCGGTCGAATGGATGCCGGGCGTCGACCGGCTGAACATCGAGGAAGCCGTGCGGCAGGCGGCGGAGGCTGCGGCGCTCGGCATTCCGGCGATCGCGCCCTTCCCCTATGTCGACAAGGCGCTGCGCGATCCCACCGGCTCGGAAGCACTCAACACGAACAACCTGATGTGCCGCGCAGTGCGCGCCATCAAGTCGGCGGTGCCGCAGATCGGCATCATCTGCGACGCAGCGCTCGACCCCTATACCTCGCATGGCCATGACGGCGTGATGGATGGCGAGCGCATCCTGAACGATGCCTCGGTCGCAATCCTCGTCGGACAGGCTCAAGCGCTCGCGGATGCCGGGGCCGACGTGATCGCGCCCTCCGACATGATGGACGGGCGCGTCGGCGCGATCCGTGCCGCGCTCGACGGCGACGGCCATGAGGATGTGCAGATCATGGCCTATGCGGCGAAATACGCTTCGGCATTCTACGGCCCGTTCCGCGACGCGATCGGCACCAACGCCACGCTGGTCGGCGACAAGCGCACTTACCAGATGGACCCGGCCAATACCGACGAGGCGATCGCCGAGGTGATGCTCGATCTCGAGGAAGGCGCCGACATGGTGATGATCAAGCCCGGCATGCCCTATCTCGACGTGGTCGCGCGGGTGAAGGACCATTTCCGCGTGCCGACCTTCGCCTATCAGGTCTCCGGCGAGTACGCGATGATCATGGCGGCGGCGAACAATGGCTGGCTCGACGGCGACAAGGCGATGCTGGAGAGCCTGCTCGCCTTCAAGCGTGCCGGCGCCGACGGCGTGCTGACCTATTTCGCGCCGCGCGTGGCGAAGAAGCTCAAGGCGGGCTGAACACGCCCGTCGCAGCTGCTAGAACAGCTCCTTCAGGCCGGCAGGCGTATTGATCCGGGCGCGGTAGCGCAGGCTATCGCCTCCCGTGATGGTAGGCCCGCGGTCGAGCGCGAGCTCGCGATAGAACTCCATGAGTGCGGCGGCGTCGGGGTGTTCGAGCGAAAAGCCCTCCAGCCGCGCGCCCATATCCGCGATCGTCGCCATCGAACGCGGCTTGCCACGCCTGTCGATCAGCGAAGGGGCCGCACCGCCAAGGGGCAGGGAGCCGTCATCCGGGATCGCAAAATCGAAGGCAGGTTCGGACCAGGGGAGCGAGACCTTCTTGCCGAAGACATCTTCGCGGCCGGCGAGCATCAGATCGATCGCATCCGTCCTCGCCACCCAACCACGCAGACGGCGGCCCGCATCCCAATCGGCCCTGACCGATTTCTGATCGTCCAGGCCGAACCACCGCGCGCGAGCCGGCCTGACGCCATCGGGATCCAACGCCACGATCTCCAGATAGATCCCCTCCCCCAGCCGCAGCAGATGGTTATGGGTGCCCATATAGGCGTGGCGCTGGCCGAAGGGGACGTCGAGCTCCAGACAATCCCGAACATGCGCGACGCCTTCCGACAAGGTCGGCGCGATGACCGTAAGATGATCGAGATGGAGCATGGCTGAACCGGCAAGGGAGCGGAGATAGGATGCTATTCTAGGCAGGGACCGGCGACGTTTTCCAGAATCCGGCTCGATTGGCCAGCGACTCGTTCGGCTCGCGGCAAGCTCCGAGATGCGTGTGTTTCAAACCAACCGCGCAAGCGCTACCGTCGCGCGGCATGCGTCCGCTCATCTTGCCGATTCTGGCCGTTGTCCTGCTCGCCCTTGCGGGGTGCGGCGCGGATTTCGACACCGATCAGATGCGGCTCTGCCGCCAGGCGATCCCACCGCTCAATCCGCCGAATGCCCGCATCGAGATCGAGCGCGCCACGAAAGGGCCCGTGCCGCGGGCGCTGAGGCTGCTCTACAGGGTGCAACTGGGCGACGACATCTCGCGCCACCGCAGCATCGATTGCCTGTTCGCCGGGGAAGGCGGCGGCCCCGGTCGCGGCGCGCTGGTCGGTATCGCCTCGGACGGGCGCCCGATGGCCGATGCCAGCTTCTATCTGCTGCGCCGCTTTTATCTCGAGGACAGGGCCGAGCCGCCGCCTGATCCGGCCGCCCCCTCCGCCGAGAACCTGCCGGCGATCCCGATCTCGGTCGCCTACGGTTTTCAGCAGGGGCTGAGCGCCCTGCCGTCGGCGGCGATCTACAGTCTGCTCGCCGCGGCCTATGCCCTCGTCTACGGGCTGACCGGGCGGATCATCCTGTGTTTCGGCGAATTCGCGGCGCTCGGCGCGCTTTCCTCCGTCGTCGGCGTGGCGCTGCTGCTCTCGCTCGCGATCTCGACGCCGCTTTCAGGGCTCGTGGTGGCCTTCGCCGTTGCGATCCTCGTTTGCGCCCTGCACGGCTTCGCCATCGGCCGCTTCGTGCTGCGTCACCTCGAACGCGCCAGCGGCCAGCAGATGCTGATCGCCACGATCGGGCTCGCGATCGCGCTGTCCGAATATCTCAGGCTGGTGCAGGGTCCGGAACTGCGCTGGCTGCCGCCGGTGTTCAACAGCCCGATTCCCCTGGCCCATTCCGGGACCTTCATCGTCACCTTGAACCCGCTGGCGCTGGCGCTCGCCGTCATCGGCCTCGCCGTCACGCTCGGCCTCGTCGCGCTGATCCGCCGCACGGCCTATGGCCGGGCCTGGCGGGCCGTCTCCGACGATGCGCGCACTGCGGCCCTGTTCGGCGTCGACGCCCGCGCCGTGCATGACGTCGCCGTCATCATCGCCTGCGCCGTCTGCGGCATGGCCGGCGTCATCGTGACCGCGATCTATGGCGGCATGGGTTTCGCCGGCGGTTTCTCCCTGGGTCTCAAGGCACTCGTCGCCGCCATTCTCGGCGGTATCGGCTCGGTCAGCGGCGCGGCGCTGGGCGGCCTGTGCATCGCCATATTCGAAGCCGCGTGGTCGGCGACGCTGCCGATCGAACAGCGTGATCTCGCCGTCTACTCCCTGCTGGCCGTTGTATTGATCTTGCGCCCCGGCGGCTTCTTCGGCGATGCAGACCTGACACCGCGGCAAGTCTGACACGCACGAGCTTGACGACATGACACCGGGATGGAGCGCATCATGAGCGAAGCCTTCGCCATCACCCCCGAGGATATCGACGCGGCGGCGAACCGCATCGAAGGGCATGTGCTGCGCACGCCGCTCGTGCCGGCGCCGCGCCTGTCCGAGCTGACGGGCGCGACCGTTCTGGTGAAGCACGAGAACATGCAGGCGACGGCCTCGTTCAAGGAACGCGGCGCCGTCAACAAGTTGCTGACGCTCAGCGAGAGCGAGCGGGCGCGCGGCGTCATCGCCATGTCGGCCGGCAACCACGCCCAGGCGGTGGCCTATCATGCCAAGCGCTTCGGCATTCCCGCGACGATCGTGATGCCCGAGACGACACCGCTGGTGAAGGTCGAGAACACCCGCGCCCATGGCGCCCGTGTCGTGCTCCACGGCGAGACGCTCTTCGAATCCAGCCAGAAGGCGCATGAGCTTGCCGGCGCCGAGCAACTCGTCTTCGTCCACCCCTATGACGATGCAGCGGTCATGGCGGGCCAGGGCACGGTGGCGCGCGAGATGCTGGCCGACGAACCCGATCTGGACGTGCTGATCATCCCGATCGGCGGCGGCGGGCTGATGGCCGGCAACGCCGTTGCCGCCAAGGCGATCAAGCCCGGGATCGAACTCATCGGCGTGGAGGCCGATCTCTATCCCTCCTTCTTCAATGTCGTGCATGCGCAGAACCGGCCGATCGGCGGGCCGACCCTGGCCGAAGGCATCGCGGTCAAGACGGTGGGCCAACTCACCCTGCCGGTGGTCTCCAGCCTGGTCAGCGATATCGTCCTTGTCGGCGAAGACCTGATCGAGCGTGCGGTCAACGCCTATGCCAGCCTGCAGCACAGCCTCGCGGAAGGCGCGGGCGCCGCCGGCCTCGCCGCGATGCTGAAGGACCCGCAGCGCTATGCCGGGCGTAAGGTCGGGCTCGTGCTCTGCGGCGGCAATATCGACACGCGCCTGCTCGCCGCGATCATGGTGCGCGAACTCGAACGCGAGGATCGCATCGTCGCCTTCCGCCTGACCAGCAACGACCGGCCGGGCCTGCTCGGCAAGATCGCCAGCCTGCTCGGCGATGAAGGCGCCAATATCCTCGAGGTCAGCCATGGCCGCTTGTTTCTCGACGTGCCTGCCAAGGGCGTCTCGCTCGACGTCACCGTGGAGACGCGGGGCGAAGCGCATTCGCGCGCGATCGAGAACATGCTTGCAAAAAACGGCTTCGCGCCAAGGCGAATCCTGCCACGCGGCCTTGCGGAACCGATGCGCTGATCAAACATATCCGCTCGGGCTACGCATCCCGCGCGCCGATGAAGGATTGAAGTCTCGATGAGCGATACCCGCTACAGCCAGCCGATCACGGCTCTGGAGCAGCGCCCCTACCAGAACGTCAGCGGCGTTCTCGGATCGCGCCTGTTCGCCTGGCTCGTCGATATCGTCGTGCTGTTCTTCCTTGGCTGGCTGGTCGTCTTCCTGCTGTTCGTGCTCGGCATCGTCACCTTCGGCGCGACCTGGCTGCTTCTCCCGATCGCGGCGTTCGCGACGGCGCTGGGCTATGCCGCGCTGACGATCGGCGGGCGGCGTCAGTCCACCTGGGGCATGCGCGTCGCGGGCCTGAGGGTCGAGACCGCTAATGGCGGCCGCCCGGACGGGCTGACCGCCGCTGTGCATGCGCTGCTGTTCTACGTCGCCGCTGGCACTTTCCTGCTCTGGCTTGTCGACGTCGCCTGCGGCTTCGCTCGCGAAGACCGGCGCATGGGCCATGACCTCCTGACCGGGCTGGTCGTCGTCCGGGCCTGATCAGAAGCGAAAGCGCAGCAGGCGCGCCATCTGCGACAGCGCGGGAATCCATCCGAACATCTGGATGGTCGCCCGCGCCGTGAGCGACATCCGCGCGACCTGTCGTAGATCGTACCCGTTCGCGCCATAGCCCGTGAGCTCCTGAACGAGCTTGAGTCGGGGGAGTTGTCGCATCAGCTCCCGGGGATCATCGAGCGCCCAGTGCAGCGCCGCGCCGGTCGAGCGGATGGCGGGCTGCCAGGCGATCAGCGTGAGGCCCACCCGGCTATAGGCATCGAAGGCAAATTCGCCGCCGGGGACGTGCCCCATCACCCGCGCCAGCAGAAGCACCACCTCTTCCTCGGGCAGATAGGGCAACAGGCCCTCGGCGATGATAAGAGCTGGCCGATCCCGCGGCACCGCCTCGAGCCATCCCGACTCGATCACCGACGATCCCAGCAAGGTGCAGTTTTCTCGGTCCGCATAGAGGCGCTGCCGCAAAGCGATGACATCGGGGTAGTCGACCTCGAACCAGCGGATGCTGGCGGGGGGCTCAAGCCTGAGAACGCGCGAGTCGAGCCCGCAGCCGAGATGCAGCACGGTAGCTTCGGGGTGCCGGGCAATGAAATCCCGCGTCCAGCCATCGATCACATGCGCCCGCAAGGCGACGCCGATCATCAAATCCCGATCGATTCCGAGCCGCGCGAAGTCGTAGTCGACCCACCCCATCGCCTCCGCGGCGAAGCGATCCTTCAGGAGCGAGTCGGGCAAACGGCTCTCGCCTGCCTTCGCGCAGAGCGTGATCAGGAGCGTTTCCTTCGCTCCTCTGAGCGCCACTTTCTCGCCGGGCATTTCAACTCCCGAGGCCAATCCGTTCGCAGCCCAGTCGACGCCGGGAAGTTGTCGGCAGCAAGATCGCCGCACATGCCGCCTCGCGCTTGTTGCCGCCGCCACCGATGCTACATTGAAGGCGCGCAGCTTTTTCGGAGCCCGCCGACGTGACGCGCCCATTGCGGGACGCCCCGCAATTCTACCTCACTTCCCCAACCGCGTGTCCCTATCTGCCAGGACGCGAGGAGCGGAAGGTATTCACGCATCTGGTCGGCTCCCGGGCGCGCGAGCTCAACGATGTGCTGTCGCAAGGCGGCTTCCGCCGTTCGCAGAGCATCGCCTACCGCCCGGCATGCGAGATCTGCCGGGCCTGCATCTCCGTCCGGATCTGCGTCGACGATTTCCGCTATTCGCGCAGCTTCCGCCGGGTGCTGGCGCGCAACAGCGACCTGATCGGCGAGGCGCGGCCGCCGCAACCGCGCTCCGAGCATTATTCGCTCTTCCGCGCCTATCTCGACGAGCGCCATCCCGATGGCGGCATGGCGACGATGTCGGCCCTCGACTTTGCGATGATGGTCGAGGACACCCATGTCGAGACGCATCTCATCGAATACCGCCGGCGCGGCCCCGATTCGGGTTTCACCGGCCGCGGCGAGGGCGATCTCTTCGCCATGGCCCTGACCGATACGCTCAAGGACGGGCTGTCCATGGTCTACTCGGTCTATGATCCCGGGCTGGAGCCGCGCTCGCTTGGCACCTTCATGGTGCTTGAGCACATCGCCCGGGCGCGGCGGCTCGGCCTGCCCTACGTCTATCTCGGTTACTGGGTCGAAGGTTCGCCCAAAATGGCCTACAAGGCGCGCTTCCTGCCGCAGGAGCGCTTGCTGCCGCAGGGTTGGGAACGCGTCGACCGCACTGATTCAACCGATTGAAACGCATCAGCGACGCGCGCAGAACGCGCTTGCGACGCCCAGCCCCTCCCGGCACTGTGCCGCCAACGGCCAGCGCGGCAAACCCGCCGCGACAAATGCCGACCGGAGGAAACATGAGCGAAGACCTGACGCAGCGGCTGGAGCGTTGCTACACCGGCATCATCCACGACACGATGCGGGCGATGGGCCTGAGGGACTTCGTGCTGCCGCCGGAACTGCGTCCGCTCCTGCCCGGCCAGAAGCTTGCAGGACCCGCCTTCACCGTCGAAGGCAAGACCGGCGAATTCGACGCGCATGAGACGCTGCTCGGCTGGACCGGCCTGCTCTCCGCCGCCAAGTCCGGCCATGTCTGGGTCTGCCAGCCCAACACCAACGAGATCGCGCTGATGGGCGAGCTCTCGGCCGAAACGTTGAAGAACAAGGGCGTGCGCGGCTGCGTCATCGACGGGCTCTCGCGCGACACCGAATTCCTGGTCGAGATGGGCTTCCAGGCCTATTTCAAGGCCTGCACGCCGCGCGACATCGTCGGCGCCTGGCTGCCGAAGGCCGTCGACGAGCCAATCAAGATCGGCGATGTCTGGATCCGGCCCGGCGACTACATCCTCGCCGATCGCGACGGCGTCGTCCGCATCCCCGCCGAGATCATCGAGGACGTTCTGGAGAAGTCGGAAACCGCGATCTCGGCCGAGAACAAGGTCCGTACCGCGATCCTCGCCGGCACGGACCCTCAGCAGGCCTACCTGCAGTTCGGCAAGTTCTGAGAGAGTTGCAGCCCTCATCCCGAGAAGCCGGGCAGCCGCGCCTCGAAGGATGATCCAGATGGTTCAGGAGCCTCCGCGAGCATCCTTCGAGACGCCATTCCAAGGGAATGGCTCCTCAGGATGAGGGCTCCCTCCCAGGAGGACTCGATGTCATGTCCCACGATCCGCGCCTCATCCTGCTCGATCCGCGCGACAACGTCCTGGTCGCGCGGGTGCGGCTGAAAGCCGGCGAGAGCGTCGAGACTGGCTCAGGTCCCGCAGCGCTGGACCGCGACATCGCGCTCGCCCACAAGATCGCGCGCCGCGCCATCGCGGCCGGAGAAAAGATCCTGAAATACGGCGCGCCGATCGGCGTCGCGACCGAGGCGATCGCGCCGGCCGCGCATGTCCATGTCCACAACATGCGCAGCGACTACACGCCGACCTACCATCTGGAAGATGAACGCAAGGCGGGAGCCTCGGCATGAGCGAGATGCGCGGCTATCTCCGGTCCGACGGGCGCAAGGGCATCCGCAACACCGTCGCGGTCGCCTATCTCGTCGAATGCGCCCACCATGTCGCACGCGAGATCGCCCTGCCCTGGCGCGAAGAAGGCGTCCATGCCATCGGCTTTCCCGGTTGCTATCCGAATTCCTACGCCGAGCGGATGATGGAGCAGCTTTGCACGCATCCGAATGTGGGCGCCGTGCTCCTAGTTTCGCTGGGCTGCGAGAGCTTCAACAAATACGCGCTGGAGCGGGCGATCCACGCCAGCGGCCGGCCGGTGACGACCATCATCATCCAGGGCACGGGCGGCACCCGCTCGTCTATCCGCGAGGGCCGAGCCTGGGTCGAGGAGCAGCGCATCGCGCTCGACGCGCAGGAGACGGTGCCGATGGCGGTCTCCGAGCTGGTCGTCGGCACGGTCTGCGGCGGCTCTGACGGCACCTCCGGCATCACCGGCAATCCGGCTGCGGGTCGCGCCTTCGACAAGCTGATCTCGGAAGGCGCCGCCTGCATCTTCGAGGAAACCGGTGAGCTGATCGGCTGCGAGCACATCATGGCGGCGCGCGCGGTCACGACGGAGCTCGGCGTGGAGCTGGAGAAGTCCGTCGCCAAGGCAGCGCGCTACTATGCGACGCTGGGCTATGGCTCCTTCGCCGCCGGCAACGCCGAGGGCGGGCTCTCGACCATCGAGGAGAAGTCGATGGGCGCCTATGCGAAATCCGGGGCATCGCCGATCTCCGGCCTGATCAAGCCCGGCGACGTGCCACCGCATGGCGGGCTCTACCTGCTCGACGTCGTGCCGGATGGCGAGGTGCGCTTCGGCTTCCCCAACATCAACGACAATGCCGAGATCGCGGAGCTGATCGCCTGCGGCGCGCATTGCGTGCTGTTCGTGACGGGCAGAGGCTCGGTCGTGGGCTCGGCGATCTCGCCCGTGGTGAAGATCTGTGCCAACCCGGAAACCTATCGCCGGATGTCCGAGGATATGGACGTCGATGCCGGGCGCATCCTCGAAGGCCGCGCAGGCCTCGACGCGATCGGCCAGGAGATCCGCGATCTCGTGGTCTCGCTCGGCCAGGGCGGCAAGACGAAATCCGAGGAGCTCGGCCATCAGGAATTCATCCTGACCTATAAGAGCTTCGAGCCGCTCGGCCCTGCCTGCCTGCCGGCAGGATGAAGGCCGACGTAGCCAGCCCCCCGAGAAAACCTGCCCGCCCTCCAGAAAAAGAGCGAGACGCCTTAAGAGTAAATCAAGCTCGGCCGGGCATGATGGCGCCGCTGCTTTGCCGTGGGGGCCTTCATGTTGCGTAACCTGACCCGGATGCCGGCCGACATGTCGTCGGATTCGCGCCGGCAGTTGCTTCATGCGGTCACGGATCTGTTCCTCCTCGATCAGGAACCGAGCGAGACCGTCAAGGAACACTACGGGGAGATCGCGACGACTTCGCTCGGCCAGCTCGGCGACGATGAGCGCAAGGGCTATGCGGACCGCGTGGCGAGCATGCCGACCCTGCCGAACAATGTCGCCGTTACTCTCGGCAGCGATGGCAATGCCGACGTCGCGCGGCTTGTCCTGACCCTTTCACCGGTTCTCACCGACACCGACCTCGCCGCCATCGCCGTCAGCCAGTCGCAGCAGCATCTCGTCGCCATCGCCGAGCGCGCGCGCCTCTCCGAAAGCGTCACCGACATCCTGGTCGAGCGTGGCGACCAGAAGGTGCTGCACACGGTCAGCGCCAATGAGGGCGCAGCCTTCTCCGACCGGGGCTTCGATCGGCTGCTCGAGCGCGGCCACGGCGACGCCGATATCACCGACGCACTGGCCCGCCGCTCGGACCTTGCGCCGAACCGCGCCCAGCGCGTCCTGCGGATCGTCGAGCAGTTCGCGGAAGGGGCCGCTCCCGGCGCGAGCGCAACGCAGGAGGCCGCCTCCCTCGCCCGCCAGGCGCGCCAGCAAAGGCTCGAGGTCAAGCTCCTGCTCTCCGATCTCGTTGCGAAGGTCCGGGAGGTCGACGATGTGCTGACCATGCTGGCCGACGAAGACCGCGCCTATCATCTCGCGCAGGTCCTCGCGCAGATCGCCGACATCACGATCGACCAGGCGCTGCGCGTGCTGATGCAGCGCGATGCCAGCGGCATCGCCGTCACCTGCCGCTCGCTCGGGATCGGCACCACGGCCTTCCGCGCCATCCTGCAATTGCGCGCGCGGCGGCTCTACTTCTCCTCGCGCGACATCGACGACGATGTCGATGCCTACGCCAAGCTGGACCTTGCGACCGCCGAGCGGACGCTGCGTTTCCTCAAGCTCCGGACGAAGATCGCCTGAGCGACCGTGGCCGCGCCACAAAACCGCGACATTCACCCCGCCTCATGCTAGCTTCCCGCAGGGCGCTTCTGCGCGAGGATGGCTTCGACGTGAGATTTCCGCTTCTTTCGGCTGCGGCGCTTTCGGTTCTTTTCGCGGGCGCAGCGCAGGCAGAGACCCTCCTGCCCCTCACCGGTTTCGCCGCCTTGCCGTCCTTCGCCTGGGACGAGCCGATGATCTCGCCGCGTTGGGAGGGCTCCTACGCCCGCACCTCGTCAGGCTTCCAGGTCACAAGCTCGAAGCATATGCGCACGAACGCCGGGCCGACCTTCGGGCTCGAGGCCGGGACGATGCGACGCGAGGGCAACTTCGTTTACGGCATCGTGGGCGCGATCGACTACGCCCCCGCGATCGGCGGCTATGGCTATCCGAGCTTCGGCAACGTGGCCTACACGCGCGACTTCGCCGGCGCCTTCCAGGTCAAGACCGGCGTGCTGGTAGCGCCTGACGTGCTGCTCTACACCAAGGTCGGGATGTCGGCCGCCAACGAAACCTGGCGCTATGGCGCAACGCCATTCTCGGCGCCCTTCAACCAGAGCGAAATCGCCGTGCGGCCCGAGGCTCGCGCCGGCGTGGAATGGGCCGTCACCGACAAGATCACGCTCAGCCTCGAAGCCGGGATCCTCGGCCGGCCGATCCGCTGAGGATTTGATTCAGGCGGCTGCTGGGTTGATTCAGGAAGTCTGCGTAAGTTCCTGACAGCATTGACATTTGACAATGAAGGCGCAGGGAACCCCTCTGCTGCATCGAAGTCGGCTGTTGACGGCCTCGACACTTCAAGCGCCGATCTCGGGCAAGCCCGAAGACAGGCGCAGGGGTGAGTGTAGGCCGTTGGACAAGCGAGACGAGCCCTCACCGCGGCAACCGTCAGGTCACGGCTAAAGCGCCAACGGCGGTTCTGCGTTGCGGTTCTCGCGACTTCTCTGCGAGCATGAGGACGTCCTACTGGCTAGGCGCCCTCACCCCCCGAAGGTATTGCTCTTCGGGAAGCCCTTGGGTGGCAGGCGCCCGGCCTCGGCGCGATGGCCGAGCCATTCCAGCAGATCGGCCTGCGTCACCGTCCAGGTCCGGCCGGAGGTGTCGAGCCAGGTCAGGCCGTCAGCGAGGTTGAAGGTCTTGGCGTCGGAGAGGCCGCCATCCTTGTAGCGCTGCAGGCGCACGCCCTTGCCACGGCCCATCTCCGCCACTTCCGAGATCGGGAAGCAGAGCAGCTTGCGGTTCTCGCCGATGATCGCGACATGGTCGCCATCAGCCGGCACCGCTAGCACGGCGACGTGCGTGCCATCGACATTCAGAACCTGCCGCCCCTTGCGGGTGTTGGCGACGACATCGTCGGCGGGAGCTACGAAGCCCCTGCCCTCGCTCGTCGCCATCAGCAGCTTGGAGCCCGGCCTGTAGGGGAAAGCGGAGACGATCTCGGCCGTCTCCTCCAGTTCGATCATCAGCCTGATCGGATCGCCGAAGCCGCGCCCGCCCGGCAGCTTCGAGGCGTCGAGCGTGAAGACCTTGCCGTTCGAGGCGAGCACAAGCACTTTCGCGGTCGTCTCGGTGAAGAACGCCGTCTGGAGCGCATCGTCGCCCTTGAAGGAGAAGCTGGAGCGATCCTGCACATGGCCCTTCAGAGCGCGGATCCAGCCCTTCTTCGAGATGACGACGGTGATGGGCTCGCGCTCGACCATGGCCTGGGTCAGGTCGATATCGGCGGTGTCGGGCATGTCGGCGAAGTCGGTGCGGCGCTTGCCGATCGCCGTCTCCGGGCCGAAGGTCTTCTTCACCTGGCGGATGTCCCAGGCGATCGTCTTCCACTGTGTCGCCTCGGAGCCGAGCAGCTCCTCGATCTGCCCCTTTTCCTTGGTCAGTTCGTCAAGCTCGGTCTTGAGCTGCATCTCCTCAAGCTTGCGCAATGCGCGCAGGCGCGTGTCGAGAATGGCATTGGCCTGAACCTCCGTGAGATCGAAGACCTTCATCAGCTCGATCTTCGGCTCATCCTCCTCGCGGATGATTTTGATGACCCGGTCGAGATCGAGATAGACGATCAACAGGCCGCGCAGGATCTCCAGCCGCTTCTCGATCTGGCCGAGCCGGAAGCGCGAACGCCGCTGCAGCACCTCGCGGCGATGGTCGAGCCAGGCGCGCAGGGCCTCCGAAAGGCCGAGCACGCGCGGCACGAGGCCGCCGGTCAGCACGTTCATGTTCATCGAAATGCGCGCTTCCAACTCAGAGAGCCGGAACAGCGATTCCATCATCAGGTTGGGATCGACATTGCGGGCGCGCGGCTCGATGACGACGCGGATATCCTCCGCCGATTCGTCGCGCAGATCCGCGACCAAAGGCAGTTTCTTGTCGTTGAGCAGCTCGGCGATCTTCTCGATCAGCCGGCCCTTCGAAACCATGTAGGGGATCTCGGTGACGACGACCTGCCAGGCACCCCGCTCAAGATCCTCCTTCACCCAGCGCGCGCGGGTGCGAAAGGCGCCGCGACCGGTGCGATAGGTCTCCGCCATCGAGGCGCGGCTCTCGACGATGATGCCGCCGGTCGGAAAATCCGGGCCGGGCACGAAGGTCATGAGCTGCTCGGAGGAGGTCTCCGGGTGCTGGATCAGGTAGAGCGCGGCGTCGCAGAGCTCGGCGGCGTTGTGCGGCGGGATCGAGGTCGCCATGCCCACAGCGATGCCCTGCGAGCCATTGGCGAGCAGGTTCGGGAAGGCGGCCGGCAGGACGATGGGCTCTTCGTCCTCGCCGTTGTAGGTCTCGCGGAAGTCGACCGCGTCCTCGTCGATGCCGTCGAGGAGCAGGCGCGCGACCTCGGTCATGCGCGCTTCGGTATAACGGTAGGCGGCGGCGTTATCGCCGTCGATATTGCCGAAATTGCCCTGCCCGTCGACGAGCGGATAGCGCTGGGCGAAATCCTGCGCGAGGCGCACCAGCGCGTCGTAGACCGACTGGTCGCCATGCGGATGGAACTTACCGATGACGTCGCCGACGATGCGGGCGCATTTCTTGTGGACCTGGCCCGGATCGAGCCGCAGCAGCCGCATGGCGTGCAGGATGCGGCGATGGACGGGCTTCAAACCGTCGCGCGCATCCGGCAAAGCGCGGTGCATGATGGTGGAGAGCGCATAGGCAAGATAGCGCTCTTCGAGCGCCGATTTCAGATCGATGCGCTCGGATTCGTCCTCCGGCGGCGGATCGACCGGTTTGCCCATGCGTCTTCAGCCCTCGTCTCGTCGAAAATTCGCGCGGCTTCTATGGCACAGCGCGAATCAGCCCGCCAGAACAATGCAGGTACGCCGCCATGCGTGCAAACGCCGGCGCCGGCATTTTGCGCTCAATCAGTGGATGAATCCGCAGCGGGTGAATTCGCTGCGATGCGCGTCGCCAGTTCGATCAATCGCGCCCGCTCCGGCGGTTCGCGAAGCCCCCGAGGCTCGTAGAGGTGACGGCGCAGAAAATGCCCGGTCAGGGCGAAGCCCGCCAGAAGCTCGGCCGCGGACGGTTCACGCCCGCCCTGCCCCTCGACCAGGAAGGCCGGCAGCGCCAGCAGCCGGTCGAGATAGGGTTGCGCCGCCCGGCGGCTGACGGCCTTGCCCGATTTCGGCGAGACATGGCTGAGATCGTCGGGGGAGCCGGTCACGGCGCAGCGCGCAAGATCGAGCCCGAAGCCGAGTTCCGAGAGCATGGCGAGTTCGAAGCGCACAACCAGCGCCGGCGTGAAGCGCTGTTCGTCGAGATGAGCGATGAGGACGGCGAAGCCCTCGTAGAGGCCCGGATGCGGGTCCCGCTCAGGCAGCAGGCGAAGAAGCGCAGCGATCGTCCCCAGCCCGTAGAGCGCGACCGGGACCGCCATCAAACGGGCGGCATGCGAGGTCAGCAGTTCCACCCTGTACTCGCCGAGGTGTTCGTCGAGCCGGGCGCGCCATGTCACAGCGACATGATTGCCCGGCTGGAGCTGCGGCTGCGCCTTCCGCGAACGCCCGCCCCTGACGAGGCCGAGGTGACGGCCATGGTCGCGGGTCATCACCTCGAGGATCACGGCGCTCTCGCCATGAGCCTTGAGGCCGATGATCGTGCCTTCATCCGTCCATTCCATGGACAGGATTTAGGACAGGCGGGCGCAGGAAGAAACCGCGTCATGGCCGGGCTCGCCCCGACCATCGCGGAAACCGGCGCCCTCCCGCCCGGCACTTCCGGATCGACGCGACGCTTCCGCCAAGCAAGGTCGCTCTCAGGCCACGTACTGGGCGATTCCGCCCCCAAACGACCAGTCCTCGCGCTTGACCTCGACAAGGTTGATGAAGATGTCGTCCGGCTTCAGCCCGGGGTCGCGAGCAAGGTTCGCCGCGATCGCCGCATAAAGCTTCTTCTTCTGCGTCACGCCACGTGTGTTGGCCACCGTGATTTGGATGATGACCAGACCCGCACTGCGGTTGAAGCCGAAATAATTGGCATCGAAGACGAATTCGTCGGCGTCATGCTGATGCACGACGGCGAAGAGATCCTTCTCCGGCACCTCGAACGTCTCGCGCAGCGCCTTGTAGACACCGTCGATGATCGCCGCAGGTTCGGAAGCGGGCCGGCCGCGACGCATGGAAATCCGGATCAGAGGCATGGTTCTCTCCATCTGCGGTAGCCGGATGGCTGCCGGTCGATGGCCAGAAGCTAGCCTTGAATCATAAAGCAATAAACCGTATCGTACGAGATATCATAAATACGGATTTCTGATTTATGAGCACTCCTGCCCTCGATGTCGAAGCGGTTGCCGCCTTTCTTCAGGCCGCCGAATTGTCGAGCTTCACCCGCGCTGCCGAAGCGCTCGGCTCGACGCAGTCGCTGGTCAGCACGCGGATCAAGCGGCTGGAGACCACGCTCGGGAAGCTTCTTTTGCAGCGGCATCCGCGGCTGGTTCGGCTCACCTCCGAAGGCGAGCGCTTCCTGCCGGCCGCCCGCGCATTCCTCGCCGCCCACAGCCGGGCGCTCGCTGCCTTCAGCGAGGCGCCCGAGCGGATCGCCATCGGCATCAGCGAACAGGCGGCCGGCGCCGATGTGCCGGCCCTGCTCGCCCGACTGGCCGCGCGCGACCCCGACCTCATCGTCAATCTGCGCATCGAGCCGTCGAGCCAATTGGAGGCGGCTTATGAGGCGGGCGATCTTGATGCGGTGCTCGTGCGCAGGATCGGCGCCGGCAAGACCGGAGAGGTTCTGCGCGAGGACAATCTCGGCTGGTTCGCCTCTCCAGACTTGCCGCGCCGGGGCGACTCGCCGCTGCCGCTGATCAGCCTCGTCTCCGAGTGCCGCCTGCGGCAGCACGCCATCGCCGCGCTCGACCGGCGCGCCATAGGCTGGCGCGAAGCCTTCATCGGCGGCGGAATGGCCGCTGTGCAGGCCGCGCTTGCCGGCGGCTTCGGGGTCGCTGCGCTGGCAACCCGGGTCGCCCCGCCGGGCGCCGTCGATATCGGCGCGGATTGGGGGCTGCCGCCGCTCGGGCGCTCGCATGTCGTGCTGCGCAGCAACGCGGCCACGCCACGCGGCCGGGCCTTCGTCCGCGAGCTGGCAGCCGCGTTCCGGAACTAGCCGACCACCCGCTCGACGCGGCTTATCACGCGCTTCTCACGCAGCTCGCTGATGATCGCGGAGAGGTGCTTCAGATCCCAGACGGTGAGATCGATCGTGACATCGGTGAAATCCGGGTTCGGACGGTTCATCGAAACCGAGTCGATATTGCCGTCATGCTCGGCGATCGTCGTGGTAATCTGGGCGAGCGAACCTGGCTCGTTCAGCGACTTCAGCGCAATGCGAGCCGGGAAACGCTGCGGCACCTTGTCGTCGAGATCCCAACGCACATCGAGCCAGCGTTCGGGCTCGTTGTCGAAGGCGGCGAGCGCCGGCGACTGGATCGGATAGATCGTCACGCCCTCGCCCGGCGTCAGGATCCCGACGATGCGATCGCCCGGCACCGCGCCCCCCTGCGGAGCGAAGCGCACCGGCAGGTCACGGCCGAGGCCGCGGATCGGGATGGCGCTGTCGTCGGAGGGCTCCTCGCCCGGCAGTTTGAACTTCAGGTTTTCGCCCTGACGCAACTCGAACCAGCCTTTTCCGCTGGCCGCGGCGCCGGGCTTGGTCTCGGCCGAAGCGCGCTTCTCCGGCTCGAGATCGGGATAGACCGCCTTCACGACGTCGCCGGAATACATCTCGCCACGACCGACGGCGGCGAGCACGTCATCGACCGTGCTGCGGGCGAGGCGCCTGAGCGCAGCCTTGAGCTTGTCGTCGGAGAAAGCCCGCTCGGCGCGGGAGAAGGCACGTTCAAGGATCTGGCGGCCCAGGCCCGCATATTGCCGGCGCACGGCAGCGCGCGTGGCACGGCGGATCGCGGCACGGGCCTTGCCGGTGACGACGAGCGACTCCCAGGCAGCCGGCGGCGCCTGGCCCTCGGCGCGGGTGATCTCGACCTCGTCGCCGTTCTGCAGTTCGGTCAGGAGCGGCGCGATGCGTCCGTTGATCTTGGCGCCGACGGCGCTGTTGCCGACATCGGTATGGACGGCATAGGCGAAATCGATCGGCGTCGCCCCGCGCGGCAGGGCGATCAGCCGGCCCTTCGGCGTGAAGCAGAAAACCTGATCGTGGAAGAGCTCGAGTTTGGTGTGTTCGAGAAACTCCTCGGGGCTGTCGCCCTCGTTCAGCAAGTCGACGGTGCGGCGCAGCCACTGATAGGCGCGGCTCTCGTCGCCGAGCCGGATCGGCGCGCCGGGGCGGCCATCCTTGTAGTGCGCATGCGCGGCGATGCCGTATTCGGCGATGCGGTCCATGGTGTCGGTGCGGATCTGCAGCTCGACGCGGCTATGGCCGGGGCCGACCACGGTGGTGTGGATCGAGCGATAGTCGTTCTGCTTGGGCGTCGAGATGTAATCCTTGTAGCGCCCAGGCACCATCGGCCAAGTCATATGGACGATGCCGAGGACGCGGTAGCAATCCTCCGGCTTCTCGACGATGACGCGGAAGCCGAAGATATCCGAGAGCTGCTCGAAGGAGACTGACTTCCGCTCCATCTTCTTCCAGATCGAATAGGGGCGCTTGCGCCGCCCCGAGACCTGGGCCTGGATACCGCTGGCGGCAAGCTTCTCCTTCAGATCGCGCTCGATCTCGCCGATCACCTTGCCCTCGCGCGCGGTGACCTCCTCCAGCCGCTTGGTCACGGTGGCATGGGCTTCCGGCTTGATGTGGCGGAAGGAAAGCTCCTCCAGCTCCTCGCGCAGCTCCTGCATGCCCATGCGCCCGGCGAGCGGAGCATAGATCTCGATCGTCTCCTCGGCGATGCGCAGCCGCTTCTCGGGAGGGACGAAATGCAGGGTGCGCATGTTGTGCAGCCGGTCGGCGAGCTTGACCAGCAGCACGCGGACATCGTCGGCGATGGCGAGCAGCAGCTTGCGGAAATTCTCGCCCTGAGCCGCCTTCTTGGAGACGAGGTCGAGCTTCTTGATCTTGGTGAGGCCGTCGACGAGCCGGCGGATATCCGGCCCGAACATGCTCTCGATCTCCTCGAGCGTCGCGGCGGTGTCCTCGACCGTATCGTGCAGCACCGCTGCGACGATGGTGGCATCGTCCAGCTTGAGATCGGTCAGAATCGCTGCAACTTCGAGCGGATGCGCGAAGAAGGGATCGCCGGAGGCGCGCTTCTGGGTGCCGTGTGCGCGCATGGCATAGACATAGGCCCGGTTGAGCAGGTCCTCGTCGGTATTCGGATTGTAGCTCCTGACCCGGTCAACGAGCTCATACTGCCGCATTATGCCCATGCGGGCCCCTGCCTCGACATTCTCTTGTTGCAACTCATGATTATTTGCGCAGGCATGGACGGCAGCAAGGCGTTTTCCGGATGGCGGGCATGAAAAAGCCCGGCGGTGCCGGGCTTTAACTTCAAACTATGAACAATCGATTCACGCGGGCCGAGGATCAGTCCTCGTCGTCGGCGCTCTCGGTCGGCGGCACGAGGCCGTCGAGGCCGCGCAGCAGGTCCTCTTCGCTCATCCGGTCGAACTGGACTTCGCTGTCGGGCGTCGTTGCGCTGGCGGGGCTGGCGAGCAGCGGAACGGTCTCCTGCTCCGGCTCGTCGACCTCGACATGCTTCTGCAGCGAGTGGATCAGGTCTTCCTTGAGATCCTCGGGCTTCAGCTTCTCGTCGGCGATTTCGCGAAGCGCGACGACGGGATTCTTGTCGTTGTCGCGCGTGACGAGGATCGACGAGCCCGACTGGATCATCCGCGCGCGGTGGCTGGCGAGCAGCACCAGCTCGAAGCGGTTCTCGACCTTGTCGATGCAGTCTTCAACGGTAACGCGAGCCATGGGCGGCTTCTTCCGATCTCAGCGATGCAGGGGATAGGTTGAGCAGGCCCTTACAGCCAAAGCCGCCGGGATGCAAGAAATTCGCGCTCAGGCCCGCATGCGCCGGACCATGTCGTCCAGGGTCGGCTCCAGCCGGCCGCCGCCCTCGCCCGCGCGTCCGCCCATCGCCGGCAGCTCATGCGGCTTGAGCTCGGCGAAACGCATCCGCATCGTGGTGGCGACCCCCTCGCCGAAGGCGATCGCCTCGCGGTTGCCGATCGAGGAGAGGAAATTGATCGTGCTGGCCGAAGCGTCGGAAATCGCCGAGCGAATGATCTGCTGGTCGCGCTCGTTGGCCAGCCGCATGGCGAAGACGGTCGAGCACTGCGACAGGATGGTCGGGTCGAGTTCGCCCGGGCGCTGCGTGACCACGCCGAGATAGGCGCCGTATTTGCGCCCTTCCTTGGCGATGCGCGCGATCGCCTGGCGGGTTGGCGCGAAGCCGAGCGCCCGGTCGGACGGCACATAGCGATGTGCCTCTTCGCAGAGCACCAGGACCTCGCAGGCGCCCTGGCTCGCCATTGCGATGTCGAAGGCAAGCCGCGACAGCACCGAGGCGACGGCATTGACCACCTCGCCCGGCAGGCCACCGAGCTGGAAGGCGGTGATCGGCCGGCCATGCATCGGAATGCGGAAGATCTGACCCAGTATCGGCGCCACCGTCTCGTACATATTGGCGCGCCCGAACATGAAGCGGTAGCGCGGATCGGCGTGGAGCGATTCCAGCCGCACCTTCAGCGAGCGCAGCGCCGCCCTCGGCCAGCGCTGCTCGTGCAGGCCGATCATTTCGTCGATAACGGCAAAGGCGTCCTTCAGACGGTAAGGCGTCGATGCGTCGACACCGCCCGTCGACGGCGCCGGCTCCGAGCCGCTGCGCCCCGTGCCGAGATCGAGCGGACGCTTGAGCAGGCTCGATCCGAGGTCGCGCGCCAGTTCCTGACCACTGGGAACACGGTAGCGGGTTCGGGCTGCTGCGACGACCTCCCGCAGAATGTCCGGCTCGTCGTCCAGCGCAGGCCGGCCGCGAAAGACGATATCGGCAAACTCCTCCTGCTTGAACATCCAGAACGGCAGGTCGAGCGCATCGCCATCGATGGTCAGGGCGAGATCCGGAAAGGCGACGGAATATTCGTTGTGCGGATCGAGGATCAGAACGCGCAGGCGCGGGCGCGCCGCGACGGCACGGCGCAGCAGGAGCGAGACGGCGCTCGACTTGCCGACACCCGTGGTGCCGACGAGGGCGAAATGACGCGAGAGCATGTCCTGGATGCTGACGGTCGCGGCGATGCTGGCATCCTGCGTGACATGGCCGATCTCGGCACCCGTCCGGTCACCAAGGTCGTGAACGAGCGCAAGATCGCCGGCGCGGATGCGGTGAGCTATGGCGCCGATCGGCGGATAGGTGGTAATGCCGCTCTGGAAGCGCGCCGAGCCATCCGGCTTCTCGAGAACCTCGCCCAGAAACTCGACCTCGACCTGAATCGGGTTCTCGCCGTCCGTCCAGGCTGGCTCGACCGCGTGCAGCTTGTAGACCAAGGCCACGATGCGGCTTGGACCGAGATTGATCGAGATCATGCGGCCGATCGCCCAGGCGTCGCTTGCCTGCCAGCTGCCTGTCGAGACCGCGCTCAGGATCGTGGCACGCGATCCGTCGCAGGCGATCACCCGCCCAAGCGCACGCTCGGGCGGCTGACCGGCATTGCGTCGGTCCGGCGTAATGTCTGCATGGAAGGCCGCGTTATTTACGGTTAGTTGCATATCTCAACTAGCTCAACCAAAGGTTTAGTTGATTTATGTCTTGATATTGCAGCGCGCCGGTTACGATTACCTTCACGGAGACCGAACAACCATTCGCTGTTGTCAAATCAGCAATCGCGCCTGCGGATGGTCGCACAGATCACAAATCGTGAGGCCGCCATCACAATCCCTGCATTGAGCCGATGCCGTGCTTTCGTCTAAGCACGGGTAGCTTCAAAGAGGGCTTGCACAATGGCCGAAGGGCTGCGTCTCGGCGTCAACATCGACCATGTCGCCACGGTGAGGAATGCGCGCGGCGGTGCCCTGCCCGATCCGGTCCGCGCCGCCCATCTCGCCATCGCCGCAGGCGCTGACGGAATCACCGCCCATCTGCGCGAGGACCGCCGCCATATCCGCGACGCCGACATGGAACGGCTCGCCGCCGAGCTGACGAAGCCGCTCAATTTCGAGATGGCCGCCACCGACGAGATGATCGCGCTGGCGGAGCGCCTGAAGCCGCACGCGGCCTGCCTCGTGCCGGAAAAGCGGGAGGAGCGTACCACCGAGGGCGGGCTCGACGTCGTCGGGCAAGAAGAACAGCTTGCGCCACGCATCGCCCGCCTGAAGGCCGCCGGCTGCCGCGTTTCGCTCTTCATCGAGCCCGACAAGGCGCCGATCGCTATGGCGGCCAAGCTCGGCGCCCCCGTCGTCGAGCTCCATACCGGCAGTTGGTGCCATGCGGTTGCGGATGGCAGAACGGCCAAGGCGGAGGCCGAGTTCCAGCGACTTGCCGATGGCGCGGTTTATGCGGCCAAGCTCGGGCTTGAGGTCCATGCCGGCCATGGGCTCGACTACGACACCGCGCGCAGGCTTGCCGGCATACCGGCCTTCGTCGAGTTCAACATCGGCCACTTCCTGATCGGCGAGGCGATCTTCGTTGGGCTGGACGCGGCGATCCGCCGGATGCGGCAGGCGATGGATGATGGGCGCGGCACCGGAGGCTGACCGTTCCGGAAACCGGTTTCCACTTTCCCGGCCAATGCTCTAAACGCGGAGCATGATCCTCGGCATCGGCTCCGACCTCTGCGACATCCGCCGCATCGAGCGCTCCCTCGAGCGCTTCGGCGAGCGCTTCACCCAACGCGTCTTCACTGACGGGGAGCGGGCGAAGTCCGACCGCCGCGCGACGCGCGCCGCCTCCTATGCCCGCCGCTTCGCCGCCAAGGAGGCTTGCTCGAAGGCGCTCGGCACCGGCATGCGGCTGGGCGTGTTCTGGCGTGACATGGAGGTGGTCAATCTGCCGGGCGGGCGCCCGACCATGCGCCTGACGGGCGGCGCGCTTGAGCGTGTGAAAGCCATGACGCCGGCAGGTTTCGAGCCGGTCGTCCATGTCTCGCTGACCGACGACCCGCCACTGGCACAGGCCTTCGTCGTGATCGAGGCCCGTCCGATCATCGGCGATCGCCCGGCCTAGTTCCGCAGCCATGGAACAGGGAAGGCCGGTGCGGCGGCACCAGCCTTCCCTCAGCAAATGTCGAGCTGGCCTACTCGGCCGGCTGGGTACCGCTGACGACACCCTGCGGCTCGTCGCTCAGCCAACGATAGATTGCGCCGCCGAGCACGCCGCCGATGAGCGGCGCGACCCAGAACAGCCAGAGCTGCTGAATGGCCCAGCCGCCGACGAACAGCGCCGGCCCCGTGCTGCGCGCCGGGTTCACCGAGGTGTTCGTCACGGGGATGCTGACGAGGTGGATCAGGCACAGGCCGAGGCCGATGGCGAGCGGCGCAAAGCCGGCCGGAGCCCTGCCGTGGGTCGCCCCCATGATGATGAAGAGGAACATCATCGTCATCACGACTTCCATGAGGAAGGCCGAGGCCAGATTGTATTTTCCCGGTGAATGCTCGCCAAAGCCGTTCGAGGCGAAGCCGTTGGCGAGATCGAAGCCCGGCGCGCCGCGGGCGATCTGATAGAGAACGGC
The DNA here is from genome assembly GCF_052113585.1 of Allobosea sp. TAF32. Taxonomy (NCBI): domain Bacteria; kingdom Pseudomonadati; phylum Pseudomonadota; class Alphaproteobacteria; order Hyphomicrobiales; family Alloboseaceae; genus Allobosea; species Allobosea sp. TAF32. The sequence goes on along the minus strand of NZ_JBFRDM010000007.1, from coordinate 296,817 downwards.
CGCGGCCACGATCGCGCCGACGACTTGCGCGACAATGTAGGGAACGATCTGCCCCACCGGAAAACGACCGCCTGCAGCGAGCCCGACCGTCACGGCCGGATTGAGGTGGCAACCGGAAATATGGCCGATGGCGTAAGCCATCGTCACGACGGTGAGGCCGAAAGCGAGCGAAACGCCGAGCAATCCGATGCCGACATTTGGAAAACCTGCAGCGATGACCGCACTGCCGCAACCCGCAAAAGTCAACCAGAACGTGCCGATGGCTTCGGCGACATATTTCTTCGTGCTCATGGTGATTCCCCCAAAGGTCGGAAACGCGGGAATGCTGTTCGTGAAACACGATATCGTCAACGCATCTAAGTGGGTATTCGCTCTGCGAATTTGGCCCATCTCCCGCCGTTTTCTCGCATTGTAATTGTTCTCACCATGTATTCGCCATCCGCCAGTATCATCTCACCAGACTGCTCTTGCGCGTTGTCGCAGGCGCGATAGTCGGCTAGACCGCGCGCTGGATTGCAGTCCCAGGAGCGCCCCGCGTGGCCAACGAAGTCGAAAGCAAGAACAAGACGACCAAGGAAGAGGGCGGCGTCTTCGAGACGATCAAGGTCGTCGTCCAGGCGCTCCTCATCGCGTTGGTCATCCGCACCCTGCTGTTCCAGCCCTTCAACATCCCTTCGGGCTCGTTGATCCCGACCCTGCTGATCGGCGACTATCTCTTCGTGTCCAAGTACACCTACGGCTATTCCAAGCACTCGATCCCGTTCAGCCCGCCGCTGTTCTCAGGGCGCGTCTGGGCGGCCGAGCCCAAGCGCGGCGACATCGCCGTGTTCAAGCTGCCGAGCGACAATTCGACGGATTACATCAAACGCGTCATCGGCCTGCCCGGCGACCGCATCCAGATGATCGACGGCATCCTGCACATCAACAACCAGCCGGTGAAGCGCGAGCGCATCGCCGACTATGTGACCAGCGACAATTGGGGCCGCAGCGTTCCGGTGATCCGCTACATCGAAACGCTGCCGAACGGCGTCCGCCACGAGATCATCGAGCGCGAGGGCGACACCGGCACCTTCGACAACACTCAAGTCTTCGTCGTGCCGCCCGGCCACTTCTTCATGATGGGCGACAATCGCGACAACTCGCTCGACTCGCGCGACCGCAGCGTCGGCTATGTGCCGTTCGAGAACTTCGTCGGTCGGGCCGAGATCATCTTCTTCTCGATCGAGGACGGCGCCTCGGCCTGGAAGATCTGGGAATGGCCCTATACGGTTCGCTGGAACCGTCTGTTCAGCACCATCAAGTGAGCAAGAGCAGCGAAGCCGCGCGCAAGGCGCCGGACACAGCGCGGCTGGAAGCCGCGCTGGAGCACAACTTCAGCGACAAATCCCTGCTGATCACGGCGCTTACCCATATGAGCGCCGAGGAATCGCGGCTGGCTAGCTATCAGCGCCTCGAATTCCTCGGCGACCGTGTGCTCGGCCTATCGGTCGCCGACATGCTGTTCCGGCGCTACCCGCAATCCGAGGAAGGCAATCTTTCACGCCGCCTCGCCGATCTCGTGCGCAAGGAGACCTGCGCCGAGGTGGCGCAGGGCTGGAATCTCGGCCATTTCATGCGGCTGGGCGATGGCGAGATCCTCGGCGGCGCCCGCAAGAACAAGGCGATCCTGGCCGATGCCTGCGAGGCGATCATCGGAGCGGTCTTCATCGACGGCGGCTACGAGGCGGCCCGCGCGCTGGTCGAACGCGCCTTCGGCGAGCGGCTGATGAAGCCGGTGCGCCCGCTGCGCGACGCCAAAACCGCGCTGCAGGAATGGGCTCAAGGCAAGGGCTATCCGACGCCGACCTACAGCGAGCGCGGCCGTTCGGGGCCGGACCATGCGCCGGTCTTCGTCGTTGCTGCAAAGATCACCGGGCTCGCGGACTCCGAGGCGCGCGGCCCCTCCAAGCGGCTCGCCGAGCAGGCCGCGGCCGAAGCCTTCCTGCGACGCGAAGGCCTGTGGAACGAAAACCCGGAAGGCGAGCATGTCTAAAACCGATCAACCCACGCGCTGCGGCTTCGTCGCGCTGATCGGCGCGCCGAACGCCGGCAAGTCGACGCTGCTCAACCAACTCGTCGGCGCCAAGGTCTCGATCGTCTCGCGCAAGGTGCAGACGACGCGGACGCAGGTGCGCGGCATTGCCCTGTCCGGCCCGGCGCAGATCATCTTCGTCGATACGCCCGGCATCTTCGCGCCGAAGCGCCGGCTTGACCGCGCGATGGTGACGAGTGCCTGGGGCGGCGCGACCGACGCCGACCTGATCGGCGTGCTGATCGACGTTGGCCGCTTCGAGCACGAGGAGAACACCGCGCTGCTGGAGAAGCTCGCCGAGCTGAAGCAGCCGAAATTCCTGATCCTCAACAAGATCGACACGGTGGCGAAGGAAAAGCTGCTCGAGATCACCACCAAGGTGAACGAGCGCGGGCAGTTCGAGGCGACTTTCATGGTCGCTGCGCTCACCGGCTATGGCGTGAAGGACATCCTGGCCTGGCTCGAAAAGCGCCTGCCGCTCGGACCCTGGCTCTACCCCGAGGACCAGATCTCGGATGCGCCCTTGCGCTTCCTCGCCGCAGAGATCACCCGCGAGAAGATCTTCGAGCGGCTGCACGATGAACTCCCCTACCGCTCCACGGTCGAGACCGAGAGCTGGCAGCAGAAGCCGGACGGCTCAGTCCGTATCGAGCAGACGATCTATGTCGAGCGCGAGGGCCAGCGGAAGATCGTGCTCGGCGAAGGCGGCCAGACGATCAAGGCGATCGGCCAGAAGGCCCGCGCCGAGATCGCCGAAGCGGCCGAGGCCAAAGTTCACCTCTTCCTGTTCGTGAAGGTTCGCGAGAACTGGAGCGACGACCCTGAACGCTATCGCGAGATGGGATTGGAGTTCCCCAAGGGCAAAGCCTGAGCTACGCGGAGGACGGCGATGCGCAGCGAGAGGGACAAGATGCTCGCGGGCGAACTGTACCGTGCGGACTGCCCGGAGCTTATCGCCGATAATCGCCGCATTAGCGACTGGATGGAGCGTTTCAACGCAACCACGGCCACGCCTGAGCAAAGGCCCGCATTGATGCAGGAGGCGTTTCGCCATGTCGGGCGGAGCGTCACCATCCGCCCGCCCTTCCATTGCGACTATGGCTACAACATCAGCCTGGGCGACGGCGTCTTCCTCAACTTTGGCTGCGTCATCCTCGATGTCGTCGCCGTGACCATCGGCGACGACACGCAGATCGGCCCGGGCGTCCAGATCCTCACCGCGGATCATCCGCGTGATCCCGCTCAGCGCCGGCAGATGCTGGAGTTCGGCCGCCCGGTCAGCATCGGGAGCAATGTCTGGATCGGTGGCGGGGCGATCGTCCTCCCCGGCGTCACGATCGGTGACGATGCGATCATCGGCGCGGGCAGCGTGGTCACGCGCGACGTGCCCAAGGGGCGGACGGCGCTCGGCAATCCCGCACGGCTGCGGCCCTGATCTCCCGAACAGTCGAACCCGAGAGTTGAGCCCGGTCGTCGGCGCGATCGAACGGCGCGACACTGCCGCAGCCGCATGGCCGCACTGCGTCAAGAAGCCACGGTTCCTGCTTGAACCTTGTCAAATTTCCTTCATGAACGACATTGTTCGAACGCCTTTTGCTTCCATCTTTATTGCTTGAAGTCATTTGAGCAGGAGTCATTGCCATGAACGGCGCACCGCGCATCGCGCTTTTCATCGACGGCGCCAATCTCTACGCGACCTCGAAGCAGCTCGGCTTCGACATGGATTATCGTCGCCTGCTGCGTGAGTTCCAGAGCCGCGGCAATCTGATCCGCGCCTTCTACTTCACCACGCTCGTCGAGAGCGAGGAATACTCCTCGATCCGCCCGCTCGTCGACTGGCTCGACTACAATGGCTACCGCGTCATCACCAAGGCAGCCAAGGAATTCACCGACGCCACGGGCCGGCGGCGCGTCAAAGGCAACATGGACATCGAGCTGGCGATCGAGATGCTCGAGCTCGCGCCGCATCTCGACCAGATCTACCTGTTCTCCGGCGATGGCGACTTCCGCCCGCTGGTCGAGGCAGTGCAGCGCAAGGGCGTCAAAATCTCGGTCGTCTCGACGATCTCGACCAACCCGCCGATGGTCTCGGACGATTTGCGCCGGCAATGCGACGAGTTCGTCGATCTTGCCCAGCTCATGCAGAAGATCGGGCGCGATCCGTCCGAGCGCAGCCCCCGCAGCGCCACGCCCGGCGCCCCGGCCGCACCCGGCAATCCCGCGCTCGAACGGCGCTACGGTATCCGCCAGGGCGACGAGCCGGTGGAAGGGTGAGGCTCCTTTTGGAGAGCTGCCGCCTCTTCCCTTCTCCCCCTGCGGGAGAAGGAGAAGCACGGCCCTGATCCAAGCCTACCCGCCTGTTTTCAAGATCCGCTGCTTGTCGCGGTTCCAGTCGCGGGTCTTCTCGGTCTCGCGCTTGTCGTGGAGCTTCTTGCCCTTGCCGAGACCGAGCTCGACCTTCGCCCTGCCCTTGTCGTTGAAATAGACCTTGAGCGGGATCAGAGCCATGCCCTCGCGCTGGACTGCGCCCATCAGCTTGTTGATCTCGCGACGATGGAGAAGCAGCTTGCGCGGCCTGCGAACCTCATGGTTGAAGCGGTTCGCCTCCAGATATTCCGGGATATGGGCGTTGAACAGGAAGAGCTCCTCGCCCATCGGGCCGGCATAGCTCTCACCGATCGTCGCCTTGCCGCCGCGCAGCGACTTGATCTCGGTGCCCTGCAGCGCGATGCCCGCCTCCAGGGTTTCCTTGATCTCGTAGTTGAAGCGCGCCTTGCGGTTGTCGGCGGCGAGCCGATAGCGGGCGGGATCAGGCTTCTTCATGCAGTTTCACTGAATCCGTGCTTTTTCACCAGCGAGGCCATCGCCTGCGAATCCGTTGCGGGATCGGCGCTCAGGCCGTCGAGGACGCCGAGCTTGTCGTCCTCGCGCCGGTTCTGGCTGAGTTTGAACTTGCCGATGATCGAGGCGATCTCGATCTCGACACCGACGATGCCACGCGCCTGCGCGACGATGAAGGGCTCCGGCGCGTCCGAGACCGCCCAGGGCTCGGTGCGGGGCGCCTCCTGCTGCTGCGTCAGCGACTCGAGCTGGGCACGCAGCCATGCCGGCTCTTCGATTGCCCGGGCGGGGCCGCGCACCTGGACGGTGACGTAGTTCCAGGTCGGCACGACCTTCCCGGTCTCGCGCTTGGTCGCGTACCAGGCCGGCGTGACGTAGCGCTCGACGCCAGTGAAGATCACCAGCGTCTCGGCACCCGCCGCGATCGCCTTCCACTGCGCGTTGGGCCGCGCGACATGGGCGCGCAGCACACCGTTCTCTCCCTCATCCTCGTGAAGGATAAAGGGAACCAGATTGGCGATAAGGCCGCCCTCGCCCACTGTCACCAGCGAGGCGAGCGGGTGCTGGCGAATGACGGCGTGGAGCTGCGCGCGGTCCTCGACCTTGAAGTGACTGGGCTCGTACATTCCGGATTTCCCTGGCGTCGCCGGGGCGACCGGACGAACGCAATCCCTATCTAAGCATTCAACAGCCCGGCGAAAACCATGGCGTCTCGGATCACCTTGCCGGTGGCCGGTGTCACCGGCATCAAGGGCAGGCGGATTTCCTCCTCGATGCGGCCGAGCAGCTTCAGGCCATGCTTGGCGCCGGCGAGGCCGGGCTCCTTGAAGGTCGCGTCATGGAGCGGCACCAGCCGGTCCTGCACCTTCAACGCCCCAGCGTAATCGCCCTTGAGCGCGGCCTCCATCAGATCGGCGCAGAGGCGCGGCGCGACATTGGCGACGACCGAGATGCAGCCATGACCGCCGGCAGCCATATAGGCCAGTGCGGTCATGTCCTCGCCGGAGAGCTGGATGAAATCCGGGCCCATGGCGTGGCGCTGCTGCGAGACGCGGGCGAGATTGGCGGTGGCATCCTTCACGCCGACGATGTTCTTGAGCTCATAGAGCCGCGTCATCGTCTCGACGGACATATCCACCACCGAACGCGGCGGGATGTTGTAGATGATGATCGGAATCCCGATTGCATCGTTCACCGCCTTGAAGTGCTGGTACATGCCCTCCTGGGTGGGCTTATTATAATAGGGCGTGACCACGAGAACGGCGTCGGCGCCGGCCTTCCCGGCATGAACGGCGAGATCGATAGCCTCGATCGTGTTGTTGGAACCAGCCCCTGCGATCACCGGAACGCGGCCCTTGGCCTGATCGACGACGATTTCGACGACGCTCTTGTGCTCGTCATGGGAGAGCGTCGGGCTCTCGCCGGTGGTGCCGACCGGGACCAGGCCGGTCGAACCGCTGGCGATCTGCCATTCGACCAGCGCGCGCAGCGTCTCCTCATCGACCTTGCCGGATTTGAAGGGAGTGACCAGAGCTGGCATCGAGCCGGTAAGGGCAATGTGCTTGGTCATCGGGCTGATCCTGAAGCGAAACGCGGGTTGTCGGGCCGCCACACATAAACCGTCGTTTGGTCAAGGCAAAGCCGGCAATGCATGAAAATGCGTAGCCTCATAGTTAAGCCTTCATCAACCCCCTTCCCCGACCATCGTTCCCGAATGCCTGCCCCAGGATGGAGACCCGCCATGGCCTCGCCTGCTGCCGCGAGGAGATTGATCGGCCTGCTGTTGCCTGCCGTGCTCTCCGCCTCGACCACACAGGCGGGTGACGACGGCATGCTGGCGAGCCAGCGCAAGCTCGCCATGATCGGCGACGTCGAGACCACGGGCGCGCTGCTGCCCTATCCGTCCTCCACCCTGCGGGGCGATGATGCAACCAATCTGGACGCCGTGAAATCTGCCGTCGCCGCCTATAGACGCGGCGCACTCGGCGAGGGTGATGAGCTTGCGGCGCGGATCGACGACCGCGCCGTTCGCACGCTGCTCGAATGGGTGGCGATCCACGCCAATGCCGGCACCGTGTCGTTCACGCGGATCGACGCCTTCCTGCGCGAGCATCCGAACTATCCCGCGACGACCCGTTTTCGACGCCGCGCCGAAGAGGCGCTGATCGCCGAGAAGAAGAGTCCGCTGATCGTCCGCGCCTTCTTCCACGGCCAGCAGCCGGTGTCGCCGGCCGGGCGGATCGCGCTCGCGCTCGCGCTCAAGGACGAGGGGCGAGCCGAAGAGGCTGCCGCCCTCGTGCGCCGGACGTGGCGCAAGGACCCGTTCGGGCAAGCGCTGGAGAAGATCGTCCTCAAGGAATTCGACGCCGTGCTGACGAAGGACGACCATCGGCAGCGTACCGAGCGCTTCCTGTTCAAGGACAATGACGGGGCAGCCTTGCGCAATGCCGCCCGGGTCTCGGCCGACTATGTCGTGCTGGCCAGGGCGCGGCTCGCCAGCGCCGGAGCGCGCCAGCCGATCCCCGAAAAGCAGATCGCGGCAGTGCCAGCCTCCGTCCGCAGCGACGTTTCCTTCGCCTTCCTGCGGGCGCAGCAGGCCCGCCGGGCCGACAAGCTCGACGATGCCGTCAAGGCGCTCGCCAGTGTTCCGCGCGACGCAGCCATGCTGGGCGATGGCGACGGCTGGTGGGAAGAGCGGCGCATCATCTCGCGCAAGCTCCTCGATGCCGGCCAGCCAGCGAAGGCCTATGAGGTCTCGGCTGGCCACGGCGCCGAGGACGCAGCGGAGCGTATCGAGGCGGAATGGCATGCCGGCTTCATCGCACTGCGCTTCCTGAAGAAGCCGGAAGTCGCGCTGAAGCATTTCGACGCCGCTGCCGCCATCAGCGAAACGCCCATCTCGGTCGCCCGCGCGGCCTATTGGCGGGGCCGCGCCTTTGAGGAGATGGGGCAAGCCGATGAGGCCAAGGCCGCCTTCGGCAAGGCGGCAGAGCAACCTGTCGCCTATTACGGTCAACTCGCGCGTGCGAAGCTGGGGCTGGACCGCCTGCCGCTCCGAAGCACTTCGGCCGCCGCCCTCGAGGGATTGCCGGGCCATCGCGGCGTGCGGCTGCTCTATCGCATCGGCGAGCGCGACCTCGCCACGCTGATGCTGAACGATCTGGCACAGCGCCTGCACACCACCGAAGCGCTGGAGGCGATCGCGGCAATCGCGCAGCGCGAAGCTGATGCCCGTGCGCTCGTCGGCATCGGCAAGGCGGCGCTGCAGCGCGGCTTCCCGCTCGACATGGCTGCCTATCCGGTCAACGGCATCCCGGAATTCGACGTGCTCGGCGACCCGATGGAGCGCGCCATCGTCCACGCCATCGCCCGGCAGGAGAGTGCCTTCGACCCGGCCGCGATGTCCGGTGCCGGGGCACGCGGGCTGATGCAGATGATGCCGGCGACGGCACGCGAGACGGCACGTCGTGCCGGGCTGCCCTTCGACTGGCAGAAGCTGGGCCAAGACCCGCTCTATGCGGCGCAGATGGGTGCAGCCCATCTCAACGACCTGCTGAAAGAGTGGCGCGGCTCCTACATCCTGACCTTCGCGGCCTATAATGCCGGCTCGCCGAATGTGAAGAAATGGATCGCCGCCTATGGCGACCCGCGCGACCCGGAGGTGGATGCCGTCGATTGGGTCGAGCGCATCCCCTTCTCCGAGACGCGCAACTACGTCCAGCGCGTGATGGAGAATCTGCAGGTCTATCGCGAGCGGCTGAACCAGCGCACCGCCTATCTGATCGACTACGATCTGAAGCGCGGCGGCAAGCGCGATTAGCCGCTGGCCCCTCACCTGCCCCGCCATCCCGGGCGCGGGCCAAGCGAGGACCTGCAACCCATCGCAGTCGCAGCGGCCTTCAACGGATTCCACATCGGCGTCGAGCTGCGAAAGCCGGCTTCCGCCCTCGGCCGGAGCATGATTAGGTGCGCGGGAGATAGCTTCCTCGAGTTCCGCATGATCCCGGCTTCCGCCTTTACCTCCCGCTTCGTCAGCGCTCGCGACGGTCTGAAACTCCATCTGCGTGACTATGGTCCGCTCGAAGGGACCGCACTTCCGGTCGTCTGCCTGCCGGGTTTCGCGCGCACGGCCGCCGATTTCCACGAACTGGCAATGGCTCTCGCGCAGGACGAGACCAAGCCGCGCCGCGTGCTGGCGCTCGATTATCGCGGCCGCGGGCTCTCGGATTACGACCGCAACTGGAAGAACTACGACATCCGCATCGAGCTCGACGACCTCATGCAGGTTCTGGTCGCGATGGGCATAGAACAGGCCGTTTTCGTCGGCACCTCGCGAGGCGGGCTTCTCACAATGGCGCTCGCGGCGGCCCGGCCGGCCGTGATCAGCGGAGCGGTCCTCAACGATGTCGGCCCGGTGATCGACGCGCGCGGCCTGTTGCGCATCCGCGGCTATGTCGGGAAATTGCCGGTGCCGCGCAGCTTCTCGGAAGGCGCCGAGATTCTGAAGCGGCTCTCCGACCAGCATTTCCCGGCGCTCAGCCAAGCGGAGTGGGAGATCATGGCCCGCCGCACCTGGACGGATCGGGACGGGCCGCTCAAGCCGGATTACGACACGAAGCTGATGAAGGTGCTGGAGGAGCTCGACCTCGAAGCGCCCCTGCCGGTGCTCTGGACCTATTTCGACGGGCTCAAAGCGGTGCCGCTGCTGGCGATCCGCGGAGCGAACTCCGATCTGCTGGCCGAAAAGACCCTGCAGGAGATGGCCGAGCGCCATCCCGACTGCGAAATCTTCACCGTCGCCGGACAAGGCCACGCCCCTCTATTGGGCTCGAGAGACATGGCCCGGCGCATCGGCAAGCTGATCGCGCGGGCCGAGCGTCGAGCGGCCTGACTTTAGGGTTTCGACGGCTCCTTCGTGGCCTCGCTGGAGATGGCTGCGACATTGCCCTGTCCGGCGGAGCCGTCGTCGCGGGACGTCTCGACCAGCCCCGCCTGGGCGCGAGCGGCAAACTCCGTCACGACGCCCGTCGCCAGAACCTTCGCCTGGCCGACCCAGTCTTCACGCTCGATGCGACCGGGAAAAGCAAGGTAACTGCCGACCCATTCGACGTTGTCGGGCGCCCAGGCGGCGATCTGCTCGAAATGCCAGATGCCGAGGCCGTGCAGGCGACCTTCATTCTGCCGGCCGACACCCTTGATCAGCTTCAGATCGTCGGCTTTTCCATCGCGAGCCACCGCCTGACCCGCGGGCCGACGGCCGGGCAGATCGGCCTCGTTCTCGACGGGCGGAAGCACATCGGCCGTCACCCGGGTTACGCTCACCGCTGTCGGCCTGTGAAACAAACTAGCACAGGCGCAACCTGCCCAGTACGCAGCGATGAATAGCAGCGCGGTCTCCAACCATGTCGCAACGGCCCCGTTGAGCCATTGGAACCAGGCCAGGGCTGCACCAAGGGCCCAGAACGCAGCGACAACCGTCCAGGCACCGTTCCACAGCCGGACTCTGCCGCCACCTTGGCTGATCCGGCCCATAGCGAGCCCAAGGCCGAAGGCGCCGAGCAGGAACCAAACGAACTGGCTGGCGAGATAGAGCATGACCGCCTCCTACTTCGCCACGGTGAACTGCACGCGGCGGTTCATCGCTTTGGCTTCCTGCATGTCGTAGGGCAGGATCGGGCGGGCGCTGCCATAGGCTTTGACCGTGAGCTTCGCGGGGTCGATGCCGCGGTGCGCGAGCTCCTCACGGACACGCGTGGCCCGGCGCAAGGACAGGTCCACATTGTCGAAGCCGCGCCGTTCGCCGTCGCGGTTGGCATGCCCTTCGATGGTCACCGAAGCGTCGGGGCACCTCTTGAGAATGGCCGCCGCCTCGCCGATTACTCGCTCGGTCGTCGCATCGAGTTCGACGACCGAGGTGCCCTGCCCGAACAACACGGCGTTGCGCCGGGTCAAGCCATCGAGATCGTTCTGGCAGCTCGCCGGCGGGTCGACGACGCAGCCGGTCTGGCGCAGGCTGATTGCGGCATCGGCCTTGAACCCCGCCGGCAGGCCGGACGCCGCGCTCGTCTCGATTTCGCTCCTGATCAGTTCGCGACAGGTCAATCCGCGGATGCTGACGCGATCATCCTCGATCGAAGCAGAGCCCAGATCCAACCTGAGCAGATCCGCGAGCATCACTCTCGCGGCAGAGCCGAAATCGGACGGCGCTCCCGGCACGACGACCAACCCGTCGTCGAGCCGATCCTTCAGGGGAGAATCGGCTACGACGGAACGGAGATTGGCGCGCGTTATTTCATCAGGAACATAACCGCTGAGCCGCAAGCCGGTGCGATCCATCGACAACGTCAGCCCATAAGGCCGCACCACGATGCCTTCCGGCAGAGACGCGACGGCAAGCCCTGCCGGAGCGCCGCGAGCAAGCAAATCATGCAGCGCCGCCAGGCCCGCCGCATCTGCAACCTCCCCGACTACGGCGAAGTCCTTGTCGCGGATCGTCACAGATCCCGACTTCAGCCGCGACAAGGCCTCAAGTGCGAAAGACAGCGATGCGGGAATATCGAGCTCGGAGCGCAACGCAGATTCGATGCTCATGCGGTCCTCGAGCGCTGCCTCCCCGAACAGACGCCGCGCCGCGGCCATTGCGTTGTCGCGCTGCGCCTCGCTCGCCACCACGCCGCCCAGTGAGACGCGCCCATCAGCGCGTCCAGCGTTCCAGTCGAGCGGCACCGGGGCTGCCGCTACCGGCGCGTCTGTCTGCCTGGCGGCTGACACGGGAGGCGCGCCCGATTGCTCACCAGCTCCGGAAGCGAGAGGGGCAGCGGAAGCCGAGGTGGGGCGATCGGCCGCGGGATTTGCCGGAAGTACGTCCTTCAGGATCAGGCCCGGCACCTCGGGCGGTGGCACGACGACAGGCGCCGGCGGCGGTTCCGGAGGACAATCGATCTCGACACGCGCGACCGAATCGGGACCGTCCTGCTGCGCAATCTGCAGGCGTAGCGACTGGCATGCCTCATAGCTGTCCGGTCCCTTGCCGGAGAGCGTATAGATGTCGCCGTCGAGCTCGGCCCTGCCTTCCCGAAGCCGAGCGAGGTCGGCCGCGGCGCGAGCGATCTTCTCCAGAAATGCAGACGGTGCGCCATCCCCCGGCTGCAATTCGTCACGCAACATGATCGCCGCCCCGAAGGCGCGTTGCACCGCCTGCAGGAGCTGCCTGTGGACCTCGTCGTTCGGGTAGTAGCCCCGCAGGACGAGTTCATCATCGGCGCGGTGCTCGGCGCTCCATCGATATGGTGCCACGATCGGGGGCTCAAGATCGCATTTCACGGCCTGGAAGCCAGGCCGCGCCAGCTGCACGATAGCAGCCTCGAGGGCCCGGAACGAAACGGGGCTCACGGCCCTCCCTTCGATGCAGAAGCGACTGTCGTCGAGCGCGATCCGTCCGGAAGCCAGTTTCGGCAGTTCGGCGATCATCGCGGCGGTCATGGCCCCGAAGCCGTCCGGCGCGCCGAACGCGATGGTCTGGCGATCGTCGACATGCAGGCCGGGCAGCGCCGCGCCTGCCGCAACGAGATTGGCTTCGGCCGTCTGGACATCCGGGACGAAGCCGCCGAGCGTAACGCTATCCGATAGCCGCCCGGCGAACCATGAATAGGGCTTCTGCGCAACGACCTGCGACAGACCGCCCAATGCCCGCCGCACGCCGAATTCGGCACGCAGATGCGCCATCGCGCGGGTTGCGCCGTCGGTCGACAGAACCTCGCCTGCAATCGTGACGTCGCGTCCCTCGACCTGCGCCACGACAGGACGGGCCCCTGGGGTCCGGCCGGCCACTGCCGCAACGGCCCTCACCGCGCGCGCGCCGACATCCTGCTCGATAGCTGCGTCCAGCCCGACATTCCCGGCTCCCCACAGCAGGACCAGTGGGATCAGACCCCAGAACCAGCGCGTCGGCTGCGACATGTCACGCCCCTATTCACCCGTTCCGGCCAATGCTCAGGCCCAGGCATCCGACAACCGCGACCGTTCCATTCTAACAATAATTCGCCTGACGATCCGCAGGCTTTGTTTTAAGCGCCGCCAAGCTTCACCCGATCCAAGCCGCCAACGCGAACGATGGATCGTCCCGATTCAACCGGATCGTGAAAGCCCCTCGGCCGCGGCGTGCTTCAATCCACAGGCAATAAAAAAGCCCCGGGTTTCCCCGGGGCTTCCGACTGAGATCGGAGACCGATCAGAAGTCGCGCTGGATGCGGAAGCGGCCAGCAACGGTGTCGTCGGACTTGATGCCGAGCACGCCGCTGCGGACGTTGTTGTTGCTGATGACACCGACCGGCGAATTGACGTCGAGATGCGAGTAGAGCACTTCGACACCGATATCGAGACCGGAGACCGGCGACCAGATCAGAGCGCCAGCGAGCAGGAACTCCTTCGGGTCTGCCGAACGGGCGAAGACGCCGTTGAAGGCTGCCGAGGCTGCGTCGTTGTACTTGAACTTCAGCTCAGAGTACGAAGCGCTGATCTCGGTGCGGATCGTCGGGGTGAAGAAGTGGCGGAACGCCGCAACAAGCGACCAACCGGTCGAGTTGTTGATGTTGCCGGTGATCGGGTTGATCGCGGCGTCGGCGAGCGTCAGGGCACCAACGCGGCCGAGACCGAGGCTGTTCGGCGACCAGCCGAGGTAGCCGAGGGCGCCGTCAGCATAGGCAGCCTGCAACCACAGAGCGTCGCCAGCGGCGAGCATCGGCAGGTTGATCTTCACGCCGCCCTGGATGGCCCAGACCATCTCATCGCCGTTGACCGCAGTGATGTTGGTCGCGGTGGCGTAGCTACGCTGACCGACCATACCGGACAGCTGAGCGGAGCCCCAGCCCTGATCGACGCGCAGCGAGGCGACGAGATCGGGGAAGTTCTGACCCTGAGCGGTAACCGCAATACCGCCGACGCCGGGGGTGAGCGGGTTGAAGATTGCGCCCGCGAGCTCGCGGCCCGAGGTGCCCGAGGTACGATCTTCAGCCGAGATCGTAGCCGAGAAGCCCGAACCGAAGGTCGCGGTGTAGGCCAGCAGGTTGACGCGCGAGTCAGCCGTACGGATCGAAGCGAAGTTCAGGTCCGAAGCGTAGAAGTCGAAGAACGACTGAGCGCGACCAGCGGTGATCGGGCCGAACTGCACGAAGGCCAGGTCAACCAGCGAGCCGGTCGAGGTGGACGACGGACCGCGGACGAGGCCGGGGACGGTCGAACCAACGTTGAACGGAGTCACGCCGCCAGCATTGTAGATGCCGGTGTTGTTGGTCAGCTCGTAGCGGATGAAGGTACGCAGGGTGCCGTAAGCGGTCTGCGTGCGGACGTCGACGTTCAGACGGCCACGGGCGCGGGTGCCGTAGGCATCCTGGAAGTCGCTGTAACGCGTGCCGATGGCGTACTCGGCGCGGACGCGGCCCGAGATGCGCAGGCAGGAGTCAGTGCCCGGGATGTAGAAGAAGCCGGCACCGTAGGCAGTGCAGACGCGAACGTATTCGACCGGAGCGGCCTTCCGCGAGGGAAGGTCGGCGGCCTGAGCCCCGGCGACCGCGGCGATGCCGGCGGCGGAACCGAGGAGGAGGCTCTTAACGAGCTTCATTTGGTAACCTCCAAAAGAGTTTCGAGACCCTCGGGCTTCAGCCTGCCCCCCGCCCCAGACTTTCAGCCTGATCGCAGAACCTGCCTATTCCCGGTCTTTCGCCCGCGTCACCGACCTATTTCGGAGGCGAGGACGAAAAACAGCGACCGGGAACGTCCCGACGCATTTCCACCATACGAATGCGCCCTCGCCGATCAACCATGATCCGCCGCCAAGGGCTGTGCATGGGGTGCTTTGAAATCCGGTGTTGCAGTCGAGCCACGCTTTGAAGCCCGAAATTTACGAAGCATTAACGCTCGACGGCCCGACGGGCTGGTTTTGAAGCGATCCAAAGGGGAAACATGAAGCCGGCGAGCCTTCCGGGCGGCGAATCTCGCGGTGCGTGATTCCCCGCCGCGCCGGCTGCTCAGTATTCCCACTCGGCGCCGATTCCGACGGCCGCGCTGCCGTCCGCCCCCGTCTCCGCCTGGAGCTTCAGGCGCTTCGTCACGTCGATGCCGACTGAGACACCGCTATCCTCGGGCTTCGTCCCCACCTTCACACCGATGGAGACATTGTCGCTGATGTAGCGCGAGGCCCCGAGGGTCGGGCCGCCTGCGCCCATCTGGATATCGAGATTGTCGACGCCGAGCGACTTGCGCAGCCGTTCGAAGGTGTCATCCCCGCCTCCGCCGGCGAACTGGGCTGCAGCCTGGGCAAGCTGCAGCGCCTGGAAGGGCGAGAGCGAGCCGGAGGCGCGGGCGAAAAGCAGCCGGGACAGCACCTCGTCCTGCGGCAATTCAGGTTGGGAGGTGAAGGCGAAGCTCGGCTGGTCGGCCGGGCCGCTGACGGTGATCCTTGCCGTCACGTCGCCCGCGCTGGTTTCAGCTACAAAGTCCAGTTCCGGAATCAGCCCTCCGGCGAAAGTGAGCCTGCCACGGCTGAAGTCGAGGCGTTGCGTGAGCACGCTGATGCGGCCTCGGCGCAATTCGAAGCCGCCGTTCAAGACCGGCGCCGAAGAGGTCCCGGCCACGCGGATCTCGCCGCCAAGTTCGGCATCGATGCCGCGGCCACGGATGAAGACCCGGCTGGGCGCCGAGACCGTCAATGCCAGCGTGGCGTCGAAGGGGGGCGCTGCTCGTCCGCGGCCGCGCGCCTCCCGTGCCTTGCGTTCTGCCGCGAGCCTTGCGGCAGCGGTCCCACGCGCATGGATGTGCCTGATGCCGTCGACCGGACGAAGCGAAGCCGGCAACCGATCGGGAACCGTGACCTCGAGCGAGACGATGTCGATGCGCCCGCCGAGCCGCGGACGCTGCGCCAGCGGACCGCTGATCTCGAGATCCAACCCGGCAACCGCGGTGACGAGCCCGCTCGAGACAAGTTGGGCACGATCGCCGCGGATGCGAATGTTGCCGGGGAATCCCGCGGCGGGGTCCACCTTGACCTGCCCGCTGGCCGTGATCGTGCCACCATTCGGCGCACGCGCCGAAGCGCGTTCGACGGTCAGATTATCGCCATTCGCCGCGACGCGGGCTTCGATGGCGTTAAGCCGGATCCCCTGCAGCGCATCCGTGAAGCTGCCGTTCGACAGGGTCGCGTTACCGCTCAACCGTGGCGCGGACGCCGTGCCTCCGGCGCGCATGTCGACGGCGACGCTGCCGGTCACGCGTTGCCCGTTCACGGCCAGCAGCGGATTGGCGAGCCCGGCATCGACGCGGCCCTGCGCGGCAAGATCGAGCGGCCCCGTCGCGTTGAGAGGCGCGGTTCCGCGCAATGTCAGGCTCGCGCCCCGGCCGGCATTCACAGTGGCGGAAACGCTGGTCGCATCGCCTTTGAAGGCCCCCTCACCCGCGATCTCGACTGGAGGCAAGCCTGCCTGACGCGTCTCGGGCGTCACGAGCTGGGCGATCCTCACCTTCCAGGGGCCGGCGAGATCGCCCGGCTTGCCCTTGACCTGCGCCTCGGCGTTCAGGGTGCCGGAGAAATTCAGACTGGGCGATGCGATGCGGGCGGCTGCGAGCGGCACGTCGCGGGCCGTGAAGCGCAGATCGAGCGTCTCACCGGCCCGGCCATCGAGCGTCACCTTGCCCTTGTCGATCGTCAGGGCGAGGCCGGCGATCTCGACCCCGGACGCCGGGAAGCTGAAGGTCGCGGGATTCGCGAGCGTGATCGCCCGGCCGTCGCGGCGGGCATCGAAGGAGGCGAGTTCCAGCTTGAGAGGCTCGCCGGGCACGAGCCGGCCGGCGCCTTTCAGGGCAAAGCCACGCGCATTGGCGCTCAGCGTGAAGGCGCTGGCGTCGGGCGCGCCTTTCGAGTCGAAGCGAATGGCGCTGATCGTCTCGCCGGCGGCGATGGCGCGATCGATGGCCACGGCCGCATCGAGCATCGGCCGGCCGTATATGTCGCGGGCGCCGATCTTCGCATCGAGCTTTTCGATCGAAACTGACGGCCCGGCGAGGCGCGAGCCCCGTGCGGTCAGGTCGATATCCTGCCGCCCATCCGGCGTGGCGAGGACGATGTCCGCGTCGAGCTGGCCGCCAAGCTTGGTCAGCGCCAGCGCCGACAGGTCATCGAGATTGCGCGCGGCCAGGGTCAGCCGCCCGGCCGCGCGGCTCGCCGGATCCAGCGTGAGACCTCCGTTCAGCCGGACCGAGCCGATCGACAGATCGAGGGTCGAGAGGTTCCAGCCGTCGTCGGGCTGGCGCGCCAGCTGGATATGGCCGGACGCCGGCTTGGCATCCACTTCGCCAGTCAGGTTGACGCTGGCGCTCAGTGCGCCCTGCAGATCCTTCGCGACCGCATCGACGGTCAGCCGCGGGATCGGCCGGGCGAGCGCAGTCGCATTGGCAATGGCGATGCGGGCGGTCGCGTCGAGCTTGTTCTGCGGGCCGGTGATCTCGGCGGTGATGTCGCCGCGGCCAGAGAGACGCGGGTCAGCGCGCTTGAGATCAGGCAGCGCAAGCGCCAGCTTCAGGCTGGATTGCTGCCGGCCGAGCGAGCCATCGGCGGTGAAGGCCGCATGCTGCCCGGCCACACGCAGGCCGTCCACCGTGTAATCTCCGGCAAGCGCATTGACACGCCCGGCCAGGGTGAGGTTGCCCGCCAGCAATCGGTCCACGACGGCGGTGCCGGTGGCGAGGTGCTCGGCCTTGCCATCGAGCGTCGCGGCGTAGTTGTTGAGACGCGGTGTCGCGTCGAGATCGGCCGTGACCTCCGCCCTGCCCCCGAGCGGGCGCTCGGCAAGTCCGCTAAGGCGCGAAAGATCTGGCAGGACGGCCTTGAGCTTGCCGAGCACACGCGCCTGTCCGAGCTTGCCCTTATAGTCGAGCTCGACGCCGGAGAGGGCGAGCTTCAACGTTTCGAAATCGGCTGTGCCATCGTCCTGGCCGACGCCACGCAGGGTAAAGGTGACCTTGTCGCCAACCGCGCGCGCGAGCGCCTTGTCGGTCAGCGCGACCCCGCTGGCCTCGCCGTCGGAGGTCAGCGTGATCCGGGTGCCCGGCTCGCCGATGGTCCCGGTCGGTGTCGCGTTGAAGGCGAGCGCGACCTTTCCGAACCGGCCGGCCGGCATCTTGGCATCCTGCGCGTCGAGGGTCGCGACCACGGTCGGGCCCGCAACGGGCCCGCGGATCGTCGCATCGAAGGCGAGCTTTCCGATCTCGGCGCCGGAGGCGACGGTACGGCCATTGGCATTCGGGCGCGAAGCCGCGCTGACGCGGATATCGAGCGTCTTGTCGGCGTTATAGCGGCCGAGCACGTCGAGACGCGCCAGCGCGGAGACCAAAGCGAGATTGCGGATATCGACGCCGCCATCGTCCCGAAGGCCGACCGCGCCGTCGAGGCGGGTCGAGCCCGCGAAGACCGGAGCAACCGGCGGCGGCATCAGCCCCTCGATGCGCGCCTCGAGCGCAAGCGCGAGCTGACGCTCGACGCCGGCGCGGTTGAGCGTCGCCGAGCCTTCGGCACCGATGGTCGGCCCTGCGGTGAAGGTCAGGTTCGAGCGGAAGGAGTCGAGCGGCCCGTCGCCGTTGAGATCGAGCTTCACCGGTGGCTCGCCTGGAAGGCCAGCGACCTTCGAGATCAACCCGCCGGCCGGCTCGTCGAGCTTGGCGGCGAGCCGAAGACGTGTCGTCTGCGGGACGAAGGCAAGATCGACGTTGAAGGTGCCGCCCATGTCGAGGCGGCGCGCCTCGAATTTGAGGTCGAGCCCTTCGCTCGGCGGACCGAGCGAAGCCGAGCCGGTCGCGCCAAGGCGCGCGGCGACGCCGAGAACCGGCTCACCCAAAGCCAGTTCATTGAGTTGGAAGGCGCGCAAGATCACCTTGAGCGGCAGCTCCGGCAGGATCGGCTCATTGCTCGCAGGCGCGGTGCCGGCCGGCTGCGGCGCGGGCCTGCGCAGCATCTCCAGCTTGCCGATTTCGAGGCGGTCGACATCGAGCCTGCGCAGAAGCAGCGCGCTGCGAGTCCAGATCAGGCGGACGCGATCGAGCCGCAGCCAGACGCCATCGCGATCCGACAGGACGATGTCGCGGATCTCCACATCGGAAGAAAGCGCGCCATTGACCTCGCCGATCGAGACCTGACTGGTGTCGCTGGACAGCGCCTTTGAGATGAGATCGGCGACGATGCCGCGATCGGTCTGTGCGTTCTGGGCGAAGCCGCCGAAATGGGCGGAGGCCAGGAACCCCGCCGTCAGCAGCAGGGCGAAGAGCGCCAGACGCGGCATGGTGAGAAGGCGGCGCATCAGAAGGCCTGCCCGATGCTGACATAGAGCGCGACCGGCTTGTCACCCTTGCGCGGGTTGAGCGGCGCCGCGACGTCGACCCGGATCGGCCCGATCCCGGTGTAGTAGCGCAGGCCAAGGCCGGCGGCCATCTGCAGCTGCTGCTTGCCGTCCGGGAAGCTCGATTCGAAAGCGGTTCCGGCGTCGAAAAAGGGCACGATGCCGATGGTCTCGGTGATCTTGATGCGCGCCTCTGCCGAGAGCTCCAGCAGGCTGCGCCCACCCACGACCTGATTGAACGGCCCCAGCGGCGCAATGCTGCGATAGGCATAGCCGCGCACGGAGCCGCCGCCGCCGGCAAAGAAGAGCCGCGTGGGCGGGATCTCGTTCAGGCTCGCGCCCGAGATCGAGCCGAAGCCGACGCGGCCGGCCAGGACATAGCGCGCGTCCTCGTCGAGTGCGTAGTAGGCGGAGACGGTCGCCTTGGTCTGGTAGATGCCGACCGTCGAGCCGAGGAAGGTCGGATAGGGCGCGAAGGACGCGTTCACGCGAAAGCCGCGCGTCGGATCGAGCAGGCTGTCGGTCGAATCGTATTTCACCGAGAGCGGAATGCCGACCAATGTGTAGGTTATCTGGCCGAGCACGTCGCTGGTCTGGCCGCGCTCGACCTCGAGACCGGCCTGGACCGAGAAGGTGTCGCTGAAACGGCGCATGATCGCGGTGGTCACATTGGCGTAGCGGGCCGTGTAGCCGCCATAGCGCTCGGTGCCGACGCGCTCGCGCGTTGCGACGCCGTCGATGAGCCAGTCGTAACGGCTGCCGCCCAATGCCGGCTTCAGGAAACTGAAGCCAAAGCGCCCGCCGATGTCGGATTCCTCGAAATCGCCGAAGCTCTTGATCTTCGTGCCGTCAATGCGCGGCGCCAGAAAGATGCTGCCCTCGAGCCGCAGCCGCTCGGCGCCTCCGAACAGGTTGCGGTGCTCCCAGTAGGTTTTCACCGTCGGGCCATCGATGGTCGAATAGCGGGCGGAGAAACCGAGCAGGCGCTTCGGCCGCTCGGTGACGTCGACGAAGATCGGCAGGTTGCCGGCGCGGTCGAGCTTGTCGCCCTCGCGGATGCGGACGGAACCGACAGCAGGGATCCTCGCGATCGAGCGGCGCATATCGGCCAGCGCCTTGGGCGAGTAGGGATCGCCGGGCTCGAGATAAATGAAGGAGCGGACCACCTCGGGCGGAATCTCGTCGGTCTGGCCAAGCGTGATGTCGCCGAAGCCCGCGAGCGGGCCGGGATCGAGGACGTAGGTGACGTCCATGATGCCGGTGGCGTGATCGACGACCGGCCTAAGCTCGACCATTTTGGCGAGCGGGTGCGACTGGGCGCGCATGTAATCGACCAGCGCCGCCTGCGCGCCGCGCAGCGCAGCCGAGGTCGCCGCCTCACCCTCTTTCAGCTTCGCGACCTTGAGCGGATCGGAGATCACGGCTCCTCCCGCCTCGTCGCGCTCGACCACGTCGATCTTGCGCAGGCCGAAGACCTTGCCCGGTCGGACCCTGATGGTGATCGGCACCGCATCGCGATTGCGATGCGCCTCCAGCGCCCGGATCAACGCCGCGTTCGGCTCTACCCCGAGCGTGAGCGAAACGCCGTCGACGACCATGGAGAGTTCGGCGTTGAAATAGCCCTGCGACCAGAGCGCATCGACGAGCGGGTTGAAATCGGCGGCCATGCGCCGCGCCAGCGTCTCGCCGTCCGGCGGCGCATCCTGGCGCAGCCGGTAGAGCAGAGAAGCGTCCTGCAGGGTACGGGTCAGCGCCTTGGCGTCTTCGGCATCGCCAAGATCGAAGTCGAGCTTGTAGGGCAGGCTCGACGCGCTCGCCGCCGGTGGCTCGTCCTTCTCGGTAAAGAGACCAAACACGTCCAGCGACGAAAGATCGAAAGCCCGGGCGGATTCAGCCTGCAGGCCCAGCAGTGTGGCAAACGCACAGCCGCCGCTCAGCGCGACAGCACGCCCTGCCCTACGCCACAACCGCATCCGCCCTCCAAGCCACCCCGCCACGCAATCGAAACCGTGTCCGATACCCGCCGTCATCATAAGGCGGGAGCGAGCATGCGCAATGCTCAAGGACCTGTAATCCTTCGGCCTGCCCACCGGATTCGAAAGAGCCTGTCGTGAAAAGACTAAGCATTGGTTTTCAAGAGCACGAAGGTTAATAGCTGAAAGTCACCACCGTTGCCGGGTGCGCTATCGGGCTGAACACCGTTGATCCCTCGTTAGAACCAACCGTGATAGACACTCAGCATGCCCGGCACCCTCCTGCTGCTCACGCAAGCCCTGATCTATTTCGGCGTCATGGCCGCGCTGTTCCGGCTGCGGCACGTGATGGGGCTCGGCGCCTTCCTCTGCGCGCTCGGCGTGATGCACTTTCTGGAGACCTATCTCGCCGCCGTCTTCTTCATCGAACTGCCCTTCGGCCTGCTCTCGCCGGGCTCGACAGTGCTGTTCTCGGGCAAGCTCGCGATCATCCTGCTCTTCTATATCCGGGAAGACGCCGAGACGGTGCGGCAGCCGATCTACGGACTGCTGATCGGCAATTTCCTGATGGTCGCGCTGGTGGCGACCCTCAGGCTCTACGGCCCGCCGGTCACGCTGCCCGGCTACAATCCGGACCTCGTGCTGATCGATCAGATGGGCGCGCTGATGGTCTGGGGCACGACGCTGCTCTTCATCGATTCCATCGCGCTGATCCTGCTCTATGAGAGGTTGCGCCTGCTGCTGCCGCGATCGCTGGTTCTGCGCTCCTGCCTGAGCCTCGCGATCATCCTGACCTTCGATCAGGTCGGATTCTTCATAGGGCTGCATATGGTGACCGGCACGCCGCTCGGCGCGCTGTTCGGCGGCTGGGTGGCAAAGATGGGCGCAGCCGCGACCTATGCGATGCTGATGGGCCTCTATCTCAACCTGTTCGAACGCCGGACACCGGAACTCGCGCCGCAGCCGCTTTCAGACGTCTTCCACAAGCTGACCTACCGGCACAAATATGAGGAGCTGCTCGGCAAAAGCGGCCGCGATGCCCTCACAGGCGCGCTGACCCGTGAACGCTTCGAGACGCTCGGCCAGACCATTCTGGCGCGAGGCATCGCAACGCAGCGGCCCGTCAGCTTGGCGATCCTCGATGTCGATCACTTCAAGAGCATCAACGATCGCTACGGCCATGTCGTTGGCGACGAGGTACTCCGGCGCGTCGTGGAGTGCCTGCGCGCGGAAATCCGCAGCGACGATCTCATCTTCCGCTATGGCGGCGAGGAATTCGTCGTGCTTTGCGAGAACATGTCGCATCCCGCAGCGATGGTGTCAGCCGAGCGGATGCGGATCGCCGTCCACCGCACCTTGGCGCAGGAATTCGCAGGCGCCCCGACGATCAGCGTCGGCGTCGCCACCTTCCCCGACGACGCCAAGGATATTCGCGGCCTCGTCGCCCATGCCGATGCGCATCTCTACGAAGCCAAGCGGCAGGGACGCGACCGCGTGGTCGGCAACGAGACGCCGCCACAGGAGCTGAGCGCCTAGCGCCTGCGGAAACGGCAGCGCGTATGCCCGCCGCCCCCGTTTCTTATCGGAGCGTCAAAGAAACCGTCGCCAGCGGCGAGAGCTTCGTCACGACCTCGCCCTTTCCGGGCGAGAGCACGCCGCCGCAGAGGCTGCCGGTGGTGATGATCTGCCCGGCGCGCAGACTGCCGAGGTTATCGTGCTGGCGATTGGCCCAGGCCAGGAAGGGCACCATCGGATCGCCGTTGCCGTGGACGGCGGGCTGGTCATAGATCGTCACCCCGTTGAGCGAGATGAAGCAGCCGAGACCGGTGAGGTCATCGAGCGTCTTGATGTCGACCTCCGGGCCGAGGAAATAGCCGCCATGGCCCATCGCGTCGGCGAGCCAGAGCGGAAAGGCGACCTTGCCGTGCCAGTTGGCGAGGCGGCTCTCGACGATCTCGATGCCGAGAAAGGCCTTGTCGCAGCAGGCGAGCAGCTCCGCCCGCGAATAGGGCTGGGCCGGGCGGAAAGGCACGTCACGCACGAGCCGGAGCGCCAGTTCGATCTCGACGCGAAGCTCCGCCCCGATGGCGCCCTCGTAGACGTCGCCCGGCGCGAGATAGGGGCCGGGCATCAGGCCCGCGATCGCCGTGCCGTCCTCGGCGATGCCGACCTTCCACCCGGCATCCGGCAGGTTGAGCGCCCGAATGACGGCCGCCTGCGTCACGTGTCCATCAGCGATCGAATCCGGCACCGGCAGGGCTGCCGTCTCGATCAGGGAGCGGTCGCGGCGGGCCCGGACGAGCGCATCGCGCACGGTCTCGACAGTGGTCGGCATTGAATTCCCTCAGCATCGGGCAAGGCGGAGCGCCTTCGCCCTGCTAACGCAGCACCCAGAACGCGACAAGGCGCGCTGCGAAAAGGGGCCTATGCGATGGAACCTCCGGCCTTCTTCCCGGTTGCCGAAATATGACCTTGAAGCATCACCGTTTTCCGGGAGCGTTTGCGCTCGGCCTTGCCGGACTGGCGCTGGTCTCCAGTGGAATCGTCCGCGCTCAGCAGCCGATTCCCGCGCAGGACTTCGTCACGCAGACGGCGGTCGCCAACATGTTCGGCATGGAGTCCGCGACGCTCGCCCTGCACAAAACCAATTCCGCGGCTATCAAGGATTTCGCCCATCGCCTCGCCGACGATCATGCCGCGGCGACGAGCAGCCTGCGCCGCATCATTTCCAAGCGTTCCGACATCGCCCTGCCCGATCGCCCCGACGGCAAGCATCTCGACCTGTTGCGTGACCTCTCCGACAAACAGGGCGCCGATTTCGACAGGGCCTATGTCGATGCCCAACGCAGCGCGCACCGTGAATCGACCGTCTTGATGGAACGCTACGCCGGCGAGGGTGCCGACCCGGAACTGAAGAGCTTCGCCGCCCAGACGCTGCCGGTGTTCCGCGAACTTGAACGAAAGGCGAGAGAACTTCCGGCGCCATAGAATGGCCCGGCGTATCCGTCAGGCCTTGGATCGTTGGGCCGCATCGCGTTCGTAGACCGCGAGGAAGGCCTTGCCCATCAAGGAGCTTTCCGTCCCGATCAGAGTCCGAAGCACCTCGGCCCGGATCGC
This sequence comes from Allobosea sp. TAF32, assembly GCF_052113585.1. Classification (NCBI taxonomy): domain Bacteria; kingdom Pseudomonadati; phylum Pseudomonadota; class Alphaproteobacteria; order Hyphomicrobiales; family Alloboseaceae; genus Allobosea; species Allobosea sp. TAF32. Next base: position 272,434 of record NZ_JBFRDM010000007.1, on the reverse strand, counting down.
CTGAATCCGCCCGTTGTCCGGCGCGGCAGCGCCGGCAAGTTCAGCCAGTTCGACGGCCAGCCGTGTCTGCCCTTGCCCCGCAAGAACTTGGGCTCGCGCGGCCAATTTGTCCGCGCCTCCAGCGAGACCGGCCAGTTCGGCTGCCAGTTCCGCCGCGGGGGCGGGTTTGAGATGCGCCGCGCTCCCGTCAAACCAGCCTGCATAGAAGTGATAGATGCCCCGGACGAGGAACTCGGGATCGTCGTATTTCGCGAGGAGATAGGGCTTCGTGAGATATTCCGCAGGAACCTTCACGCCATGCAGGATCTCGTCGAGCGTGGCCCCCCGGTTCAGCAGCGCGAGCGTTTCGCGCACCAGGTGCTCAAGCGCTTCGGCACCGTCCTGGAGCATCTGCCTGGCCCGCTCCGCGCCGAAGACCACCGGCCCGTGCCCGGGGATCAGGATGTCGGGCTCGAGCTGCTCCATCCGCCGCAAGGCCGAGGCCCATTCTGCCGCATAGCGCTGGACCTTTCGCGGATTGCCGGCATTGGGGAAAACCCAGATCACGAAATCGCCGCTCGCCAGAACCCGGCGCTCGGGCAGCCAGACGAAGGTGGCGTCGTCCGTCTCCCCCCGGCCGTGGAAGAGCTCGATCCGCTCTCCGCCGATCGCGAGGGACAGCCTGTCGTCATAGACCTCGTCGGGACGGCGCTGGCCGATCGGATAGACGTAGCCGGGCTTGTCGAATTGCTGGCCCTGAACGAGGCTGTTGAAGCCGTGAGTGTCCTCGTAACGCTGCATGCGCCGCGCGACGTTGCGGTGGGCGACGATCCGCGGGCGCGGCCATCCTCGCGCATCCGCCTCCTCATCGATGACCTTGATGCCGCTGGTATGATCGATATGGCCGTGGGTGAAGATCACGGTATGGATTGGGCCATCGTCCCAGGAGCGGATGACATCCAAGGTCTGTTTGGCGGTGTCGGGCTTGGCGGTGTCGATCAGCACGAGGCCCTCCGCCGTGCGGATAGCCGTGACGCTACCGCAGAAATAGGTGGTGTGGACGGTGATGATGTTGTCGTCCACCTGCGTGATCGCGCCATGCGAAACCGCAGCGGTCCACTCTTCCATCGCGGCGGAGCCGTCCCAGAGGCGCTCGAACAACGGGTCCTGTTTCATGCGGGTTCCTCCGGCACAGCCATTCCTGTTTAGCACCATCGACCCGAGGCGACAGGCCGCCGGCGCCCCCTGCTGACAACCAGCGTCAGCGGCCCTCCTGACACCATCCCCGGCAAAGCGGAAACGCCTGCCCCACCCGGCCTCTTCGCCTCTGGACATCCCGGCCCAAAGCCCTGCAAGAAGCGAGCGGACGCCGCGGCTTGAAGATCGCGCGTGTGATGAGAAACGTTCGGGAGAAGCAGACAATGAAATCGCTCTGGGTCATGGCCGCACTCGGCGCCGCCCTCAGCCTGCCCGCGCAGGCGCAGGACAAGGTCAAGCTGGTCGACGTCATCGAATTGTCGGGCGCGGGCGCCGCCGCCGGCACCAACTGGAAGAACGGCGCCGACATGGCCGCCGCCGACATCAACGCCAAGGGCGGCATCCTCGGCAAGCAGGTCGAGATCGTCCATTACGACACGCAGACCAATCCGGGGAATACCCGCGCCGCCGTGCAGCGCGCCATCGACGAGAACGCCTATGCCATCCTCGGCCCGATCTTCTCGGGCCCGATCGGCGCCTCCATGCAGATCTCGCAGCGCGCCGAGATCGCCCAGATCGTCGGCGGCGAGGCGGCTGGGTTCACCCGCCAGGGCAACCCCTACATCTTCCGCACCTCGATCAGCCAGGCGGCGGCGATGCCGAAGATCGCCAAATACCTGAAGGACACCGTCAAGGCGGGCTCGATCGCCGTGGTCTGGGTCAATAATGACTTCGGCAAGGGCGGGCGCGACACCATCCTGCCCGAGCTGGAAAAGGCCGGCATCAAGGTCGCCGTCGACGTCTCGACCGAGCAGGGCCAGGCCGATTTCACCGCCGACGCGATCAAGGTGAAGAACGCCAATGCCGATGCCGTCTTCGTCTATCTGAACGAAGAGGAGAGCGCCCGCTTCCTGCGCGCCGCCAAACAACAGGGCATCACCAAGCCGATGATCGGCGAGACCACCCTGCTCGGCGCGAAGGTGCTGGAGCTGGCGGGTGACGCCGCCAACGGCGCGAAGGGCCATGTCGGCCTTTCCACCGACGCGCCGATCCCCGCATTGCATGAATTCGGCAAGCGCTACCGCGAGAAATACGGCTTCTCCTCCGACCATAACGGCGTGAAGGGCTACATGGCCGTGTTCATGGTGAAATGGGCTACCGAGAAGCAGAAGAAGCTCGACAAGAAGGGCGTAGCCGACACGCTGCGTGGCGCGACCATCAAGGCGAGCGAGGAGCCGGGCATCCTGATGGATACCGTCATCGAGCAGAACGGCGACCTCGACCGCGAGAGCTTCCTCGCCGAAGTCGTGAACGGCAAGCAGGTGATCAACACCACCCTGCCGCGGATCAAGCCGTAGCCACCGAACGTCATTCCCGGGCGGCGCGCTACGCCGACCCGGGAATCTCGTGACGAGAAGACTGGTTTCCGAGATGGCCGGGTCAAGCCCGGCCATGACGTTGCAGACCCGAACCCAGATCAGCCATGGCCGAATTCATCGCCTATCTCATCGCCGGCATCGCCACGGGCTCGATCTACGCGCTCGCCGCGATCGGCTTCACGCTGGTCTGGCAGACCTCGCAGACGATCAACTTCGCGCAGGGCGAGTTCGTCATGCTGCCGGCCGTTCTAATCCTGCTCGCGGTCAAGCTCTTCGGCCTGCCGCTCTGGGCCGGCGGCCTCATCGGCATCGCAGTCTTCCTGCTGGTCTTCGGTGCGGGCTTCAAGCTCGTCGTCGTCGATCCGATGATCAAGCATGGCGTGCTGCCGCTCGCCATCGCCACCATGGCGCTCTCGATCATCATGAAGGAAGGCGCCAAGGATGGTTTCTCGGCGGAGGCGCAGAGCTTCCCCTCGCTGGTCCCCACGGACATGATCAACCTGCTCAGCGTATCGATCTCGCTGCAGCATCTCGCGATCATCGTCGTCGCCTTCGCCGCCATCGGCCTGCTGCAATGGTTCGTCGGCAGCACGAAGCTCGGCCGGCAGATGCAGGCGACGGCGCAGAACCCGACCGTCGCGCGCATTCTCGGCATTCCCGTCGAGCGGATGGTGCTGCTCACCTTCCTCCTCAACGCAGGGCTGGCCGTCGTCGCCTCGCTGCTGATCTCGCCGATTTATCTGGCGAAGTTCTCGAATGGCGAGACCATCGGCCTCTTCGCCTTCATCGCGGCCATCGTCGGCGGCTTCAACCAGGTGCGCGGCGCGCTGGTCGGCGGGCTGCTGATCGGCGTCGCGGATTCGCTCGCGGCAGCCTACATCTCGACGCAGTATCGGCTGGCCGTGCCGCTCGTACTGCTCGTCATCATCATCCTGGTGAAGCCGGAAGGATTGATGGGCCGCAAGGAGGAGCGCCGCGTATGAGCGCCCCCGCCGTCCAGAATTCCGCGGCTTCGCGTCGCCCGGCCCGCCGGATCGATGCCGCGCTGATCGCGCTCGTCCTCGGCGCCGTCATCCTCTGGTTCGCCCCGGTCGGGATGGGCCGCTACGGCACCTATGTGCTCTCGCTCTGGCTGGTGATGAGCATCGGCGTGATGGGGCTCAACCTGACGCTCGGCTATGCCGGGCAGAGCTCACTGGCGCAGGCCGCCTTCATGGGGCTCGGCGCCTATGCCACAGCGATCCTGACCACGAAATACGGCGTGAGCTGGTACGCCGCCTTCGCGTTGTCGGGCCTGCTGACCTTCGCGGTCGGCCTCCTGCTCGGCTTCCCGGCGCTGCGGGTGCGGACACATTACCTCGCCTTCGTGACGCTCGCCTTCTCGACGCTGATCTGGCTGCTCATCCGCAACGAACAGTGGCTGACCGGCGGCGTCTACGGCATCTCCAACATCAACCGGCCTGATTTCTTCGGCATCAAGCTGTTCGGCGCGCTGGAATTCCACCGCTTCGTCGTGGTCGTCACGCTGATCTTGTCGCTGAAGCTGTGGTGGCTGGTGCGCTCGCCGTGGGGCCGCGCCTTCACGGCGCTCCGCGAGAATCCGGTCCGCGCCGCGAGTCTGGGCATCGATACGCGCGCCTATACGCTGCTCGCCTTCGCCATCGGCTCGGCCTATGGCGGCTTCGCCGGTTCGCTCTATGCGCCGCTGGTCGAGTTCATCGACCCCTCGCCCTTCTCGCTGTCGCAGAGCCTGTTCCTGCTGCTGATGGTCGTTGCGGGCGGCTCCGGCTATCTGTTCGGGCCCTTCGTGGGTGCGCTGCTCGGCGTCGTGCTGCCGGAATGGCTGCGCTTCGCCGGCTCGCTCTACCTCATCATCTTCGCGACGATCGTGCTCGCATTGCTGGTCATCTGCCCGCAGGGCGTCTGCGGCCTCATCGAGCGCGGCTGGCTCGCATTGCGGCGCAATACGGGAGGCGCCCAATGAGCCCGGTCCTCGAAGTCCGCGACCTGCACAAGGCCTTCGGCGGCATCAAGGCCGTGAACGGCGTCTCCTTCTCGGTCAGGGAAGGCGAAATCCTCGGCATCATCGGGCCGAATGGCTGCGGCAAGTCGACCCTGTTCAACTGCATCCTCGGCCAGCTCGAACCGACGCAAGGCGCCGTGAAGCTCGACGGTCTGGACGTCACCAACATGCGCCCGTCCGCGCTCAACCGGCTCGGCGTCAGCCGCACCTTCCAGCTGCTGCAGGTCTTCCCCGAATTGTCGGTGCGCGAGAACCTGATCCTCGCCGGGCAGGAGCATCAGGGCTCGATGCTCGGCCGCCTGTTCGGTGCGCACGATGCAGGTCTCTCCGACAAGGCCCAGCAGATGATCGGCTTCTTCAAGCTCGGGCATCTCGCCGAGGCCAAGGCGGGCGGACTATCCTATGGCCAGCAGAAGCTGCTCGACGCGGCGATGGCCTTCATGGCGGGACCGCGCCTCGTGCTGCTCGACGAGCCCGCCGGCGGCGTCAACCTCACCATGCTGGGCGACCTCAAGGAGCGCCTGCGCGCGATCAATGCCGAACAAGGCGCGACCTTCGTGGTGATCGAGCACAACATGGATTTCGTGATGAGCCTGTGCTCGCGCGTGATCGTGCTGGCCGAAGGCAAGGTGCTGGCGGAGGGCACCCCGGCCGAGGTGCGAGCCAACCCGGCCGTGATCGAAGCCTATCTGGGACACTAGGGAACGTCATGCTCGGGCTTGATCCGAGCATCTCCTGCAAGAGATGCTCGGGTCTGCGCTGCGCTTCACCCGAGAATGACGCGGAAGAGGGCGACAAGGAATGACCACCCCCATCCTCGAACTCGACGGCGTAGTCGGCGGCTATGGCGCCATGACCATCCTGAACGGCACCAGCTTCGCGGTGAAGCGGGGCGCGATCACGACCGTGATCGGGCCGAACGGTGCCGGTAAGTCGACCGTGTTCAAGGCGATCTTCGGGCTGCTCAAGCTGCGCGAGGGCCACATCCGCTTCGGCGGCCGCGACATCACCGGCTGGAACCAGCGCAAGCTGCTCGAAGCCGGCATCTGCTATGTTCCGCAGGGCCGCAATATCTTCCCGGAGCTGTCGGTGCGCCACAATATCGAGCTCGGCGCGGTCGCCGCCGGCTCCGGCATCATCGATATGCCGCAACGGCTGGAGGCAGCGCTCGACCGCTTTCCGGCGCTCAGGCGCAAGGCCGATGCGCAGGCCTCGACGCTCTCCGGCGGCGAGCAGAAGCAGCTGGAAATCGTGCGCGGCCTGCTGCTCGACCCCCAGCTCGTGCTGATCGACGAGCCCTCGATCGGCCTCTCCCCGCTGATGGTGCAGGAGACCTTCGGCATCCTCAGGGAGTTGCGCGCCAAGGGCGTCTCGATCCTCATGGTCGAGCAGAACGCCCGCTCGGCGCTGGAGATTTCCGACGAGGGGTTGGTGCTCGAACTCGGTCGCACGCGCATGCAGGGACCAGCGGCCGAAATCCTGGCGGATCCACGTATTGGCCAGCTCTTCCTCGGCGGCACGCTGAGCGAAGTGGCCTGAACGGCGCCCGAATATCCTCCTCGTCATTGCGAGCGCAGCGAAGCAATCCAGGGGGAGCGAAAGCGGCACTTTGACAGCGGCGCCCTCTCCTGTCGGGATGGCGCCGGATCACGAGACCGGAGCTTGCGCCATGAAGATTCGCGCCGCCGTCCTGAACGCGAGCCCGGTTGCGGCGCCTTATGCGCAAAGCCGCCCGCTTGGCATCGAGGAGCTCGACCTCGCCCCGCCCGGCCGCGACGAGGTGCTGGTCAGGGTCCGTGCTGCCGGGCTCTGCCATTCTGATCTCTCGGTCATCAACGGCAACCGCCCGCGCCCGGTGCCGATGGTGCTCGGCCATGAGGCCGCAGGCGAGGTCGTCGAGACCGGCGAAGGCGTCGATGACCTCAAACCCGGCGACCGGGTGGTGATGGTGTTCGTGCCTTCCTGTGGCCATTGCGCGCCCTGCGCCGAAGGCCGCCCTGCCCTCTGCGAGCCCGGCAATGCCGCCAATGGGCGCGGCGAGATGCTCGGCGGCGGGCGCCGGCTCTCGGCTCATGGCCAGCCGGTGCATCACCATATCGGCGTTTCCGCCTTCGCAGAGCATGCGGTGATCTCGCGCCGTTCGCTGGTCAAGGTCGAGGCCGATATCCCGCATGAGATCGCCGCGCTGTTCGGCTGCGCCGTTTTGACCGGGGTCGGCGCCGCCGTGAATACGGCGCGGATCAAGGCGGGCGAGACGGTTGCGGTTGTCGGTCTCGGCGGCGTCGGGCTCTCCGCGCTGCTCGGCGCCATCGCCTGCGGCGCCTCGCGCGTCGTCGCCATCGATCTCGCGCAGGACAAGCTCGATCTCGCACTGGCGCTGGGCGCAACCGATGCCTTCAAGGCCGATACGCCGGATGTGGTCGAGGCGATCAAACAAGCGACCAAGGGCGGCGTGGATCACGGGCTGGAGATGGCGGGCTCGGTCAGGGCGCTCGACCTCGCCTACCAGATCACGCGGCGCGGCGGCACGACCACGACCGCTGGCCTCGCCAATCCCGCCCATACGCTCGCGCTCTCGCCGGTGCGGCTGGTTGCGGAGGAGCGGACGCTGAAGGGCTCCTATGTCGGCTCCTGCGTACCTTCGCGCGACATCCCGCGCTTCATCGAGCTCTACCAGAGCGGAAGGCTGCCGGTGGACAAGCTCTGGACCAGTTCGGGCAGTCTCGACGAGATCAACGAGGGTTTCGACGCGCTGAACGAAGGCCGGACGATCCGGCACATTGTGAGGATGTAACGGGTCACTGCCGTCATGCTCGGGCTGGACCCGAGCATCTCTTGAAGGAGGAGGCTCCCGCGCCGTCCTCGGCCTGAGATTCTCGGGTCGAAGCTGCGCTTCGCCCGAGAATGACGGCTAGCCTCAGCCGTGCTTGTGCACGATGGTCTTGGTCACCGCGAACTCCTCGAGCGCGATGAAGCCCTTCTCGCGACCGTGCCCGCTCTTGCCGGTGCCGCCGAAGGGCAGTTCGATGCCGCCGCCGGCGCCATAGCCGTTGATGAAGACCTGACCAGCGCGGACGCGCTTCGAAACGCGCTGCTGGCGCCCGCCATCCTTGGTCCAGACCGCGGCGACGAGGCCGTAATCGGTGCCGTTGGCGGCCTTGATCGCATCTTCCTCGTCATCGAAGGGGAAGGCCGCGAGCACGGGGCCGAAGACCTCGTCCTGCTCAAGCCGGTTGCCGCGCGGCACCGGGCCGAACAGGGTCGGCTGCACATAGAAGCCGCCATTCGGCACGCCCTGCGCGATCTGGCCCTGCGCGATCACCGGGATGCCGGCCTCGCGGCTCTGGTCGATGAAGCTCTGGACGCGGCCGCGCTGCTTGGCGTTGATCACCGGGCCACAGTCGAGGTCCATCTCCGGCGTGCCGGCCCGGAGTTTGGAAAATTCCTTGGCGACCGCGGAGATGACGTCGTCATAGATCGACTTCTGCACCAGCAGGCGGCTACCGGCCGAGCAGGTCTGCCCGGTGTTCTGGACGATCGCCTTGCAGGCGATCGGCACCAGCGCGTCGAGATCGGCATCCTCGAAGACGATCTGAGGCGACTTGCCGCCGAGTTCCAGCGTGCAGGGGATGAGATGCTCGGCGCAGGCATGCTGCACCATCTTGCCGACCTCGGGCGACCCGGTGAAGGACATGAAGCCGATGCCGTGATGGGCGGAGAGCGCCGCACCCGCCTCATGGCCGCGGCCCGCAACGATGTTGATGGCGCCGTCGGGGAAGCCGACCTCGCTCGCCAGCTCCGCGAGGCGGAAGGCGGTGGCACAGGCATCCTCGGCCGGCTTCAGAACCACCGCATTGCCCATGGCGAGCGAGGCGGTGAGCGAGCGGCCGATCATCTGCGCCGGATAGTTCCAGGGCAGGATGTGGCCGGTAACACCATGCGGCTCATGGATGACGCTGACATGATATCCGTTCAGGAAGGGAATGACGTGGCCGTGTACCTTGTCGGCGGCGCCGCCATAGAACTCGAAATAGCGAATGGTGGCGTCGATATCGGCACGGGCCTGGCTCATCGGCTTGCCGGTATCGCGTGCTTCCAGCTTGGCGAGCTCGTCGAAATGATCCTGCACCTTGAGCGCAAGCTTCGAGATCAGGCGCCCACGCTCGGCTGCCGTCAGCTTGCCCCAGGCGCCGTCGAAGGCGGCGCGCGCCGCCGTGACCGCGGCGTCAATATCCGCGGCGTTTCCGCAGGCGATGCGGGCGAACTCCTCGCCGGTCGCGGGGTTCAGCTTGGCGATGGTTTCGCCAGTCTGGCCAGGCACATAGCGGCCATTGATGAAATGTTGATTCATGTTCGTTCCCGATCGCTCTGGCCGAAGGCGCAGCCCCGGCGGAATCGGCAGGCAAGCTGCCGGCTGGCGGCCTCCGACGCAAGGCGGTAGCGATCCGGGCTCCCCCGCGACAGGCGCAGGGCCGGGCTGCCAAGGCAGATTTGACAGCGCCGCAGGGCATCGTTCTCCTCTGCGCGCAATCGAAGGATGAGGTCCGGATCGACCATGACACAGGCGCTCGAAGGTATCGTGGTGGTCGCGCTGGAGCAGGCGGTGGCCGCCCCCACGGCGACCTGCAAGCTCGCCGATGCCGGGGCGCGCGTGATCAAGCTCGAACGCCCCGAGGGCGATTTCGCGCGCGGCTATGACGGCTTCGCCAAGGGGCAATCCTCCTATTTCGTCTGGATCAACCGCGGCAAGGAATCGTGCCGCGTCGACCTGCGACGACCAGAGGATCTGGCGCTGGTGGGGGCGATGATCGCCGGCGCCGACGTCTTCATCCAGAACCTTGCTCCCGGCGCTGCGGAGCGTCTTGGCCTCGGCAGCGCGACGCTCCGCCAGCGTCACCCGCGGCTGATCACTTGCGACATCTCCGGCTATGCGCCGGGCACGCCGCACGAGCTTCGCAAGGCCTACGACCTGCTGATACAGGCCGAATCGGGGCTCGCTGCGATCACCGGCACGGCCGATTCCGGTCCCTCAAGGATCGGCATCTCGATCGCCGACATCGCCACCGGCCAGGCGGCCTATGCCGCCATCCTGGAGGCGCTGCTGCGGCGGGCCCGCACCGGCGAGGGTTCCGCGATCGCGCTGTCACTCTTCGACACGCTCGCGGAGCTGATGAACGTGCCCTACATCACGCGCCGGCATGGCGGGATCGAGCCTGCGCGCATCGGCCTCGCCCATCCCTCCATTGCGCCGTACGGCGTCTTTTCGCTGCTCGATGGGGAGGTGCTGATTTCGATCCAGAGCGAGCGGGAATGGCGCGTCTTCGCCCGCGACGTGCTGGAGAGCCCGGAGCTTGCGAGTGATCCGCGCTATGCTTCCAACGTCCTGCGGGTCGGGGCTCGCGCCGCGCTCGACGGCGAGGTTCAGATACGCCTCGGCCAGCGCCGTTTCGCGGACGTCACCGCCGCGCTCGACCGGCATGCGATCGCCTATGGCACGGTCTCGACGGTCGGCGGTCTGATCGCGCATCCGGCAGCCACGGCTGTGCCGGTTCCGACCCCGAACGGCTCCATCGAGATGCTGGCACCGCCGGTCATCGTCGACGGCCGGCGCATCGCGATGCGGCGGGTTCCCGCGCTCGGCGAGCATGATGCGGCGCTGCGGGCGGAATTCGCCGGCGCCGTGACGGCGACCGCCATCTGATCCGCCGCTTTCAAGCGGGCGGGACGAAAGGCTGCGAAACGTCCCGCAACACCGGCAACACTTCGAGCGCGGCGGCATGCGCCGCCAGTGCCGGGATATCCTCCTCCGCGACCAAGCCCGGATGCGCCTCCCTGATGAAGCGCAACGAGACAGCGACGGCGATGTCGGCATGGCTCATCGAACCGCCGAACCAACAGGGAGAAGTGCGGCTCGCCCGGTCACGCTCGAGCGCAGCGAGCGTCGAGAGGATCTGGCCGCGGCAACGATCCGCCCAGACGGCCGAGACCTCCTCGTGAAGCCGCAACTCATAGAACAGGCTGACGGCCTTCTCGGCTGCGCCCATGGCGAGCGCGACGACGCCGAGAATGTGGCGGCGCCTCGGACCGGCACGCGGGCAAAGCGCGCGTTCCTCCCCGGCCAGCTCATCGAGGCAGTCGATGATGCTGACGCTGTCGAACAGGACCTCGCCATCATCGAGCGCCAGCGTGGGCACCCGCATCAGCGGGTTGAAGGCGCGGACCCGGTCGCCTTCGCCGAAAACGGACCAGGGCCGATGCTCGAAGGCGAGGCCATAGAGCGCCAGCGTGATGCCGACACGGCGAACGAAAGGCGAGTCGTACTGGCCGATCAGGATCATGGCGGGCCTCGTTCATCATGTTCCGAAACGACGACGGGGCCTGCATCTTTCCCCTGTCATGGGCTTGCCGCAATGCTACCGTCCTGCTCCGTTGCGCGAAGCGGGAGCAGGGCATGGCACAAGGTCGTCGGGCGCGAGGTCACTATCTCAACCGGCGCGAGACGCTGAAGGCCGGAGCCGCAATCGTCGCGAGCGCCGCCCTGCCCGCTTCCGCCCAGACGCCGGCGCGGCTCAAACTGCGGGTGCTTGAAACCACCGATCTCCACGTCAATGTCGTGCCCTACGACTATTTTCGCGACGGGCCGGACGACACCGTCGGCCTCGCCAAGACCGCGAGCCTGATCAAGGTGGCGCAGGGCGAGGCCAAGAACAGCCTGCTCTTCGACAACGGGGATTTCCTACAAGGCTCCTCGCTCGGCGACTATGTCGCCTACAAGAAGGGGCTGAAGGCCGGCGAGACCCATCCGATGCTCGCCGCGATGAACGCCCTGCCCTATCTCTGCGGCACCCTCGGCAACCACGAATTCAACTACGGGCTGGAGTTCCTCGATCACGGCCTCGCCAAGGCCGAATTCCCGCTGGTCTGTGCCAATGTCGAGCGGGTCGGCGGCGGGACACTGGCCGATGCCTGGCGCCTGTTCGAGCAGAGCTTCGAGGACGAGGCCGGAAACCGGCATGTGCTGCAGATCGGCGTGATCGGCTTCGTGCCGCCGCAGATCATGCAATGGGACAAGGCGAATATCGACGGCAAGCTCGTCGCGACCGACATCGTCGATGCGGCCGAGAAGCATATGCCGGACCTGCTCGATGCCCAGCCCGACCTCGTCATCGCCCTCTGCCACTCCGGCATCGCCGGTGGCGAGCGGCGCGGCATGGAGGAGAACGCGGCGCTGCATCTTTCGAAGGTCGAGGGCATCGACGTCATCCTGACCGGCCATCAGCATCTGGTCTTCCCCGGCGGCAAGGCCTTCGACGACATTGCGGGCGTGGATAACGTCAAGGGCGCGCTGAACGGCAAGCCGGCATGCCAGCCGGGCTTCTGGGGCTCGCATCTCGGCATCGTCGATCTCGAACTGGAGAAGCGCGGCGAGCGCTGGAGAATCGCGGATTTCAAGGTCGAGGCAAAGCCGATCTACGAGCGCACGCCGGACCGCAAGATCGTGCCCAAGGCCAGTGCGGAGCCGGCGATCCTGGCGACGGTGAAGGCCGACCACGAGGCGACGCTCGCCTATATGCGCGAACCGGTCGGCAGCACCGCCTCCCCGATCAACTCCTACTTCGCCCTGGTGACGGACGACCCGTCGATCCAGATCGTCGCCGAGGCGCAGATCGCCTATGCCAAGCCATTGATGGCGCAGACGCGTTGGAAGGACCTGCCGATCCTTTCGGCGGCGGCTCCGTTCAAATCGGGCGGGCGCGCCGGTCCGTCCTTCTACACCGACATCCCAGTCGGGCCGCTGGCCCTGAAGAACATCGCCGACATCTACCTCTACCCGAATACGGTGCAGATCGTGAAAGTCACCGGCACCGAGATCAGGGAATGGCTGGAACGCTCGGCCGGAATCTTCAACCGCGTCGATCCTGCGAAGACCGAGGAACAACCGCTGATCAACCCGGCCTTCCCGGCCTTCAACTTCGATGTCATCGACGGCGTCGCCTATCGGATCGACGTCACGCAGCCCTCCCGCTACGACAATGACGGCAAGCTCGTCGCACCGAATGCGCACCGCATCATCGATCTCGCCTTCGCGGGTCAGCCGATCGACGAGCAGGCCAGTTTCCTCGTCGTCACCAACAATTACCGCGCCTCGGGCGGCGGCAATTTCCCGGGCACAAGGACAACGGTCGTTCTGGAAGCGCCGGACCTCAACCGCGACGTCATCGTCCGCCACATCGTCGGGCAGAAGGCGATCGAGCCGAAGGCGGACGGCAACTGGTCGCTGGCGCCGCTGCCGGCGGGCGTCAACGTCACATTCACGACCTCGCCGGCAGCCGCCGGCAAACTGCCGGCGAGCCTGAAGGCCGAGCCCGCGGGTGAAAGTGCGGAAGGTTTCATGAAGTACCGACTGGAAGCAAAAGCCTGAATACTAAGCGTAATTTGCATAAATTATCGGCGAACCCGCAGAAATCACATACCGTTCCTTAATAGGTTTTTATCGAGAATGGAGCGTTCGTCGGGTCAATTCGGACCTGATGACAGGGCGCTCCCATGATCGTTGATGTTCATGAAAACGACATCGCGATGAAATCCGAACTGGTGGCAGCGCTTTACGCGACACCGGGCACGATTCTCATCGGCACCGTGACCGTCACGGCGGTCATGATCGCGGCCGGGCTTTTGACCGGCAACGACCCCACCTTCTATGCGATGGCCGCCGCCATGGTTGGTATCGGCTGCTTCCGCCACATTTCGCACCACCACTACAAATCCATCCACCTCGCATCTGCGAGCGTCGGCGATATCGACCGCCTCGAGAAGCTCGCGATGGCCGGTGCCTGGTCGACGGCCGCCTTGATCGCAGCCTTCGGTGCCTACGCGATCCTGCGCTACACCCATGATCCCGTCGCGGTGCTAGCGATCGCACAAACCATCGGTTATCTCGCCGGCATATCGGGGCGGAACAGCTCACGGCCGATGATCCCCCGCGTTCAGGTTCTCGCGGTTGCAGTGCCGTTCACGCTGGCCCTGCTCTGGACGAAGGACCCGGCCTATCTGGTCATCGCGCTATCGGTGGCGCTGACCGCCGTGCTGACGTTCTCCAGCGCGCAAGTGATCCATCGGATCTTCCTTGCCCGGCTGCGCTCGATGCGCGAGCTGGAGCATCTCGCCGTCAACGACACGATCACCAGCCTCTACAATCGCCGCGGCTTCATGCGCGAGATCCGGACCATGGCGGCGGCCGGCGGTCCCGTGACGTTGATCTCGATCGATATAGATCGCTTCAAGGGCATCAACGACAGCCTTGGCCACGATGTCGGCGACGCGCTGCTGAAGGCGGTCAGCGAGACGCTGATCGCGGAATTCGAACCCTGCGACATCGCAGCCCGCACCGGGGGCGACGAATTCATGGTCGCGACCACGCGCAGCATCGACGGCGCGACGGCGCTGGCGGCCAGGCTCGTCATGCTGCTCGCGAGCCAACGCTTCATCGGCGGGCGCTACATCACGGCGACGGCCAGCATGGGGATTGCGCCCGCCGGTTGCGCGCCCTCGATCGAGGAGGCGCTGAAATGCGTCGATATCGCGCTCTATCGCGCCAAGCTCGACGGCAGGAACCGCTTCGTCGTGTATACCGCCGCCATTCGCGACGAGCATGAGGACAGCCTGGCGCTCGAAACCGAACTGCGGGAGGGGCTGCGCCGCGGCGAGTTCGAGCTGCAATTCCAGCCGATCTACAATCCGCGCTCCGGCTCGGCGACGCTGGTCGAGGCGCTGCTGCGCTGGAACCATCCTCACCGCGGCATGGTGCGCCCCGATATCTTCATTCCGTTGGCCGAACGGACGGGCCTTATCACCGTGCTCGGTTCCTGGGCGCTCGGAGAAGCCATGCGGACCGCCCAGTCATGGCCGCGCAGCGTCGGGGTCAGCGTCAACGTCTCGGCGCGTCAGTTCGATCATGGCCACGATCTCGTCGGCACGGTCGAGGCGCTGATCCGGATGAACGGCATCGAGCCGGCGCGCCTGACCATCGAGATCACCGAGAGCTCGCTGATCGACGACCCCGCCCATGTCGTCTCCCGCCTGATCGCGCTGCGGAAGCTCGGTGTGCGGATCGCGCTCGACGATTTCGGCACCGGCTACTCCTCGCTGAGCTATCTGGCGCATCTGCCGATCGACACCATCAAGATCGACCAGGCCTTCACGCAGGAAGTAGGCACCTCGCGCAAGGCCGATTCGCTGATGAACGCGATCACCCAGCTCGCACACGACCTCGAACTGCGCCTGATCGTCGAGGGCGTGGAAACGCAGGAGCAGCTCGAAATCATCAAAAAGCATGCCGTCCATGGCATTCAGGGGTTTGTTTTCGCTCGGCCGATGACAGCGGAGGAATTGCTGCCCATGATCGGCACTCGTGTAGCGACGGGACGGACGAGGGCAGGACGCTCACGCTCCGGCTGGCGCAAGCCGGATCGCTTCAGCCAGTTTGCCTGAAACGCTCCGGCTGCAGACGCCCGCGCGAGCCGGAGGCCTTGGATGCAGCGCCCGAACTATCCGAGCGGGAAGGATCTGCTGAGCGCCGACGCCGTTTCGCGCTTCGACCTCGACGACATCATCGAACGCGCCGAGCGGCATCTGCGCGAGGAGGAGATGGAAAAGGGAGGGCTTCCGCTTCCAGAGCAGCCACCGGCGCCGCGGAGACGCCCGAAGGTGATCGCCACCCTGTTCGACCAGCGCAGCACGCGCACGCGGCTCGGCTTCCAGGCAGCGGCCGCCCGGCTCGGCCACCAGTCGATCGACGCCTACGACACCGATCGCAGCCGCATCGGCAACACCACCGGCGAATCCATCGAGGACCATATCCGCACCGTCGAGCTCTATAGCGACCTGCTCGTGGTCCGCTCGCATCTGGAGGACATGCCCTATCGCGTCGGGCGGCTGAGCTACCTGCCCGTCATCAACGCCGGCAACGGCGCCGACGAGCATCCGAGCCAGGCCCTCGTCGACATCTTTTCCATCCGGCAGATGCGCGGCGACATCGAGACGCTGAGCATCGCCCTGTCGAGCGATACGCGGGCGCGCTTCGCCGTCTCCTTCGTCAAGATGCTGCGGATCTGCCCGCCCAGGCGCTTCACCCTGTGCTGCCTGCCCGACGTGCCGATCAATCCGGCGATGCGCGAGGCGATGACCGTGCTCTCCGACCTCGGTACCGCGGTCGGCACCGTTCACGACATCCGCCACACGCTCGATCATGACGTTCTCAGCATCCAGATGCAGGATATGAGCAAATTCGCGCATGCCTCGCTCGGCACTGAGGCCGTCGATAAGGAAAAAGAGAGCGAGCCCTTCACCCTCACCGCCCGCAAGATCCTGGATGCCCGCTCTGACACTCTGATCCTCAACCCTCTCCCGCGCTTCTCGGAGCTCGACCCCTCATGCGACAGCCTTCCGAACGCAGGCTATTTCCGCCAGGTTCAGCTTTCGGTGCCGATGCGGATGGCCATCCTGGAGCGCATGCTGCTGGGCATTCCCTGGACCGGCCAGGCCGACAATTTCCGGCGTTCTTCGGGTGGATGAGCGCCTATCTCGCCTCCTACCTCGCCATCGCCGTGTCGATCCGCCTTCTCGCGGGCTATCTCACCATCATCGAAATCGGCCTGCTGCGCTCGATCGGCAGCCTGGCCATCGCCGGCTCGATCGTCTGGGCGAGCGGCAGCGGCCGGCAGCACGGCTTTCTGCCCGCGAAGCCGCGCGACGACATCCTCCGCAGCGTGCTGCATCTGGCCGGCTCGCTGGCGCTGATCTGGAGCCTGTCGCATCTGCCGCTGGCGCTGGTCACCACCATCGAGTTCACCGGGCCGCTTTTCGCGGGAGTGCTGCTGTTCCTGACGCTTCGCCGGCGACCGGGTACGGTCCCCGCGCTGGGCCTGGCGCTCCTCGCGAGCGGCATCAGCCTGTTGCTGCTGAAGCTGAATGCCGTTCCCAACAGCGACATCGCGATCGCAATCGCAGCCGTCGCCGTCCTGACCACCACCAACCTCATGCTGGCCAGCCTCGCCGCCAATCGCAGCACCTTGTCGATCGTGTTCCTGATGCATGCGATCCAGCTGCCGCTCTACCTGCTCCTCTGGCTCTTCGTCCCGGAGCTGTGGTCGCCGCCGCCGCAGCCCTATCGACTCGCCTTCCCAGCGCCGGAACTGGCGGTGATCGGCGGGGCCGTGCTGGCATTGATCGTCGGCGGCTTCGTCTCGCAGGCTGCGCTGGCCAATGCATCGCGCCACGGCACTCCGCTCCAGCTGTGCAGCGCCGACACGTTGCGCGTGCCGCTGATCACGCTGGCAGCCTATTTGATTCTGGCGGAGCTGCCGCCGAAAGATCTGCTTCTGCCGGGACTTGTGGTCCTGTGCGGCGTCATCGTCGCCAGCCTGCCGCAGCAGGCTGGCTCCCGGGTGCGCCGTGGTCTGAACGATATGCCCGGCCGGCTCTCGCGGGTCAGTTCGCGATCTCGAAGACCACGTTGACCTGCGTGCGATAGGCGTTCTCGCCGGCCGCCAGCGGCACGAAGGCATCGCTTGCCGCCATCTTCATCGGCCCGCCATAGGGCATCGGACGCGGCAGGCTCGACTGCTCCTCGATCGTCAGGATCCGGCCGAGCTTGATGTCGGCCGCTTCCGCCAGCGTCCTGGCCCGGGCGACGGCGTCGGCGACCGCGAGCTTGCGCGCTTCCGTCAGCGTCGGCTTGAGATCGTCCTTCACGAAGACGATGCCGCCGCCCTGGTTGACGCCCAGCGTCACCGCCTTGTCGAGGATGGCGCCGGCATCCGCCAGCTTGCGAACGCGAACGGTCAGACCATTGCTGACGGCGTAGCCGGTGATCTTAGGCTCGACATTCCGATCCTTGCCCGGCTGGGCGAAGCGCGGCTGGATGCTCAGGCCCGAAGTCTGCAGGTCGCGCTCGGCGATACCAGCCTCCTTCAGCGCCGCCAGCACCTGCTTCATCGCCTCGCTGCTGGCGGTGAGCGCGGCGCGCGCCGTCTCGCCCTCACGCAGCACCGTCAGGTTGAGGATCGCCATGTCGGGCGCAACGCTGACCTCGCCCTCACCCGTCACGCTGATGCGCGCAGGCTGCTGGCCGGGCGGGTTCTGCTGGGCCATCGCAGGGGCGGAGAGCAATGCGGCTGCGCCGACAAGCACGGTCCCGGCCAGAGCGAAGGCAAGGCGGTTCGACATGATGACTCCTCGTTCACGCCCGGCCTCCGTGGCCGGGCGCATCATCCGAGCAGGGACATCTTGTCGAAATTATCACGACGAGGCCCGCAAACCCCGCGGATGGAGCGTCCGGGAGGGCCGGGATGACGAAGCGCGAAGATGGACGAATTGTAACTTTGATCTGATACGCAGCTCTCCTACATTGTAGCGATTCTAATCTAGGAGAGAGTGCCTTTGACCTCCGTCCCGATCGCCGCTCGAGAATCCTATGACCCAATCGCGCGGTTTCTCCACTGGTCGATGGCGCTCCTGATCGTCCTGGCCTTCCTGCTCGGACTGACGATCGATGCCTTCCCCAGCACCTGGAAACGGGCAGCGATGGAGAGTCACAAGGCCATCGGCATCCTGCTGATCGTCTTGCTGGTCGCGCGCTGCGGGTGGCGTCTGACACATCGCCCGCCCGAACCGGAAGCGTCGTCGCCTCTCCTCGCGGTCGCGGCGCGCCTCGGTCATGCCGGCTTGTACGTGCTGATGCTCGTCGTCCCGGTGATCGGCCTCGTCTATGCGATCAAACGCGGGCAAGGGCTCGATCTCGGCCTGTTCAGCATCCCGCCCCTGGCTGCGCCCGCACCGCGCGCCGAGACGCGGCCCATTCGCGAATGGCATGAATGGGCATCATATACGCTCATCGCGCTGGCGGTGCTGCATGCGGTCGCCGCGCTCTGGCATCATACGGTCCGCCGGGACGATACGCTTCGCCGCATGTTGCCGCTTCGGTAAGGAGCCCCCCGCCCCCCCGCGCGCCCTATCGACATAAAGCGCCGATCTATCCCGTCGTCCGGGCATCGGATTTTCCGAACAGTGGCTTCCACTTTTCAGTCCGATGCTCTGACGTCACCCTTCCACCAGCCGGCGCGCGATGACCTGCGCCTGGATCTCGGCGGCGCCCTCGAAGATGTTGAGGATGCGGGCGTCGCAGAGCACGCGGCTCACCGGATATTCCAGCGCGAAGCCGTTGCCGCCATGGATCTGCAGGGCGTTGTCGGCCGCCGCCCAGGCGACGCGGGCGCCCAAGAGCTTGGCCATGCCGGCCTCGAGGTCGCAACGCCGCTCGGCATCCTTCTCGCGGGCGGCGAAATAGGTGAGCTGGCGCGCGATCAGGATCTCGGCCGCCATCATGGCGAGCTTGTCGGCGACGCGCGGGAAGGCGATCAGCTTCTTGCCGAACTGGATGCGCTCCTGCGCATAGCGCAAGCCGAGATCGAAGGCGCACTGCCCCACGCCGATGGCGCGGGCCGCCGTCTGGATGCGCGCCGCCTCGAAAGTCTGCATGAGCTGCTTGAAGCCCTGCCCCGGCACGCCGCCGAGCAGGTTCTCGCGCTTGACCGCGAAGCCGTCGAAGGCGAGCTCGTATTCCTTCATGCCGCGATAGCCGAGCACCTCGATCTCACCGCCGGTTAGGCCGGCGACGGGAAACGGATCCTCGTCGTTGCCGCGCGGCTTCTCGGCGATCAGCATCGACAGGCCCTTGTAGCCGGGTTCCGAGGGATCGGTGCGGACAAGCAGCGTCATGATGTCGGCGCGGACGGGATGAGTGATCCAGGTCTTGTTGCCGCTGACCTTCCAGACAGCATCCGCCCCCTCGCCTTCCTGCACTGCTTTGGTGCGCAGCGACGCGAGATCCGAACCGGTATTGGGCTCCGTGAAGACGGCCGTCGGCAGGACTTCGCCGGAAGCGATCTTCGGCAGCCAATGCTCCTTTTGCGCGTCAGTTCCGCCGCAGAGGATGAGCTCGGCCGCGATCTCCGAGCGGGTGCCGAGCGAACCGACGCCGATATAGCCGCGCGACAGCTCCTCCGAGACGACGCACATCGAGACCTTCGACAGCCCCATGCCGCCGAACTGCTCGGGGATGGTCAGGCCGAAGACGCCGAGCTCGGCCATCTTCTCGACGACCGGCAGGGGGATGTATTCGTTGGCGAGGTGCCATTCATGGGCGTGGGGCGTGACCTCCGCGGCGCAGAAGCGGCGCATCTCGGAGCGGATCGCCTCCAGCGTCTCGTCGAGGCCGGGATCGCCGACGCTGTGGGAACCGTCGCTCTGGCTGAACAGGGCGACGAAGCGGGCGCGGTTCTCCGGGGTGTTGCCCTCGGCGATCAGCGCCTCGGCCGCATCCGAGCGGGCGGCTGAAACAGCCTTCTGCGAGAGGCCGAGCGCCGACAGGCGCACGATCTCGCCCTGGCTCATCGGGATGCCGCCAAATATCTGGGCGGCGTATTCGCCGGCGCCGATCCGCAGAGCATAGTCCTCGACGGCGCCGTAGCGCTCCTCGGCCTGAAGGCGCTCGCCATAGGCCTTGAGTTCGCGCAGCGCCGTGACATAGGTCGCAAGCCAGGACAGCCCATGGGCGGCATGCTGCTCCGCCTCGAGCCGAGCCGAGGAAATCCGGCCGTCGACGAGCACTTTCTGCCGCACAGCGGCGACAGCATCCTCGAACAGCCCCTCGAAGCCCGGCAGCGCAGCGGCAATCAGCGCGACCGCATCGGCTCGAGCCTCGGTTTTAGCGGCGGTGTTGGCGCTCATCGTTTCGGCCTCCCTTTGTTGCGACGCAGCATAAGAGGAGTTCCGGTGAAACCGAAATCCTCCTTTTTGCGGAGGAGCCGGCAATGACCGCCAGCCTATTTGCGGCTGGCGAGCGCCACGCCGAGCACGGTCACCGCCATGCCGCCGATCTGAAACGGCGTCAGCGTCTCGCCGAAGAGCATCCAGGCTTCCACGGCGACCAATGCCGGCACCAGATAGAGAAAGGTCGCGATGCGCGAGACCTCGCCGCGGCGGATCATGAACAGATAAAGCCAGATGCTGCCGATCGACAGCACGATGACCGACCAGGCGAGGACCAGCAGCATGGTCAGGTTCCATTCGATCCGCATAGGCTCGAACAGAAAGGCGAAGGGCACGACGATCAGCGCCGCCGCCGTGTATTGGATCGCGGTCATCGTGCGCAGATCCCCGGAGACGATCCGCGCCTTCTGATAGAAGGACCCGAAAGTCACCGCGAACATGCCACCGATATTAATGAGCATCGGTGCGAGCACGCCCCAGAGCGCGGCCGGTTCGACGCCGGCGAGCTGCGGCTCCAGCACCAGCGCAATGCCGAGGAAGCCGCAGGCGATACCGAGCCAGCGGATTCCGGAAATCCGCTCTCCGACCAGGGCCGGCGCAAACAGCGCCGTCAGGATCGGCTGCAATCCCGCGATCAGCCCGGAGATGGCCGCCGGCAACCCGTGGCGCACGGCCCACCAGACACCGGCAAGATAGATGCCGTGCAGCAGGATGCCGGTGACGGCGATGTCCAGCACGGCGCGCCGCCCGCGCGGCCAGGGCGCGCTGGTCGCGAGCGCTATCGCGGTCAGGAGGGCGGCAGCGCAGGCAAAACGGACGACGAGGAAGGTCAGGGCATCGGCATAGCGCGCCGAATAGCCGGCCACCACCCAGCCCGTGGACCACAGGAAGGTGAAGAGCAGCGGCATCGCGCGCAGAAGCAGGGGCGGCATGGGAACCCGCGAGGCAAACGGAAACGGCCGTCTCTAGCCCGGTTCCGCCGGACGCGACAGGCCGTCAGCGCCGCCAGGCCATGCCGGAGCCGCCTGTCAATCCCGGTCCGGAGCGCCCGGCGGGAAGAGCTTGCGGTAGGGCCGCGCCTCGTCGACCGCACGAGCGACGGAAGGCCGGGCCAGGAGGCGGCCCCGATAGGCGCGGGCGTGGCCGAAGGCCGTGTCGATCTCATGAACCCAGTCGGCATAGAACAGTGACGGAGCAGCCGCGCAGTCGGCCAGGGTGAAAGCCTCACCGCAAGCCCATTCGCGCTCGGCCATCGCCTCGTCGAGCCAGCGATAGGCATCGTCGAGCTGCTCGCGCGCCTGCGCCATGCCGTAGGGATCGCGCTCGCCGTCCGGCCGCAGATGGTCGAGGACGATCTTCTGCATCGGCGTCATCACATAGTTGTCGAAAAAGCGATCCATCATGCGCGCCCCAAGCGCGGCCTTGGGATCATCCGGCAGGAGCCGAACCGGCCCCGGATGATGGAGGTCGAGATGCTCGATGATGACGCTCGATTCCGCGATGGTCGCGCCGCGATCAACGAGAACGGGGAAGCGCTTCAGCGGCCAGAGGCCAACCCATTCCGCCCCGGCCTCCGGATCATCCGGACCGAGCACCCGATAGGTGAAGGGCGTCCCGTTTTCGTAAAGCGCGATCAGCACCTTCTGGCTGTAGGACGAGAAGGGATGGGCGTAGAGCGTCAATGTCATGGCTTCCTCCGACCGCTTGTTTTTCGCAAGCAGTCTGTAGCCAAACCGATTTCGCTTTGCAACCGGATACGCGCGCCTAGCCTCCCAGCGCCTCGGCGACATCCTCATAAGTGCGCAGCCCCGTGCGCGGAGCATAGACCAGCACGGACATGTTGCCGGGCGCATGCTCGTTCTTCCACATCTTGTGGTGGGCGAGCGGAATCTTGTCCCAGGGGAAGACCTCGGACATGCAGGGGTCGATGCGCCGGTCGATCACGAACTGGTTGGCGGCGCTGGCCTGCTTGAGATGGGCGAAATGCGAGCCCTGGACGCGCTTCTGCCGCATCCAGACATAGCGGGCATCGAAGGTGATGTTGAAGCCGGAGGTTCCCGCGCAGAACACCACCATGCCGCCGCGCTTGGCGACGAGGCAGGAGACCGGGAACGTCGCCTCGCCCGGATGCTCGAAGACGATGTCGACATCCTTCTTGCCGGTAATGTCCCAGATCGCCTTGCCGAACTTGCGGGCTTCCTTGGTCCATTCGGCGTATTCGGGCGAATTGACCTTGGGCATCTGGCCCCAGCAGTTGAAGTCCTTGCGGTTGATCACGCCCTTGGCGCCGAGGCCGAGCACGTAGTCGCGCTTGGTCTCGTCCGAGATCACGCCGATGGCGTTGGCGCCGGAGGCCGCGCAGAGCTGGACGCCGAAGACGCCGAGGCCGCCCGAGGCGCCCCAGACCAGGACGTTATCGCCCGGCTTGATGGCGTGCGGGGCATGGCCGAAGAGCATGCGATAGGCTGTCGCCAGCGTCAGCGTGTAGCAGGCAGCCTCCTCCCAGGCGAGGTGCCGCGGCTTCTGCATGAGCTGGCGCGACTGCACCCGGCAGAACTGGGCGAAGGAGCCGTCCGGCGTCTCATAGCCCCAGATGCGTTGGGAGGGCGAGAACATCGGGTCGCCGCCATTGCACTCCTCGTCGTCGCCATCGTCCTGGTTGCAGTGAACGATGACCTCGTCGCCGACCTTCCAGCGCTTCACCTTGGAACCGACGGCCCAGACGATGCCGGCGCAATCCGAACCTGCGACGTGGAAGGGAGCCTTGTGGACGTCGAAGGGTGAGATCGGCTGGCCGAGGCCGGCCCAGATGCCGTTGTAATTGACGCCGCCCGCCATCACGAGGAGCAGCACCTCCTCCTCGCCAATCGTCCAGGTCGGCACGACCTCGACCTGGAAGCTCTCCTGCGGCGGCCCGTGGCGCTCGCGCCGGATGGCCCAGGCGTACATCTTTTCCGGGACATGGCCCAGCGGCGGCAGTTCGTCGAGTTCGTAGAGATCCTTGAGCGGATTAACGGCGGCCTGCGACTGCGACATGGTCGTCCTCCCTGCTCTCATCCGTCCTTGACTGAGCCTGGGCGCGTCCTGCGGATGTGGGTGCCGATCATGCACCATATGCTGCGCTGCGCCATTGATCTAAGGAATTACACCGCGGCGCAAAATTCCCTGCCTCAGCCAGCCGGAGCGCTTGCGTTTTCTTCACGCTTCCAGGCGATCTTCGGTGCCGGCGCGGCCAGGAGAAGAACCCATGCGCAGTCTGCTGATGATGGTCGGCCTGCCTGATCTGCCGATGCTTTCCGTCATCCTCATCGTCACGATGATCGTTCTGACCGTACTCCTGTTCGGCTGGATTTCCGACCTGCTGCTCGGGAATGCCGGCTTCGGGACGCTCTTTAACGCCGGGCTCATCCTGATCGGCGGCTTTGCCGGGGCGTGGCTGTGGCATCGCTTCGGCGTTCCGACGCGCCTGGACCCCGACGCCTTGCGGGCAGCGATCGCGCTCGCATCGGGCCTGTTCCTGCTCGTGGTCGCGGCCGTATTCAGGCCCTAGACGTCAGTCCGGCAGCGCGGCGGCGAAGCTGTTCAGATACTTCATGCCGGTGTCGCACAGGACGGAGACGATCGTCGCGCCGGCCCCGAGCCGTTCCGCAAGGCGCAGCGCCGCGACGAAGTTTCCGCCGGTGGACGTCCCGCAGAACAACCCCTCCTCCCGCGCCAGCCGCAGCGCCATAGCCCTCGCCTCTTCGGTCGAAACCGGCTCGATCGCATCGACGAGATCGGGCCGCCAGAGCGGCACGACATAGCCCGCGCCGACGCCATCGATCTTGTGCGCGCCGGTCGGGCCGCCCGAGAGCACGGCCGATTCAGCCGGCTCGACCGCGACCAGCGCGACCGACGGCGTCAGCCGGCGAAGCGCCTCCCCGGTCCCACGCAGCGAGGCGGCGGTGCCGACGCTCTGGACGAAGCCATCGATCCGGCCGCCGGTCTGCTCCCAGATCTCCCCAGCCAGCCTGTTATAAGCGGCGAGCTGGTCGGTGTTGCGCATCTGGTCGGTCCAAAAGGCCCCGGTCTCGGCCGCGATGACGCGTGCGGCTTCGATCATGTCCCGCGTCAGCTTCTCGGTCATCCGGCCGGATTCGCTCGGGATGATCGTCAATTCTGCGCCGAGCAGACGCATATGGGTGAGCTTCTCGCGGGCGAAAGCGTCGGAGGTCACGATGTGCAGCCGATAGCCTTTCACCGCGCAGACTTGGGCGAGCGAAACGCCCGTGCTGCCGCCGGTATATTCGACGACGCTGCCACCGGGTTGGAGCCGCCCATCTGCTTCGGCGGCCTCGATCATGGCGAGTGCCATGCGATCCTTCATCGAGCCGGTCGGATTCTCGCATTCAAGCTTCAGCAGAATGCGGGCGCCGTTCTCGGGAAGGATGCGGCGTAGCGGGAGCAAGGTGGTGCCGCCGATGCGGCTCAGAATATCGGCGGGCATGGCAGGCATCGGAAACCTCGCGATCGGCAGGCAGTTAGATGTATATGCAATTATTGTATCTGCATGTAAATTGCTGGCATGCGAAGACTGCACGGATTGCGGGAAGAGGTGCGCCAGTTGGCGGCGAGCTGCGCCGGGCTGACAATCCGGCAGGCCGCGCGGCGCGTGACGCGGATCTATGACGAGGCGTTGAAGGATAGCGGGCTGAGCGTCGCCCAGCTCGGCCTGATGGCGGTGATAGCGACGAACGAAGACGACCGGATGGCGGCATTGGCGGAGCAAGCCGGGCTCGATCCCTCGACACTCTCGCGAAACCTCCGCGCTTTGGAGCGCGACGGGCTGATCGAGATCGCGACTGTCGAGCAGGATCTGCGCCGCCGTGCGGTCTGGCTGACGGAAGAAGGAGTCAGGCGGCTAAAGGCAGCTCTTCCGGCCTGGCGAGGCGCACAGGCTCGCGTGACGGCGACGCTGCCTCCCGATCTCCTCCAGCGGCTTGCAGCGGCCAGCGCCGCGATGGCAGCGCCGGAAGACTAACGTCAGAGCTAAACGTCAGGCCTGGCCGCTGCGGCTGGCGGCGAGCATGTAATTCACGTCCATGTCGCGGGCGGCGCTCCAGCGGCCGGTCAGCGGATTGAAGACCACGCCAGTCTGCGTGCCCAGCGTGAAGCCGTTGCCTTCGATGGCGCCGCCAAGTTCGGCCGGGCTCACGAACTTCTCCCAGTCATGCGTGCCCTTCGGCAGCCAGCGCAGCACATATTCGGCACCGACGATGGCCAGCGCATAGGATTTCAGCGTGCGGTTGATCGTCGCCATGATCAGCAGACCATCAGGCTTCACCGCCGCGCAGCAGGCGGCGATGAAAGCCTCGACATCGGCGACATGCTCGACGACTTCCATCGCCAGCACGATGTCGAAGCGCTTGCCGGAGGCGACGACCGCCTCGATCGTCTCCTCGCGATAGTCGATGGTCAGGCCGCTCTTCTCGGCATGGGCGCGCGCGACGCTGACATTGGTCGGCGCCGGGTCGAGCCCGGTCACCTCCGCGCCGAGCCGAGCGAGCGGCTCCGACAGCACGCCGCCGCCGCAACCGATATCGACCAGAGTCAGGCCTTCAAGCGCCCGCATCCGCTTCGGATCACGGCCGAAATGCGCGCAGGCTTCGTCGCGGACATAGGCGAGGCGCACGGGATTGAACTTGTGCAGGACAGCCATGGGCCCTTTCGGGTCCCACCAGTCGCGCGCGATCGCATCGAAGCGCGCGACTTCGGCCGGATCGATCGTCGATCCCTTTCGCTCAGCCGCAGCCGCCATGAACCCGTCCCTCGTTTATGCGATGCCACATTGACACCGCGCCTGACGCCCGTCATCTACACCCGCCCCGCCGCCAGTGCGAGGGCGACGTTTCGACCCGGCTTTTCCAGCCGGGGACAGCTATCGAGAGCCCGAATACCGTCATGGCCCGTCTGGTGATGAAATTCGGCGGCACCTCAGTCGCCACTGTCGAGCGCATCAAGAACGCGGCGCGGCACGTCAAACGCGAGTTCGACGCCGGCAACGAGGTCGCGATCGTCGTCTCGGCGATGTCAGGCAAGACCAACGAGCTCGTCGCCTGGTGCAAGGAAGCCGCGCCGCTCTATGACCCGGCCGAGTACGACACCGTCGTCGCCTCCGGCGAGCAGGTCACCTCCGGCCTGATGGCGATCGTGCTGCAGGAGATGGGGCTGCCGGCCCGCTCCTGGCAGGGCTGGCAGATCCCGCTCTATGGCTCGGACGCGCATGGCTCGGCCCGCATCGAAGGCGTCGACGGCGCCGGCATCCTCGCCGGCTTCGACCGCAATCGCGAGATCGCCGTCTGCTCCGGCTTCCAGGGCGTCAACCCGCGCACGCACCGCATCGTCACGCTCGGCCGCGGCGGCTCGGACACCAGCGCGGTCGCGCTCGCGGCCGGCCTCAAGGCTGATCGCTGCGATATCTACACCGATGTCGACGGCGTCTACACGACCGATCCGCGCATCGTCCCGAAGGCCAAGCGCATGGACAAGGTCTCCTTCGAGGAAATGCTCGAAATGGCCTCGCTCGGCTCCAAGGTTCTGCAGGTGCGCTCGGTCGAGATCGCCATGACGCAGCGCGTGCCGACCTATGTGCGCTCCTCCTTCGACGACCCCGAAAACCCCAATCCTGGCACCCTCATCTGCGACGAGGACGACATCGTGGAACAGCAGATCGTCACCGGCATCGCCTTCTCCCGGGACGAAGCCCAGATCACCCTCCGGCGCGTGGCCGACAAGCCCGGCGTCGCCGCGGCGATCTTCGGCCCGCTCGCCGATGCCAACATCAATGTCGACATGATCATCCAGGTCGTCTCCGACGATCAGGCGACGACCGACATCACCTTCACCGTGCCGACTGCCGATTACGAGCGCGCCAAGACGCTGCTCGAGAGCAAGCACGATGTGATCTCCTACCAGGAGATCCAGGGCGCGATCGACGTCGTGAAGATCTCGGCGATCGGCGTCGGCATGCGCAGCCATGCGGGCGTCGCGGCCCGCGCCTTCCGCGCGCTGGCCGAGAAGGGCATCAACATCCGCGCCATCACCACCTCCGAGATCAAGTTCTCGGTGTTGATCGACGCGGCCTATACCGAGCTCGCGGTCCGCACCCTGCACTCGCTCTACGGCCTCGACGCCGCCTGAGCATTCCGGACGACGACCTAAAAAAGACGCCGCCGGCTTCACGCGAAGCCGGCGGCGTTTGCGTTTTGATCCGACCTTACTCCGCCGGATGCGCTGCGTGTTCCGGCTCGCGCTTGCCGAAGAACAGCCGGGTCAGCCCGTCCGAAAGCCTGTTCATGTAGAGGAACAGGACGGGCGTGATGAACAGCGTCAAGACCTGCGAGATCATCAGGCCGCCGACAACGGCGATGCCGAGCGGCTGGCGCAACTCGGCGCTCGCGCCGGCGCCCAGCGCGATCGGCAGCGTGCCCATCAGCGCCGCCAGCGTCGTCATCAGGATCGGCCGGAACCGCATGAGGCAGGCCCGGTGGATCGCCTCCTGCGCCGACGCGCCTTCGCGCAACAGCACGAGGGCTACGTCGATCATCATGATCGCGTTCTTCTTGACGATGCCGATCAGCATCAGGAGGCCGATGATGGCGATGACCGAGAGGTCCATGTCGAAGAGCCTGAGCGCCCCGAGCGCGCCGATCGCGGCCGAAGGCAGGCCGGTCAGGATCGTCAGCGGGTGGATGAAGCTCTCGTAGAGGATGCCGAGCACGATGTAGATCGTCAGGATCGCGCCCGCGATCAGCAGCCCCTGGTTGGCCAAGGAATCCTGGAAGGTCTTGGCAGTGCCGGCGAGCGTGGTCGAGAGCGACTTCGGCAAGCCAATCTGCTCCTTGAGCGTGTTGATGCGGTTGACGCTGTCGCCGAGCGCCACGCCGGCCGGCAGATTGTAGGAAATCGTCACGGCGGGGAGCTGGCCGAGCTGGTTGACCGTGAGCGGGCCGGCCGTCCGCTCGACCCGGGCGACGGCACCGAGCGGGACCAACGTGCCGTTCTTGGCGCGCACCCGAATGGCGTTCAGATGCTCGGGCGTCCAGTGCTCGTTGGGATTGAACTCGACGACGACGTTGTAGTTGTCGCCGGTGGTGTAGATCGTCGAGACCTGCCGGACGCCGAAGCCCGAATAGAGGGTCGAACGCAGGATGTCGGCACCGATACCCAGCGCGTTGGCCTTGTCGCGGTCGATCGTCAGCGTCGCCTGCAGGGCGTTGTTCTGGAGATCGGTCGTGACGTCGGCGAAGATTGCACGATCGCGGCTCATCGCATCGGCGAGCCGCAGAGCCCAATCATTCATCAGCGCCTGGTCGAGCCCCTGAATGACGAGCTGGTACTGGCTCTTCGAGGCGCGTGCGCCGATGTTCAGGTTCTGGACCGGCACCATATAGGTGTTGATGCCCGCCACCTGTCCGAGATCGCGCCGCAGCGAGGCGAGCACCTCCTGCAGCTTGGGGCGCTCGTCCAGCGGTTTCAGCTCGACGAAGAGACGCCCGGCGTTCAGCGCGCTGCCGCCACCGCCATTGCCGCCGACCGACGAGGCGACATGCGCGACATAGGGCGACTTGCGAAAGATGTCCGCAACCTCAGACTGCAACTTCAGCATCGCATCGAACGAAATGTCCTGACGGGCTTCGGTCGAAACCTGGAGCTGGCCGATATCCTCCTGCGGAAAGAAGCCTTTCGGCGTCGTCTGCAGCAGCCAGACGGTGCCGGCCATCGTGAGAAAGAACGCGAGCAGCATCAGCGGCTGAAAGCGCAGGCAGAATTTCAGCCCACGGTCATAGCCCGCCAGCACTGCATCGAAGCCCTTCTCCAGCCAGCGGCCCAGCATGTTCTCTTCATGGTGCTCGGAGTAGCCCGAGAGCAGCCGCGAGCACAGCATCGGGGTCAGCGTCAGCGAGACGAAGGCGGAGGCGAGGATCGCGACCGTCACCACCACCGCGAATTCGTTGAAGATGCGGCCGATGACGCCGCCCATGAGCAGCACAGGGATGAAGACGGCGACCAGCGACAGCGAGATGGAGATAATGGTGAAGCCGATCTCGCCGGCGCCCTTCAGGGACGCCTCATAGGCCGAAAGCCCATCCTCCTCCATGTGCCGGACGATGTTCTCCAGCATGACGATGGCGTCGTCGACCACCAGGCCGACCGAGAGGGTCAGCCCGAGCAGCGAGATGTTGTCGATCGAAAAATCCAGCATGTACATCGCGGCCAGCGTCGCGATGATCGAGATCGGCACCGCCACGGCGGGGATGAAGGTCGCGGCGATCCGGCGCAGGAAAACGAAGATCACCATGATCACGAGCGCGATGGTGAGCAGCAGCGTGAACTGCACATCCTCCACCGCCTGGCGGATCGAGGTCGAGCGGTCGTTGAGCAGGGAGAGCCCGGCTGCGGCCGGCAGCTGTTCCTGGAAGGTCGGGATCATCGCCTTGACGCGATCGACGACTTCGACGGTGTTCGCGTCGGGCTGGCGTTGCACCGCCAGGACAATCGCCGGCATGCCGTCATAGGTGCTGCGGGTCTGGGTGTTCTCGACGGAGTCGATCACCTTGGCGACGTCGCCCAGCCGGACCGGCTTGCCGGAGCGCGTCGCGATGATGACGTTGGAAAACTGGGCGGCATTGGCGAGCTGGGTCTGCGCCTGGATGGTGAGCTGCTGGGCCGTGTTCTGGAGGGTGCCGACCGGCGTGTTGGCATTCGCGGCCGTGATCGCAAGTTGCAATTCGTCGAGGCCGATGCCGCGCGCCGCCAGCGCGGTCGGGTCGATCTGGATGCGGACCGCGTATTTCTGGCTGCCCCAGATCAGCACCTGGGCAACGCCTTCCACGGTGGACAGCGCCGGCGAGATGACCTGCTGGGCGAAGGCGTCCAGCTGCGACAGCGGCACGACATCGCTCTTCAGCGCCATCAGGATGATCGGCGCGTCAGCCGGGTTCACCTTGCGATAGCTCGGCGGCGTCGTCATCTCGATCGGCAATTGC
This sequence comes from Allobosea sp. TAF32, assembly GCF_052113585.1. Taxonomy (NCBI): domain Bacteria; kingdom Pseudomonadati; phylum Pseudomonadota; class Alphaproteobacteria; order Hyphomicrobiales; family Alloboseaceae; genus Allobosea; species Allobosea sp. TAF32. The sequence goes on along the minus strand of NZ_JBFRDM010000007.1, from coordinate 241,997 downwards.
CGGAGGGTGCGGGTGATCGCGGCCTGCACGTCGGCGGCGGCGGCGTCGATGTCGCGGTTCAGCACGAACTGGATGGCGATCGAGGTCGCGCCCTGCGAGTTCGTGGTCGAGATCGAGTCGATGCCGGCGATGGTGCCGAACTGCTTGACCAGCGGCGTCGCGATCGAGGTCGCCATGGTGTCCGGCGAGGCGCCGGGAAGCTGGGCGGAGACGTTGATGACCGGAAATTCGGCGCGCGGCAGCGCTGCGACCGGCAGGAAACGCCAGGCGAACAGGCCCGCCAGCACCAGCGAGACCGACATCAGGATGGTGGCGACCGGATGCCTGATGCAGAAGGAGGAAATGTTCATGAGCGCGCGCCCTCGGCCACCGGCGTGCTGGCCGGCGGCTTCTCGCTCGTTGCGGCGCGCTCGCGCACCCGCGTCCCCTGCTTCAGCCGCATCTGGCCGTCAATGACGACTCGCTCCCCCGGAGCGATCCCCTCGGACACCGCCGTCTTGTCGCCATCGCTCAGCGCGACCTTGATCTGACGCAGATCGACGGTCGAGTCAGGCTTCACCACGAAGGCATAGGGGCCCTTCTGCCCGGTCTGAACCGCCACCGTCGGAATCACGGCGATGCCCATCAGCGTTTCCGGGACGATCTCGACATCGACATACTGGCCGGGCCAGAGCGTGAGATCGTCATTGGCGAAGGCTGCCTTGGCCGTGATCGTTCCCGATGTCATGTCGACGGTCGAATCGACGAAGTTGAGCTTGCCTTCCGCCGGCGGACGGCCGGTATTCGGCACGCGGGCCGTCACCGCTATCGGTTTGGCGGCCGCGAGCGCGGCCTGCAGGGTCGGCAGCTCATGCTCCGGCATGGCGAAGGTCACGCGCAGCGGCTTCATCTGGGTGATGGTCAGCAGGCCCGTGCCGCTATTGTTGTTGCTGGCGTTGACGAGATTGCCCGGCGTGACCTGGACGGCGCCGATACGTCCGTCGATGGGGGCCGTGATCCGCGTATAGCTCAGCTTCAACCGGTCCGCGTCGAGCGTTGCATGGTCGCCCTGGATGCTGGCGGCGGAGCTGCGCTCGTCGGCGATTGCCTGGTCGACCTGCACCTGCGTGCCGGCATTGCGCGCCAGGAGCTGCTTATAGCGCTCGAGATCGGCGAGGTTGCGCGTATGGGTCGCCTCGTCGCGCGCCAGCATCGCCTCGTCCTTGGCGATCTGAGCCTTGATGTCGCGATCATCGAGGGTGAAGAGCAGATCGCCGGTCTTGACGAACTGCCCGTCTGTGACGTGCTGCTGCATGATCTGGCTGTCGATCCGCGAGCGCACGAGCACGCTCGCAGGCGTCTCGACGAAGCCGATGGCGCGCTTTCGCACCGGGAAATCGACCTGGACTGCCGCGGCGGAGGCGATCGCGACGGGCGCGCCATCTGCACGCCCGCGCGCCGCCTGCGCGTTTTCCGAGCCGTGCGAGCGCCAATACCAGACGCCCGCGGCCGCGGCCGCGACGAGCATCAGCCCGGTGACAAAACCTGAACGCTTCATGTTCGCCCCACTCGTTCAGGCGGTCTGGCCGGCGGAAGCCGGCATCTGCATCTTGTCTTCCCGCTGGGGGCGGGTCTGTTCACGGATCGTGGCCAGCGTATCCAGCGCGGAAAGGATCGATCTTTCCTCCACCCCGCCAAGAACCTCCTGAGCAATCGCGGTGCGCACCTCATCGAGGTCGTCGACCAGCGCCCGGCCCTCCGGCGTCAGGTAAAGGCGATAGGCGCGGCGGTCGGCCGGGTCCTCGCGGCGCTCGATCAGGCTCTGCCCCTGAAGCCGGTCGAGCAACCTTGCGAGCGAAATCGGCTGCAGATCCATCTGCTCGGCCAGTGCCGCCTGGTTCAAGCCTTCCTGCCGCCGCAAGCGGGACATCACGCCCCATTGCGCCCGCGTCGTACCGTGCTGGCGCGCACGCTGATCGACATAGGTCCGCAGCAGGCGGGAGGTTTCGACAAGCTGGAACATGAATTCCCGCCGCAGTGGTCGCTTCATACAGAATCTCCGGAACGTAAGCCTGCTTATCGTATGCCAGATTACGGCGGTTTCGCGGTCGCACAATGTCGAACGCGGAATCGTGAGCAGTGCCGCAGCGTGGCGCGCATCCGATTTGCAAGGCTTGCTCTGGCCTCACGGGGGAAAGCGCTTCTAGACTGCGTTCCAACCTTCCCTCTTTGAGAAGCCTTTCCGACATGAGCCAGCTCTTCAGCCCCTATCAGCTCGGCAGCCTCACGCTCGCCAACCGCATCGTCATCGCGCCCATGTGCCAGTATTCAGCGAAGAACGGCTGCGCGACGGACTGGCACACCATCCATCTCGGGCATCTCGCGCTTTCCGGCGCGGCGCTGCTCATCATCGAAGCCACCGCCGTGGAGCCGGACGGGCGCATCAGCCCGTTCGATGTCGGCTTGTGGTCGGACGAAACGGAAGCAGCGCTGGGCAAGGCACTGGAAGCCGCCCGCTCCTGGTCCGACATGCCGATCGCGATCCAGCTCGGCCATGCCGGCCGCAAGGCCTCGGTGGCGCAGCCCTGGAAGGGCGGCGGCCAGCTCGGCCTCGACGAGGGCGGCTGGCATGTGCATGGGCCTTCGGCGGTCGGCTTCGAAAGCTATCCGCGCCCGCCGCGCGCCCTCACCCGCGATGACATCGCCCGTCTCATCGAGGCATTCGCGGATTCGGCGCGGCGGAGCGTCCGGCTTGGACTCGCGGCGATCGAACTGCACGGCGCCCATGGCTATCTGATGCATCAATTCCTCTCGCCGCTCTCGAACAAACGCGAGGACGAGTATGGCGGCTCTCTCGAAAATCGCATGCGCTTCCCGCTGGAGGTCCTCGACGCTGTGCGCTCGGTGGTGCCGGCTGGCTTCCCTTTGGGCTTCCGCATTTCGGGGACCGACTGGGTCGAGGGCGGCTGGGATGTCGAACAGAGCATCGCCTTTTCCATGGCAGCCAAGGCACGGGGCGCCGACTTCATCCACGTCTCCAGCGGCGGCCTGTCCACGGCCCAGAAGATCCCGCTCGGCCCGAGCTATCAGGTCCCGCTGGCACGGGCCGTGAAGCAGGCGACCGGGCTTCCCACGATCGCCGTCGGCCTGATCACGGAGCCGGAGCAGGCCGAGGCGATCATAGGCACTGGCGAGGCCGATCTCGTCGGGCTGGCGCGCGGCATCCTCTATGACCCGCGCTGGCCCTGGCACGCCGCGGCGGAGCTGGGCGCCAGCGTCAAGGCGCCCGACCAGTATCTGCGCTCGCAGCCCCGGCAGTATTCCAAGCTGTTCGCCTGACCAGCATCCCCCTCGTCATTCCGGGCTTGCCCCGGAATAACGGCGCATTTCCATGCAGAACGATCCCCCGTTCAAGGACGCCCATGACCGCCTATTCCGACCTCGCCGCCCATTTCGGCCGCATCGCCGCGCTCTCCAACGCCATCGGCATCCTGCAATGGGACAACGACACGATGATGCCCAAGGGCGCCGCCGAAACGCGGGCCGAGAGCATGGCGCTGCTGCATGTCATGCGCCACGGACTGGCGACCGACGCCCGCATCGGCGGCTGGCTCGCGGATGCCGAAAGCGACGACAGCCTCAGCGCCTGGGAGAACGCCAATCTGCGCGAGGTCCGGCGCGTCTGGACGGTCGACACCGCGCTGCCCACCGATCTCGTCGAGGCATCGAGCAAGGCGATCTCGGCCTGCGAGATGCGCTGGCGCCAGGCGCGGGCGGATTCCGACTTCGGCGGCCTGCTGCCCTATCTCGGAGAGGTACTGAACCTGCAGCGCCAGATCGGCAAGGCGAAGGGCGAGAAGCTCGGCGTCTCGCCCTATGACGCGCTGCTCAACGACTACGAGCCCGGCGGCAGCTCTGCGAAGATCGACGCGCTGTTCGACGACCTCGCTGCCTTCCTGCCCGGCTTCACCCAGGACGTGATGGCGGTGCAGGCGCGCCGGCCGGCCCTGCCGGCCCTCGAAGGCCCCTTCCCCACCGAGACACAGCGGGCGCTCGGCCTGAGGCTGATGTCGGCTTTGGGCTATGATTTCGAGCGCGGGCGCCTCGATATCTCGACACACCCGTTCTGCGGCGGCGCCGACAACGATGTCCGCATCACCACGCGCTACGACGAGGCCGACTTCACCAAGGCTCTGATGGGCGTCCTGCACGAGACCGGCCACGCGCTCTACGAGCAGGGCCGGCCGCAGGGCTACATGAACCAGCCGGTCGGCGCGGCGCGCGGCATGAGCGTCCATGAGAGCCAGTCGTTGCTGATGGAAATGCAGGCCTGCCGCTCACGTCAGTTCCTCGCCTTCGCCGCCCCGCTGATGCGGGAGAGTTTTGGGGGTCATGGCCCGGCATGGGAAACCGAGGCGATGTGGCGCCGCTATACCCGCGTCGAGCCCGGCTTCATCCGCGTCGATGCCGACGAGGTCACCTATCCCGCCCATGTCATCCTGCGCTACAGGCTGGAGAAGGCGCTGATCGCCGACGAGATGCCGCTGGCCGAAATGCCCGCCGCCTGGAACGCCGGGATGAAATCCCTGCTCGGCGTCACCGTCCCGGACGACCGCGTCGGCTGCCTGCAGGACATCCACTGGCCGTCTGGCGGCTGGGGTTATTTCCCGACCTATACGCTCGGCGCGATGACCGCGGCCCAGATCTTCGACGCAGCCTGCCGGGCCGAGCCCGCTATCCTGCCCGGCATCGGCAAGGGCGATTTCAGCCCGCTCGTCGGGTGGCTGCGCGCCAATATCCACGGCAAGGGCTCGTTGCTCTCGACCGACGATCTGCTCACCGAAGCGACAGGCCGGCCGCTCGACGCCTCGGTCTTCAAGGCGCATCTGCGCCGTCGCTATGTCGAGGAGGTGTGACGGCCGCGACGTTTCCCGTCATGCTCGGGCTTGCCCCGAGCATCTCGTGATATGCGGGGTCCCTGGCCTCCTCCGGCAAGAGATCCCCGGGTCTGCGCTTCGCTCCGCCCGAGAATGACGCCCGTTGAAAGGATGGCCGTTTCTCGATTCTCCTCAGCGGTTTGAGCAAGTCGGCTGCGACGAAACGCGAATCCCTTAAACCAGAACGGCCGGTCCTTACGGACCGGCCGATGCTTTATCGGAAGAGTGTCGGCTCAGCGCTCGATCATCTTGTTCCAGCGGCTGTTCCACTCCGGGCGCTTGGCGTTGATCGCGTCCCAATCCAGCACCACGGCAGTCTTCATGTTGGTGTGGAAGGCCTCGAGCTTCTTCTCGGCGTCCGCCGTTTCGGCCTTGGCCTGCGGGTTCGAGGGCACGACATTGCCGGCCGCCAGCGCCTTCGACTGCGCCTCGGGCGAGAGCAGGTAGGCGGCGAGCTTCTGCGCCAGCTCCTGCTCCGAATTGTTCGCGATGACGCACTGCGCGACCATCAGCACGACCGAGCCTTCTTTCGGCTGGGCGTATTCGACCGGGATGCCCTTTTCCTTGAGGGTGGCGACGGCGGTCGGCGTCAGCGGGAAGATCGCGGCCTCGCCAGTCTGGACCATCTCGGAGATCTTGGCCGAGTTGGGGATGAACTCGAGCACGTTCTTGCCGATGGTGTCGCGGAATTTGCCGAAGCCCGGCTCGACATTGGCCTCGGTGCCGCCCTGGATGCGGTTGAACATCAGGAAGGCGTGCAGGCCGAAGGACGAGGCCGAGGCCGACTGGAAGACGACCTTGTCCTTGAACTTGGGATCGGCGAGGTCCATCCAGGAGGTCGGCGCCGCCCAGCCCTTCTCGTCGAACATCTTCTTGTTATAGGCGAGGCCGGTCATGCCCATGTCGATGCCAACCGCCATGTCGTCCTTCATGCGGGCGCCCTTGTCGAGCTGAGCCAGCCCGGGGCTGTCCTTCATCTTCTCGCAGAGGCCGGCGCCGATGGCGCGGACCATGACACCGTCATCGAGGAACATGATGTGCATCTGCGGCTTGTCCTTGGCCGCGGTCGCCTTGGCGAGGATGTCCGAGGAGGTGCCGGGCACCACCACGATCTTGACGTTGTTGGCCTTCTCGAAATCCGGGAAGACGGCCTGGGTGAAGGTTCGCTCGAAATTGCCGCCGTTCATGCCGACATAGAGCGTCTTGGTCTGGGCGAAGGCGCTGCCGGCAGCGGTCAGCGCGAGCGCGGCGACGGTACCGGCCAAGGCGGTGCGACGAGTGATCATGAGTGGGCTCCCCTGCTTTGCGGCTCTGATTGCGAACGCGCATCCGAGCCGTGGCTGATGCGGTCCTGACCCGCCGGCCCGGAAGGCCGGCTGAAACGGGCGATGGAAAAGGCTTCGATCGGCGTGGAGGTGCGGCCATCGCGGACAAGCTCGGCCAGCACCTCGCCGACGCCGGGCGCGATCTGGAATCCAGCGCCGGTGAAGCCGAAGGCGTGGATCAGGCCGGGCGTGGTGCCGCTGAAGCCGATCACGGGATTCCGGTCCGGCATCGACGCCTCGGTCCCCGACCAGAAGCGGATCGCCTGGGCATGGCGCAGCACCGGGAAGATCTCGGCCGTGCGGTTCATGATCGCCAGCGCCCCAGCGCCGCGCGGACGCGAGAAATCGGCATCGTCGAGCGGCAGGGCGCGTTCGCCGCCGACGACGCAATTGCCGCGCTCGACCTGCCGGGCATAGATGCCGCCGCCCTCCATGCCGATATTGACAGTCATCACCGGCGCCAGCGGCTCGGTGACGATCATCGAAGGGTAGATGCGCGAGAGCGGCACCGGCTCGCCGAAATCGGCAGCGAAGCGATCGGCCCAGGCACCAGCGCTATTGATGACGATGCTGGCCGTCAGGCTGACGCCCTCGCCGGCCTCCAGCGCGAAGCCCTCGCCGTTGCGCGCGATGCCGGTGACCGGCGTGTTCTCCAGCACATGCGCACCGGCACGCCGGGCGGCGCTGGCGAAGGCCGCCGAGACGAGACGCGGATTGGCATGGCCGTCGCCGGCACAGAGCGAGGCACCGAGGATGCTGCCGTCGATCCAGGGGAAGCGCTCGCGCAGGCCGTTATGGCCGATGAGTTCGAGGCCGAGGCCCTGATCGGCAACCTCGGCCGCATAGGCTTCAAGGGACGCCATGTCGCCCTCGCTGCATGCGAGCTTGAGATGGCCGGAACGCAGGAACTCGCCGTCGATGCCGATCAGTTCCTTGAGGCGTGGCCAGACGGCATGGGCACGTTGCGACAGCGGCAGCTGCTCGCGCGGGCGGCCCTGCCGGCGAACGCCGCCATAATTCACGCCGCTGGCCTGCGCGCCGCAGAAGCCCTTGTCGAGCAGGGCGACGCTGAAGCCCATATTGCGCAGGGCCAGCGCCGCCGAAGAGCCGACCAGACCGCCGCCGACAATGGCGACGTCGATGTCGAGATGCCGGTTCATTCTGCCGCCTCCGGCAGCTCGGCCGCCAACTGCAGGGCGAGCGGGATCGGCTTTACCGGAGCCTGCGCCCTCAGCCTGCCGATGGCAGCGATGGGCTTGCCCGTCGCGGCGGCCAGCACCTCGGCGGAAGCCGCAGCGCACATCCGCCCCTGGCAACGGCCCATGCCGACACGGCTCACCGCCTTCAGCCGATTGATCTCGCTGATGTCCAGTCGGCTCGCGGCCTCTCGCACCGTCCCGGCGGTGATCTCCTCGCAGCGGCAGAGCGTGGTGGCGTCGTCGATCGCCCCCGCCCAATGGGCCGGGAAGGGAAAGGCAGCTTCGAGCACGTCGCGCAGCCGGCCGATGCGGGCAAGCTCGGCTTCGAGCGCAGAAGCACGCGTCTTATCGAACGCCAGGCCGCTGTCTTCCAGCAGTGCCAGCGCAGCACGCTCGCCGGCCCGTTCCGCCGCATCGGCTCCGGCGATGCCGGCGCCATCACCCGCGAGATAGACGCCCGGGACCGAGGCGCGGCCGGCGGCATCCCGTGTCGGCAGCCAGGCACGATCGCGCTCATTGAAGCGGAAGGCGCAACCAGCGAGATCGGCGAGTTGCGCCTCGGAACGGAGCGCAAGGCCGTAGCCGACGCCGTCGCAAGCAAGGCGCCGCTCGCGGCCGCCTTCGCGCCAGGCGACACCGGAGACCCTGCCCTCGCCCTCGATGCGCAAGCCCTCGATGCCGGTGCGGATGGCGACGCCCCGCAGACGCAGCTCAGCGACGAAGCGCATTCCACGCAGCACGATACCGGGATCGAGCGGCAGGGCCTTGAGCAGGTTGAGCTTGGCAGAGCTGGGGGCGGCGTCGAGCACCGCCGCGACCTCCACACCGGCCTTCATATACTGCCAGGCGACGAGGTAGAGCAGCGGGCCGGAGCCGGCGAAGACGATGCGGCTGCCAATCGCGCAACCCTGCGCCTTGAGTGCGACCTGCGAGCCGCCGAGTGTGAAGACGCCGGGCAGCGTCCAGCCGGGGATCGGGAGGACACGGTCGGTGGCGCCGGTCGCGAGGACCAGTCCGTCATAGGTGGCCCGGCGGGTCACGCCGGCAACTGCGATGTCGGCGGTGCCGTCGCGCAGGTTCCAGAGCAGTGCCTGCGGCCAGTAGTCGATTTTGCCGTCGAGCGCGGCGAAGGCGGCGTGAAGCCGCCCGGCCTTGCCTGCCTCGGAGCCGTAAAGGTCCTTGGTCGAGCGGCCATCCTGCACAAGGCGCTGCCGATAGATCTGGCCGCCGCAGGCAGGCGCCTCGTCCACCACCAGCGGGCGCAGGCCGGCGGCGACCAGCGCCTCGGCGGCCCGAATGCCGGCTGGCCCAGCGCCGATGATCAGGGGTTGCGGACGCGTGCTCATGCCGCCCTCCCGACGCCGGTCACGATCCGCATTCCCGGCTGCAACGGCGTCGTGCAGGCGCGCAGGCGCTCGCCCGTCTCGGTGGTGACCCAGCAATCCTGGCAGGCGCCCATCTGACAGAAGCCGGCGCGCGGCTCACCGCTGAACTCGGTGCGGCGCAGGCTGTCGACGCGGTTCAGGATCGCACTCAGCAGGGTGTCGCCGGCCCGGCCCTCGCAGGGCTCGCCATCAAGGGTGAAGGCGATGGCTGCATGATCCTTGCGGGTGATGCGATGGAGCAGCGGCTGCTTCTGGTTCGAAGACATGGCGATCACTTCTGACCGACGAGGATCTTGTCGAGCCCGAAGGCGCGGTCGAGGATCAACATGGCGCCAGCCGTCAGCGCGATCATCAGGGCCGAAACCGCCGCCATCATCGGGTCGATCGACTCCGTCGCGTACATGTACATCCGCACCGGCAGCGTTACCGTCTGCGGCGAGGTGACGAAGATCGACATGGTCAGTTCGTCGAAGCTGTTGATGAAGGCGAGCAGCCAGCCACCGGTGATGCCGGGCAGGATCATCGGCGCGGTGATGCGCCGGAACACCGTCCAATGCGAGGCGCCAAGCGTCATCGCCGCCTGCTCGGCGCTGCGGTCCATGCCCGACAGCCCCGCCATGACCAGGCGCATCACATAGGGCGTGACCACGATGACATGGGTGACGACTAGCCAGGCGAAGGAGCCAGTCGCGCCGATCAGGGCGAAGAGACGCAGGAAGGCGACGCCCAACACCAGATGCGGAATGATCAGCGGCGAGAGGAAGAGCCCGTTCAACGCATCGCGGCCGGGGAAATGGTAGCGGTCGATGGCGAGCGCGGCGGGCACCGCGAGCGCGACGGAGAGCGTCGCGGCCAGCGTCGCCAGCCACAAGCTGTTGTGGAAGGACGGCACGAAATCGGGGTGTTTGAAGATCGCCTCGAACCAGCGCAGCGAGAAGCTCGTGGTCGGGATCGAGAGCGTGTTCTCCGGTGTGAAGGCGACGAGGCAGACGACGACGAGCGGCGCCAGCACGAAGGAGACGACGAGGCCGTGGAAGAGAAGCGCGACGGGACCGTTGCGATGCATGGCGCGTCCCCTCAGCCCAGAGCCCGGCGGGCGCGCGTCTCGACGAGACGGTTGTAGCCCAGCATGATGACGAGGTTGGCGGCGAGCACGATGATCGCGATCGCGGCGCCCAGCGGCCAGTTCAGCTCGGACATGTATTCGTCATAGACCAGCGTCGCCGCCATCTTGAGGCGCCGGCCGCCGAGCAGGCCGGGAATGGCGAAGGCGCTGGCCGAGAGACCAAAAACGATCAGGCTGCCGGAGAGCATGCCGAGCGAGACCTGCGGCAGCACGATCCGGCGCAGCGCCGTGAAGCGCGAGGCGCCGAGGCTCCAGGCCGCGGCCTCGACCATCGGGTCGAGCTTCTGCAGAGACGTCCAGACCGGGATGACCATGAACGGCAGCATGACGTGGACGAGCGCGATCACGATCGCGGTCTCGGTGTAGAGCAGCCGGACGGGATTCAGGCCCAGCGACTGTAGCGCCTGGTTCAGCAGGCCGGCGGAACCGAGCAGCATGCTCCAGCCGAAGGCGCGGACCACCACCGAGACGAGCAGTGGGCCGATGATGACGAGCAGGAAGATCGAGCGCCAGGGATCGCCCATGCGCGCCAACACATAGGCCTCGGGTGCGCCGATCACGGCGCAGATCAGCGTCGTCAGCGCAGCCAGGCGAAGCGTGCGCCAGAAGATCGTGAGGTAATAATCGTCGGATGCGACGGTCAGGTAATGCTTGAGGGTGAAGCTGTCCTGGATGCCCGTGGTGTGATCATAGGCATGGAAGGACAGGATCACAGTCAGGATGAGCGGCAGGACCACCAATCCGAGGAACAGCAGCGTCGCCGGCGAGACGAGCAGCCATGGTGCCAGACCGCGCTGCCCGGTCATGCCGCCGCTCCCGCAGTCGCGACGACGGCACTGTCCGGCTGCCAGTGGAGCGCAACGCTTTCGCCTTCGCCAGCCGGCTCGCCACCCTGGTTCGGCGCCGAGACCAGGATCGGCCCGACCGGCGTCTCGACATTGAGGAGCCAATAGCTGCCGAGGAAGAAGCGGCTGGTGACCCTCCCGTCCAATAAACCCTGGCCGGCCGGCTTGAGCAGGATCTTCTCGGGCCGCAGCGTCAGGATAGCCGCAGAACCATCGGGCAGGCTCGCCGCCTCGCTGGGCAGCGCGACGCCGCCGGCCTCGGCCCTGCCCGCGCGCCAGACCGCATCGATGCGGTTCATCTTGCCGACGAAGGAGGAGATGAAGGCCGTCGCCGGGCGCTCGTAGAGGCGATAGGGCGCGTCGATCTGCGTCATGCGCCCCTGCTCCATCACCACGACGCGGTCGCTGATCGAGAGCGCCTCGGCCTGGTCGTGCGTGACCATGATCGTGGTCGTGCCGACGCTGCGCTGGATGCGGCGCAATTCGAACTGCATCTCCTCGCGCAACTTGGCATCGAGATTGGAGAGCGGCTCGTCGAGCAGCAGCACCGGCGGCTCGATGACGAGCGCGCGGGCGATGGCGACGCGCTGGCGCTGGCCGCCCGAGAGCTGACGCGGATAGCGCTCGGCAAAAGGCGCGAGATGGACGAGGCCGAGGATCTCCTTGACGCGCCGGTCGCGCTCGGCCTTGGCGACCTTGCGCATCTCCAAGCCGAAGGCGACGTTCTCAGCCACCGTCATATGCGGAAAGAGCGCATAGCTCTGGAAGACGATTCCGAGACCGCGGCGGCTCGGCTTCTCGCGGGTGATGTCGCGTCCGTCGAGGGTGATCGCGCCCTTGGTCGGCTCGACCAGCCCCGCGATCATCTGCAGCGTCGTCGTCTTGCCACAGCCGGAAGGGCCAAGCAGCGAGACGAACTCGCCCTTGGCGACGCTGAGATCGACATCCCTGACGGCGGTGAAGTCGCCGAAGACCTTGCTCAGCGATTGCAGCGTCAGGAAGCCCATGAACACCTCGATCGGCAGGCTTTCCGTTCGCCGGAAAAGCCGGACTGCGATGGCTCCAAGCAAAGGGAGACGACACAAATTCGTCAATCTTCAATTCCGCATTAGAGAATTTATGTTGACAAAATTTCTCTATGTAGAATTTTTATTGCTCCATTTCTCATCTGATTTTCTCAAATGCAAGCTGTCGACGAACCCGTTTCCTCGCTTCGCCGCGCGCTGGGGCTGTTGCGCATCCTGTCGAAGGGCGCTGGCGACGGCATGCGGCTGAAGGACATCGCGGAGGCTGCCGGCTGCGGCCAGCCGACGGCGCATCGCGCGCTGCGCGACCTGATGGCGGAGGGCTTCGTCGAACAGGCGGCGGGCGGCAAGCGCTACCGGCTCGCGCTCGATTTCTTCGTGATCGCCGCCCGCGCCGGACAGGCCGGTGGCCTGCGCGAGCTCGCCCGGCCCGCGCTGCTGCGGCTCTCGGCGACGCTGAGCGACACGATCTTCCTGCTCGTCCGCAACGGCTATGACGCGGTTTGCCTCGACCGGATCGAGGGCCCCTTCCCGATCCGCTCCTTCACCGGGGACATCGGAGGCAAGGTGCCGCTCGGCATCGGCCAGGGCAGCCTCGCCATGCTGGCCCATCTGCCGGAGGACGAGCGCGAGGCAGTGATCCGCTTCAACATGCCCCGCCTGCTCGATCGCGGCTTCTTCGATGAGGCCGCGTTGCGGAACGCCATCGCGACGGCCCGTGCGCAAGGCTCGGTCAATCTCAACACCGGCCTCATCCCTGGCATGGCCGGCGTTGCCGTGCCGGTCTTCGATGCGCGGGGGCGCGTCGTCGCGGCGCTCAGCGTCGGCACCCTCGCCGAGCGGCTGCGCGAGGACCGGCTGCCGAACGTCATCGCCATGCTACGCAGCGAGGCGGAGGCGCTGGGCGCCAAGCTCAATCCCTTCGACGTCGCACTGCGCTATCCCTCACGCAGCCTGAGCACGCTGGCGGGCTGACGGCGCCGGGCCGCCATGCGGCTTTCAGGCTTGCATCGCGGCGATGGAAGCGGGATGTCGGGGCGAACTCCTCTCGGATGGTAGCCTGTCATGACCCAGACCAAGCCCGCCCCCCGCATCGCCATCACCTATTGTTCGATGTGCAACTGGATGCTGCGCTCGGCCTGGCTCGGCCAGGAGCTGCTCTCGACCTTCGGGCAGGACCTCGGCGAGGTTGCGTTGATCCCGCGCACCGGCGGGATCTTCCAGATTCATTACGACGGCGAATTGATCTGGGACCGCAAGGCCGATGGCGGCTTCCCGGATTCCAAGGTGCTGAAGCAGCGCGTGCGCGACCGGCTCGACCCCGAGCGCAGCCTCGGCCATGTCGACGGCCACACGATGTCGGCGGAGGCGGAGAGCTGAAGCGCTGCCTCGCCGTCATGGTCGGGCCTGACCCAACCATCTCGGACACCAGCGCCTTCTTGTCATGCGATTCTCGGGTCTGCGGTTCGCTCCGCCCGAGAATGACGCCTGTCAGGCGAGGCGCCCGCGCGTCGCCGCGACCCAGGCCTTCAGGCGCCCCTCGGGATCGGCATTCAGCGTGATGTCGGTCACAGCTGCGACGATGTCGGCGCCGGCCTCGAAGACCCCAGGCGCGCGCTCCAGCGAGATGCCGCCGATGCCGACCAGCGGCAGATCGCCGATACGGCGCTTCCATTCGCCCAGCCGCTCCAGCCCCTGCGGGCCGAAGCGCATCTGCTTCAGAATCGTCGGATAAACCGGACCGAGCGCGACATAATCGGGCTTTGCCGCCAGCGCGCGTTCCAGCTCGGGCTCGTCATGGCTGCTGATGCCGAGCCTGAGCCCCGCCTTACGGATCGCATCGAGATCGGCCTCGTCGAGATCCTCCTGGCCGAGATGGATGAAGTCGCAGCCCTCGGCGATGGCGAGCTTCCAGTAATCGTTGACGACAAGCACGCAGCCGGCCGCGGCGCAGAGCGTCTTCGCCCGCGCGATCTCGCGTGCGACTTCGATCTCGGAACGATCCTTGACGCGCAGTTGCACCAGCTTGACGCCGAGCGGCAGCATCCGCTCCAGCCAGTCGGCGCTTTCGAAGATGGGGTAGAACGGATCGAGCTTCATGCGAGAGCAGACTTTCAGGCCAGGAAGGCTTTGCCCATGACGGGGGTGGAAGGAGCGGCCATGTCGCGCGCTTCGATCGGCTGCGCGGCGAAGGACTGGCGGCCGGCACGGATGGCAAGCGCGAAAGCCTCTGCCATCGCGGCCGGATCGCCCGCCTTCGCGACGGCGGTGTTGAGCAGGATGCCGTCATAGCCCATCTCCATCGCCTGCGCGGCGTGGGAGGGCAGGCCGATGCCGGCATCGACGACGAGCGGAATGTCGGGGAAGTGCTGGCGCATGCTGCGCAGGCCGTAGGGGTTGTTGAGTCCCCTGCCCGATCCGATCGGCGCGCCCCAGGGCATCAGCACCTCGCAGCCGGCATCGAGGAGGCGCCCGCCGACGACGAGGTCCTCCGTGGTGTAGGGAAAGACCTTGAAACCGTCATCGGCAAGGATGCGGGCCGCCTGGACCAGCGCGATCACGTCCGGCTGCAGCGTGTCGTCCTCGCCGATCACCTCGAGCTTGATCCAGTCGGTCCCGAAGACCTCGCGCGCCATCTGCGCGGTGGTGACGGCTTCCTTGACGGTGAGGCAGCCCGCCGTATTCGGCAGCACCCTGACGCCGAGCTCGCGGATCAGCGCCCAGAAGGCCTGACCGGCACCGCCGGCCGATTCCCGGCGCAGCGAGACGGTGACGACCTCGGCGCCCGAGCGCTTCACCGCCTCGGCCAGGATGGCGGGCGACGGATATTGCGCCGTGCCGAGGAAAAGCGGGTTCTGCGGCGCGAAGCCATAGAAGGATGCCATCTCAGCCTCCCTGCATCGGTGCGACGATCTCGATGCGGTCGCCCTCGCTCAAGGCGACGTCAGCCCGCTTGCGCGCCGCCACGAAGTCTCCATTCACCGCCGTCGCAACGATGCGGTCGGCAAAGCCGAGCTCGGCCAGCGCCTCGGCCAGCGTCTTCGCCGCGATCTCCTGCGGCGCGCCGTTAAGCAGCAAGGTCATGCAGCATCTCCGGTGTTGCTTGCGGGTTTAGCACGGCCTCCGCCGCCATCCGCGCCATGGCGGGGCTGAGCAGGAAACCGTGGCGATAGAGCCCGTTGACATGGATCACGCGGCCGCGGCGCGTCAGCCGCGGCAGGTTGTCGGGAAAGGCCGGGCGGGCATCGGTGCCGATCTCGACGACCTCCGCTTCGCCGAAGGCGGGATGCAGCGCATAGGCCGCGCCGAGCAGCTCCAGCATGGCGCGGGCGGAGATGCGGCTGCGCTCGCTGCTCTCGATCATCGTCGCGCCAACCATGAAGAGGCCGTCTGCGCGGGGCACGATATAGAGCGGGATGCGCGGATGCAGCAGCCGGACGGGCCGCGACAGCTGGATCTCGTCGCTCCGGAGGAGCAGCATCTCGCCCTTGACTCCGCGCAAATCGGGCAGGACATCGCGCGCCGCCAGCCCGCGGCAGTCGAGGACGATATCGGCATCGAGATCGGCCGGCTCGACCGTACTGCCGAAATGAAGGGCGGCCCCATTTGCGACGAGGCGTTCGGCCAGGGCTGCTATGGCTTGGCGCGGATCGAGATGCGCCTCGGCGGAGAAGAACAGGCCGCGCGAGAAGCGGCCGGCGAGATCGGGCTCCAGCCCGGCGATGGCCTCGCTGTCGATCTCCTCGAAATGGTCGGTGCGCTGACCGAAGCGGCGCAGCTCCGAACGGTCCCGGCTCGGCGCAACCACGAGCGTGCCGTTGCGAGCGACGCCGCCGGCATGGCGCTCCCACCAATCGGCCGCCTGCTGCCCGAGCCGAATCACCGGTTCTTCGGCGCTCTCGCCCTCGCACCAGGGCGCGAGCATGCCGCCGGCATACCAGGAACAGGCTTCGGCGCCGATACGCGGGCCGCGTTCATGCAGGACGACCTGCACACCCCGCGCCAGCAACTCGGTGGCACAGGCCAGACCGACGACGCCAGCGCCGACCACAGCGGCTGTCAGGACTGAGTGAGGACGTTCTGGCGTCATGCTTTCCCTGCTTCCGGGAAGGCAGCGGCCTGAGGCGCGAGCGAGGTGTCTGCGAGCCGAAGACCGTTCCCTTCGCCGGCATTACCCGGATCAGGTGCGATGGGTTGGCGCGAGCCACGCCTCTCAGCCTTTCGGCACCCCAACGGACAGCGCCAATTTAATGGCAGCGCCGCCGGGGAGCAAGCGGAGCCGGCGCAAGGCTCCGTTGCGGCGGCCTCGCACCTCCCGACCACGCCCTTCGCACGGGAGTGATCGGGAGGTGCGCCCGCGCGAATACACAGGTCGCGCGAAGGAAGTTGTCGGCGAGACTTGTCAAAGGCCTCTGCAATCGGGCATAGAGCCTCTCGCCGGAGACGTGGCCGAGAGGCTGAAGGCACTCGTTTGCTAAATGAGCATACCCCACAAGGGTATCGAGGGTTCGAATCCCTCCGTCTCCGCCATTTCCCCTAAGCCCTTGAGTGTCCTGAAAAAGCGTTGTTCCCCAACGGCTTTTCACATACCTCTGCTACAAATCTTGCTACAAAATCGCTCTGGCAGAGGGCACGATGGCCGGCAAAATCAGGAACCTGCTCCCCCGGAATGGCCGATACTATGCTCGGCTAACGGTGCCCGCTCCGCTTCGCCCGATCGTAGGTAAGCGGGAACTGACTGAGCCCTTGGGGGCCGACCGCACCGTCGCGATTCGCCTGCTCTCTTCTGCGATCCATCGCATGCAGATGGAACTTGATCAGGCCCGCGACCGCGTGACAGCCCTCAACCCTGCCGCACCGTCCCGCCGCCGCCCCATGAGCGTTCGGCAGATGGCCCTCGCCCACTATGGCCGGGAGCTTGAACAGGACGATGCGGCCCGGAGCCTGCCGACCGGCTATGATCCGGCACACGCGGCGATGTTCCGCCCGACCTACTTTTACGCGCTTAAGAGGGCGGCGAGCGGTGGCGCTGAAGATGACGAGCTTGCCGCCCTAATCCAATGGGCCGTTGACGAGTTCGCGAATGATGGCAGCCCCGTTCCGGTCAAGGGCACCGAGGAATGGCGAACGCTCGCGCGGATGCTCGCCGGCGTGAAAGCCGAGACGATCGAAAACCAGAACCGGCGCGACCGTGGCGAGCCGGATGGTCCTGCCAAGCATCCAATGCTGATCCCGGCGACGGAACTCCCCTCGACTGTCGCCGAGGCGAAGCCGGCCTATCGGATCACCCGGCAGGACGTGCTGGCCTACAAGAACGCCCTGCTCGAAACCTCTGCGAACTATACGAAGCGCTTCCCCGACAAGACGCTCCCCGAAGCGATCCGGTCGAACAAGGCTCGCAAGGAGCCCTTCCCGACGCTCAACGCCACAACCATCAATGACAAGTGGCTATCCCGGCTCAGCGCCATGCTGACGTGGTGCGTCAACAACAGCGTCATTCCCGACACCCCCGCGAAGGGCGTCCGCGTCGATCAGAGCAATCGCGATCCTGACGAGGACCGCGACTATTTTCGCGAAGCCGACCTCCAGAAGATACTCGCCGCGCCCCTGTTCGATCCGTCGCCGAAGCTAACTGAAAAGCGTTGGGCGATGCTCATCGCGCTCTATAGCGGCATGCGCACATCGGAAAATTATATAGGATATTATACCTATTATAGGCTTTCGATCTTGATGAACTGACATTCATGTGTCAGAATCTTCGCCGTTGAGTTGGTGAAGGTCGAGTTGTGTTCCGCGAGTTAGTCGGCAGCGTAAAGAAGTCGCTTCGTTTCGGATTTGAGAGGAAGTCGATTCCCCTTTCTGATCCCGTCGTGGCTGAGCTATTCGGCGCGCTGCCGACTGCTTCTGGTGTTTCGGTTACTGCGCATACCGCCCTCAAGGTTCCCGCAGTTCTTCAGGCCGTGCGCCTGATTGCCGAAACTGTCGGCTCGCTTCCTTGCAAGCTCTATCGAGACGCTAACGGCAGCAAGGAGGCTGCAAAGGATCACACCGGCAACCGCCTCGCGCACAACCGCGTCAATGGCGTTGCGGATCACGTAGACGATGCCGCTCACCACGCGCCGGTCATCCACCCGTGGCACGCCATGCGAGAGCGGAAAATACGCCTCCATCTGCGCCATCTGACGCTCGCACAGCAGAAAAAAATCATCCATCACAGCATCCTCCCGGACACCGTGAATCACAGATCGATCCAAATTGGCAGGTCCTGAGCCTAGATTGCCCGGTTCTCCGCCAGATCATCGGAGTCTGCGATCAGGCGATCTGGCGATTCAGCGTACCGTCTTCTTGTCCCGATTTTCCCGGGAACCGCAATCCGCGTCTGCGACGCACGGCGCTGCGGCGGTGCACATTTGACCTGTCTCATATGGATGCTCCGGAAAATCGCTCGAGGCGGACGCTCCGTACCGGCTGCCAGGTCTCGATGATGCGCCTTCGGTCCTGCGCGGTGTCGAGCGGCAGGCTCAACCCGGCGGGATAGGCTGCGTAGCGCCCGCACCGAGCGACCTTTGAACCATGACGCTGTCGGACCATTTGCCATAGCGATAGGCGACCGCCGGCAGCAGGCCGACGCGGGCGAAGCCGAAGCGCTCGTGCAGCGTCAACGACGCCGTGTTCTCGGCGTCGATATAGCCGATCATCTGGCGGAACCCGGCGGCGGCGCAGGCGTCGATAAGGGCCTGCATCAGCAGCCGCCCGACGCCGCGGCCGAGATGTTCGTGATGGACGTAGATCGAATGCTTCACCGTGAAGCGGTAGGCCGGGCGTTTGCGAAACAGCACGACATAGGCATAGCCGACGACGTCGCCGCCCCGCGTCGCCACCAGATGCGGCAGCCGGCGGTTGCGCAGGTTCTTGCGCCGGTCGCGCAGATCGTCGGGCTCCGGCGTGCCGGTATCCTCGACGCCGGCCTCGATGCCGCGGCGGATATGCCGGCGATAGATCGCCAGCATCGGCTCGACATCGGTATCGCGCGACGGGCGGATGAGGATGGGGAGGTCGCTCTCCATGGTTTGTCGCGACCTCAGCCCTGGGCCTGCTCGCTGACGACATAGGTGTGGAGGCGCACCTGGCCGGCGGCATCGACCTCGCGATAGATGCCCTGAATCTCGACATCGAAGCCGGGAAAGGCGTTGAAGCTCGCCTCGAACATCTTGAGGTAGTCGATCATCGGCTTGGCCCGCGCGCAAAGCCTTTCGCCCGGGACGATGGTGGCGATGCCCGGCGGATAGACGACGAAAGGCGTCACCGCGATGCGGTTTTCGATGGCCCCGATCGGCAGGTAGTCGACATCGTTGCGCACAAGGCAGCGCGCCGCGTCATGCGGCGACATCGCCATCTCCGGCAGATGCTCGGGCGAGAACTGCCGGTTCTGCAGCCCGCTGACGTCATGGTCGCGGAAGAAGCGGTGCATCTCGCCGCAGAGATCGCGCAGCCGCACGCCGGCATAGCGGCCCGGCCGGCGGCGGGAGAACTCGGGGATGGCCTCCTCGAGCAGCGCGTTGTCGTCATGCAGCTTCTTGAAGGCGACGAGACCGCTGATCAGC
This sequence comes from Allobosea sp. TAF32, assembly GCF_052113585.1. Taxonomy (NCBI): domain Bacteria; kingdom Pseudomonadati; phylum Pseudomonadota; class Alphaproteobacteria; order Hyphomicrobiales; family Alloboseaceae; genus Allobosea; species Allobosea sp. TAF32. The sequence goes on along the minus strand of NZ_JBFRDM010000007.1, from coordinate 222,572 downwards.
GTGCCGGCCTTGCTCGCCTCGACGCCCGGCGTCAGCAGAAAGAGGAGCGAATTCAGGTCGTTCTTCTCGGCGACGATCCGGTTCTCGCGCAGGAACTGCGCGACGACCGGTGCGGGAATGCCGTGCTCGGCATAGGTCCCGCTCTCGCGGTCGAAGCCAGGCGTCAACAGGGTCAGCTTGTTGGGGTCGGTCATGGCGAAGCCCGACTCCATCCGCGTGAAGCCGTGCCAACTCGCATGGGGCGCGAGCTGCCAATAGGCCGGATTGCTTGCGAGCTGGTCGGTCGCGACCATTTCCCAGGCGACATCATGGACGGCGCCCTCGCGCGAGGCGTCGGCGATGCTGACCCGATCCGGCACGAAGGGCTCGAAGAACCAGCGCCGCTCGGGCCTCGTCTCCTTCTCCTCGAATTCGCGCCTGACCGCCCGGATCTTCTTGCGGAGCTCGATGCCGAGCCGGATCGTGTCGTCCCAGAGCACCTCTCCGGAACGGCCCTTCATCATCTGCGCGCCGACGTCGAGCGAGGCGAACAGCGGATAGAACGGCGAGGTCGAGGCATATTGCATGAAGCTCTCGTTGAAGCGCCGGTGCTCGACGCGCCGCTTCTGGCCCCTGATATGCCGATCCTTCATGTGGATCTGGGACGCCTGGCTGAAGCTCGCGAGCTGCTTGTGCGTCGACTGGGTCGCGATGATGCCGGGGGACTCCGGGCCGAGGCCGGAGAGGCCCATGGCGAAGCGGCCCGCATAGAGCGGATGGAACTTCATGAAGCCGGCCCAGGCTTCGTCGAAGAGGATGTAGTCGCAGAGGTGGCCGATCCGGTCGAGGATCATCTGCGCGCTGTGGATCGTGCCGTCATAGGTGCACTGTTCCACCACTGCGACCCGGAACGGGCGCGGCTTCCTCCAGGCGTCCGGGTCCTTGATAAGCGGATTGGTGCGGATGCGCTCGCGCAGCGCCTCCTCGTCGAAGCTCTCCCAGAGCATCGGGCCGATCAGCCCCCAGGCGTTGCGCGCGGTCGGGATATAGACCGGAATGCCCCCGGCGATCAGCAGCGCGCCGTGATGAGCCGCCTTGTGGTTGTTCCGGTCGAACAGCACGAGGTCGCCGTCCGAAACCAGCGCGGCGAGCGCGACCTTGTTGGAGGTCGAGGTGCCGTTCAGGACGAAATAGGTCTTCTCCGCCCCGAAAATTTGCGCCGCTTCCTTCTGCGCCTTCAGGGCCGGCCCCTCATGGGTCAGCAGGTCGCCGAGATCGAGCACGGAATTGTCGAGGTCGTCGCGGAACACAGCCTCGCCGAGATGCTCCATGAAGACGCGTCCGATCGGGCTACGGCTGTAGAAGACGCCGCCATTGTGTCCCGGGCAGGTCCAGAGATGGTTGCCTTCCTCGGCATAATCGACGAGCGCGCCGAAGAACGGCGTCTTCAGCGTCTCGGCATATTGCTTGAGACGGCTGATCAGGCTCTTGGCGATGAAGGGCGGGGTCTCCTCCGAGAGGAAGATATAGCCGTCGATGAAATCGAGCACCTCGACCGGTACGTCCTCGAAGCGCTTGCGGCGGATGAGCAGGATGATCGGAAAATCGAGGCCGCGCCGGCGCATCAGATTGATCAGCGCGGCAGTCTTGCCCTCAAGACCCTTCTTGCCCCAGTCGACCACCATGCAGCCGATGGCGGCATCGGTCTGGACCGCGATCTCGGCATCTTCGAGCTTGCGCGCCTTGACGACCTCGAAGCCCGAGCGCTCGATCTCCTCGATGATTTGGTTGAAGCGGATCCCTTCGAGATCCTCGGCATCGAAATTCGGCGTCGCGAACAGAAAGGTGAAGCGCCTGAAATAATCCATGCCGTCTCCGCTGGCGTGAACTTACGACACTGAGTGAGTCTTGCGACAATCCGGCGACCAACGATGCAACTGCATCAGCGAGGTCCCGGTGCCCCATCTTTCCCCGGAATTCAGGCCAAAGATGCGCAGCCCCGGCCGGAACGTCGGCTGGCCCGATCCCGTCTCGCCGGGGACTGTAGCAGATGGTGGTCTGCTGTCGCTGCAGCGCCAAGCCGGTTTGACGCGGCCGCATTTCCGCCCTAATCGTCGCCGCGACGGTTCCTTCACGGGATCAAAAGGGAACGCGGTGCGGGCGAATTTCTGCCCCATGCCGCGGCTGCCCCCGCAACTGTAAGCGGCGAGCCTTTCGCCAGACGCCACTGGGACCTCGGACCTGGGAAGGCGGCGTGAAGGCACCGACCCGCGAGCCAGGAGACCTGCCGTCAACCGTGGTCACACGCGAACACGTTCGGACGGGGTGCGCCGATCGCTGATTAGACTGTTTGCCGCCTCCCGCGCGGCCGATGGGAGATCGCGTTCGCGGTGACGTGCCACTGACGTCAACCGCCCGAGGTCTCCATCGTGAACGTCTTCTCTCCAGCCGCAGGACGCGGCCGCCTGCTGCTTTCCGCCTCCCTTCTCGCCCTCGCCTGCTCTGCCCCTGCCCTGGCGCAAAGCGACGCCGGCCCGGTCGCGCTCGACGAGATCGTGGTCAGCGCCACGGGGACGCCGACCCCGGCGCGCGAGATCGCGAGCTCCGTCACCGTCATCACTGCGAAGGAGATCGAGCAGCAGCAGCGCCGCACCCTGCCGCAGGCGCTCGCGACGGTGCCCGGCATGAACATCGTGCAGACCGGCGGGCCGGGCGGGCAGACCTCGGTCTTCATGCGCGGCACCAACTCGAACCACGTCAAGGTGCTCATCGACGGAATCGAGGCCAACGACCCCGCGACTCCCAATCGCTCCTTCGATTTCGGCTCGATGCTGACGGACGATATCGAGCGCATCGAGGTGCTGCGCGGCCCGCAGAGCGGCCTCTATGGGGCCAACGCGCTCGGCGGCGTGATCTCGATCACGACGAAGCGCGGCGAGGGTCCACCAAAGGCAACGGCACGCGTCGAGGCCGGCTCTCACGGCACATTCAACCAGTCTGCGGGCTTCAGCGGCGGCGACGACCGCTTCAACTACGCCTTCAACGCCGCCCACTTCCGCTCGGACGCGACCGATGTGACGCCACCGAACCTTGTCCCGCCGGGCCGGCGCATCAACCCCAATGCCTTCGACAATTACAACTATTCAGGCCGCGTCGGCGTTGCGCTCAGCGACACGCTGACACTCAACTGGATCGGCCGCTATCAAGACGGGCAGCTGCGTTTCACCAGCGACACCGGCTTCCCGAGCCGGCCTGCGCCCTATCGCTCGCTGCAGAACTACGCCCAGGCCTTCACCCGCGGCGAGGTCGTCTGGGACCCGTTCGGCGGGCGCTTCGTCAACACCTTCGGCGTCTCCTACACCAACCAGGACCGGGCAACGCGGACGGCGAACGGAACGACCGGCATCCTCGGCCTGCCCAACGAGAATCTGGGCGAGCGCACCAAGCTCGACTGGCGCGGCAATTTCGAGATCGCCAAGGGCCACAACCTGCTCATGGGCCTGCAATACGAGCGCGAGCGCCTGGATACGGGCCTCGTCGCCTCCAACGGCAACAAGGCTGGCTTCCTCGAATATCAGGGCAATATCCAGGACCGCTTCTTTCTGGTGGCCAATATCCGACGCGACGACGACGACAGCTATGGCGGCCACACCACCTACCGCATCGCCCCGGCGCTGATCATCCCCGGCACCGAGACCAAGCTGAAGGCGAGCTACGGCACCGGTTTCAAGGCGCCGACGCTCAACGAGCTCTTCGTCGACTATCGCCCCGGGTTCAATTTCCATGGCAATCCGAACCTGAATCCGGAAGAAAGCCGCGGCTGGGATGCCGGCTTCGAGCAGCCGCTTTTCGACCGGAAGCTGCAGTTCGGTGCGACGTGGTTCCAGAACGACATCGACAACCTGATCGTCACCAACGCCACCTTCGATTCCTATGCGAATGTCGGAAAGGCCAGAACCAAGGGCGTCGAGGCCTTCGCCGCGCTGGAGATTTCGCCGCAATTCCGCATCCGCGCCGACTACACCTTCACCCTCGCCAAGGACGAGATCGCGCGACAGGAGCTGCTGCGCCGGCCGCGACACAAGGCGAGCGCAACCGCGACATGGACGCCGACCGACAAGCTCACGCTCTCGGCGACGCTGCTCTACGTCGGCTCCTGGGTGGACGGCAATCGCGACTTCTCGGTCGCCCGAATGAACGCGAAGGGCGCGACGCTGGTCAATCTCGCGGCCGAATACAAGGCGACCGACAAGGTCACCGTGTTCGGCCGCATCGACAATCTCTTCGATAAGCGCTGGGAGAACCCCGTCGGCTTCCTGGTTCCGGGCCTCGGTGCCTTCGGCGGCATCAAGGTGGCCATCGGCGGCTGAGCGCGCCCCGCGCCCCGCGCGATTTTCGTGGCGTTGCCATGACGGCCTCCGCCGCCATGGCAATCGGCGTTGCGCCGGACGATGACACGCGCGACCGCCACGCCCGGCGCGGGCTGCCGCGAATGCGCCGGTCGATTCAGCGCTTCTCCATCTCCGCCAGATAGGTCCGCACGGCCCATTCAGGCCCGTGCCAGGAGGCGCTGCCCTTGCCCTGCAGCTCGGGCGCGTCCTTCCAGCCCGGCTCGATGCCGGTCATGTCCGGCAGCAGATGGGCGATGCCCTTGTGGCAGTCGATGCAGGTCTTCTCGCCGGTCACCAGGAAGCGGCTGTGGATCTCGGCCGCACGGCGCGTCTGTTTGGTGAAGTCCATCGCGACCGAGGAATGGCAGTTGCGGCATTCGAGCGAGTCGTTCGCCTTGAGCCGCGCCCATTCGTGCTTGGCGAGCTCGAGCCGGTGATTGAGGAACTTCTCGCGCGTCGAGATCGTGCCGAAGATCTTGCCCCAGACCTCCTTGGAGGCCTGCATCTTGCGGGCGATCTTGTCCGTCCAGTTATGCGGCACATGGCAGTCCGGGCAGGTCGCGCGCACGCCCGAGCGGTTCGAGAAATGCACCGTCGATTGCAGCTCCTGATAGACGTTGTCGCGCATCTCGTGGCAGGAGGTGCAGAACTTCTCGGTGTTGGTGATCTCCAGCGCGGTGTTGAAGCCACCCCAGAAGAGCACGCCCCCGACAAAGCCGCCGAGGGTCAGGAAGCCGAGCGGCAGATAGGCGCTCGGCCGGCTGATGATGCGCCAGAAGCGCACGACGACGCTCCAGCACCAGAGACAGAAGGATTTGAGTCTGGCCATGATCCGTCCCGCCTAAGGCTTCCGGCCGACGTCTTTGGCGTCCTGGAACCGGTTCTGGACGAGCGGCGCGACATCGGTCTGCTGGACATGGCAAGCGGTGCAGAAATAGCGCCGCGGCGTCACGTCGGAGAGCACCTGCCCGTCGCGATCCTGGAAATGGGTGATGCTGATCATCGGCGCGCCCGAGCCCTCGGTGAACTCACGCTTGTGGCAGTCCATGCAGCGGTTGGTGTTGAGAGTAAGCTGGTAGCCGTCGATCGAATGCGGGATCACCGGCGGCTGCTCCGGATAGTTCCGCATGCGCCTGACGTCGTCGACGATCGGCCGGCCCAGCGCCGGCACCCGTTCGAGCGCCATCGGGTCGGCCGTTCCAGTCAGCCGCGGCACGATCTTCACCGGCGCCCCCTCCTGCGAGAAGGCGGCGCCGAAGGCGAGGACGAGGCCCGCCGCCATGGCGGCCCCGAGGAAGGTCCGCGAGCGCATCAGCCCGAGACCGGTACGATCTTGACCGCGCATTTCTTGAAATCCGTCTGCTTGGAGATGGGATCGGTGGCGTCGAGCGTCGTCTTGTTGATGAGCTGGCTGGCGTCGAACCAGGGCACGAAGACCACGCCGGGCGGCATACGGTTACGCCCGCGCGTCTCGACACGGGTGCGCATCTCGCCGCGGCGCGAGATCACCGTGATCTCGGCGCCCTGGTTGAGTCCGCGCTTGCGGGCATCCTCCGGGTGCATGAAGCAGCGCGCGCCGGGGAAGGCCTTGTAGAGCTCCGGCACGCGCATGGTCATCGAGCCGGAATGCCAGTGCTCCAGCACGCGGCCGGTGACCAGCCAGAGATCGTACTCGGCATCGGGCGACTCGGCCGGCGGCTCGTAGGGCACCGCGATGATGCGGGCCTTGCCGTCCTTGTTGCCGTAGAAGTCGATGCCCTTGCCGGGCTTCACATAGGGGTCGAGGCCCTCGCGGTAGCGCCAGAGCGTCTCCTTGCCGTCGACCACCGGCCAGCGCAGGCCGCGGACCTCGTGATAGAGCTCATAGGGGCCGAGATCATGGCCGTGGCCCCGGCCGAAGGTAGCGTATTCCTCGAACAGACCCTTGTGGACGTAGAAGCCGAAATCCTTCGACTCCTGATTGTCGTAATCCGGGCTGATCTCGGAGAGCGCGAACTTGTCGACATTGCCGTTGCGATAGAGCACGTCGAACAGCGTCTTGCCGCGATAGTTCGGGTTGGCGTCGAGGATCTCCGCCGGCCAGACCTCCTCGGTGGTGAAGCGCTTGGAGAACTCCATGAGCTGCCAGAGGTCCGAACGCGCCTCGCCCGGCGCCTGCACGAGCTGGTGCCAGACATGGGTGCGCCGCTCGGCATTGCCGTAGGCGCCCTCCTTCTCGACCCACATCGCCGCCGGCAGGATCAGGTCGGCGGCCAGCGCCGTCACCGTCGGATAGGCGTCGGAGACGACGATGAAGTTCTCGGGGTTGCGGTAGCCCGGATAGGTTTCGTTGCTGCTGTTCGGCGCGGCCTGCAGGTTGTTGTTGACCTGGATCCAGTAGAAATTCAGCTTGCCGTCCTTGAGCATCCGGTCCTGCTCGACGGCGTGATAGCCGGGCTTCTCGGGGATGATCCCGTTCGGGACGCGCCAGATTTCCTCGGCATGTTTGCGATGCTCGGGATTGACCACGGTCATGTCGGCCGGCAGGCGATGGGCGAAGGTGCCGACCTCGCGCGCCGTGCCGCAGGCCGAGGGCTGGCCGGTGAGCGAGAACGGGCTGTTGCCGGGCTCGGAGATCTTCCCCGTCAGCAGATGCAGGTTGTAGACGAGCTGGTTGGCCCAGACGCCGCGCACATGCTGGTTGAAGCCCATGGTCCAGAGCGAGACGACCTTGCGCTTGGGATCGGCGTAGAGCTCGGCGAGCTGCTCCAGGAAGCCGGGCTCGACCCCGGTGAGGGCTGAGACCTTCTCCAGCGTGTAGTCCTTGACGAAGGCGGCATAGGCCTCGAAATCGATCGGCGTCGTCGCGGTGGGATCCGCAGCCTTCTTCGCCTTGACCTCGCGCGGGTCGTCGGGCCGCAGGCCATAGCCGATGTCGGTCGCACCCTTCACGAAGGTGGTGTGCTTGCCGACGAAGTCCTTGTTCACCCGGCCCGTCGAGATGATGTGGTTGGCGATGTAGTTCAGGATCGCCAGATCGGTGCCCGGCTTGAACACGATCGGAATGTCGGCGAGGTCCGAGCTGCGGTGGGTGTAGGTCGAGAGCACCGCGACTTTCACATGCGGCTGGCCGAGCCGGCGGTCCGTCACCCGCGTCCACAGGATCGGGTGCATCTCCGCCATGTTCGAGCCCCAGAGCACGAAGGCGTCGGCATGCTCGAAATCGTCGTAGCAGCCCATCGGCTCGTCCATGCCGAAGGTGCGCATGAAGGCGTAGGCGGCCGAGGCCATGCAGTGGCGGGCGTTCGGGTCGAGATTGTTGGAGCGGAAGCCGGCCCGCATCAGCTTGGTCGCGGCATAGCCCTCGAAGATCGTCCACTGCCCGGAGCCGAACATGCCGAGCGCGGTCGGCCCCTTGGCCTTAAGCGTCGCCTTGGCCTTGGCGGCCATGGTGTCGAAGGCCTCCTCCCAGGAGACCGGCGTGAACTCGCCGTCCTTGGCGTAGGCGCCGTTCCTCTTGCGCAGCAGCGGCTGGGTCAGCCGGTCGCTGCCGTACATGATCTTGGAAAGGAAATAGCCCTTGATGCAGTTGAGGCCACGATTGACGTCGGCCTTCATGTCGCCGTGCGTGGCGATGACGCGGCCTTCCTTGACGCCGACCATCACACCGCAGCCGGTGCCACAGAAGCGGCACGGCGCCTTCGACCATTTGATCTGCAAGGTGTCGACGCCGCCGCTGACCGGCTGGGCATCAGCCGGAACGCTCATATTGGCGGCAAGCGCGGCGACGCCAGCCGCCTGCGCCTTCAGCATCTCGCGACGGGACAGGGTCATGGGGTTACTCCGGGGTCGTCGAGGGTTTCGAGGTCTTCGATCTGTTCGAACACCATGTTGGCCGAGAGCACGCCGTCGATCAGGCTGATCGCGGCCAGCCGGTCGCCGATCACGCCGGTGCTCGATCCCTCCAGCACGATCACGATCTTGCCGTTCTCGACGCGATGGACCTCGGTCTCCGGCAACTCGCGGATGCGGGCGAGCACCGCATCGACACGCGCCGGCAGGGCCGAGACGACGGCGCTCGAAATGTGATGGAAGCGCGGGCGCGATGGCTCAGCCATGGGGTGTCTCCGACGGGCGCGCTCCGGCGCTGATGGCCCCGGCCGGGCAGCCCGCGATGCAGGCGCCACAGCCGCTGCAGAGATCGGCAGCCAGCTCCGGCACGGCCGGCCCGCCGAGCCGCGGACGAAAGCGGATCGCGCTCTCCGGACAGGCATCGCCGCAGCTCTGGCAGACGATGCCGCGGCTGGCGAAGCATTCCGCCCCGATCACGGCGACATGCTCAAAGGCGGACATGGCGCGATCGAAGACCGGCTCGGGGCAGGCATCGGAGCAGGCGCCGCAGAAGCTGCATTCGCCTCCCGTGAAATCGAGGGCGGCCCGGCCGGACTCGTCGAGCGCGATGATGTGCTGCGGGCAGGCGGGCAGGCAGGCGCCGCAACCGGTACAGGCCGCAGCGATCGACGCGGCGCGGGACCAGGGTGGGCGAACCCTGTCGGGCAATGAGAGGCGCCGGCCGGTCAGGAAGTTGCGGCGCCCGCGATCAATGGCGGTGCGTTCCATGGCCCGGCCTCAATGCGGAGGTCCGGGCGGACCGACAATCAGCTGGAACATCCAGACCAGGAAGCCGTAACCGCCGACGACACCGATCGCCACAATCGGCCAAATGAGCACCGCCAGCGTGAGGAAAGCCAGAAGTTCGGCTCGCCTTGTCGGCCTTTCCGAAGCGGTTTCCGGGCCACTCGCCCCCGCGGTCTCCATCGTCATCTCTCGTCCTTTCGCGTGCGGGGCGTTCACAAACCGCGCCGTCACCAGATTTGAGATCGAAGAAATAGAAACTGAAATACTGTTCCTTGTCTACTGTCGTCGTCGCCCGAAAACGCGCCCGCCTCAGGACCTTGATCTAGCGCAACACGTCTTCGCAACGGTCGCGGCCGCAATTGCTTGGCGCTGTTCTTGCTAAGCGGGCAACATATATCCCTCCGCCGACAAGACATTTCGTCTTTTCGGCGGCGGGACTGCGCTCAAACGGCACCTCCAGGATCGCGCTGCGCCGTTCGATCGATAACGTCAGGCCGGGCGTTCACCCCTGGCCTGAGATTGGGCCGCCCGGTGATCAGTTCGTCATGTCGAGCACGATGCGCCCTTCGATCTGGCCCTTGTGCATCCGATCGAAGATGTCGTTGATTTCCTCGAGCCTTGCCGTGGTGATCGTGGCCTTCACCTTGCCCTCGGCGGCGAAGTCGAGCGATTCCTGCAGATCGAGCCGCGTGCCGACGATCGAGCCGCGCACGGTGATGCCGTTCAGCACCATTCCGAAAATGTCGAGCGGGAAGCCGCCGGGCGGCAAGCCGTTGAGCGAGACAGTGCCGCCACGCGCCACCGCTCCGATCGCCTGCTCGAAGGCCTTGGGGCTGACGGCCGTCACCAGCACCCCTTGGGCGCCGCCGCCGGTCTCGCGGCGGATTACGGTGCCGGGATCCTCATTGCGCGCATTGACGGTGACGGTAGCGCCGAGGCGCCGCGCGAGATCGAGCTTGGCATCGTCGACGTCGATCGCGGCGACGTTGAGCCCCATCGCCTTAGCGTATTGGACCGCCATATGGCCGAGCCCTCCGATGCCGGAAATCGCGACCCAGTCACCGGGCTTGGTGTCGGTGACCTTGAGCCCCTTATAGACCGTGACGCCCGCGCAGAGCACCGGCGCGATCTCGTTGAAGGAGATGTTGTCCGGCAGATGGCCGACATAGTTGGGATCGGCGATGACATAGTCCGCGAAGCCGCCATTGACCGAGTAGCCGGTGTTCTGCTGGCTTTCGCAGAGCGTCTCCCAGCCGCCCAGGCAGTGCCGGCAATGGCCGCAGGCGGTGTAGAGCCAGGGCACGCCGACGCGATCGCCCTCCTTCACATGCTTCACGCCTGCACCGACGGCCGAGACATAGCCGACGCCTTCATGGCCGGGAATGAATGGCGGGTTCGGCTTGACCGGCCAGTCGCCTTCGGCGGCATGGAGATCGGTGTGGCAGACGCCCGATGCCTGGATCGCAACCTGGATGGCGCCGGGGCCGGGCTCAGGAACGGGCACCTCCTCGATCGTCAGCGGCTTGCCGAACATCCGCACCACGGCGGCCTTCATCGTCTTTGCCATGACCAGTCGTCTCCTTCGATGCAACACCCCTGAAGCAGGAACGGCCTGCTTGCGAGCGAATGGCTTGTTCGGTGCCGGCACAGTGCGGATGCGGTGTCTTCAGCGCGGCTTCGGCCCAATCGATCGAGAAATCATCAAATACTTGTCAGAAATAAGCGCCGACAATCGCGTTGTCCGCATGGATATCAGCAAGTATCAGCGCCGCCATTGACCGATATCAAACGAGATTTATCTCAGCCTCGTGACATCGTTTTCCGGCGTGCGCTTGCGGCGTGACGCAGGCAAGCTCTCTCGACGGGCAGGCTAGCTGAAACCGACGAGGCGTCAAACTCTGTCGTCCCGCCCGATTTTGCGGGCGGGTCAGAAAAAGAGAGCCCTCCAACCCGACATGAATCGGGCTGGAAGGCTCGGCATTTCCGCGGCGTCAGGCGCCTTAAACGGCGCCGTTCGCGCCGATGTGCCGGATCGCGATCCGATCGAACCGGGGCTCGGTCTCGCCCTCCTGATGGATTTCGATCTCGCCCCCCCGGACGCAGAAGCGGATGATTGTCCCGCCGGCGCCGCGCCAGTCGCTGGTCTCGCCATCGTCCTCGTAGAGTTCGCCGGAAGCGCCCTCGACGACCCCGCAGACGAGGAGCTCGCGCTGGTCGTCGATGCCTTCGGCGTTGCCGAGCGGGATCAGCGCGCCGGCGCGGACGAAGACCGGGAGGCGCCCGAGCGGCGCGGCGACCGTTGCAATCGCGCCACCGGCGAAATGCTTGCCTTCGTGCCAGTCATACCAGCCACCCTCGTGCTCCGGCAGGTAGACGCTGCGCTCACGGGCACCCTCCTCCAGCACGGGCGCGACCAGCACATCCGGCCCGAGCATGAACGCGTCGTCGGTCTTCACCGCTTGCTGGTCTTTCGGGAAATCCCAGAGCAGCGGGCGGATCGCCGGGGTGCCGTCGCGGCTGGCGCGCCACATCAGCGTGTAGAGATAGGGCATCAGCCGGTAGCGCAGCGAGATCGCCTCGCGCACCTGCGGCACCATCTCCGGGTACATCCAGGGCAGGTTGACGACGCCGTCGTCGTTCCAAGAGTTCATCACCATGCGCGGCCACAGGGCGCAGAATTCGTTGAAGCGTACGAAAAGCTCGGGGCCAGGCGTCGGGCCATGGAAGCCGCCGACATCGTGGCCGATGCTGAACATGCCCGACAGGCTCATATTGAGGCCTTGCGTCAGGTTGTAGCGCAGCGTCTTCCAGGCGGTCTCGTTGTCGCCCGACCAGGTCTGCGCATAGCGCGAGATGCCGGCGCAGCCGCCGCGGGTGATCGCATATTGCCGCTTGCCGGGCTGGCGATCGGCCTGCGCCTCATAAGAGAGCTTGGTCATCAGCAAAGGCTGGGCGGGCCGCGCCAGCGCCTGCCGGAAGGGGCGGCCGTCGCCATCGCAGACGGCATCCTCGTCCCAGATCTCGTATTCGTTGTTGTCGTTCCAGACCGTGGTGAAACCGTAATCGAGCAGCGCTGTCTCGATGCCGCCCCGCCACCAGGCACGGCCCTTCGGGTTGGTGTAGTCGAGATGGAAGCCGAGCCCATCCCAGAATTGGGCAACGGCCGGCGCGCCGGTCTTGCCGTCCTTGACCAGGAAGCCGTCGTCGAGCGCTTCCTGCAGGCGCGGATGGTCGTCCAGCAGGCAGGGCTTGAGATTGGCGACCGTGAAGATGCCGGCATCGTTCAGCCGCTGCATCGTCGCCTTCGGGTCGGGGAACTTGTCGCGGTTCCAGTTGAAGGCGTAGCGGCGATGGCCGATCTGGGTGTAGCCCGAGCCGAAATGGAAGCTGTCGCAAGGGATGCGATGCGTCTCGAGCTTGCCGATGAAATCGCTGATGCGGGCATCGGCATCCGGCGCATCCGCGATCGCCATCGAGGTGACGCCGAAGCCGAAGGACCAGAGCGGTGCAAAAGCCTGTCCGCCGGTGAGCCAGGAGAAGCGCCTGACGACATCCGGCACGGCCGGGCCGGCGATGACGTAGTAGTCGAGATCACCGTCGTCGCCTTTCCAGGAGCGGAACAGGCCGTGGTAATTGTCGAGCGTGCAGCCGAAATCGACGCTGCCGGTCGAGAGGTTGTCGTAGTAGAGACCATGCGCGCCCGTCGGCCCATCGACGATGAAGAACGGCAGCATCTTGTAAAGCGGGTCGGAGAGTTCGGCGTCGAAGCCGCAGGGGTCGACAGCGTCGATGGCGAAGCGGCGGCCGGTTCGGTCGAGCGGGCCGGCCTTGTCGCCGAGGCCGTAATGCCGCTCAGTGTAGTCGCGCGCCATGAAATGCGCGAGCGCGCCGGTGCGCGGCGAAACCAGATAGGCCTGGGTCGTGCGGTCCTGGAGGAAGGGCTTGTCCTCGCCGTCGCGGCGCCAGGCGATGCTGAACGGCTCAAGTGCGATCTCGGCCGTGAGGCCGCCGGCGGACAATGTGACCTTGCCGCTCCCCTCGCTGACGCTCGCCTTCGGGCAGGCGAAGCCGGCGAGGCTGTCGCGCGGACGGCCCTCATAGGGCGGCTCCAGCCCACCGGGCGCGATCGACCAGCCGCGATCGAGCCGGTAGCCGTCCTGCGGCTTCAGCGTCACCCGGCCGATATCTCCTTCGAGGATACGCACGGCGAGCGTATGGCCGAGCCCGACATCGAACAGGGCGGCTTCGCCATCGCGGCCGAGATAGCGGCCTTGCGTGAGGGCTTTCATAGGGATCTCTCTCGGAGTCTCAGGGTCGGACCGCGTGGCCGGCTTCGTCGAACAAGTGCAGGCTCTGTTGCGGGAAGGCGAGTGGAACCACGTGGCCGCGCTCATGCTCGCTCTGGCCGTCGAGCCGGAGTGTGATCTGCGGCAGGCCGGCGCTAGCCCCGTAGAGGTAGCTCTCGCCGCCAAGGCGCTCGACCAGATCGACGGCAAGCGGCAGCCCCTGCCCTTCCGGCGCCAGCGCCAGATGCTCCGGCCGGATGCCGAGCGTGATCTTGGCTCCAGCGGCAAGGCTGCCGGTGGCGCAGGCGACCTCATGGCCTCCCTCGCCCAGCGCGACCTTACCCGCTGCGGTCACGCGGCCGGGCAGGAGGTTCATGCGCGGCGAACCGATGAAGCCGGCGACGAAGAGGTTGTCGGGGCGGTTGTAGAGTTCGAGTGGCGTGCCGATTTGCTCGATCCGCCCGCCCTGCAGCACGACGATACGGTCGGCCAGCGTCATCGCCTCGACCTGATCGTGGGTGACGTAGATCATCGTGCCGCCGAGTTCGGCATGGAGCGCGGCGAGCTCCTTGCGGGTGGCGACGCGCAGCTCCGCGTCGAGGTTGGAGAGGGGCTCGTCGAAGAGGAAGATCTTGGGGTCGCGCACGATGGCGCGGCCGATGGCGACGCGCTGGCGCTGGCCGCCGGAGAGCGCCTTGGGCTTGCGCTCGAGATAATCGGTCAGCCGCAGCATCTCAGCCGCGCGCTTCACGCGCTTGTCGATCTCGTCGCGCTTGAAGCCCATGTTCTCCAGCGCGAAGGCCATGTTCGCGTAGACGCTCATATGCGGATAGAGCGCATAGGACTGGAACACCATGGCGAGTCCGCGCTCGGAGGCGGGCAGACCGGTGACATCAGCGCCATCGATCGCGATCGTGCCGCCGGTGATCTCCTCCAGCCCCGCAATCGAGCGCAGCAGGGTCGACTTGCCGCAACCGGAGGGGCCGACGAACACGACGAACTCGCCGTCGGCGACAGCGAGGTCGATGCCGTGGAGCACCGTCGTCGCGCCATAGGCCTTGCGGACGGCGGAGAGCTTCAGTTCGGCCATGCGGAACTCACTTCCCTCATTTCATGCCGGTGTTGGCAATGCCGGTGGTGATGAAGCGCTGCAGGAAGACGAAGACGAGCGCGACCGGCAGCAGCGTCACCACGGTCATCGCGAGCAGGTAGTGCCACTGCGTCTGCAACTCGCCCTGGAAGGCGTTGAGGCCGATCTGCAGCGTGTAGGCCTCGGTCTTGGTCAGCACGGCGAGCGGCCAGAGGAACTCGTTCCAGCGCCACATGATCGAGAAGATCGCGAGCACGGCCAGCGCCGGCATGGCGAGCGGCATGACGATGCGCCAGTAGATCTGCCACTCCGAGGCCTTGTCCATGCGCGCTGCCTCGATCAGATCGCGCGGCAGAGTCAGCATGTACTGGCGCAGCAGGAAGACGCCGGTCGGTGTCGCGGCTCCCGGCAGGATCACCGCCCAGAGCGAATTGACGAGACCAAGCTTGGTGATGACCAGATAGACCGGCACGAGGATGATGGTGATCGGAATCATCAGCGTGCCGACAACCATCAGCATTACCGCCGTCTTGCCTTTGAATTCGTAGATCGACAGGGCATAGGCGGCCATCGAGTTGATGATCAGCGTGATGATCGTCGCGACCAACGTGACGAAGACCGAGTTCCAGAGGAAGCGGGTGAAGGCGAAGCGCTCCAGCGGCTCGGTGTAATTCTCCGTGGCGAGCTTGAACTCGCGCACGGGCGTGCGCTTGTCGATGGGGACGCGGATCGTCTCGCCCGGATTGGCCGGATCGACCATCTGTGCCTGGATGCCGATGCGGCGCACCTGTGCGAGCACGCGCTTGCTGCCATCGGGCATCTCGACCTCGAAGAGCGGCAGCTTCTGGGACTGGCCGGGAACGACCACTTCCTTCTGCGACATCGGCAGCAGCGAAGGCGGGAATTCGAGCAGGCCGGCCTGGGTCTTGAACGAGGACATTCCGAGCCAGAGCACCGGCCCGAACATCAGCACGACGCCGACGAGGAGATAGGCGTAAGCCGCGATGTCGGTCCAATGCCAGCGGCCGGGTTTGCGGCGCGCGGTCATCATGGCGACGGCCTTGTTGGCGTGAACAGCCTGGCTCATGCGGCCCCCTTGCGGCGACTCGCCGCGAGCTGGGCCAGCGTCAGCGCGAAGAGCACGACGCCGAGCACCACGGAGGCCGCCGCCGCCAGACCGAAATTCTGGACCTGATTGGCGAAGGCGGTCTCGTAGATGTAATGCACCACCAGCAGCGTCGCGGTGCCCGGCCCGCCGCCGGTGAGCACGAAGACCTCGTCGAAGGTCTGCACGCCCTTGATCAGCGCCAGCACGATCACGACGATCATGTTCGGCCAGAGCAGCGGCAGAGTGATGCGCCAGAACATGCGCCAGCGCGGCGTCGCGTCCATCTCGGCGGCTTCATAGAGATCGGCCGGGATCGCCTGCAAGCCGGCGAGCAGGATCAGCGTGTAGAAGCCCATATGGGCCCAGACCGAGACGAAGACGATCCAGAACATCGCCCAGCTCGGATCGACCAGGAAGAGGATGCGCTCGCCGCCGAGCGAGGTGATGGCGGCGTTGAGCAGGCCGTCGCGCTGGAGAATCCATTTCCAGGTCAGCGCCACCACCACCGGCGAGAGCAGCACCGGGAAGAAGTAGACGGCGCGGAAGAAGCCGCGCGCCCGGATCTTCATGTTCAGAACGACGGCGGTCAGGAGCGAGAACAGCACCATCGCCGTGACCTGAAAGGCGGTGAAGCGGGCGGTGTTGTAGACGCCGCGCCAGAAATGATCCTCGCGGCAGGACGATGGGTCGAGGAAGGAGCCGCAGTCGAAAAGATAGGCGTATTGCTGCGCCCCGACATAGGGCCGCTCGGTCGGGAAGAGCCCTGCCCCGCCCGTCACCGAGAAGATGAAATTGATGACGAGCGGCAGGAAGACGAAGAGCGAGAAGAAGGCGAGGTTGGGCAGAATGAAGACATAGGCCATCCGCCGCTCGCCGATCAGGCGCTGGAGCGCCCGCATCGGCCAGTCGACGAGACGCATGAGCAGCGCGAGCGGCGCGGCGAGAGTGCCAGCGGCGCCCGCCCCCTCGCGGCGCGGGTTCATGTCGGCGGAGGCCATCCGTCTTACTTCTTACGCTCGGCGATCTGCTGGGCGATGTCGGATTCGATCCGCTTGAAGGCCTCGTCGAGCGTGCCTTCACCCGAGATCGCCTGGCCGAGACGGCTGATCGTCGCGTTGAAGATGACGCGGTTGTTGACGTAGCCCTGCAGCTTGTAGGCGACCGGCGAGAGCTGCGCGACCTGATCCGAGAAGACCTTGAGCGCGGCCTTGGCCTGCGGCTTGGCATCCTTGTAATCGAGGCCCTTGGCGGCGATGCCGAGATGGCCGGGAACGAAGAGCGAGCGGGCATAGAACTCGCTCAGCACCGACTCGCTCGCCAGATAATCCATCACCTTGGCGACGGCTTCCGGGCTCTTGGTCGTCTTGATCGCGACGAGGCCGGCGCCACCCGGCATGCCCGAGCAATTGCCCGCGCCGCAAGGCGAGGGAACCGCGACCCAGTCGAAGGCATCGCCGACCGTCTTGTCGAACTGGGCGATCTGCCAGGAGCCGGAGTGGTACATCACCACCTGGGCGTTCTTGAACTCGTCATTGGCGCCGCGATAGGCGGTGCCGGAGACCGAGCCCCAGAGCTCCTTCTTCATCACGCCGTCATTGTGCCAGTCATAGACCCGCTTGGCGGCGCGCTTGAAACCCTCGTCGACCACCGCGGGCTCGCCCTTGTCGTCGAAGACCTTGGCGCCCTCGGAGACAGCGACCGAGAAGAAGCGGTGGCCGGAACGGTCCATCGCCAGCGGGAACGGCGCCTGGACCTTGTCGGCCACGGCCTTGGCCGCCTTACCCCAATCCTCCCAGGTCGCCTTCGCACCGGGCATGGCGATACCGGCCTGCTCGAACAGCGTCTTGTTGACGAAGGGGCCGGTGACGGTGAGCTGCGTCATGAAGCCGGTGATCGCGCTGGAATCACCCTCAGGGCGCATCCAGGGCAGGAACGGGCCGAAATTCTTCTCCCAGTAGGAGGCGTCCTTCAGATAGGGGCGCATGTCGAGCGCATAGCGGGCGATGCCCCCGAGATCGACGACGCGGGCGATGTCCGGGCCCTGCCCCGAGGCGAGCTGGACCGGCAGATTTTCGGTGATCGCCTTATAAGGCACCTGATCGAGGACGACCTTGATGTCCTTGTTCTGAGCCTCGAAGCGCTTCAGCAGATCGGAAACGACCTCGCCCTCATTGCCGTCGGAGTACCAGGCGATACGCACCGTGGTCTGGGCGAAGGCCCCGCTACCGGCGACGAGGCCAACCGTCAGCGCGAGCGCGGAAATCCACTGCTTCCTCTGCATCTGCGTTCCATCCCTGAATGACGACGCCTCAACGAGCGTCTTGACAACTACTAAGGCAAACGTTTGCCTTGCTTGTCAACGGGCGACGCGCACGCCATTGCTGCGTGCGGCCGGCTTATGCCCACCCACCGGCGTCAATGCCGTGCGAAGGGATCGGGGAGGATCATGACGGCGAAGGCCGCAAGACCGCAGCAGAGCCTGGCGTCGCTGGCGACCGTCGCGCACGACACCGGCGTTTCGGTCGCGACCGTTTCCCGGATCGTCAACGGCAAGGCCGGCCGGGCTTCCGCCGATACGATCGCCCGGGTCGAGGAAGCCATCCTCCGGCTGGGCTACCGTCCGAACCCGGTCGGGCGGGCACTCAAGCGCCGGGCCAGCCGCGTCGTGGCGATGCTGGCGCCCAATCTCGACAATCCCGCCATGGCCGCGATCGCAGTCTCGACCGAAGCCGCGCTGCGCGGCGCCGGCTTCGTGATGATCCTCTGCGACACGCATGACCGGGCCGATCTGCAGGACGACTATCTGCGCGCGATGCGTGATCAGTTCGTCGCCGGCTATGTCATGGTTAGCGCAGTAAGCAGCCCCGGCCTTGCCGACGCATCGAAGCGCGGCGATCCGATGGTCTTCGTGGCGCGGCGCAACCCGCTGGGCGGTGGGGCGTATGTCGGCATCGACAACCGCGCCGCCGGAGCGGACGCAGCCGATTACCTGCTCGCGCGGGGCATCGACAGCACGGCCGTGCTGATGGCGGCCGAGAACGCCTCCAGCACAGCCGAGCGTGCCGACGGCTTCGTCGACAGACTGATCGCGCGCGGGTTTGGGGTCGATCGTATCCGCCGTGCGAGCGCGCCCGGCCTGTCGCATATCGAGATCGGCTATGCCGCCGCGCGGAATATGGTCGCGGCCGGCGGCTGGCCGGACAGCGCCCTCTGCGTCAGCGACATGATCGCCTACGGCGCCTATCGCCTGGCGGCCGAAAGCGCCGTCGCCATTCCCGAGCGCTGCGCGCTGATCGGCATCGACGGCAATGCGATCAATCGCTGGATCGCGCCCTGGCTGACCTCGATCCGCATCCCCTACGAGCATTTCGGCCAGTACGTCGTCGCGCAGCTCAGATCATTGTGGAGCGGCGCAGCGACGCAGGAAGTCAATGTGCCTCATGACCCGCCACCGATGATCGAACGGCTCAGCGCCTGATTCCGTCCACGGAACAGCCTCGCATGGTGCGGGGCCGCAACGGCCCGCCGCCCCGCAAGTCACGATCGCGTCATGTGGCGTACCGCGCGCGCTCCGGCCGGCGCGCCCTATCGATCTCTTCAGCCTCGGATCATCACGCAACGCTCGCCGCTTCGGAGCCGCAGGGGCGCTCACAAGAGCTGCTAAACACCTGTATAACTTCGATATAGCGGATCACGCTCCAATCTTGCGAAGCGACACCCGCGAGCCCCTGGAGCCACGACGGCGCGCAGCGTTCCACCTCGCGCTCTCCCGCAACCGAGGCGTACGCCTAAAGTCTAGCATCGCGTGCCATTGCCCAGCGGATGGGCAGCTTGACGCCCTCAGGGCAGAGTTTCACTATTCCAAAGAGGAACAAGACGCTCTTGTTCGCCTGGGAGGTTGAGATGCTGCATGAGCTCTCGCGTCGCCAGTTCCTGAAAGCCGCAGGCGCGGGTCTGGGCGGTTCTGCCGTCGCCGCGCTGGGGTTCGGGGGTGCCGAAGAGGCGCTTGCCCAGGCCGTGCGGCCCTTCAAGCTGGCGCGCACCACGGAAACGCGAAATACCTGTCCGTACTGTTCCGTCGCCTGCGGCGTGATCATGTACAGCCTGGGTGACAACTCCAAGAACGCTCACCCGGCCATCATCCATATCGAGGGCGACCCGGACCACCCGACCAATCGCGGCACGCTATGCCCGAAGGGGTCCGCCCTCCTCGACTTCGTCCATTCCGAGACGCGCACCAAATTCCCGCAATATCGCGGGCCCGGCCAGCGCGAGTTCAAGCAGATCAGCTGGGGCGAGGCGCTCGACCGCATCGCGCGGCTGATGAAGGATGACCGCGACAAGAACTTCGTCGCCACCAACCAGGACGGCGCGACGGTCAACCGCTGGCTGACCACCGGTTTCCTGGCCGCTTCGGCGACCACCAACGAAACGGCCTTCCTGACCTACAAGGTCGTGCGAAGCCTCGGAGTCTTGGCGTTCGACAACCAGGCGCGTGTTTGACACGGACCGACGGTGGCCAGTCTGGCCCCAACATTCGGTCGCGGTGCGATGACCAACTCCTGGACGGACATCAAGAACACCGACCTCATCATCGTCATGGGCGGCAACGCCGCCGAGGCGCACCCTTGCGGCTTCAAATGGGTCACTGAGGCCAAGGCTCAGCGTGGCGCCAAGCTGATCGTCGTCGATCCGCGCTTCACGCGCACGGCCTCGGTCGCCGATTTCTATGCGCCGATCCGGCAAGGCACTGACATCGCCTTCCTGCTCGGGGTGATGAAGTACCTGATCGACAACGACAAGATCCAGCACGACTACGTGCGCATGTTCACCAATGCGCCCTATATCGTGAAGGAGGGCTTCAGCTATCAGGACGGCCTCTTCACCGGCTATGACGAGGCCAAGCGCGACTATGACCGCTCGACCTGGGAGTATGAGCTCGGTGCGGACGGCTATGTGCAGGTCGATGAGACGCTGCAACATCCGCGCTGCGTTTACCAGCTCCTGAAGAAGCATACCGCCGTCTATACGCCGGAGATGGTCGAGCGCATTTGCGGCACGCCTAGGGACAAATACCTGGCAATCTGCAAGATGATCTCGGAGTGCTCGGCGCGCGACAAGACGATGACGTCGATGTATGCGCTCGGCTGGACGCAACACTCGAAGGGCTCGCAGAACATCCGCTCGATGGCGATGGTGCAGCTGCTGCTCGGCAATATCGGCGTGCGCGGCGGCGGCATGAATGCGCTGCGCGGCCACTCCAACATCCAGGGTCTGACCGATATCGGCCTGATGTCGGACCTGATCCCGGGTTATCTGGCGATACCGAAGGACAGGGAGGTCGATTTCGCGACCTATATGTCGACGCGCGGCTTCAAGCCGTTGCGCCCCAACCAGATGAGCTACTGGCAGAACTACAGGAAGTTCATGGTGAGCTTCCTGAAGTCGATGTGGGGCCCGGCCGCGACGGCGGAGAACGATTTCTCCTATCAGTGGCTGCCTAAGCTCGACGTGCCCGGCTACGACATGCTGCGCACCTTCGACCTGATGTATCAGGGCAAGGTCAACGGCTATTTCTGCCAGGGCTTCAATCCGCTCTTGTCCGCGCCCAACCGGGGCAAGATCACGGCGTCGCTGTCGAAGCTGAAATTCCTCGTGGTGATGGATCCGCTGCAGACGGAGACAGCGCGCTTCTGGAAAGACGAAGGCGTCCATAACGACGTCAAGCCGGAGTCGATCCAGACCGAGGTCTTCGAACTGCCGACGAGCTGCTTCGCCGAGGACGAGGGCTCGCTGGTCAATTCCGGCCGCTGGCTGCAATGGCACTGGCCGGGTCAGGAACCTCCGGGCGAGGCCAAGGCCGACACCTGGATCATGGCGCAGCTCCACATGCGCCTGCGGGCGCTCTACCAGAAGGAGGGCGGGGCCTTCCCCGACCCGATCGTCAATCTGCACTGGCCCTATCGCGATCCGCAGGACCCGCAGCCCGACGAAATGGCCAAGGAGCTGAACGGCTACGTCGTCTCCACCGTCGCGGACCCGGCCGATCCGAACAAGGTGCTGCTGGAGAAGGGCAAGCAGGTCGATACCTTCGGCCAGTTGCGCGATGACGGCTCGACCGCCTGCGGCTGCTGGATCTATTCGGGCAGTTGGACCGAGCGGGGCAATATGATGGCCCGGCGCGACACCAACGATCCCGGCAATACCGGCGCCTATTCGAACTGGGCCTTCTCCTGGCCGGCCAACCGGCGCATCCTTTACAATCGCGCCTCGGCCGATATCGACGGCAAGCCCTGGGATCCCAAGCGCAAGCTGATCGAATGGAACGGCACGGCCTGGACCGGCTACGACGTGCCGGACATCGCGCCGACGGCCAAGCCGCAGGATGTGGGCCCGTTCATCATGAACCCCGAGGGATCGGCCCGCCTCTTCGTTCGCGGCATGATGCGGGACGGCCCCTTCCCGGCGCATTACGAGCCCTTCGAAAGCCCCGTCGTCAACGTGACGGCGCCGAAGATCCGCGGCAACCCGGTCGCCCGCATCTTCAAGGAAGACCTCGCCGCGCTCGGAACCTCGGACAAGTTCCCGTATGCGGCGACGTCCTACCGCCTGACCGAGCACTTCCACTTCTGGACCAAGCATGTCTGGGTCAATGCGGTGCTGCAGCCGGAGTTCTTCGTCGAAATCAGCGAACAGCTGGCGGCGGAAAAGAACATCCAGAAGGGCGGGTGGGTGAAGGTTTCCTCCAACCGCGGCTCGGTCTATGCCAAAGCCGTGGTGACCAAGCGCATCAAACCGCTGATCTGCGATGGCAAGACCATCCATGTGGTCGGCATCCCGCTCCACTGGGGCTTTACCGGTGCGGCCAGGAAGGGCTTCGGCCCTAACAGCCTCACCCCGTTCGTCGGCGACGCCAACACCGATACGCCCGAGTTCAAGGCGTTCCTGGTGAATGTCGAGCCGTCCAACGGGCCAGCGGTCAGCTAGGGAGGGTCCGATGGCAGGATTGCAGAGTCAGGACTTCGCCCGCATCTCGGCGACCACTTTCAGGCCGCCGGACGTCCGCCATGATTTCGAGGTGGCGAAGCTCATCGACGTCTCCAAATGCATCGGCTGCAAGGCGTGCCAGGCGGCCTGCCTCGAGTGGAACAATCTGCGCGAGGAGATCGGCATCAACCGGGGCGTCTACGACAACCCGCATGATCTGACGCCGAACACCTGGACGCTGATGCGGTTCACCGAGTGGGAGAACCCCGAGAGCGGCAATCTCGAATGGCTGATCCGCAAGGATGGCTGCATGCATTGCGCCGATCCGGGCTGCCTCAAGGCCTGCCCGGCCCCTGGCGCGATCGTGCAGTACAACAACGGCATCGTCGACTTCGTCTCGGAGAACTGCATCGGCTGCGGCTATTGCGTGAAGGGCTGCCCCTTCAACATCCCGCGCATCAGCCAGTCCGACCACAAGGCCTATAAATGCACGCTCTGCTCAGACCGGGTCTCGGTCGGCCAGGCCCCGGCCTGCGCCAAGGCCTGCCCCACCGGCGCGATCGTGTTCGGCACCAAGCAGGCGATGCTCGACCATGCGCAGACGCGGCTGACGGATCTCAAGTCCCGCGGCTTCAGGAACGCCGGCATCTACGATCCGCCGGGCGTCGGCGGCACCCATGTGATGTATGTGCTGCATCATGCCGACCAGCCGCAGCTCTACGCCAACCTGCCGGCGAACCCGCGGATCAGCCAGGTGGTCGAGCTCTGGAAGGGGCTGACCAAATATGCCGGCATGGCAGCGGTGGGCTTCGCCGCCGCCTTCGCCTTCGTCCATGCGACGGTGGCGCGACGCAACGATGTCAGCCGCGCTGAGGATCGCGAGGCCGAGCATCTGATCGACGAGGAGGCTGCCCGTGGCCGTGAGGCGTGAAGAGGAGCGCACGACCGTCGACCGCTATCCCGGCCGCGTGCGCGTCAATCACTGGATCACCGCGATCTCGCTCATCCTGCTCGCGTTCAGCGGTGCCGCGCTGTTCCACCCCACGCTGTTCTTCCTGTCGAGCCTGTTCGGCGGTGGTTCCAACACGCGGGCCCTGCATCCCTGGATCGGCGTCGTGCTGCTGGCGAGCTTCGCCATCCTGTTCATCCAGATGGTCCGCTACAATTTCTGGACGAAGGCCGATACCCGATGGATGGGCCATATCGGCGAGGTGATGTCGGGCCGGGAGGAAAGCGCCCCGGAAGTCGGCAGGTACAATGGCGCCCAGAAGATCGTCTTCTGGCTGATGACGCTCCTGATCCTCGTTCTGTTCGGGACGGGCCTGATGATCTGGTACGAGTATTTCGGAGCCAGCTTCACCATCGAGCAGCAGCGCTTCGGCCATATCATCCATGCGCTCGCAGCCATCGCGATGCTGCTCGTCGTCATCGTCCATATCTATGCCGGCTTCTATGTGCGCGGTACGATCAACGCGATGACCGAGGGCAAGGTGACGGGCGGCTGGGCCTTCCGGCACCATCGACTCTGGCTGCGGCACGAGGCGCGGGAGGGCGTGATCGACGAACGTCAACTACCGCCGCGCGGCCACAGCGCCGGCCCGGCCGAATAGATCCGATTGCGGGACGGCTCCGGCCGCTCCGCCTCCCGTGACCGGTGCGGTTCGAGAGGACAGTGAATGAGTGACGATCCGGGCTTCGCCGCCTTCGAAGATGTCGGTATCGCCGAACGCGACAAGCCGCCTTTCGTCAGATTGCCGAAGCCGGAAAGCCTGTTCGGCCTGCGCGCGATGCGCTTCGCGGCGCTCGCTCCGGGCCATCAGCTCGAAGCCTATCTCCTCTTCCTCTCCGAGCTTTCGAAGGTGCAGGACAAGCTGGCGCGCGAGCTGCCGCCCCCTGCCCTGCCATCACTGGCGCAGATGCGCCAACGCGCCGGCCACGCGATGCCGATCCTGCCGCGTGAGGAGTTGGCCGACGATCCCACCACTTCGGAAGCCTTTGCGCGGCTCGTGACGCTGCTCGCCGATGTCGCGATGCCCGATCTCGCCCGCGCCGCGCTCGATCGTGCCGGCAAAGCCGACGACGAAGGTCGGCGGGCGATGTTCGCTGCGGTTCTGGCGGATGCCGTCCCGGTCGAGGCCTTCGCCGAGCACATCTTCGCCGCGGCGGCCGTGCAGATCGTCGCGGCGCAACGCGCGGCGCAGCTCGACCCTGTCCTGCCGCAACCTGTCGCCGACGGCGTCTGCCCCTGCTGCGGTGGACCGCCCGTCAGCAGCACGGTGGTCGGCGACGCCAATATCGAGGGCGTGCGCTATGTCCAGTGCTCGCTCTGCGCGACGCAATGGAACCATGTCCGGGTCAAGTGCGTCTCGTGTGGGTCGACCAAAGGCATCGCCTATCAGGCGATCGAAGGCATCGCCGATACGATCAAGGCCGAGATCTGCGACGAGTGCCGGACCTATGTGAAGATCCTGAACCAGCGCAAGGACATGGAGTTGGAACCCGTAGCGGACGATGTCGCAAGCCTCGGCCTCGACCTGCTGGTGAAAGAGGCCGGCTGGCGGCGCGCGGGAGTGAACCCATTCCTGCTCGGCTACTGATCAAGCGTCTCCCGGAGGGAGCCTGATGAACAAGCCCGAACGCTTCCGCCCGCCATCGGTTGACACCGTGCTGCACAGTGCCGGCGGCGAACTCGCCATCGCTCGCCATGGACGGGCAGCGGCCACCGATGCGATCCGGCAGGTTCTGGAGCAGTTGCGTGCCGGCGGCCAGCCGCCCGCCGCCTCCCTCGAACAGGTCAGCCGCATGGCGCTGGATTGGCTGGAAGAGCGCGGGCGGCCCTCGCAGCGCCCGGTCATCAACCTGACCGGCACGGTGCTGCACACCAATCTAGGCCGCGCCCTCCTCGCCGAGGAGGCGATCGAGGCCGTGGTCACCGCCATGCGCGCGCCAACCAATCTCGAATACGAGATCGAAGCCGGTCAGCGCGGCGAGCGCGACGCCCATGTGCGCGATCTGATCCGCGAACTGACAGGCGCCGAGGATGCGATCCTCGTCAACAACAACGCCTCGGCCGTACTGCTGGTGCTCAACACCCTCTCAAGGAACCGCGAGGCCATCGTCTCGCGCGGCGAGCTGATCGAGATCGGCGGCGCCTTCCGCATGCCGGACATCATGGCGCGTGCCGGCGCCGTGCTGCGCGAGGTCGGCACGACGAACCGCACGCATCTCAGGGACTATGCCGAAGCCATCGGCCCTGAGACGGGGCTGCTGATGAAGGTTCACACCTCGAACTATGTGGTGCAAGGCTTCACCGCCGAGGTGGAGCCGGCGGCGCTGGCCAAGCTCGCAGACCAGCACGGCCTGCCCTTCGTCGACGATCTCGGCTCGGGCACGCTGATCGATCTGTCGCGCTGGGGTTTGCGCAAGGAGAAGACGGTCCAGGACGCGCTGAAGGGCGGCGCCGATCTCGTCACCTTCTCCGGCGACAAGCTGCTGGGTGGGCCGCAGGCCGGCATCGTCGCCGGGCGCAGGGATCTGATCGCCAAGCTGGCGAAAAACCCGCTGAAGCGGGCGCTGCGCCTCGACAAGCTCAGGCTGGCGGCGCTCGAAGCCACGCTACGGCTCTACCGCGATCCCGACCGCCTGTCGCAGCGCCTGCCGACGCTCAGGCTGTTCACGCGGACGGCGGCGGAACTGCGAACCGCAGCGGAGCGTCTCCTGCCCGGCCTCATCGGCTCGCTCGGCCCAAGCTGGCAGGTCGAGGTCATCGACTGCGCCAGCCAGATCGGCTCCGGCGCGCTGCCCCTGGAGACGCTGCCGAGCGCTGGTCTTGCGCTGCGCCCGGCCGGCAAGACGACCGGTTCGGCCATCGAGAAGCTGGCTGCGGCCTTTCGGGCCGTCCCGGTGCCGATCATTGGAAGGATCGCGCAGGGAGCGCTGATCTTCGACCTGCGCTGTCTCGAGGACGAGGCGCTTTTCGCCGCGCAGCTCGCTGCGCTAAACGCGGAGCCGAGCAATGGGCTGGCTTGAGCGCTTCTTCCGCAAGGATTCCATGGGCGTGCCCGAGAGCGGCCATGATGCGGCGGCGGCCATGGCCGAGGCGGCCGCCGCTGTCGAGCGCTGCGATCATGCGGCCGCGCTCGCGATCTGGGGTCCGCTCGCCCATGCCGGCTTCAGTCGTGCCCAGAACAATATCGGCGCCTGCTTCGCCGAAGGCTACGGCGTCGACCGCGACCCGGCGCTGGCCCTGCGCTGGCTGACGCTTTCAGCCGAGGGCAGCGATCCGGTCGGGCAGCGCAATCTTGCGGCCCTTCATTTCAAGGGCGATGGCGTTGAGCAGAACGACGACGAGGCGCTGCGCCTCTACCGCCTCGCAGCCGAACAGGGCGACGCCCCCGCCCAGGACATGCTGTCGTGGATGTTGCTGGAAGGCGGGCGCGTCACCGATCGCGCCGAGGCTCTGCGCTGGGCGCAGGCCGCGGCCAAGAGCGGGATAGCCACCAGCATGACCAGGCTCGGCATGATGCATCACGATGCGCTCGGCGTTGAGCGCGACGCGACGCTGGCCTCGCAATGGTGGCAGCGCGGGATGGCGGCAGGGGACCCGGACTCCGAAGCGATGCTCGGCGCCGCGACCCTGCTCGGCCAGGGCGTGCCGCAGGATGCCGGCCGCGCGCTCGCCCTCCTGCTCGCCGCCGAGGCGAAGGGCAGCCTGCTCGCGGCTCCCTTCATCAAAGCCGCACGGGTTGCCGCTGCCCCGGCGGAGGCCGGGTCATGATCATCGGCACGGCCGGTCATATCGACCACGGCAAGACTTCGCTGGTCAGGCGACTGACCGGCGTGGATACCGACCGGCTGAAGGAGGAGAAGGCGCGCGGCATCAGCATCGCGCTCGGCTTCGCCTATTGGCCGCAGGCGGACGGCAGCATCATCGGCTTCATCGACGTGCCCGGCCACGAGAAGTTCGTCCATACGATGCTGGCCGGCGCCTCCGGCATCGACCTGCTTCTGCTCGTCGTGGCGGCGGATGACGGGGTGATGCCGCAGACGCGCGAGCATGTCGCCATCGCCCGGCTGCTCGGCATCGGACAGGCTGTCGTGGCGCTCACCAAGGCGGATCTGGCCGATCCGGATCGGTTGGCCGCTGCCACAAACGAGATCGCAAACCTGCTCGCCAAGACGCCCTTCGCGGAGGCGCCGATCCTGCCCGTCTCGACCGTGACCGGTGACGGCATCGCCGCGCTATCTACATTGCTTGCCGAGAAAGCGCATGCGAGCCGGCCGCAGCATAGCGATGGCGCCTTCCGCCTCGCCGTCGATCGCTGCTTCACCCTCCAGGGCACGGGCACGGTGGTGACCGGCACCGTGCTGTCCGGCAATGTCGCCGTGGGCGACAGCGTCATCGTTTCGCCGGCCGGGACAGTGGCACGTGTGCGCTCGGTCCACGCCCAGAACCGCCCGGCCGAGCGCGGCGCAGCGGGAGATCGCTGTGCGCTCAACCTCGCCGGGCCGGGCATTTCCAAGGACGCCATCCGGCATGGCGACATCGTGCTGGTACCCTCCCTTCATGCACCGACACTGCGGCTCGATGCAGAGGTTACGGTGCTGCCCACAGAGGCGAAGCCGCTGACGATGTGGCAGCCGGTGCGGCTGCACCATGCGGCGGCGGAGGTCGGAGCGCGCATCGTGCTGCTCGGGGAGGAGATCGTCCCCGGCGCCACGGCTCCCGTTCAGCTCGTCCTCGACACCCCTCTGGCCGCCTCGGCGCTCGACCGCTTTGTGCTGCGCGACGCCAGCGCCTCGCGCACCATCGGCGGCGGACGCATTCTCGACCTCCGCGCGCCGGAGCGCCGGCGCCGCAGCCCGGAGCGGCTGGCACAGCTCGCGGCGCTCGGGCTGTCCGACCCGGCCGAGGCGCTGCGCGCGCTCCTGTCCCTGCCGCCGCATCACATCGACCTCGACGGTTTCGTCCGAGATCGCGCGCTCGGAGCCGCGGCGAACGGCGAACTGGCTGCCGGGCTTGGTCTTGTCCGGATCGGCTCGCTCGCGATGCTGCCCGAAAACTGGCGGGACCTCTCGCAGGCGACGGTCGAGCGGCTCGACGTCTGGCATGCCGAGCATCCCGATTTGCCCGGCATGGGCCTGGAGCGCTTGCGCCTTGCCGTCGCGCCACGCCTGCCTGCGCCGCTCTTCCGGATGGTGCTGGGGCGATTTGCCGATAGCGGCTTGCTCGTCATGGCCGGTTCATGGGTCCGGCGCCCTGAGCACGAGGTCAGGCTCTCGCCCGAGGACGAGGCGCTCTGGTCGCGGATCGCGCCGCTGATCGATGCGCAGGAGCGGTTCCGGCCTCCGCGCGTGCGCGATATCGGCCAGATGCTTGGCCACCGCGAAGAGGACATCCGCCGCTTGTTCCGGCTAGCTGGCCGGCGCGGCGATGTTCACGAGGTTGCGCTCGACCACTTCTTCCTGCGGGCGACCTTGACCGAGATGGTCGGCATCGCCGTGGAGCTTGCAGGCACCGATCCGGCCGGCTTTAACGCCGCGCAGTTTCGCGACAGGCTCGACAACGGCCGAAAGGTGGCTATCCAGATACTCGAATTCTTCGATCGTCATGGCCTCACCATCCGCCGCGGCGATCTCAGGCGCATCAACCGGCAAAGGCTCGATCTGTTCGGCCCGCAGCCGGGGATGCCCGATGGAGGAGAAGCGTCCCCGGTGGGGCGTCCGGACTTCAAATCCGGGAGGGGCCGTCAGACGGTCTCTGGTGGGTTCGACTCCCATTCTCTTCCGCCAATTCACTGAGGCGGCATGATCGATAGCGCGGCCCCTGCCCTCGACCCGATCTTGCATTTCGAGTGCGCCGCCGATGCGGCCTGCCCGACCGAGGGTTCGCCGCGTGTCGACATCTAAAGGTCTTGGAACCGATTTCGACCGCTGGCTCGGAAAACTCTTCCGCAAGGGCCCGTTCACCGCGCTGATCGTGCTCGTGAAGATCACCGAGCCGAAGGTGGAGCCGCTGCGCTCGACCTTCGTCCATGTCGTCGGCGACGAGATCGACTGGGGCGATATCGTCCTGATGCTGCGCGGTGCCGGCGTGAGCTGGGACGGAGCGGCCTTCTTTCCGACGCGCGACGAGGGCGGCGGCCTCGTGCCCGATGACCTGGCCCGCAAGCGGCTGCGCGAGCTGGAAGACACCCTGCGCGAAGACCGGTTGGTTCTCAACAAGGGCGCCTTCTTCGACGTCTGGGGGCGGAATCTGGAAATCAGGGAGGCCTGAGCAGCCTCCATCGCCATGCTCGGGCTTGATCCGAGCATCTCAGGCAGGAGAAGGCGCCCTCTTCGGGAAGAGATTCTCGGGTCTTCGCTATCCTCGGCCCGAGAATGACGGAGTCTCTCTTGTCAGGCCGCCACGACCCGCCCCGGTCCCGCCTCGACCGCGCCGATGATCCGCGCGGCCGGATAGCCCGCCGCCTTGATCCGCGTGAGGATGTCCTGCGCCCGCTCCGCCTTGCAGGAGACCAGAAGCCCGCCGGAGGTCTGCGGATCGGTCAGCAAATGGCGCCGCCAGTCCGGCAACCCGGCCGGCAACTCGGCGCCTTCGCCATAGCTTGCCCAGTTGCGGTGCGAGGCGCCGGTCACCCTGCCCTCCTGCGACAGCCGTTCTGCCTGCGAAAGGAACGGCAGATCGGCCAGTTTCAACCGCAGCGTGGCTCCGGAACCGCGCGCCATTTCCAGCCCGTGGCCGAGGATGCCGAAGCCGGTGACATCCGTGATGGCGTGGACATCGTCATCCTCCGCCAATTCGGCGCCGATGCGGTTGAGCAAGGTCACAGATGCGATCATCTCGTCATAGGCCGCCGGCGAGAGCTGTTCCTTCTTGAAGGCGGCCGAATAGATGCCGACGCCCAGCGCCTTGGTCAGGATCAGCGCATCGCCGGGCCTTGCCCCGCTGTTGCGGCGCAGATTCCGTGGATTCAGAAGCCCGATCACCGCCAGGCCGTAGATCGGCTCGGGCGCATCGATCGAGTGGCCGCCCGCGACGGGGATGCCGGCCTCGGCGCAGATCGAGGCGCCGCCCATCAAAATCTCGCGTGTCGTCTCGATCGGCAACTTGTCGAGCGGCATGCCGAGGATCGCCAGCGCCATGATCGGCTTGCCACCCATGGCGTAGACATCCGAGATCGCATTGGCCGCGGCGATGCGGCCGAAATCACGGGGGTCGTCGACCATCGGCATGAAGAAATCCGTGGTGGCGACCACACATGTATTCTCATCGACCTGCCACACGGCCGCATCGTCACCTGTCTCGGTGCCGACGAGAAGCTGCTTGTAAGGCCCCGCGGCCGGATGCTCGGCCAGGAGCCGCTGGAGCACCGAGGGCGCCAGCTTGCAGCCGCAGCCGCCGCCATGCGCCAGGCTGGTCAGCCGGGGGGCGGCAGGCTTCGCCGGCGTTTCAAGCTCGATCGTGTCATTCATCATCGGTCTCCGGGCGGCATGGCCGGGCGCCGACGCGGCCCCGGCCGGGGACGACGTCGTCAGGCGGTGATCTCGGCCGCCCTGATCGTGTATTTGAAGGTGTCGGGATCGAGGCAATCGAGCAGCGCCCCGGCCACCTCCGCCTGTGGATACATCAGGAAGCCGACCTTGTGCTTCGAACCCGGCAATTCGAGGTCATGCGCCATGTTGTAGCCGAGCCAGTTGCCCTCCCAGGCGCCGAACAGGGCCTCGCGCGCGGCGACGACCTTCGGATTATCGACGGCATTGTTGCCGGGCGGCTCCTCGAGCACGACCTTGCGGACGTCGGCGGGATCGGTCGCGACCCAACCATGGCCTTCGAGCCAGATTTCGGCGCGGCAGTGCTGGGCCTTGGTGATGACTTCCGAACCGGCGCCCAGGCTCTTGTAGCCGAATTGAGAAGGCGCGACGCGAATGCCGTAGATATCGCGCGCGGGGATGCCGACCGAGCGCACGAGCGCGACATAGAGCGCATTGAGATCGGCGCATTTGCCGCCGAGGTTGCCGCTGCGCAGCATCGAGGCGACGTCGCCGGTGCCGCAACCGCGGGTTTTCGCATCGCGGAAGGTATTCGCGACGACCCATTGGTAGATCGCGCGCGCCTTGTCGATATCGCTGGCGTTGCCGGCAGCGGCCTTCTCGGCGGTTTCCTTGACGATGCCGTCCGTCGGCATGAGCTCGGTCGCCTCCAGATAGAGCCTGCGCTCGGCCGCGCCCAGCGCCGGCGCCGTGCCCGCAGCGAAATCCTCGGCGCGGTCGCGCAAGGCGAAACGGCTGCGGACCTCGACGGCCGGGGCCGCCGCCCCCTCCTTGAAGACGACATGCAGCATCCGTGCGCCGTATTTCGGATCGCTGACGACCTCGGCGGAGGCCGCATTGGTCTGCCAGTCGTTGCGAGCCGGCTTGATCCAGTCGACCTCGGTGACGGAGGGCAGCGGAACCCAGGCCTGCGCCTTCCCCCGCCCAGCCAGATCGAGCCGCGTCACCACCTCGAAATCGCGCCATTTGCCGGGCTTGGGAGCGAAGGCGGGTGCCTGCGCGATGCCCGCGCGCGGCAGCACAAGTGCCGCCCCCGCGGCGGCACCGGTCCTGAGCATATCGCGACGGCTGATCATGGTGTGCTCCTTCCCTTGTCGTCGTTGGCGTCGGATGGGCTTGATTTGGCTCCGACCATGGCTTCGAGCGCGGCCAGCACCGGCGGGCTGATCCAGTCGAGCGGCTCGGCGGCGAGCGCGACGGGGCGCAGATCGCGATCGAGCACGAAACTCGTCGGCAGCCCCTCCACCCGCCAGCGTTTCATGGCCGCACGGTCGCGGTCGAGCAGGATCGGGAAACGCACCGGGCGCTGCCGAAAGAAATTGCGGACCCGCGCATCGACCTCGCCGACATCGACGGCAAGGATGCTCGCACCCGCGCCGAGCCGCGCCGCCAGCGCATCGAGCGAGGCCAACTCCTCGACGCAGGGCGCGCACCATGTCGCGAAGAAATGAACGATGACGGGGCGGCCGCGCAGATCGGCGAGATCGATCGCCGGGCCATCAAGACGGTCGAGTGCAAGCGCCGGCGACGCTTCGTCGGGCCATGGCAGCAAATCTCCCGCAAATGCCCGCGCCGCTGCGAGGCACAAGGGGAGACCGGCCAGCGCCAGGAGAAAGCGCCTCCGCGGTCGATCCGATCGATGAGCGCCCCGGCACGCGGGAGCTGCGACGGCAAGCACGCGCCATCCTTTCCCGCGCGGTTGCCAGCGTCAATAGCGCCTTTTGGTGGGTGGTGGGCCTCAGCCGCCGCGATTCATGCGGACACGCGCTGCGGCGCCGAAACCAAAAGTCAGCTGCATTGCACCATCCCCTTTCCCCTACCCCGAAGCAGGATCATCCGGCACGATGATGAAGCTCGAAGCTCCTGCTTGTCATCGGAAACGCCGCGAGCTGTGGCCTGGCGCTGTAGCTGGCGCTGGAGGGAAACGCCGTGATGGCGCTCCGCTGGTCATCGTGGTGGCCGCTCTGGTCCGGACGCTCGTGCGCATCGTCAATGGCAAGTATTTTCGCCCTGCGGAAACGCCGATCGCCCAGGATTCCGAGGATTGAGCCGGCTGGGACCCGAGCACATCTCCTCTCCGATCAAATTTGCCGCAAGCTGAAATGGCCGCCGTACAGAAGCAGGTAACCAAACGTCATGCTTGGCGCTGATCGGCGCTGCCTTCGGTGCTATTTTCGATCTGGCCGACAGAACAATCTCCTTCTGAGGGGGAACCATGGCTGAGAGGGTGAAGGAGCTGCTGGCGCGCGACATAGAGACCCTGCGCGCCGATGTGCTCAAGGCTGGCGTCCTCAATGCGAAGGCGTTGCAGGAGAGTGCCGAAAACCATGTGGCGCACCTCTATGAGGTTCTCCGCGAATCCCAGGCTCTGCAGGATGCGTCGTTCCTCGTGGTGAACCGTGTCATTGCCTTCGCCCGGCTCCTCTACGGCCAGGCGGCGATCCTCGAATCGGAGCAGGCGCGACGCGAAGCACTGATGGCGGTGGATCGCCTGGCGACGGTGATCGACCGCGCCGCGTGGCGGGAAGAAGCCCAGATGCCGGCCTGAGGCCGGCACCATTCCCGCCATTTCCCAGCTCGCGGGGCCAGATTTCTCCACACTTGCACAGGGACTGTAGAAAGCCGGCTGAAGTGACTGGACAGGCCTGACGACAGCCTCTATATCGCCCCCACCAACACGGACGGCGCGTCGCGCCCCGGGGCGCCCAGGTAGCTCAGTTGGTAGAGCATGCGACTGAAAATCGCAGTGTCGGTGGTTCGATTCCGCCCCTGGGCACCATTCACGCTTCCAAGCGCTTCCACAGACCTCCAAAAAGCCCGCATTTCCGGCGGTTTTGGCCTAGCTTGAGCCTTCAGACTTCAACTGCCGTCCATTGACATCCAATCAGGGTGTTGGCCACGTTGCTCCCTATCGGCCAACAGGCGATTTGGAGCGGCCAACAATGGCGGGTTTGACGGACGTAAAAGTTCGCTCGGCGAAGTCTCCCGATCGTATCTCGAAGCTCTCCGACGGCGGCGGTTTGCAGCTCTGGGTGACCCCCGCTGGCGGCAAACACTGGAAGCTGGCCTATCGATTCGACGGGAAGCAGAAAAAACTTCCGATCGGTCCATACCCCCAGATCGGGTTGGCCGATGCCCGTGATCGCCGAGAGGTTGCGAAGCGGCTGCTGGCCCGCGGGATTGACCCACTCGTCCACGAGAAGACGGAGAAGGCCGCAGAGGAGAAGGCCGCCGCCGTCACCTTCCGGCTGGTCGCCGGCGAGCTCGTCGAGCGGAAGGAGCGCGAAGAGCGAGCTGCATCCACTATCGTGAAAACGCGCTGGCTTCTCGATTTCGCCTATCCCGATATCGGTGACCGCCCGATCACGGAGATCAAACCCGCCGATGTCCTGGCCGTGCTCCGCAAGGTCGAGGCGCGCGGCCGGTTGGAATCCGCTCGCCGCCTCCGTTCGGTCATCGGCGAGGTGTTCCGGTACGCCATCGCGACCGCGCGCGCAGAGCATGACCCGACGGGACCGCTGAAAGGCGCTCTCCTCACCCCCAAAACCAAACATCGCGCCGCGCTGGTCGACAGGAAGGCTCTGGGCGCGCTGCTAGGCGCGATCGATGGGTACGACGGCCAGCCCGTGACGCGGCATGCTCTGAAGCTCCTCGCCATGCTCTTCCCCCGGCCCGGTGAGCTTCGACTTGCGCACTGGAGCGAGTTCGATTGGGAAAAGGCGATCTGGACCATCCCCGCCGCCCGCACGAAGATGCGCCGGCCGCACAAGGTTCCGCTCCCCCGGCAAGCACTCGACGTGCTCACCGATCTCCACCGGCTCACCGGCTATGGCAAGCTCTGCTTCCCTGGTGTCGGGAGAGGCAGCCGTGCCGGCCTTCCTGTCGAGCCTCGCCCGATCTCAGAGAACACGCTGAACGGCGCGCTGCGGCGCCTGGGCTATGGTTCGGATGAAGCGACAGCCCACGGCTTTCGCGCCAGCGCTTCAACCCTCCTCAACGAGTCGGGGCTCTGGAACCCCGACGCGATCGAGCGCGCCCTTGCGCATGTGGAAGACGACGATGTCAGGCGCGCCTACGCCCGAGGCGAGCATTGGAACGAGCGGGTCCGGATGGCTCAGTGGTGGGCCGATGAGCTTAATGCGATGCGTGCTGATCGGAGGAAAGACTGATGTTGGTCGATCCCCCGCTCCAATATCATCTGCCGCAGCACGGGTGGATTAGGCTCAATAGAGCGATCGATGGGATTCCTGAGATCCGAGAAGAATTCGTCGACTGGCTTGAGTACGGGCTCGCGGATGCCCTGCCGAATGCCACGGTGTTGGATATAGATTTCATCGAAGTCACTCATAACGAACTCTGTGTGATCTTTGATGGCTCTGGGCTGCATTCCCCCCCTCCACCGCCCGGGAGCGCTTCAGAGGATGCATACCGAGCCATCGAGCGATGTGCTTGGCGCGCTGAGAGGGTGGCGGCAGAAGCATTGAACTCGCTGGTCAGTGACGGTCGAACCGTCGTCTTCGCGAGGAAGCACGAGCACGATGCCGACCTTCAGCAGGTGCCGGCGTTCGTATGGTCAGCAATGCAGCACACCAGTATGCGCGAGGCCAGCGCAACGTTGCCTTCGGGTAAGACATACTACGACGTCCATCTGCAGCTTCAGCCCGAGTTGCGATCGGAGGCAGAGGCGCAGGACCTTACGGTACTGGACGAAGATTTCAGCCGCGCTGCAGCGACGCTGCTGGTGACGCGGCTCGAGGATGCGATGCGCGCAAAGGCGCCGAGCCGGTTGAAGAAGGAAGAAGCGAAATCGCTGCTCGGATTCGTCAAAGATCGCCGGGCGAAGCTCTTCATGGAAGTGTGGCGGACAGCATGTGGGCGCCTGAACGCCCTCCAAGAAGCCGGCGCGATCAGTTTCGTCGGACGGTACGGTGAACCGAGCGGCAATCCTGCCCACATCAAGGATAATGGGTAACAGCAAATCTTTTAGGGGTTAAATTTCCGGAGTTTATCGCCGACGATCATCTGAGCATCTTCCATGCGTCAACACCGATGCATGGAGACGGCCGGTGACTACCAAAGCAATCAAGTATCATACCCTGAAAGCTGCCGCTGACCTTCTGAGCTGCAGTGTCTCGCAGATCTACAACTATGTAGCCGCCGATCGCATCGTCGCTGTGAAGATGGACGGGAAGACGCTGATCTCCGATGAGGAGATTGCGCGCTTCCAGTCTTCTCTGCCTCGTATGGTCAGCCAGATGCGAGCGCCTGGCGGCAAGCCTGGCAAGGCAGCTTGAGGCTCGGCAATGTCCAGCTTCTCCGCTGCCGAGCTCGATGAGCTACTCGCCGATCACGACACGCTCGCGAACGTCGACGAGACGGTCGGAATCCTTCGCACCCTCGGCCTCGAGCCGCGGCCGGCGATCATCCGCGGTCAGGCCGCGCTGTACGAGGTCGAGCCGGAGCGCACCGAGCTTCTGGTCGCGCTGATCGGCCGGCGACTGCAGGCGGTTGGCTGATATGGCGATCGCGCCCATCGCTGAGCTTCGGACGGTCGACTGGACCGTTCAGGAGTTCTACCCCGCCCGCGCCGCGTGGCAGTCATGGGTCCGGTCTGACGCCAAACTCTCGATGACCGCCCGCTGCGTAGCCTTCGAAATTTCCGATCGCATGGGCCCAGACAACAATGGCTCATGGCCGAGCCAGAAGTTCATCGGTGCCCGGCTCGGCTGCAAAGAGCGGACGGTGCGCGAGGCTATATCCGAGCTCTTCGACAGAGGATGGCTGCTTGCCCGCCGCGGCGGGTTTGAAGGCAAGAACGGCGAGCTCAGGAAGTCAGGCTTCAGAGCGAGCTACACCTACATCATGACGGTTCATCCGCAGGTGCTCGCCGAAGTCCTGGCATCGGAGCAGGACCGTATGGCAGCGTACCATGAGGAGGTCCAATCGGCCCCATACCGGCAGAAAATTGCCGCTTTGCTGTTGAGCGCTAAACCGGCGGAAAGTTGCCGGGTAGACCGGCAGAAAGTTGCCGCTCATACCGGCGAGAATCTGCCGCTCATACCGGCGGAAAGTTGCCGGATAACCTATCCAGATAATCTATCCAGTGAACCTATCCACGGAAACTCTGAAGAAAGAGGGCTATCCGATGAGACGGTTCAGGAAGAGGCTCCAGGGGTATTCGCTGCTCTAGACCCTGTCGTCGACGATGCTCGCCTGCATCGTGATGTGCGTCTCGCGCTTGGCCGGGGCGATATCGAACTCGGTCGAATGCTGGCCGATGCGATCGGTCGTCAGCAGGTCGACCGGCTGAAAGAGCGTGTCCGTGTCGACGGCGTCATTGGCGCAGCGGACGAACTGAGCGCGGCGGCAGCGCGAGCGGGCCGTCTTTTGCAATCCAAAGCCGATGGGGCGAGCCATGTCGTCGCCTGACCTTTTCGCGTGGGCCGATGCGCAGGCCATCCCTGCATCGTCGGTCGTCGACTTCCGCGCCCGCCGGGAGCGGCTGCCCCGCTGGCGCCGGCTCGAGGAGCGCAAGCCCTATCGCAATCTTGACCTCATCATCGATCGTGAGGACGGCCGCGCCGCTCCCGTCCAGATCCTAAGGTTTCCGCTGATCCATCCGGCCGCCCATCTCGCCTACGTCTCCGAGCCTACGAGGGCGCTGCGATGAGCATGACCGTCACCACCGGATGGCTCCGCACCATCGACGACCACGGCTGCCGCGTAGTCTTCGTCGAGCCTGATCGGCCACGCGCCGGATGGATGTGCTGCTGGCGGTCGCGCGCCGATGCCGAAACCGGTGAGATCGTCCGGGCGGTGCTGTTGCGCGAGGACGAGTTCGCGCGTCGCGTCGTCGATCGGATCGAGCCCGGAGGCGGCGATGGGCGATGACGTCCTGCCCCTCTTATCGCTCGCTGATCGGGTCGCAGCGACGGAGGAGACGCTAGCTGATCATTGTCGGCTTACCGGGATTCCGGTGACTGGGGATCGACGCGTCACCGAACAGCACGCGGCGCAGCTTCTGGGCTTGGCGCCAGGCTCGCTGGCGAAGATGCGCGGCGAAGGGCGAGCGCCTGCCAGCTACCGGCTGGGATTTGCCGGTGCCCGCCTCTCATATCGGCTCCGGGACATCGCCGCATGGATCGAAGACAGCCGCGAAGATTTCTAGACCAAGCCCTACCGAACCCATCTCAACCCAATCCAAGCCCATCGATCTAAACGGGGCACATCGGCGATTCTCTGCTCAGAAACCGGGAACCGCCGATGACGCTTCACGCCCCATCCGACCTCGCGCTCGTCGCCAAGCTGATGGCGGCCGGTCGCGGCTCAGCCCTCCAGGCGGCAACGCTTGCCGAGGCCATGCGTGCCCCGCCGCGCGTCGCGCAGTTGCTCAAAGCCGCTGTGCCGGCCGGCAACACAACCGATCCGGCCTACGCCGGGCTGCTGTCGAGCTATCAGGCTATGACAGCGACGTTCGTCGAGAGCTTGCGACCTCAGAGCGTGTTTGCCCGGCTCCTCGCAGATGGGCTGGTGCCCGCACCGCTCCGGACGTCAGTGAATTCCGTGTCGGTCGCTTTGACGGGCGCGATCGTCGCGGACGGTGCTCCGGCCCCTGTCGGTCGGATGACCCTTGCCGTGGGCCAGCTCACGCCGCGCCAGGCCATCGCGCTCATCGCACTGACCCGAGAGGCTGCCGCCAGTCCTGCCGCGGCTGCACTCGCCTTCGTCGATCGCGAGTTGCGACGGGCCGTCGCCGCGACAATCGATGCCGCGTTTCTCAGCGTGGTCGCCGCCGGCATCACTGCGATACCCTCCAGCGGGACTGATGCGGAGGCGGCCATAGCGGACATCGCCGCCCTGGCTGCGGCCGTCAACGTCGCAGGCGCTGGGCCCCTGTTCTTCGCGATGCGCAGTGAGACCGCCAATGCCGCTTCGCTGCTCCGCGACACTCTCGGCGGATATGCATTTCCGGCCCTCGGTCTCACGGGCGGGGAAATCGCGGGCGTTCCCGTCCTGATCACGGACGCCCTGCCGGCGGGCCATGTCATGCTGATCGATGCGGGCGGGATCGCTGCCGACATCGACCAGATCCAGATCGAGTTCTCGCAGAACGCCAGCATCCAGCTCAAGAACGATCCCGAGAACGCGGCAGCCGCGTTGACCTCGATGTTTCAGACAAACGCAGTCGCAGTCCGCGCGGTCGCGTATTTCGGCGCCGAGCGGTTCCGAGGCAGTGCCGTTGCCGTTCTGCATGGCGTTGCGTGGGGCGGAGCTGCATCGTGACGGCCGCGCGTATTGTCGAGATCCGCGACCAGGTCACCGACCTGCGGGCCCGCGCTCAGAAGAGCGAGGCCGCGGCGTATGACGCCGGCCTCAACCTGACGCTTGCCAACGCTCATCAGCGCGCTGCGAATGAGCTTTGGCGCCAGGTGCACGACCTCGAGGCCCGAAAGGCCAATCTGACCGCCGGCCTCGCGGAGGACTTTGGCAAGCCGGAACCGGTGCAGCCGGCGCCCGTGCCAGCGGCGGCCGTCGTCAAACGCGCGCCGTTGCCCGAGGACGATTTCCCGATCCCTGGCGATTATCCGTCTGCCCTGCCGAAGGAGGAGCGCAGCAAGCTGTACGGCGCCACCGTAGAGAAGATCAGTCGATGGCTCGAGAAGATGCACGCCGCCGGCGCCGCCACCGAGATGTTGGTCGAGCTCGCGGCGGCTGACCATGTCCACACCTCTTGGTCGGTCGACCGCATCAACGCCTTGGAGCAGCGCTGTGCGGAACTCGAAATGGCGCTGGCCAAGCGAGAGACTAGCCCGAGCGGCAAGAAGCTCGACGGCCTGGCCGCCCGCGTCGCCGAGCTCGAGGCCGGAGGCGTGATCTACGCCGGCGTCTACCAGCGATCCGGTGTCACCTACCGCAAAGGCTCGCTCGTCACCGCTGACGGCTCCGGCTGGATAGCCCTGCGCGAGGCCAAGGAGGGCGAGGCACCCGGCGCCAGCAATGCGTGGCAGCTCGCAATCAAACGCGGGAAAGACGGGAGAGATGCCCGATGAGCGTCGAAGCCACCATCCGCGAGAAGCTGTCCGAGGCCATGTCGCAGGCCAGGCAGCGCGAGCGCGCCACGCTCATCGAGCAGGGCGCCACGGACGAAGAGCTCGCAGCCTTCGAGGCCGCGCGCGATCCTGTCTGGACAGCATGGGCAGAAGAGGCGGTCGCGCTTGTCCTTCGGCAGGATAGCGACGCCGCGGCGCTGACCGGGCAGCTCCAATGAAGGGGGGGTACTTTCAGATCGAAGCCGATCAAGGGGCCGCCACCGCTTGGGGTCAACTTCGCAGAAAAAATTTGTCGTCCGGGAATTTTGGCCCCGCCTCGGAAACTGTGCACAGAAACGGAAACCCGGCGTCGCACGGATGACCGAATGCCAGGAGACCAACGCATGATCACCGTCGAAGCGTGTAGCGACCTCGGCACGATCGAAGGCACCGAGTTCGCTGGCCGCCAGATCCGCGCGGTTGGCGCCGCGGTGCTGGACGCGGAGTCATCGGCGCGAGACGCCGTGATCATGCTCTCTATGGCAGAGTGGCAGCAGCGCAACCTCGACGAACGGTCGCGGCGTCGCCTTGAGCTTGCTGCGCTCGGCGCGGGCATTGCCGGAATTGCTTCATATGAGGCCGCCCGCGAGGTCGCTTTCGGCGTGGCCATGGGCGCGGCGGCGGCAGAGCTCGACCTGGCTGTTTTCACGAAGCCGAACCGCCGGGAACGACGCCGAGCTGCCAAGACCGGAGAGCTGCTGCAATGACCGTCAAGCTTTCCTCGTTGCGCGTTGCCAGCGAGTTCGACGCCAGCGGCTATCAGCGCGGCATGGCAGCGAAGGTCGCCGCAGACCAGCAGGGCATCGCGTCGAGCGAACGTCTGGGCGCCGCACTCGCTGCGGAGGACGCGGCCACGGGCAAAATCTCGCGTTCTGTCGAAGCCATGAGCCGTCGATGGATCACCGGTTACGGCCATCAGGCGAAATTTGAATCCGGCCTTCGGCAGATCAACCGGGCGCTCGAAACTGGTGCCGTGAACACGACACGCGCCGCCGCGCTGGTCGAAGGGCTGCAGCGAAAGTTCGGTCAGACCGCGGATGCCGTGCAGGTTGGGCAACGCGGCTTCACGATGCTCGCGCCGGTCGTCCACGAGGTGAACGAACGCCTGGCGGCGCAGTCGGTCAACCTGACGAGGCTGACGGCGGCCAACTCGAACGCCGTTGCCGGCACTGCCCAGTTCACGCGCGGGGCCGGCCTGGCCCGGTACGAGCTTGTCAATCTCGGCCGGCAAGTCGGCGACATCGGAACGATGCTGGCGATGGGGTCGAGCCCGTTTCAGATCCTGGCGAGCCAGGGCGCGCAGGTGGCGGACGTATTCACGACGACCAGTGCCAGCATCGGCAGCGTCATTCGCCAGATCGGCGGCGGTGCACTGCGGTTCGCCACATCTGGCGCCGGCCTCGCCACCGGAGCAGGTGCCATCCTCGCGGCAGGAACTTACTCGGCGATCAGCTATGCCGATGCGCAGAGGCAGGTGGAGAATGCCCTGCGCGGTGTTGGTGCAGCTTCCGGTGTCTCGCTCGCCGGCATCAACCGCTTCGCGGCAGCAGAGGCCGCGGCCGGCAAGGTCTCCACCGCGAGCGCGCGGGAGATCGGCGCCGCCTTCGCATCCACAGGGCGCGTCGACCCGACCAAGCTCCCCGGCATAGGCTCTTTCACGAAAGACTTCGCCGCCTTCACCGGCTTGGGCATGGACGATTCCATGAAGGAGCTCGCCAGCGCCTTCGCGGATCCATCGAAGGGAGCGGCGATGCTTGCCGGGAAAATCGGCGGGCTGAACTCGGCAGCGCTCCGGTGGGTACAAGCCCAGCAGGCGGCTGGCGACATGCTCGGCGCGCAGCGAACGCTGATGCAGACGTTTGCGCAGCAGGTCGAAGGGGCGACGGGCCGAACCGGCCTGTTCGCTCGCGCGTGGGATAGCGTGAAGCGGTCCGTGTCGGACGCAGACAACGCGCTTGGCCGGGCTCTCAATGGCTCGACCGATGCGGAGCGGTTGGCCTCGCTGCAGCAACAGCGCGACCGGCTCCAGCAGACCCCAGGCCTCGGCGTTGCAAACCAGTTTCGGATGCTCGAGGCGCAGATCCGCCCGCTTGAGGCCATCGTCGAGTTGGAGCGTCAGAGAGAAGCGATTGACGCCCGTGTTGCAAAAGCGGGCAACGCCAGCCTCGCCGCGTCAGCCATCGCCGATCAGCTCGACCCCTATCGCAAGCAGATGGAGGAGCTCGTTGCCCTTCAGACGAAGCTGGATGAGGCCCGCAAGCTCAATAAGGGCGCGCCAGAATATGAGGAGTGGGGCCGGGCATTGGATCGCGTCAAAGGCGCGATCGGAACCCTGCTTCCGAACGTGGAGCGCGAGCGCCTGGCACATGACCTGGCGATGCGCGCGATCAGTGCTCGGACGCTGGAAGAGCGTGTCGCCATCGAGGTCGCGCGCGAAGGTCTCCGGCTTTCGGGTGAGAAAATCTCCGCGGCCGAGCGCGAGATCGCAATGAACCGGAAGGCGGCCGAAGTTCAGGCGCAGGCCAACCGCGAGGCCCGCGATGCTCTGCGCGAAGCCAGGGACCAGCAAAGCTTGGCGGGCTTGCGCCCCCATGAGCGTCGGATGGCAGAGATCGCCATCGAAGAGCGCAACAACCGTGAGCGCTTCGGCGTCCCGACCAGCACGAACGGAGCCTTCGGCGCCGGCGGTTACGTCGGTGAGGGGCCGTTCCTGCCTGGTTCTGCCTCCCTGCCAGCCACCACCGGCGCGCTGCGTGGGCTGGACGCTGCTTTCGCGGAATCGCTGCGGCGGGCTATGGCGGATATCCCCGGACTGACGATCACCGGCGGCATGCGGACCTATGAGCAGCAGGCTGCGCTTTACGAAAAATATGGGCCCAGTCGCGCGGCTCGCCCCGGAAACTCCAACCATGAGATGAAAGGCGGCCTCCCGGCGACGGCCGCGGACCTCGCCTACAACGGTTCCGGCCAGATCCCGCAGGAGATCAGGGACCGCCTGACGCGCGAGTATGGCATCGGGTTCCCCCTCGCAAACCCTACTCGCGGAACCCCAGAGCCCTGGCACGCCGAGCCGGTTGGAGCGCGCGGCGGCGGCGATATGGCCCGAGCCATCGCGCAGAGCAAAGAGGCAGCGGCAGCCACCGAGAATTACAACTCCGTCATCCGCTCGGCGAACGATAACATTGGCGAGCAGGAGCGCGCGCTTCAGATCCAGGCGAAGGCCCTGACCGCCACGGCCTATGAAACCGGTCGCGCTGAGAAAGCCCAGGAGCTCTACAACCAGTTGGCCGCGAACGGCGTTCCGGTCACGCGAGAACTGGCCGCTGCAATCGAACAGACCGCAGACCGTTATGGCCGGCTGCGCGAGGCCGCCGCGTCGGTGAAGCTGACGCAGGACGTGCAGTTCGAGCGCGATCAGCTCGGCCGGACCTCGGGCGAGCAGCAGATCGCGTCGCGCCTCCGCGGAACCGGCGTCGGGATGGATTCCGCAATCGCCGACCAGATGCGGTTCAACCAGCTGCTGGGCGAGACAAAGTCTGTCGCGGGTGACGCCATGAAGGGTTTCATCAGCGATCTTCGGTCCGGGAAGAGCGGAATGGAGGCTCTGCGTGGCGTCCTCGATAAGTTCGCGACCAAGCTCTTTGACCTCGCGACTGACCAGCTGATCTCCGGCCTGTTCAAGGGGATGATGGGCGGTTCCAGCGGCGGTGGGCTGTTCGGGTCACTATTCTCCGGCGGTGGCGGGCTCTTCGGCTCGATGTTCGGCGGTGGTGGGCTTGGCCTTACGCCTGGTGCCGGGGGGCTCTACGCAAACGGCGGCGTCTTCGCCGGTGGCATGGCTGTGCCCTTCGCCAATGGCGGGGCGTTCTCGAACTCGATTCTGACGAGCCCCACCCTCTTCCGTTTCGCGGATGGCGGCACAGTTCGCCGGGGGCTCGCTGGCGAGGCCGGCCCGGAGGCAGTGATGCCGCTCCGCCGCAATAGCTCGGGACAGCTCGGCGTGATGGCCGCGGTGCAA
This sequence comes from Allobosea sp. TAF32, assembly GCF_052113585.1. Classification (NCBI taxonomy): domain Bacteria; kingdom Pseudomonadati; phylum Pseudomonadota; class Alphaproteobacteria; order Hyphomicrobiales; family Alloboseaceae; genus Allobosea; species Allobosea sp. TAF32. The sequence continues at coordinate 178,454 of NZ_JBFRDM010000007.1, read as the reverse complement.
TCGCCGGCGAATTCCAACTCGGCGAGCCGCAGCGACGCCCCTGTGATCTTCCAGGTCAACGCGCAAGGCGCGGGGCCGCGCGAGATCGACGAGCTCAAGCGTGTGATCCCCGGCCTCGCAGTCCGGGCGATTCAGGAAGCGCGTCGCAACCGTGTAGCGGGGCTCTGATGTCGACATTCGATTTCGCGGCCGAGGGCCGCGCCTACGGCTAGGACGAGCAACGCGCCTTCCTCCTCGCCGCGACGGAAACCTTGCAGGCCAAGATTGACGGGCTGCAGCCAATGACGAGCGAGGTGCAGTGATGGCGTCGGGTCAGCCCATAGACATCGTCCCCGAGGGCGAAAATGCTCTCCTCGGCAGCTTCACGGAAGGGCCGACCATCACCGCCTTTCGCATGGACGCAATGTCGGATGGCACGTCGCGCGTCGTGTTCAGCGCTAGCGAGTTCACGTTACAGCATCCCACGATAGCCGGCGGCCAGCCGCAAACGATGTTTCAGGCGACTGGGACGGGCCAATTGCTGCTCAATGGAAACACCCGGATCAGCGGCGACTTAATCGTCGACGGAGAAATAACTGCTGCCAATATGAAAACCGGGCTCTCGGCCCTTGGCTCGACTGGCGGCACAGCAGCGTTGCCACCCGGCAGTACAGAATGGAGCAACCTCGGCGCGCCTTTGACGCTGACCGTTGACAACGGTGGCGGTCAAGCATTCCCGCTGATCTTTCTGCGCGATCACGCGACCGTCCAGAATCTGTCCGGGTTTAACCAAATAGGGGCGGTCATCATCCGCCTATTGGTGAATGGGGTTCCCGTCTACATCCACGAAATCTTCAACTCGGTGATCCCGCCGGCTCTTGGCGCTAATCAGGGCATGACCGACTGTTTTGACGTGGGAGTTGTCGGATCGACGCACATCTTCCAGCTCCAGTATCAGCACAACTTCAACCCAGGCCTGACCGGAACTGTTTTTGCCAAGGTCCTGGCGCTGATGATCGCGCGGTAGCTAGCCAGGGTCGGCAGCGCTTCCCGCATCGACGGGTGGTCGATTGGAGAGGGAAGGCGTCTGAGCAGCCGAGCATGCATTCTGTGCGCAGAGCCTTCGTTGGTCGCGCTGTTAGAAGCACAGCGGTTCTATGATCGTGGAGCGCCTGCGCAAACTTGAGGCTGAACGCGGTAGCCCTGACCAGCTCCTGGCCTATGGCGAGCACGTCAACAGGCGCTTTGCCGAGGCCGTCGCAGAGATGAAGCTGGATGCCGTGCTAACTGGCGCCGGGGCCGTAGGATCGCCGCAGCCCAGAAATCGGAAAGCACGCTGGTCGGCAAAGACGAGGCGTCAAAAGGTGCACTAGCGCGATCGTTAGTCAACTCGGCGACTAGGATGCCGCCTTTCGGACAGCAGTGAAAAAGCGCTCGAGGGTCGCCTCATCGATCTCCAAGGTATTCTCGCTAGGCTTGATCGCTGGCGTAACCCGCGGGAATAGGTGGGGTGACGTCTTAAAAAGATCGCTACACGAATGCCCTGGGCCGTGTTTCGCGCAGTTAGCTGCCCGCGACAATTCCAGGATTTCTTTGGCGAGTTCACTTCTGCCACGCTGATTCAGCCATTGCCGGGGATGAGCGTACGAGTCTCGTTTCAGCTCTCGATTACAATGCCGTTCCCAGTGATGAAATAGAGCTATGAGAAAAGCCTTTCGAACAAGGTGCGCTCCGTTGCGAGCCTCGTATTCTAGGTCGCTGGCTTCATCATAGAGCCTGCCGATATAGTCGAGCTCATCGTCATCATCATCGCGATCTGGAAAAGGGTCGCCAGGCTCGAGCCCGAGCTCCCGGCGCACGTAAACTTCGATCTCCTGCGAGCGGTGGGCCAGTGCTTTTGCTGCAGCTCTATAAGCAGCATGCATGTGACGAAGCGTTTGATTAAAAACATAAGCTCTGAAAGAATAAGGTATAGGAGCCAACTAAATTCCTCACGCCGGTATCAAGTTAATCGTCTTCTAGATCTATCACGTCATAAACGTCTGTGATCCGATAAAGTCGCGGCCTACCGCCTACTGTCTCAACCGCAGCATCCACGATAAACCCTTTTTTGTACGCATTAGCGTCTGAATTTAAGATCTCATCCTTGATACGGGCCCCTGCCTGATCGGACACGTAAACCAACGGGCGAGGCGTCATGTCGACTTGTTCGATGATGCCTTTTTCGGGATTGCGTTTGCCAATTTTCGGGCTGTCTGCGCTGGTCTGATACAGCTGCATCAGCACTTTCTGCAGCGGGGCAGTGCTGATGCTCTCTAGCTGCCGTCTTTGCTCCATCGTGTTCTCGATAACACGCTGGGCTTCCTCTTTTTCGATGACGAACTCTTGGAGGATGCCCTTCTCTCTATGTCTAGCGAATACGCGGAGCCTGCCATCGGTGTCCGAAGCCACGGTTTGGACAGCGTCGCCGAAATTTTTGAGGCGCTGAACCGAAGGATCGGTGAGACGCCCTCCGACCTTTTTCAGTGCGTCATAGCCTTTCTTTTTAGCTTTTCGACGAAGTCGACAGATGTGTTGATGAACTCCGCAGTCGACACAAATGGAGCTAACGCGGGCGCAAGCTCCAAGATGATGGAGCCCTTGCGAACATCGACCACAAGGAGACGGGTCTCCTCGGCCGGCACCGATGGAGCGCGCTCCTTCATGGTTGCTTCGTGCTCACGGGCTAGCGCCGTGAGAGACGTCGTGAATTCCAGCAAATCCAGCGGCTGCGTGTTGTGGATCTCAACGACGATCGTTGCTGCGCCGTCGAGCATCGGCGACGCGAACCCCACAGAGTTGACCATCATCCCCCCACGGCGTCGTCAGCGCCGTTACAGCCATATCCCACGGTCAACAGAGCACACGCATTACGCGTCCGTCGAGTCGACTTTGCGCTATGGTTCAACGAACTATCCGCGGATAGAAACCGCGCGCTCGATCGCTTCCATTACGGGCGTCAGGGATCTCTTTCTCATTGCAGTGAGTGCGGTTTGATCACCGCTTGCCGTGCGAAGGATCAGCTTTGCCCTGGCTGTAAGAGCGAAGAGGGCTAGCACGCACGCGATACCGACTCCGACGCCTCGTGCATCAGGTGATGACATGGCGAAAACGAAAGCCAGGAGCGCCAAGACGATGAATATCATCGCCTTGCTTGGCTCAATCCGCACGCTACCGATCCCGTTGACGGGATAACTCACTCCCCCGATCCGAACGAGCGTCCGCGTGACTGTGGCCGGGCCTGCCTTGTAGATAATCTCTTCCGTCACATCTCGTCCCCCAAACGCCACCAGGCTAGATTGCAGAGGCAGCTTCGTACAAGTGTGAGGCTCTTCAACAGCCTCGTCGACCACTTCAAGGCGACCAGGGGTCTCTAATCTCTGGGGCCTTTGCGGGCCGCCACCGCTCGGGTCGCACGCGCAGAATTTTTTGGGCTTTGAATTCGGAAACGCGTGGGACATTGAATTCCCGATTATTCAAAGCGTCCGAAAATGCTGCTATCCAAAAACGGCGCGCCACAGCCTGCGCCCGGTGTCGAGCCCTACGACCCACCAAAGCGCCGCACATGCCGCCATGGGGATCTGCAGCCACCATCGGGCGATTAAGCTGGGCTCTTTCAAGTCACACTGCCCGTCGGCGCTTGCCTTTGGGGCGATCGCGTTCCAAGCGCTCCTTGAGCCTTTCAAGGCTCCGAAGGGCCGAATCCGGTCCCGGTCGGGTCTTCGTGATGTCGAACGACGTAGACGGGCTGGCGGCCTTTTCTCGGCTAGCGGACGCGGCGCGCGGCGCAGTGCGGCACAGCTCGATCATCTTCGCGATGGCAGCGAGCGACGTGTATTCACGCTTCCCGATGATCCAAGTCTCGAGGCGACCTCTGTCGCGCTCAGCTCGCAGCGTGCGGACCGTCATAGTGCCATCAGGGAAGGCGCGCCCCGCAGCCGCCTTGAGCGTCAGCGGGGCTTCCCGGTCGACCTGATCGACAGCGGTCACGCCTGCTGGCGCCGCCTGGCTCGCATCTTGATTGTTCATCGCTTCCGGCGCTCCCCTCGCTTCGGCAGCGATTTCAATCTCGCCTCCAAAATTGCTTGTCGAATGGATGGATCCACGGACGCATCGATAGCCATGGCATCCGCTCGCCCTACGGTGACATCTCCGCTCGCCAAGCGCTGCGCCCAATACTCGTTCGCATTGCGAGCACCCCCGCCGGGCTGCATCGCCATCTGGCTATCTAGCCAGGCGTCGATCGCCTTCAAGTCGAAATTGCCGATGTCCGGGTCCCGTCGCGGAAATCCACGCGCCAGGAGCTTGGGCAGAACGCGCTCGAACTCTCCCTCTGTGAGGTGCAGGCGGCGCACGGCCTTCGTGGCCGGCACCATGCGCGGATCAACCGGAAAGCGGACCTGATGCTGTCGCGGGGGTGTAGACATTGTAGCGATTTTCGCGACGACTCTTGTTGCCATCCCTGGCAGCGGTGGTCATGATGGGGAGGAGTTGAGGGGCGCGACGGCCGCCCCTCAACTCCTAGCCCCTGCCAGTCAGGGTTCCCCGCTGGGAAAAGCGCCGGGCATGTCTTTCTCAGGGGCCATGCCCGGCCGCTCCGTCGTCCTGACTCGCGCAGAATGCCTGTGGCACTCAGGCCCCCGCAAGGAAGCTGCTTAGGAAATTCGGCTTTTCGTTTAGAAAAAGCACGCGCGCGGTTTTCCGAATGGCTGGGATGTGCCTTGCAACCCGCTGGGAACAAAAGGGGTTTGTTCATGCTCGCGCTGTTGATCTGCCCCGAATCTTTTTTTTAGGCGCTGTGGACACAACCCGTTGTTTTCGTTGCGAAAATCGCAACGATTCCCGGCTCGTAAATCCTTTATCCATCAAGTATTTGATTTGTAACGGCTTTTCATGAGCGGCAATGAGTCGTCGTTGACCGGTGTTCCGCTTTGTTTCTCCCGGCCAAGTCAAGAGATGCGGCGATCGACGATCCAGCTCTCCACGAGCTGGCGCGGACCCGACATATAAAGCGGCACGCATAGCCCTGGCGCTTCGTCGACTGAGACGAAAAGCTCTTGATGCGGTTTCGACAAAACGTGTGCTGGCACCAGCGTGATATGCGCCAGGTGGGCGCCGGCGGGGAGCCCGTTCACTGAATTCCCTGCGATCTGATAATCGCCGTCTATGAAGGGCTGGTCAGGCAAGCCGATAGCGGCCGCCGAGTCGGTGCTCGTCGTCATGGTTGACCTCTAATGGTGATAAACGCACCATTAGTGATATTTCTATGTTCGGTTTGATGTCAACCGCATTCGGTGATAATTTCACCATATGAAGCCAGTTCAATGTCGTATGGCGCGAGCCGCCCTATCTTGGAGCACCACCGATTTGGCCAAAATGGCCGATGTCGGCTCCAACACGGTCAACCGTTTTGAGGCCGGGCAAGACGCTCGGCTTAGCAGCATCGATAAAATGCGGATCGCCTTGGAAAATGCGGGCGTCATTTTCGTCGCTGAGAATGGCGAGGGCCCGGGCGTGCGTCTACGCAAGGCGCGGCCGGTATCATCTGAGGCCGAGCAGGTCGCTAGTGCCGATGACGCGCGTTCTCAAGCCGCTGACGCCGCCGATGCGATGATGAGCGATATGGGTGGCAGCGCCGGCGAGAAAGCCGATCGTCGAGGCACGCTGACCGATGAACCCGCAATGGTGGCAAAGGCCAAGGGCCGCAAGAAGAGCTGACCGATCATCCAGTGCGACAATCTGTCCAGGAATTGGGAACCGAACCACGTGCGTAGCGGGGCGTGTTGGCCGATGCGTTGGCCGATTTGTTGCTAAACGGGAATCAAACTCCCTAATGCGTCAACAACTTAGCTCGAAAACGCATCTCCGCCCCTGGCACCATTCGTTTTTCCAAAAGGTTTGAAAGACTGTTTTTGGGCGGCGCCAGCTTGCGGCAAGCAGTCGCTGCCCGGCCACGCGCGAGAGCCTTGGGATTCTCAGAACAGGAAGTGCCAGGCGCCGTAGCCGATCAGTCCGATCCAGGTGGTCATCGTCAGCGCGATGGCAGCCAGATAGAGCGAACCAATCAGACGATCCATGTCGACCTCGCCAGCTTGAGAACGACCGACCGCCACGCCGAACAATCAAACCAAAGATCTGGCGCGGCATCAGACTGGTCGGGCTTTGACGCTACCTAGCGTGCGAGAACGACATCTTCCTCCTTCAATCGGATGATTGCGTCAGAACGCCGCGCCCCGGCCGGCCGGCGCTGCAAGACTTCGATGTGTTGGAGAGGGAGCGATGCCGCCTCCCAACGGCGCGCTCCCTCTCCGCAGGCGCCGGCGCCGGACTCGCCTGCGAGGGCCATGTCTGGCTGGCCCATTCCGAAGACGAGTGGCTATGCTCTTAAATGGGAGGAACCCGCCCGGCGGTTACGGCCGGATTAAATCGGCGTCAGGCGCCAAAGCTAATGCGCTACCACCATCGGCACGACGACGGCAGCAAAGATGACGGCGACAATGGCCGTTCTCATCCAAACAGCGAGGAAACGACTGTTGAACAGCACCTGGGCCTCCCTGCATTTCTCGTTCGTCGACCGAAGACGAACACAGGCGGGACGCCGCGGCAATCGACCATTCGATGTCGAATCGCGACCCCGATCGCGTTGGGAAGGCCCGCCCCGAAACGCTGCGGGCATCGCCAGCGGACGGGGCCGCGAGGCGTCGCAGGCAGCCTCAGCCCAGGCGCCGGTCGCGCATATCCTCGATGCGCTCGACGATGCCGCGATGCTCCGCTAGCAGTTCCTGGAGCGGACCGATGGGCCTGAAGGCCGCCAGATCCTGCTGCTCCTCGCCTTGCGCACACCATGCCGCGATGGCGGCATCGGCAGCGGCCAAGGCCTCTTCCGTGAGGTTGAGGTCAGACGCTATCCCGGTCTCTTCCCCCAGGCGAATGGCGATCTGCCGGCGAAGCCGCTGCTCGCAGGCGATGACCGCGTCGAGCTCGTCGGTATAGGCCATGATATCGCCGTTCAGTGCACAGTCGCGAGATCGTCCTCGTCGGGGTCGATCAGCTTCGCCAGGCCGAGTTGCTCGACGCCGTCGGTGAATTCCGCGAAGGCCTCGGCGTCCGTCGCGAAGCTGTCCTGCCAGACCGTCGAGCCGCCCTCCTCGTCGATGAGCTCGAGCGTCCAGCCCTCTGTCCCGTCGACCCGGTAGATCTCGACCTGGACGGTGACGCCGTCTTCGGTGAAGCGCTGTGACAATGGCGAGCGGATGATGTCGGGAAAATCGGTCATTCCACAGCCTAGCAGGTCCCAGTCCGGCTTGCAGCATGCGATCAGGCAGCGGTCGCAACCCGCCTATTCCCGCCGCGCCGAGTTCTGGTCGCAAAAAGGCCGACCGGATCTCGTGCCGGTGGCCGCGAGAAACATCGCCGCATCATCCGCCGCCGCGGTTCTCACGCCCGGAGCGAGGCCGTCCGGACGGGCCAGCGCCTCAATTCTCGCGATCAGGCTGGGGCGGAGCCTCTTCAGCCTCCTCGATCGGTTCGCCGGGAATCACATAGCTTCCCTTCAGCCAGCGGCCGAGGTCGATATCGGCGCAGCGCGCCGAGCAAAACGGTTTGAAGCGCGCCACCGCGGGCTTGCCGCAGATCGAGCAGGGCTTCGCAGCCGGCGCCGGCTTGTCGGTTTCAGTCATATTTGAGCGTGATGCCTCCATCCACGGCCAGTTCGACCCCGGTGCCATAGATCGCCATGCGTCCTATCGGATGCAACGGCGGCGATCCACCCGTCTGTGATGGCACCGGCCGGCCCCACTTTTCAGTCGAAAGCAGCGCACTCATCGTGCCGGGACCCGACGTCGTGTGCGGGCAACCCCCTCAGGCGGCGTTCATCCAGCCGAAGCGGATCGGGAAGCCTTCTCCGCCCAGCAGATTGACTGTCTCATAGAGCGGAAGGCCGACGACGCCGGTATAGGAGCCCACCAGCTTGATGACGAAGGAGCCGGCTATGCCCTGAACGGCATAGCCGCCCGCCTTGCCGCGCCATTCTCCGGAGGCGAGGTAGTGCTCGATGTCCTCAGTCGAGAGCCGCTTGAAGCGCAGCCGGGTCTCGACGATGCGGTCCCGAATCGTTCCCGAGGGTGTTACGAGTGCAACGCCCGTATAGACACGATGCGCGCGCCCGGAGAGCAGGCGCAGGCAGGCCGCCGCCTCGTCCACGATCTCGGCCTTGGGCAGGATGCGCCGGCCGACAGCGACCACCGTATCGGCCGCGACGATGTAGCAGCCCTCCAGATCCGCGCGCGCCTTCGCCCCTTCTCGCGCAGCCTCCGCCTTTTCGCGCGCCAGCCGCCGGGCGAGATCGCGCGGGCGCTCACCCTTGTGCGGCGTTTCGTCGAGATCGGCCGGCAACAGCGCATCGGGCTTCAGCCCGGCCTGCTCGAGCAATGCGAGGCGGCGCGGGGAAGCCGAGGCGAGCACCAGCATCGGGCGCCAGCCGGGATGTTTGGGGGAGGAGAAAAAACTCAAAAGACAGCCCGACACTTTTCCGTCACCGGAGACGCCCGGCGCGTGACCAGCCTTAATGTATTTCGGCGCAGCGATAAATCCGCAACCGCGGCGCGAACCGTCTGTGTCAACGGTCGTTGGAGCCCGCTGCCCCGCGCTTCCTGCATAAAGCAGGGCGGGAGAACTGGTATACTACTGGTTGCCAAGTCGAGCCAGCAACGGCAGGATCGATTCCCCTCGGCATGACGCCGCATCGTTTTGGGAGTTTGTCCATGCCGAGCACGCGCAAGTCATCGCGCTCCGCCATCGCGACGGGAGCAGATGCACAAGTGCTTGCCGCGCGCGTGCTGACCATGCAGGCCGAAGCCGGCCTCACCATCGCGATGCGGATGCCGATCCTGATGAAGGGCGCCTTCGGCGACAGCCACGGCCAGCGCGAAGCGACCAAGGCCGTGATGGAGAAGGTTTCCGCGGTGGTTGAGAGCAGCGTGGCCGCGACGCAGGCAGCCACGGCGTTCTGGTGGGGACTGGCGCTGCATCTGCCAGGCCAATTCGACTTCGCGGCAGCGGCGGTCCGCGTCGCCGACAGCACGCTGGAGCCCTTTGCGCGGCGCACCCGGGCCAACGCCGCCCGGCTCAGTGGCGGCCGGCGCTAAAAGCGCGCGCCTGGAGACCGTTTTACCGATCGGCTTGCACCGCGAACCGATCGGCGAATCCGTCTCTGGCTTACATCTCAGACTGGTTCTTGCGGAGCGTCACTGCCCACGGCGGCAGCGGGTGACGACAAGCCATGCTCGCGCTCGAGCTTGCGGTAGCGCGCCACGCTCACCGGGATGAGCGCGAGATAGGCCAGAACCACGACGGTCAGCACCTCGAAAGTGTAGGCGAAGAGCAGCCCTGCCACGATCACGACAGCGACAAAGATCGGCAGCACCTGGGTTCGCGGGATGCGCGTTCCCAGCGTCTTGCCGGCATAGCAGGGGATGCGCGAGATCGTCAGGAAGGCGATGAACAGGATGTAGATGCCGACGAAGATCGCGCCATATTCCTGCACGGGAACGCCGATGATGTGCAGATAGACCGGCAGCATGGCCGTGATCGCCCCAGCCGGCGCCGGCATGCCGACGAAGAACTCCTTCTGCCAGTCCGGCCGGTCCGGATCGTCGATCATGACGTTGAAGCGCGCGAGGCGCAGCGCCATGGCGCAGGCCAGCGTCAGCACGATGATCCAGCCGAAGGACTTGAGGTCGTGCAGGACGAAGATCCACAGCACATAGCCCGTGGCGACGCCGAAATTGACGAAATCCGAAAGCGAATCGAGCTCGGCTCCGAAGCGGGACGTGCCCTTGAGCAGGCGCGCCAGACGGCCATCAACGCCATCCAGCCCCGCAGCGATCAGAATGCAGATCGTCGCCGTTTCAAGCTTGCCCTCGACGACGAGGCGCATCGCCGTCAGGCCGAGGCAAAGAGCCAGCAGCGTAATGACATTGGGCGCCAGCAGCCGGAAGGGGATCGGCTTGAAGCGAGCGCGCTTTGATTCGGCGCGCTCGGGCTCGAAAGGAGGAAACAGGTCGCTCATGCCTGCCGAAATACGCGGTTTCTCAAATCCGCGCTAGCAGCGGAGGACGTGGCGAGGCACGTCGTCCCCACCCTACCCTCTCAGAGGTCGCGGAAGCTACGCGCGACCGGCTCGTTACCGCTCATATCGGCCAGCACGGTCTCGCCGGCGATCGCGGTCTGCCCGACGCCGACCAGCGGCACGACATGCGTCGGCAGATAGACGTCGACGCGCGAGCCGAAGCGGATGAGGCCGAAACGCTCGCCCGTCGCGAGCGTATCGCCCTGCTTGACGAAGGGAACGATGCGGCGCGCCACCAGGCCCGCGATCTGGACGACGCCGACGATGCCGGAGGCGGTCTCGATCGCCAGCGCGTTGCGCTCGTTGTCGTCGCTGGCCTTGTCGAGTTCGGCATTGAGGAAGAGGCCCGGCGTATAGGCGATCTTGGCGATGCGGCCCGGCACCGGCGTGCGGTTCACGTGGCAATCGAAGACGTTCATGAAGATCGAGATGCGCGTCATCGGCTCGGCCGGCAGCTCGAGCTCCGGCGGCGGCAGGGACTGGGCGATTTGGCTGATGCGGCCGTCGGCGGGCGAGATCACCAGCCCTTCTCGCTGCGGCGTGACGCGGACGGGATCGCGGAAGAAGTAGCAGATCCAGACCGTGATGATCGCGCCGACCCAGCCAAAGGGCGACCAGAGATTGGCGAGGATGATCGTGGCCACCAGCCCGATGGCGATGAAGACATAGCCCTCCTTGTGGATGGGCACGATCACCTTGCGGACGGAATCGACGAGAGACATGAGGCGGTATCCGTTGAACCTGTCGGCGCATCGAGCGCGCGTGAACGACGATGCCCTGGCATGCACGGCCACGGGCGTTGCGCTGATTTAGGGCCTTCTGCCCGCCAGGGAAAGCCCGGAAGCTGCGACATTGCGGCGGATTCACCGCTCAAACGTGCTGCAGGCCGGAATCCACGTCGTCCCCCCGTGCACCGGAGTGGAAACCGATGGAGAGGTATGGCGCCAGCCGCGCGACCGGAAGCAGGCCGCGCCGCGGACACCGGACCTCAGAAGCCGCAACCCCTCCCCTAGACGATCCGTGGCATCTGGACGAAGCGAACCGCCGCTCTCCAGGTCAGGAAGCCGAAGGCGAACAGCACTATTGTTTCGGCGATGGCGAAGGGAGGTTCCGACTGGGTCGGGGCCAACGCCCGCAGGGCCGGGATCTTGCCGAACATTTGCGCCACCAGCACGAAGACCAGCAAGTAGAACGACAGCATCGCTGTGATCGCATAGGTACGGCGCCAGCCTCCTTCCAGCCTCCGTCCATACAACGCGAAGGCCGCAATTGCGACCAGAGCGATATGGATCGCGCCGATGATGTGGGATGGCAGGATGCCGCTGAAGGGAAAGCCGAAGCCGGTCGCGCTGGTGGCGAAGGCGGTCGACAGGAAAACGCCTGTCCAGCCCGGCCGTGTATGTCCGTGGAGCAATCCGGCCGCGACCGGAATCCCGGCCACGATCGCGATCAGGCTGAGCCAGGTGTGAAAGCCTACGAATGTCGTCGGATCAAACATGGCAGCCGCTCCCCCAATGCCTTTGCCCTGCGGCCGGAGCATGCAGGAAACACGCCGAAGTTGCGAGCGGTTTTAAACTGGCGAGAGGCGCATGGCTGACGGCATATCCGTCATGGTCGGGCTTGTCCCCGACCATCCAGGTCCTCCTCTGGCGAGGCCAGTGTTCAAGACGTGGATGCTCGCCACAAGAGCGGGCATGACGGGGCGCCGACCGCGCCGCTATGTGGCCAGGCTCACCCTGACGCTCTCGCCTTCCGCCTCGGTGGCGCGCTGGAGCGTGGCCTTGGCCTCGTCGACCTCGCGCTGGCGGTTCCACATCGCGGCATAGACGCCGTCCGCGGCGAGCAGGTCGCGATGATGGCCGCGTTCGACGATGACGCCCTTGTCGAGCACGATGATCTCGTCGGCATTCACCACGGTCGAGAGCCGATGCGCGATGACGAGGGTCGTGCGGCCCTCGCTGACCCGGTCGAGCGCGTCCTGGATTTCCTTTTCCGTGAAGGAATCGAGCGCCGAAGTCGCCTCGTCAAGGACGAGCACCGGCGGCCCCTTCAGGATCGTCCTGGCGATGGCGACGCGCTGCTTCTCGCCGCCCGAGAGCTTGAGGCCGCGCTCGCCGACCGATGTCGCATAGCCCTCCGGCAAGAGGCGGATGAAGCGGTCGATCTGGGCGAGGCGAGCGGCCTCCTCGACCTCCTCCGCCGTCGCATCGGGGCGGCCATAGCGGATGTTGTATTCGATGGTGTCGTTGAACAGCACCGTGTCCTGCGGGACCATGCCGATGGCGGCGCGCAGGGAGACCTGCTGGATATCGGCGATAGGCTGGCCGTCGATCAGGATGCGGCCCTTCTGCGGCTCGTAGAAGCGGAAGAGCAGGCGCGAGATCGTCGACTTGCCGGCGCCCGACGGGCCAACGATCGCAACCGTTTGCCCCGGCAGGACCTTGAACGAGACGCCGCGCAGGATCGGCCGCTCCGGCACATAGGCGAAATGCACGTCCTCGAAGGCGACCTCGCCGGCAGGGACCTGCAGCGGCTTCGCGCCGGGCTTGTCCTGGATCTCGGGGTCGCGGCCGATCAGCGAGAACATCTGGGCGATGTCGAGCGTCGCCTGCTTGATCTCGCGATAGACGGTGCCCATGAAATTCAGCGGCAAATAGAGTTGGATCAGCATCGCGTTGATCAGGATGAGATCGCCGACCGTGTTGGTGCCGGCCTGAAAACCGCGCACCGCCATCACCATCGACAGCGTCAGCCCCACCGCGAAGATCGCGGCCTGGCCGAAATTGAGCCAGGCAAGCGAGGTGTAGGACTTGATCGAATTACGCTCGTAGCGCGCCATCGACTGGTCGTAGCGCGCGGTCTCGCGCGCCTCGGCGCCGAAATACTTCACCGTCTCGTAGTTGAGCAGCGAGTCGATTGCCTTGGCATTGGCGTCGGTATCCGACTCGTTCATCGCCGAGCGGATGGCGATGCGCCACTCCGTCGCCTTGATGGTGTAGGTCATGTAGGCCGTGACCATCGTCACCAGCACCACGACATAGCGCCAGTCGAACAGGTACAGCAGCACGGCGATGATCAGCACGACCTCGATGATCACCGGCACGAGTTGGTTGAGGCCGAGGCGCACCATCTCCTCGATGCCGTTGCGGCCGCGCTCCAGCACGCGGGTGAGCCCGCCCGTCTTGCGCTCCAGATGGAAGCGCAGCGAGAGATGGTGGAGATGGCCGAAGGTTTGCAATGCAAGCGTCCGCACCGCATGCATGAAGACCGGCGCGAAAATGGCGTCGCGCATCTGGACGAAGGCGGCTGCGCCGACGCGGGCCAGACCATAGAGGACCGTCAAGGCCAGCGGTGCGCCGACCAGCCAGGGAAGCCATTTCTCAAGATTGGAATAGGTGCCGGCGAGCGCGTCCGTTATCCATTTGAAGGTGAAGGGCACGCCCATCAGCACCAGCCGCCCGCACAACATCAGGGCGAAGGCCGCGACGACGCGGCTGCGCAGGTCGGCACGTTCCGCCGGCCAGAGATAGGGCCAGAGCGCGCGGAAGGTCGCGAAGAAGCCGGAGCCCGGCTGGATGGCGGCAGAACGGTGGAAGCTCGACGCCGGAGGGGGCGCTGACGGCGCGGACATTTTCAAACGATTCCAGTTGGCGCGCCCGTATAGACCCAATTGCGCGCCGATGCATGCGGGATCGCATCGCCATCCGTTGCGGTCTCGCCTGAAAGCCGCCTTGCTCTCGTCGAAAGCCCGGTGTCTGATCCTGCCAGAGCGTTCGACGCTCGGGATCGGGGACAGAAACAACCATGAGAGATCAACATCTTGTCGCCAAGGGGCTAGGCGCCGCCGCCGCGCTCATGCTCGCCATCCTGCCCGCCACCGCGCAGTCCGGCAAACCGCATGCGCAGATCACCATCAGCAACCAGCGCAGCGTTCCGCTCAACAGTTTCGAGATCGCGACGCCCGGAGACCAGCAACGCCTCGTCGCCAAGCTCGCCAAGCCGCTGGCGCCCGGCAAGAGCGTCGCACTCAAGCTCAACAAGCCGCAGGGCTGTTCCTATACGGTTCAGGCGCGGTTCGAAGACGAAGCCTCGAGCGACGCCGACATGGACCTGTGCAAGGATCGCGTCATCCGCCTGACGGAGTGAGGCTGAACCCCGTCATTCTCGGGCGGAGCGAAGCGCAGACCCGAGAAGCTCGGGACAATGGAGGTTCCAGCGCCTTCATCGGTAAGAGATGCTCGGGTCAAGCCCGAGCATGACGGCGCGAGGTTTCAAGCCGTCGCGCCGGCCTTCACCAGCTTGTAGGTGATCGAGTCGACCAGCGCCTGGAACGAGGCGTCGATGATGTTGGCGCTGACGCCGACCGTCGTCCAGCGCTCGCCGGTCTCGTCGCCCGACTCTATCAGCACGCGGGTCACAGCGTCGGTGCCGCCCTGGAAGACACGCACCTTGTAGTCGACCAGGCGCAACCCCTCGATCAGCGACTGGTAACGGCCGAGATCCTTGCGCAAGGCGATATCGAGCGCGTTGACCGGGCCGGCATCGCCCTCCGCCGCCGAGATCAGCAGGTCGTCACCGACCTTCACCTTGACGATCGCCTCGGAGAAGGTGACGAGCTCGCCCAGCGCGTTGTAGCGGCGTTCCACATTCACGGCGAAGCGCTCGACCGCGAAGTAGTCCGGCACCTCGCCGAGAATGCGCTTCACCAGCAGGAAGAAGGAGGCATCGGCGCCCTCGAAGGCGTAGCCCTGCGCTTCCTTGTCCTTGACCTCCTGCAGCACGCGGTTGAGCCGCGGATCGTCGCGGCCGAGCGTGACGCCGATGCGTTCCAGCTCAGCGACGAGGTTCGACTTGCCGCCCTGATCGGAGATCAGGACCTTGCGCATGTTGCCGGTCGCCTCCGGCGCGACATGCTCATAGGTGCGCGGATCCTTGAGCACGGCAGAAGCGTGGATGCCGGCCTTGGTCGCGAAGGCCGAGGCGCCGACGAAGGGCGCGTGGCGGTTCGGCGCGCGGTTCAGCATCTCGTCGAGCGCGCGCGAGACATGGGTGAGCTCCCCGAGCTGGTCTTCGCTGACGCCGAGTTCGAAACGGTCGCGATAGCGCTCCTTGAGCTTCAGCGCGCCGATCAGCGTGACGAGATTGGCATTGCCGCAGCGCTCGCCCAGCCCGTTCAGCGTGCCCTGGATCTGCCGGGCGCCGGCCTCGACCGCCGCGAGCGAATTGGCGACGGCGCAGCCGCAATCGTCATGGGCGTGGATGCCGAGATTGTCACCCGGGACGACCTTGGCGACCTCGCGGACGATGGCGCCGACCTCGTCGGGCAGCGTGCCGCCATTGGTGTCGCACAGCACGACCCAGCGGGCGCCGGCCTCATAGGCCGTGCGGGCACAGGCGAGCGCGTAGTCGGGATTGGCCTTGTAGCCGTCGAAGAAGTGCTCGCAATCGAGCATCACCTCGCGACCCGCGGCCTTCGCGGCCTCGACGCTCTCGCGGATGCCGGCAAGGTTTTCTTCCAGTGAAATCTCGAGCGCGACATGGACATGGTAGTCCCAGCTCTTCGCAACGAAGACGATCGCATCGGCTTTCGCCGCCAGCAGCGCGGCGATGCCGGGGTCGTTGGCAGCGGAGCGCCCTGCCCGCTTGGTCATGCCGAAGGCGGCGAACTTCGCCTGCGTGGTCGCCTTCTCCTCGAAGAAGGCGGTGTCGAGCGGATTGGCGCCAGGATAGCCGCCCTCGACATAATCGACGCCGAGCCGGTCGAGCAGCGCGGCGACGGCGCGCTTGTCGTCGAGCGAGAAATCGACTCCGGTGGTCTGCGCCCCGTCGCGCAACGTCGTGTCGAAGAGATGAACGCGGGGCGCGCTCATCGCTCCCGCCTCAGTTTGAAGCGGACAACGCGCGGCACGACCATCGCCAGCATGACCATCTTGATGGCGAAGGAGAGCGAGCCGGCGGGGCGGATTTTCGGGCTCATCGCTTCACCTCCCAGCTGGTCGTCGGCTCGCCGGTGGCGGGGTCCTTGCCGTCCTTGAGCGCGATGCCCATGGCGGTCAGCTCATCGCGGATGCGATCGGACTCGGCGAAGTTCTTCGCGCGGCGGGCGGCGAGGCGGGCGGCGATCAGCACCTCGACGTCCACTCCCGCAGCTTCTTCCTCTGCGCGCAGGGCTGCGCTGTTTCGCTCTGCCTCTTCGCGAGCGAATTTCCAGATATCGATCCCGACCAGTTCCAGCATCGCGACAAGAGTGCGCTGGCCAGTTCCATCCTTGAGCGCCCCCTCGATTGCTTTCATTGCCTCGGCAAAATTCAGATCATCCGCAAGCGCTTCGACGAATTCCGGCGGCAGAGCGACCTGATCCTCCGAAATTTCGTTGAACTCGATCTGCGCTACCCATTGGCGCAACTTACGCTCCGCCTCCTCCAGCGCCTTCACCGTCCAGTCGATCGGCTGGCGGTAATGCGTCTTCAGCATCGCGAGACGCAGCACTTCGCCCGGCCATTTGCGGCCGCCGAACGCGTCAGTCTCCAGCAGCTCATGGATCGTGACGAAGTTGCCGAGGGACTTCGACATCTTCTCGCCCTCGACCTGCAGGAAGCCGTTATGCATCCAGATATTGGCCATGAGCGGCTGCCCTTCCCCGCCGCCGAAGGCGCAGCAGGATTGGGCGATCTCGTTCTCATGGTGCGGGAAGACGAGGTCGATGCCGCCGCCATGGATGTCGAAGACGTTCTTCGCCGGATCGTCGCATGCAAGGCCGCCGCCGAAGGGCGAGAGCAGCTTCGCCATCGACATGGCCGAGCATTCGATATGCCAGCCGGGCCGGCCGGGCGTGGCGATGCCGGCCGGCGACGGCCAGCCGGGATCGATGCCGTCACGGCTCGGCTTCCACAGCACGAAATCCATGGAGTCGCGCTTGTACGGTGCGACGTCGACGCGGGCACCGGCCAGCATCTCGTCAAGCGATCGGCGGGCGAGCGTGCCGTATTTCGGCGCCTTGGCGAGATGCGACGCTGCCGGAACATGGAAAAGCACATGCTCCTCGGCGACATAGGCGACGCCACGCGCGATCAGGCGCTCGATGATCGCCTTCATCTCCTCGATATGGTCGGTGGCGCGGGGCTCCGCCGTCGGGCGCAAATTGCCGAGCGCATCCACGTCATGATGGAACTGCGCCGTCGTCGCCCGTGTGACCTGCGCGATCGCCTCGTTCAGCGGCAGGCCGGGAAAGTCGCGGGCAGCGCGGGCGTTGATCTTGTCGTCGACGTCCGTGAGGTTGCGAGCATAGGTGACACGCTCCGCCCCATAGATGTGGCGCAGCAGCCGGTAGAGCACGTCGAAGACGATGACCGGGCGGGCATTGCCGATATGGGCGTAGTCGTAGACCGTCGGGCCGCAAACATACATGCGGACATTCGACGGATCGATCGGCGCGAAGTCCTGCTTCGTCCGCGTCAGCGTGTTGTGGAGCCTCAGGGTCGGCGACATCGGGGGCAAATCCTGGAACGAACGAAACGGCGAAATACGAGAAAAGACCTGGCCGCTGGCCGGGGCGCTTTTGTCGGTTCGTTTTCAGGACGAGGACGTGAGCAGCCGGCCAGCGAAAGCTAGCGGCAAATAATGCAAGGGCTGTTGATGGCGGCTCGCGTCATGATGGAAAGTGATTGCCTGTCCACAGGCCTTGCGTCAAGAGGGCGCCCTATTTGTTGCGGCGCAACATTTCGGCCGCAATTCACGCAAATTTAACCGCCCGGAACCATCCTCCCGATTCACGGGTTCTCCGCCCGTCTTCATCAGGAACCAGATTTCATGCGCCGCGCCGTGGCTTTCGTCGGACTGCTCGGGATCGTCGCCGCCGGCATCTCGCTCTCGATCATGCCGTCCAGCCGTTCGGTCGCCGCCGCAAACGAGCCGCGAACCTTCCTGATCCCCGCCAGCGACGGCTATGGCGTCGCCGACTGCATCTCGACGAAGGCCGAATGCGGCAAGATCGTCGCCAATGCGTGGTGCGAGTCTCAGGGCTTCGGCAAGGCGGTCGCCTTCGGCGTGGCCGATCGCGAGGATTTCACCGGCACGGTCGCCCGCCCAAGCCCGGCCCAGGTGGCAGAGCAGCCGCTCAGCATCACCTGCAGCAACTGACCCGCAGGCCGATCAGCGAATCCACTCCGAGCATTTCGGCGGCTCGCCGGACGTCCCCCAGGGCATGATCGGCACGGTCGAGGTCGAGTTCTGCGGCGAGCCGTCGATCAGCTTGTCGGTGTAGACCAGATAGACCAGCACGTTGCGCTTGGTGTCGCAGCCGCGCACGATCTGCATCTTCTTCCAGACCAGCGAGCGGCGCTCACGGAAGACGACATCGCCCTGCTCCGCCTTTTCCTTGAACTTGATCGGCCCGATCTGGCGGCAGGCCAGCGAGACCTCCGAGACCTCCTCGGCCACGCCGAACATGCCGGAAACGCCACCCTTCTCGGGCACCGTATAGTGGCAGGCCACACCCTCGACGATGGGATCGTCGACGCCGTAGACGGCGAGCTTGTCGTTCGGGGTCAGCATCTTCCAGACGGTCGACTTGCGGAAGATCAGGTCCTCCTGAGCCGTCGCGGGCGACAACAAACCTCCTGACAGGGTGACGGCCAGCGCGGCCAAGACCCAACGGCGAAGCAGCATTCTCATTCTCCCGGCGCGTTCCAGATCGGCGCCCGGCACGATATGGGAAGCCCTGCACCGCTGCACCAGAGTATTGCGCTGCAACCGCCGGGAAGAGGATCGCCGCGTGCTGCCGGAACTGGAAAGCGAAAGGCTGCTGCTGCGCCCGCGCCGGCTTGCGGATATCGAGGCCGTCATGCGCATGAACGCCGACCCGCAGGTGATGCGCCATATCGCGGCGGTCGGAGACCCAGCCATGGGGCGGGAGGCCGTCGCCGCGCGCAGCTTCAACCATGTCGAGCGCGGGCTGGGCTACTGGTCGGTCTTCGCCAAGGCGAACCCTCGAGAATTCACCGGCTATGTCGGGCTCATTCCCGACGGCGACGCGGCGGAGGATGTGCAGATCAGCTACCGTTTCGCGGTGCGGCATTGGGGGCGGGGCTATGCCGGCGAAGCCGCGGCCTGCCTCCTCGACTACGGCTTCGGCACGCTCGGCTTCCCCATGATCGGGATCACGACCCATCCGCTCAACGCCGCCTCGCTGCGTCTGGCCGGGCGGCTGGGCTTCGCGGCGGCGCCGACGGACCCCCGCATCCTCATCGGCGATCCGCCGGTTCCGGCGGCGCGGCTGTGGCTCAAGCGCGGCGCGTGGCCGAAGCTCAGGCCGCCAGAGGCTTGAAGACGAGATAGGCCGCCACGAGCGCGCCGACCACGCCGAGCGCGAACAGGACGAGCTTCATCCGCGTCATCGTGCTGGCGAAGGCGACATTGCCGCTATCGACCTGCGGATAACGGTCGAGCAGGCGCGCCACGGCGAAATTCTCGGCAACGTCGCAGAGGCCGCCCAGGAACCAGCCGCCGCCGCAGAGCGCCGCCACCCACCAGGGCTGGCCGCGCGTGGCGAGGCCGGCGATCAGCAGCGCGCCAACGATCGCATAGGTGAAGGCGCAAGCAACATCTGCGGGCAGCACGCGATTGCGATAGCGCGCCCGCCTCGTCTCGCCATAGAGCGAGAACAGCTTCTCGACATCGGCGACGTTGTAGCCGTCCCAGTCGCTCTCCAGCATGCGCGGCACGCCCTGCCGGCTCGACCAGAAGCCGACCGCCCAGAACAGCACCACCACCAGCACTGGCCCCCAGATGAAGAAGGCGAGCGGGACGATGGTCGAATAGAACGGCACGGTCTCGATCATGGCGGCTCGTTTCTCGCGGCAGGCATCGGCGCTTCGTGGGTCAGGTTATCCGGCGTGCGGGCCGCCGCCAAGCACGGCAAACCCCTTCCCTGCTCAAAGCAGCACTTCCGGCGGCAGCAGGTCGAGGCGGCGCAGCTCGACGCGCGTCTGCTGCGAATCGTAGAGCAGGAAATATTCGTCGAGCTGGGGTGGCGCGATGTCGGTCCCGGACAGCATCGCATGGGCCTGGCCGCGATGGTGGATCTGGTGCTGGAAGAGATGCGCCAGCAGATCGTCGATCCGCTCCTCGACCGCGCCATGCTCGCCGCGGTCCGTAGCGACGGTCGCATCGAGCGCAGCGTCCGAAAGCCCATCGCAGACGGCGATGAGGCGGCGATCGGCTGCGCTCTGCGCCTGGAACAGCGCCGGCGCCTCGAAGGGCCGGAAGCGTTCGAAGACCTGCCGGCCGAGCCCGCCACGCTCGAGCGCATCGATATAGTAGAGATCGACCATCAGATTGTGATTCAACGTCTCGCGCAGCGAGGGAAAGAAGCTCGTGCGCGTTGCCTTGAAGGCGTCGTCGTCCAGCCGCATGCAAGCCGAGAGCAGCCGCCAGTTCGCCCAGGCGTTGTTATGCGCCATCTTGCGGAAATGGGCGCTCAGCGGCCCGCGCCGGCTCGCGTTTTCAGACATCGCGCGGCTCAGACATGTGGCAGGATCTCCTGTTCGATCGCGCCGAAGATGGAGTACCCGGCGGCATCCTTCATCTCGATGCGAACCGTGTCGCCGAAACGCAGGAAGGGCGTCTTCGGTTCGCCCTGAAGGATCGTCTCGACCATGCGCTGCTCGGCGATGCAGGCATAGCCGAGGCCGCCCGCCGCCACCGGCCGGCCCGGCCCGCCATCGGCATCGCGGTTCGAGACCGTGCCGGAGCCGATGATCGTGCCGGCCGAAAGCCGGCGCGTAGCGGCGGCATGCGCCACCAGCGTGCCGAAGTCGAAGGTCATGTCGGCGCCGGCATCGGGCTTGCCGAAGGGGGTGCCGTTGACCTGCGTCAGCAGCGGCAGATGGAGCTTTCCATCCCGCCAGGCCGCGCCGAGTTCTTCAGGCGTGACGGCGACCGGCGAGAAGGCCGAAGACGGCTTTGACTGAACGAATCCAAAGCCTTTCGCCAGTTCGCTCGGAATCCGATTCCGCAAGCTCACGTCGTTTGCGAGCATGACGAGGCGGATGCGGGCGAGCGCATCCTCCCGGCTCGCGCCCATCGGCACGTCGTCGGTGACGACCGCGATCTCCGCCTCGAAATCGATGCCGTCCTCCTCGCTGCGGGCCTGGATCGCCTGGCGCGGACCGAGCGGCGCGTCGCTGCCGCCCTGATACATCAGCGGATCGGTCCAGAAGCTCTCGGGCATGGTCGCCCCCCTCGCCTTCCGGACGAGATCGACATGGTTCACATAGGCGGAGCCGTCGAGCCATTGATAGGCGCGCGGCAACGGCGCAGCGCAGTCATGTTCATGGAAGCGGAAGGACGGCACCGAGCCGTGCTCCAAACCCTCGGCCAGGTCGGCGAGGCGCGGGGCGAGGCGCTTCCAGTCGTCCAGCGCGGCCTGCAGGGTCGCGACGACCGGGAAGGCGTCGGTCGCACGGGTCAGATCCCGCGAGACGATGACGAGGCGGCCATCTCGGCCATGCGTAAGCGAAGCGAGCTTCATCTCTTTCCATTCCTTCCCGGACGCGCCAATAAGGACGCAACGAGCCTTCGGGAGGAGACCATATGGAACGTCGCAGCTTTTTGAAAACGGGGGCACTCGCCGCCGCCGCGACGACCGTCGCGATGCCGGCGATCGCCCAGTCGCAGCCCGAGGTGAAATGGCGGTTGACGTCGAGCTTCCCGAAGTCGCTCGACACCATCTTCGGCACCGCGCAGCAGTTCTCGAAATACGTATCCGAGGCGACGGACGGCAAGTTCGACATCCAGGTCTTCGCTCCCGGCGAGATCGTCCCCGGCCTGCAGGCGCTCGATGCGGTGTCTTCGGGAACTGTCGAATGCGCGCATTCGCCGACCTATTTCTATATCGGCAAGGATCCGACGCTCGGCTTGGGCACCGGCATCCCCTTCGGCCTCAATGCCCGCCAGCAGCATAGCTGGTGGTATTTCGGCGGCGGCGAGCAGATCGTGAACGGCGTGCTCGACCGCTTCAACGCCTATTCCATCCCCTGCGGCAATTCGGGCTGCCAGATGGGCGGCTTCTTCCGCAAGGAACTCGCCGGCCTCGACGACCTCAAGGGCCTGAAGTTCCGCATCGGCGGCATGGGCGGGGCGGTGCTCGCCAAGCTCGGCGTGGTGCCGACGCAGATTGCGCCCGGCGACGTGTATCCGGCGCTGGAGCGCGGCACGATCGACGCTGCCGAGTTCGTCGGCCCCTATGACGACGAGAAGCTCGGCTTCATCCGCGTCGCGAAATACTACTACTACCCCGGCTGGTGGGAGGGCGGCGCGATGCTGCATCTCATCATCGGCAAGGACGCCTGGAGCAAGCTGCCGAAGCATTACCAGGCCATCGTCCAGAACGCCTGCGAAGCCGCCAACAACTGGATGCTGGCGAAGTACGACTTCGTGAATCCCGGCGGCCTGCGCCGGCTGGTGGCGCAGGGCGCGCAGCTGCGCGGCTTCCCGCTGCCAGTCATGGAGGCCGCGCTCAAGGCGGCCGAGGAATATTACGCCGAGACCAGCGCCAAGAGCCCGGACTTCAAGAAGGGATACGACTCCATGGTCGCCTTCCGCGGCGAGAACCTGCTCTGGTGGCAGGTGGCAGAGCTTTCGTACGACAGCTTCATGAACCGGCTGAAGGCGCGCTGAGGCGCGCCTTTTCATCGCTAGATCGCATCGCCATGACGACGAAACCACCCACTGATCCCGAGACCAAGGCGCTCCATCTGGAGCGCTTCCTGCCTTATCGCCTCAACGTGGTCGGCACGCTGGGCGGCCGCGCGCTCGGCCGCATCTATGGCGAGCATTTCGGCATCGGCATCCCGGAATGGCGGGTGGTGGCGCAGCTCGGCGAATTCGGCAAGCTGACCTCACGCGACATCGGCGAGCTCGCCCAGATGCACAAGACCAAGGTCTCGCGCGCCGTCAGCGAGCTGGAGAAGCGGGGCCTCGTCTCGCGCGCCGAGAACCGGCAGGACCGGCGTGAATCCTTCGTGACGCTGACTGCGGCGGGCAAGCGCATCTACGACCAGATCGTGCCGCTCGCGCTCGGCTTCGAGGCGCGCTGGGTCGAGGATATCTCCCCCGACGAGCTCAAGGTGTTCGAGCGCGTGCTGTCGATCCTGACCGAGCGCGGCCGGCATCTCGCCGGCGGCTATCGCGACGAGGACGGGGCCTGAAGGTAACGGCCGTCATGCTCGGGCTTGACCCGAGCATCTCGTGACGCGGAGGCTCCGAGCTTCGTCCGGCCTGAGATTCTCGGGTCAAGCCCGAGAATGACGTGCATTCCCGCAGCGCCCCTAGAAATACTGCGCCAGATTGCGCCTGATCCGCGGCAGCGGATCCTCCCCCTCTGGCGGATAGGCGAAGGGCTGTCCGGTGATCGTCTCGAAGGCGCGGACATAGACCGCCGAGGTCTGGTCGATCAGCTCCTGCGGGATCGGTGGCAGCGCTTCCTTGTAGGGGTCGCAGCGGGCGACCACCCAGTTGCGCACGAAATCCTTGTCGAAGGATTCGGGCTTCTCGCCGGCGGCGAAGCGGGCCGGATAGCTTTCCGCGAACCAGTAGCGGCTCGAATCCGGCGTGTGGATCTCGTCGGCGAGGAGGATGCGCCCCTCGGCGTCGGTGCCGAACTCGTATTTGGTGTCGGCGAGGATGAGGCCGCGCTCGCGGGCGAGCTTCCGGCCACGCGCGAAGAGTGCGAGCGCGTAAGCCGAGACGGTGTCCCATTGCTCCTGCGTCAGCAGTCCGCCCTCGACGATCTGGTGCTCGGAGAGCGGCTCGTCATGGCCGCCGTCGAAGGCCTTGCTCGTCGGCGTGATGATCGCCTCCGGAAGCTCCTGATTGTCGCGCAGGCCGTCCGGCAGGGTGATGCCGTACATATCGCGCTGACCCTGCTTGTAGAGCGTCAGGATCGAGGTGCCGGTCGTCCCGGCCAGATAGCCGCGCACGACGATCTCGACCGGCAGGATCTCGAGGCGCGTGCCGACGACGACGTTGGGATCGGGATATTCGAGCACGTGATTGGGACAGATATCGGCGGTCTGCTCGAACCAGTAGCGCGCCGTCTGGGTCAGCACCTGGCCCTTGAGTGGAATCGACGCGATCGCGCGGTCGAAGGCCGAGAGCCGGTCGGTCGAGATCAGGATGCGGCGGCCATCCGGCAAATCGTAATTCTCGCGGACCTTGCCGCGATAGTAGTTCGGCAGTTCCGGAATGACGGCTTCGTGAAGAGGCAGATAATCGGACATGGCGGAGCTTGCCTCTTTGACGGAGCGCGCGGACAGGCGCCGGAGCGCCGTTCAGGCAGTCCTTCTAGCGAAAGCGCGCGTTTTCCACCACCGCGGCGGCATGTGCTTCCCCCGATTGCTGCAACGGCCCGAATATGGCATGCGAAGCCTCGAGCGGGAGCCAGGTCCGCGGCGCACCGACGCAGGCCGCTCCATAGTTCCGTCGTGTTTGGCGGGTGTTGTTGGGCGGAGCCGGCAAACCGGCTTTCGACCATGGATGGCGTGACCCGACCTGCGATGATCCTGCGACTTTCCAGACGTTTCAGCATGGCGCTGCTGGCGCTCGCAGCCCTCAGCGGGCCTGCCGCAGCGCAATCGCCTTCCTGCGACGCCTGGCGGTCGGAACTCGAAAGCCTGCAAGGCCGCAGCGGCGGCGACCCGCGCGCTGCCCAGGCCGCCGAACGTGTCGGCGCCCAGCTTTCGCAGCTCAACGGGCAATATCGCGCGATGGGCTGCGAGCGTTCTTTCGGCATTTTCGATTCGGGCCCGCCGCAATGCGGTGCGATCCGCGCCCAGCTCGGCCAGCTGCAGTCGCAATATGCGGCGCTGCAGCGGCAGGCGCAGAGCGGCGGGGTCGAGCAGCGGCGCGCCCAGCTCGCCGCTGCGATCAACAACAATTGCCGGGCGCAGCCGCGCGGCTTCTTCGAGACGATCTTCGGGATCGAGCCCCGCCGCGGCGGCGAGATCGATTCGACCATGCCGGAACTCGACCCGGAGCAGCCGATGGAACCGGCGAAGCCGCGCCTCGGCGGCCCGCAGACCGTCTGCGTGCGAACCTGCGACGGCTTCTTCTTTCCGCTGAGCAACAACACCGGCAATCCCGACGAAATGTGCCAGGCGCTCTGCCCCGGCGTCGAAACGCTCGCCTACGGCATGAGTGCCGGCGGCGACGTCCAGAACGCCGCCTCGCGCTCGACCGGGCAGCCTTACTCTTCGCTGCCGAACGCGCTGAAGTACACGCGCAGTTTCGACGCGGCCTGCACCTGCCGCGGCCAGGGCGAGAGCTGGTCGGCGGCACTAAAGAATGCCGAGTATCTGCTCGACAAGCGCAAGGGTGACGTCATCCTGACGGAGCAGCGCGCGGCCGAGCTCTCGCGCCCGAAGATCGACCCGAAGGCGGAGGCCAAGCGGCGGGGCGCGGCACAGCAGCCGGCTCCCACCTCCACCGGGACCGTGCCCGAGGTCGCCGACGACAAGCCGATGCCATCCGAGAACTCGCCGACCTCGGGCACGGAATCAGCCGGTGTCGGCCCCGACATCGTCGGCGAGAAGGTGCTCGACAAGAAGGACGGGCTGAAGAGCGAGTCGCGCAGCGTCACCGGAGAACGCCGCAGCGTCCGGATCGTCGCGCCCAATCTCGCGCCCAATCTGAGTCCGCAACTCGTCCGGCCCTGATCCGGCAAAGTTCCATGCGCCTTGCGCAGGAACGCGGGCAAGACGACAGCGCGCCGGCCGCTGGACGCATGGCTAAAACCGGCGCATAAGGAGCCATCAAGCCGCCCTCGGGAGGCCGCCAGACTGCCTTCCACGGCCCTTCGGGCCGCGCGCTCGCCTCTGACGCTCCCCAGCTCCAGAAGGCCGCCATGTCCGATACGACCACCACGCAGCATCCCCATCCGATCGAGCTCGACGACGCCAAACGACGCCTCAAGGCGATCTTCATCGGCTCCGTCGGCAATCTCGTCGAATGGTACGATTTCTACGCCTACACCGCCTTTGCGCTCTATTTCGCGCCGCATTTCTTTCCTTCGCATGATCCGGTCGTGCAGCAGCTCAATGCCGCGACGCTTTTCGCCGCCGGCTTCATCGTGCGGCCGGTCGGCGGCTGGCTCTTCGGGCATCTCGCGGACCGCTATGGGCGGCGGCTATCGCTGATGGTGTCGGTCCTGATGATGTGCTTCGGCTCGCTCCTCATCGCCTTCACGCCGACCTATGCGACGATCGGCTTCGCTGCCCCGGCCCTGCTGGCGCTGGCGCGTATCATCGAGGGGCTGAGCCTCGGCGGCGAATACGGGGCGAGCGCGACCTATCTCTCCGAGATCGCCGACCCCGAGCATCGCGGTTTCTATTCGAGCTTCCAGTATGTGACGCTGATCGGCGGCCAGCTCACCGCGATCCTGGTGCTGCTGCTGCTCCAGAACGTCTTCCTGACGCATGAGCAGCTTGTCGCCTGGGGCTGGCGCATCCCCTTCGTGATCGGCGCGCTGCTCGCCGTCACCGCGATGTTCATGCGGCGGCATATGCAGGAGACCGAAGCCTTCGAGGCGGCCAAGAGCACGATGAAGCGCGAAAGCTCGCTCAAGGGCCTGCTGCGCTATCCGCGCGAGGTTGCCATCGTGGTCGGCCTCACCGCCGGCGGCACGGCCGCCTTCTACACCTTCACCACCTATATGCAGACCTTCGTCAGGCAGACGGTCGGCCTCTCCGACATCGTGACGACCTATGTCATCGCAGGATCACTGATCTTCGCGGCAGCGCTGCAGCCGATCTACGGGCTGATCTCCGACAAGATCGGCCGCAAGCCGATGCTGATGTTCTTCGGCCTCGCCGGCACGCTCCTGACCGTGCCGATCCTGATGACGCTCGCCGGCACGAAATCGGCGTGGATGGCTTTCCTGCTGATCTGCGGCGCCTGGATCTTCACCGCCGGCTATACCTCGATCAATGCCGTCGTGAAGGCGGAACTCTTCCCGACGGCGATCCGCGCCACGGGGGTCGCCGTGCCCTATGCGGTCACGGTTTCGATCTTCGGCGGCACGGCGCCCGCCATCGCCCTGTTCTTCAAGCAGCAGGGCCACGAAGAGTGGTTCTATTACTACCTCGCCGGGATCATCTTCCTGTCGTTCCTGGTCTATTCGACCATGCGCGACACCAAGCGCGCCTCGGCGATGGAGCGGCACGAGTGAAGCCCTGTCATTCCAGGGCAGGCTGGCTGGCCTGAACCCGGAACCCACGACTGGGCAAATCGCTGCAAGGCGCCGTCATCAAGAGCTCGCCCAGTCGTGGATTCCGGGTTCAAGCGCTACGCGCTCGCCCCGGAATGACAACCTTCAGGTGCTCTCGCCGGCCAGTCGCTTCAGCGCCTTCTCGCGCCCGATCAGCGGCAGCAGCGCCGCCAGTTCCGGGCCGTGATCAAGACCCGTCAGCGCCTGCCGCAGCGGCATGAACAGCGCCTTGCCCTTGGCGCCGGTCGCGGCCGAAACGGCCTGCGTCCAGCTCTTCCAGGTCGTGGCGTCGAAGGGCTCCTGCGGCAGCAGGCCGGCAGCCGTAGCCGCGAAGGACTGATCCGCGATCACGGGCGTGACCGCGCCCTGAACGACCTGCCACCACAAGGTCGCCTCATCCAGCTTCGCGAGGTTGCCGCGCACCGCCAGCCAGAAAGGCTCACCGCCGCCGACGCCGAGCGCCGCGAGCCGCTCCGCAACGGCCTCGAATGAGAAATGATGGAGCGTGCGTGCGCTCAGCGCCGCCAGCTCGTACTCGTCGAACTTGGCCGGTGCCCGCGAGACATGGGCGAGCTCGACGAGACCGGCCAATTCATCGAGGCTCGACACCGGGCGCACCGCATCGGAGGTGCCGACCATTGTCGCCAGTGCCGCGACCGCGAGCGCCTCGACGCCGCTGTCCCGTAGGCCGCGCAGCGAGAGATGGCCGAGGCGCTTGGAAAGCCCCTCGCCGCTCGCGGTGGTCAGCAGGTTGTGATGGCCAAAGGCCGGCAGGCTCGCGCCCAGCGCTTCGAAGATCTGCGCCTGCACCGCGGTGTTGGTAACATGGTCCTCGCCGCGGATGACATGCGTCACGCCGGTCTCGATATCGTCGACCACCGACGGCAGGGTGTAGAGATAGCTGCTGTCCTCGCGCACCAGAACCGGGTCGGAGAGCGAGGCGCAGTCGACGTGGGAGGCGCCGCGCACGAGATCGTCCCAGGTGACCTCGCGCGGCTCCAGCAGGAAGCGCCAGTGCGGCTTGCGCCCCTCCGCCTCGAAGGCCGCCTTCTGCTCGGTGGTGAGCTTCAGCGCGGCCCGGTCGTAAATCGGCGGCAGGCCGCGTGCGAGCTGGCGCTTGCGGCGCCTGTCGAGCTCGTCGGCGGTCTCGTAGCAGGCGTAGAGCCGCCCCGCCTGGCGCAGGCGCTCAGCCGCGGCGTCATAGACCGCAAGCCTCTCCGACTGCTTGATCACGAGATCGGGCACGATGCCGAGCCAGCCGAGATCCTCGGCAATGGCCTGCGCATATTCCGGCTTCGACCGGACGAGATCGGTATCGTCGTAGCGCAGCAGGAAGCGGCCGCCGTGCCGGCGGGCGAAAAGCCAGTTGAACAGCGCCGGCCGGGCGTTGCCGATGTGGAGATAGCCGGTGGGCGACGGCGCGAAGCGAACCAGGGGCGAGGTCATGATGCGGCTTATGGCGCGTTTGCAGGCAGGCGACAATCGCGTCTTTCCGGGCCATGCCGCACCGTTAACCGCGTATTAGGGTTACCAAGGCATGAATTGTCTCCGAGCAGGGCGAAACGGGTGGAGCCGGACAGCTGCTCTGGGAGATCAGGATGCGTATCCGTTCCATCGGGCCCGCGCTCGCGGCCACTGCCCTCGCGGCAGTTCTACTCGCCGCCCCTGCCTACGCGGCGGATTACCTGCGCGGCTCGCAGGTCATCGAGGCTCAGGAACAGCCGACGATCGACCGTGGCATCAACTGGTCCGGCTTCTACTTCGGCGGCGGCGCCGGCGTCTCCGACACCAAGTTCAAGCCCGGGACGGGGCTGCAGGACCTTGCCAACTTCGCATTCCGCAACACGCTGCTTGGCCAACAGGTCAACATGGGCTCGCTGGTCAACAACCTGCCCGAGAAGAGCGATAGCGGCGCGACCTATTTCGGCTTCCTGGGCTACAACTGGGCGTTCGGCGATGTGGTACTGGGCCTGGAGGCCGACTACACCCGCTCCGGACAAAGCTATCAAATCAACGACTCCATTGCCCGCCGCTTCATTACCTCGGACGGCACCATCAACGATTTCTCGTTGAATACGAACCAAAGTGCCAAGCTCGACGACTACGTCACGGCCCGCCTGCGCATGGGCTGGAGCTACGGCAGCATCATGCCGTTCGCCACGATCGGCGGAGCGGTGGGACGCTTCAACACGAGCTCGACGATCGCCACGACCAACTATCTGACCAGAACGAATCCTGTAACCGGGCTGCCGGAGTCCGGTTACTCGGTCGGGCGTTCGCCCGGCGATCCGCCCGTCGGCGCCACCAAAAAGAACGTCTACGGCTTCGGCCTCGCCATAGGCGGCGGCGTGGAATGGGCCCTGTCCGACAATCTCATCCTGCGCGGCGAATATCAGCTCATTCGCTTCGCCGATGTCGAGGGCACAACGACGACGGTCAACACCGCGCGGGCGGCAGCAGCCGTCAAGTTCTGAATTCAAACGATGCCAGAAACAGAAAGGCCGGGACGAAACGTCCCGGCCTTTCTGCATTCTCTCTGCCGCGCAGCCTTATTCGGCCGCCTCGACCTCCGGCCGGGTCCGCCCTGCCCGCTCGCGCTTGACGAGTTCGGCGACGAGGAAGGCCAGCTCCAGCGCCTGCTCAGCATTGAGGCGGGGATCGCAGACCGTGTGATAGCGATCGTTGAGATCGGCGTCGGTCATGCCGCGCGCGCCGCCGGTGCACTCGGTGACGTTCTTGCCGGTCATCTCCAGATGCAGGCCGCCGGCATGGGTGCCTTCAGCCTGGTGGACGGCGAAGAAGTTCTTCACCTCGGTCATGATCAGGTCGAAAGGCCGGGTCTTGTAGCCGCTCGCCGCCTTGACCGTGTTGCCGTGCATCGGGTCGCAGGACCAGACGACGTTGCGCCCTTCGCGCTTGGTCGCGCGCACCAGAGCCGGCAGGTTGTCGAAGACCTTGTCGGCACCGAAGCGGGCGATCAGCGTCAGGCGGCCCGGCTGGTTCTGCGGGTCGAGCACCTCGATCAGCTTGAGCAGGCCGTCGACCGTGGTCGAGGGACCGCATTTCAGGCCGATCGGGTTCTTGATACCGCGGAAGAACTCGACATGGGCATGGTCGAGCTGGCGCGTGCGATCGCCGATCCAGACCATGTGGCCGGAGGTGTCGTACCACTCGCCGGTCGTCGAGTCGGTGCGGGTCATCGCCTGCTCGTAGCCGAGCAGCAGCGCCTCGTGGCTGGTGTAGAAATCGGTCGTACGCATCTCCGGATGGGTCTCCGGATCGATGCCGATCGCGCGCATGAAGTCGAGCGCCTCGGTGATGCGCTCAGCGACTTCCTGATAGCGATGCGACTGCGGGCTATCCTTGACGAAGCCGAGCATCCAGCGATGTGCGTTGTCGAGATTAGCGTAGCCGCCGGTCGCGAAGGCGCGGATCAGGTTCAGCGTCGCGGCCGACTGCCGGTAGGCCTCGAGCTGGCGCCGCGGATCGGGAATGCGCGCCTCTTCCGTGAAGGCGATGTCGTTGACGATGTCGCCCTTGTAGCTGGGAAGCTCGACGCCGCCTTCCTTCTCCGTCGGCGCCGAACGCGGCTTGGCGAACTGGCCGGCGATGCGCCCGACCTTCACCACCGGCGAGCCGCCGGCGAAAGTCAGCACCACCGCCATCTGCAGGAACAGGCGGAAGAAATCGCGGATGTTGTCGGCCGAATGCTCGGCGAAGCTCTCCGCGCAATCGCCTCCCTGAAGGAGGAAGGCCTCGCCGGCCGCAACTTTGCCCAACGCCCGTTTGAGCTTGCGCGCCTCGCCTGCAAAAACGAGCGGCGGAAAGCCGGCGAGCTGCTGCTCGACCGCCTTCAAGGCTGCCTGGTCCGGATAATCCGGAATCTGCTGGGCGGGCTTGGCCCTCCAGCTCTCTGGCGTCCACCGCTCGGACATGGGACTACGTGCTCCTGATCTTTGAGATCGCGCGTGGTTAACCTCTTGGTAGCGCGAAGGCGCGGCTATACACCCAAGGCACGAGAATAGCCACCGCTCGCCGACCGCGCGCCAGCCGCAGGTTTCGGCATCCCAAAACGAGAGCCGAAACGCGGCTTCAGCGCAGCGGCACGCCGCTTCCGCCCTCCGCGCGGGCGATTGCACCGCGCTTCGCCGGGCGGTTCCGCTCCGACGGAATCGACGCTGCGCTGACGCTAGCCCACCCGCGGCGAGCGCATCGTCACGAGTTCCTCGGCTGCGCTCGGGTGCAAGGCGACGGTGCGGTCGAAATCCGCCTTGGTCGCCCCCATCGTCACGGCGATGGCAACGGCCTGGATGATCTCGCCGGCGTCATGGCCGAGGATATGGACGCCGAGTACCTTGTCGGTGGCCGCATCGACGACGAGCTTCATATAGGTGCGCTCGTGCCGCCCGGAGATGGTCGCCTTCATCGGGCGGAAGCCAGATTCGAAGATCCTGACATCATGCCCGGCGGCAATCGCCTGGTTCTCCGACAGGCCGACCGTACCGATCTCCGGCGTGGTGAAGACCGCCGAGGCGACCGTGGCGTGATCGACCGTCCAGGAGCGATTGCCGAAGGTGCTGTCGGCGAAGGCATGTCCCTCCCGGATCGCGACGGGGGTCAGGTTGACGCGGTTGGTGACATCGCCGACCGCGTGGATCGACGGCACGCTGCTGGCCGAGGCTGCGTCGACTGCGATCTCGCAGAGCGGACCGAGTTTCACCCCCGCCCGCTCGAGCCCCAGACCTTTCGTGTTGGGCCGCCGGCCGGTCGCGACGAGAACGACATCGGCATCGATCGGCGCGCCATGGGCACAATGGGCGCGGCGGCTGCCGTCGGCGAGTTCCTCGATACGCTCGATGGTGCAGCCGAGACGCATGGTAATGCCGGCATGGGCCAGCGCATCGCGCAGGCGGTTGCGGACGTCTTCGTCGAAGCCGCGCAGGATGTTATCGCCGCGATGGAGCAGCGTCACGGCAACGCCGAGCCGAGCAAAGAGGCTGGCGAATTCGAGCGCGATGTAGCCGCCGCCAACGACCAGAAGCCGCTTCGGCAAGGCCGGAAGATGGAAGACCTCGTTGGAGGAGATGCCGAGCTCGCCGCCGGGGATCGGCGGGTCGAAGGCGGGCCAGCCACCGGTCGCGACGAGGATGTGCCGGGCGGTGACGGTCTGGCTGCTTTTGACCAACCGAACGCTATGCGGCCCCTCGACGACGGCGCGCTCCTCCCGAATCTCGACCTTGGCGCCTTCAAGACCCTTGCGATAAAGGCCGGACAGGCGCGTGACCTCGTTCGCCACGGCATCGCGCAGTGTCGGCCAGTCGAAGGCGGGTTTGGCACCCAGCGTCCAGCCAAAGCCGGCCGCGTCCTCGAAATCCTCGGCGAAGCGGCTGGCATAGACGAAGAGCTTCTTCGGCACGCAGCCGCGGATGACGCAGGTGCCGCCGATGCGATCCTCCTCCGCGATCATCGCACGGGCGCCATGCCCCGCCGCGATGCGCGCCGCACGCGTGCCGCCGGAGCCCGCCCCGATGACGAAGAGATCGACGTCGAATTCAGCCATGATCTTCTCCTTGGCGCCCCGGTCCGAACCAGAGGATTCCGGCTCCCAGCAGTGCGATCCACCAGCCCTGCCAGGCTCCGTGCCCGACGACGGAAATTGCAAAAGCGCCAGCGAACATGGCCAGGCGCGGCGCCATCTCCCGCGCGCTCATCCGGCGCAGCCGCGCGAGCAGGAGAAGGCCCGCCAGGAGCAGGATGCCTGCTCCGATCACCCCGGTCTCCGCCCATGCCTGCAGCGGCATGTCATGCGGATGCCCGACGCCGAGGAGCGTCCTGTGCTCCGGCGCCACCTCGGTTGCCACGGGGTGGTGGTCCATGCTGGCCGAGGTCCCGAAGCCGGCGCCTGCGATCGGCCGCACCCGCACGACCTCGCCGAAGCTCTGCCAGATATCGATGCGGGCCTGCCCGGTCATCACGGCGAAGCGGTTCAGGATCATCGAGGGCAGCCAATTGTGAGCGGCAATGCCGAGCACCGGCGCCATCACCATGGCGAGGACGAAGCCCAGGCCCGCCGCCGTCAGCGTCAGGCGCGGCCAACAGGCCGACAACGCCCAGCAGACGACACAGACCGCGACGCCAAGCCGCGCGGACGCACTCTCCGAGCGCAGTGCCAATGCGGCAACAGTCAAACCGAGGATGACCGCCAATATCCGGTCGGACCGGCGTGCGGCCGGCGCATTCCAGAGACCGTGAATCGTCGGAACGGCCAGCATCAGCGCTGTGATTGCGGGCCGGTTGAAGACGAAGCTCATCAGCTTGCCGACGCCGAGCGCCGCCCGCTGCGAGAGGCCAGAGGCAAGTTCGACGATTGATAGCAGGCACGCCAGGATCAGCGCGAATGCGAGCGCACGCAGCCACGCCGGCCTTGGCCTGAACCGGCCCGAGGCGGCAATCGCAAACGCGAAGGCGATCGGCAGAACAAGCTCTGCCCAGGCGCGCAGGGAGGCGCCCGGCTTGTGACTCCATGCAATCGAGATCAGCGCCCAGGCAAGGAAGGCAGCCAGGGTCAGTCCCAGCGGTGTCGCAAGCAGGCTCCGCAAGCGCGCGGCGACGTCTCCCGCCTGGCCCGCGGCGACGGCCGCGGCGATGAAGGGAATGACGGCCAAGCCGAGCATGAGCGGGGCGGAGCGGTTGGCCAGCCACATCGCCAGCGGCATCAGCACCATGAGCGCCACGCCGATCGCTGTCAGGCGCGACGGCAATTTCCCCGTGTCGGGCGCGGATTCGTGGCGGTCGGCGAAACGCATCTGACTCATGGGTTGCGATTACGCGATCGCGAGAAGCGCCGCCAGAGGCTTATCCGGAAGCCGGCCGGAGTCGTAGAACGAAAGGAGCAGAAGCCAAGGCGAACGCGGCGGAACCGGAGCATTATTGTCAAGTCATTATTCAATCAGGCGCAATTGACGCCCTGCGTGGCAAGGTGTCACAGCCGAAGCTGCCCAAAAAAACCACGGCAGGGGCCGTAATCGGAGGAAATCCATGCTGACATCTGTTCTGAAGCGCACAGCCCTGACTGCGGTGGCTCTCGCCGCTCTCTCGACGGCCGCCTTCGCCCAGCTCACTGAACTGAAGATCATGGCCCCCGCAGCGCCGGGCGGCGGCTGGGATGGCACCGCGCGCTCGATGCAGCAGGCTCTGACCTCGGCTGGCATCGTCAAGAGCGTGCAGGTCAACAACGTCACCGGCGCCGGCGGCACGATCGGCCTTGCCCAGCTCATCGGCGCGAAAGGCGACGGCCATCAGCTGATGGTCAACGGCTTCGTGATGGTCGGCGCGATCCTCCTCAACAAGTCGCCGGTCAACCTGACGCAGGTGACGCCGATCGCGCGCCTCACCGCCGAGGCCGAGGTCATCGTCGTCCCGACGGAATCCCCGCTCAAGACCGCCAAGGACCTGGCCGAGCGCCTGAAGGCCGATCCGGCCAAGGTGACCTGGGCGGGCGGCTCGGCCGGCGGCACTGACCACATCCTCGCCGCGCTGTTCGCGCAGGCCGTCGGCGCCGACGCCAAGAAGATCAACTACATCCCGTTCTCGGGCGGCGGCGAGGCACTGGCTGCTATGCTCGGCGGGCGCGTGACCGCCGGCGTCTCCGGCTATGGCGAGTTCGAAGGCCAGATCAAGGCCGGGAAGTTGCGCGTGCTCGCCGTCTCCTCGCCCAAGCGCCTCGAGAATGCGCCGGACGCCCCGACGCTGAAGGAGCAGGGCATCAACCTCGAACTGCTGAACTGGCGTTCGGTCGTCGCCCCTCCCGGCCTCTCGGCCGACCAGACCAAGGCCCTGACCGAAACCGTCGAGAAGATGGTCAAGTCTAAGGAGTGGCAGGAAATCCTCAAGGCCCGCGGCTGGGACGACGCCTTCCTTGCCGGCGCCGCCTTCGACACCTTCCTGAAGGCCGAGATCGAACGCGTCTCGAAGGTGATGACCGAAGTCGGCCTGGTGAAGTAAGTTCTTCCGACGTCTAAGATCGGAGGGGCCGGGAAACCGGCCCCTTTTCTCACCGCCAGAAGCGCCCGAAAGCGCCGGCCTTACCCTGCGGGAACGCCATGACGAACGAGACTCGCACGCAAGGTGCCAACAAGCCGGCACTGGTCGTCGGTGTGCTGCTGCTGATCGTCGCCGCCCTCGTGGGCTACGATGCCTCCACGCAGACCATCACCTCCACCTATGGCATCGGGCCGACGGCCATGCCCTATGTCGTGACGGTCGGCCTCGTCATCCTCGGCCTGGCGCATTTCGTCGTCGCCTTCCGCGAAGGCCTGCCCGAGCCGGAGGCGGCCGACAACAAGGCCCTCCTGTGGATCGCAGGCGGCCTCGTCTTTCTGATTGCCTGCATCGGGCTTGGCGGCGGCTTCATCATCGCCATCTCCGTGGTCTTCGCCTGCACCGCGCGCGGCATGGGCCGGCAGGCCCTGCTGGTCGATGCGGCGATCGGCTTCGTCCTCGGCCTGATCATCTTCCTCGTTTTCGCGAAGCTCCTGACGCTGATCCTGCCGTCGGGACCGCTCGAGCAACTCTTCCTCTGAGCCGGGGCTGAACGATGGATACCTTGTTTTCGCTGCTCAATGGCTTTGGCGTCGCCTTCGAGCCCTCCAAGCTGCTGTTCTGCCTCATCGGCGTCTTTCTCGGCACCGCAGTCGGCGTGCTGCCCGGCATCGGCCCGGCGCTGACCGTCGCGCTGCTGCTGCCGGTCACCTTCAAGCTCGACCCTGCCGGGTCGCTGATCATGTTCGCGGGCATCTACTATGGCGGCATGTATGGCGGATCGACCACCGCGATCCTGCTCAATGCGCCGGGCGAAAGCGCCTCTCTCGCCACGGCCCTCGAAGGCTCGAAGATGGCCAAGGCCGGCCGCGGCGGCCCCGCGCTTGCGACATCGGCGATCGGCTCCTTCGTCGCCGGCCTGATCGCGACGATCGGGCTTGCCTTCCTCGCGCCCTGGCTCGTCGAGGTCGCAGTCAAGTTCGGTCCCTGGGACTATTTCGCCCTGATGATCGTGGCCTTCGTCACGGTATCGGCGACCTTCGGCGACTCGCCGCTGCGCGGCCTCACCAGCCTGTTTCTCGGCATCACGCTGGGTCTGGTCGGCATCGACAAGCTGACCGGCCAGGCGCGTCTGACCTTCGGCGTGCCGGAGCTGCTCAACGGCGTCGAGGTCACGACGCTGGCCGTTGGTCTCTTCGCCGTGGGCGAGGCCTTCTACGTCGCCTCCAAGCGCTTCCGCGAGCCGGAAGAGATCATCCCGATCAAGGGCTCGCTCTGGATGACGAAGGAGGACTGGAAGCGCTCCTGGGCGCCGTGGCTGCGCGGCACCGCCTTCGGCTTCCCGATCGGCGCCTTGCCGGCCGGCGGCGCCGAAGTCCCGACCTTCCTGAGCTACTCGACCGAGAAGAAGCTCTGCAAATACCCGGACGAGTTCGGCAAGGGCGCGATCGAGGGCGTCGCCGGGCCGGAGGCAGCCAACAATGCCTCCGCCGCGGGCACGCTGGTGCCGCTGCTCACGCTCGGCCTGCCGACCTCGGCGACGGCAGCGATCATGCTCGCCGGCTTTCAGCAATATGGCCTCAACCCCGGCCCTCTGCTCTTCGCCGAGAGGCCGGATCTCGTTTGGGGCCTGATCGCCTCGCTCTTCATCGCCAACGTCATGCTGGTGATCCTGAACCTGCCGCTGATCGGGCTCTGGGTCCGGCTGCTCGCGATCCCGCAGCCCTGGCTCTATGCCGGCATCCTCGTCTTCGCGACGATGGGCACGCTCGCGGTCAACGGCTCGGCGGTCGAACTGACCATGCTCTTCGTCTTTGGCTTCATCGGCTACCTGATGCGCCGCTACGACTACCCGGTAGCGCCGATGGTGGTCGGTCTTATCCTCGGGCCGATGGCGGAGCAGCAATTGCGCCGCGCCTTGCAGATCAGCCTCGGCGACCCGATGATCCTGCTGGAGAATCCGATCTCGGCGACACTGCTCGGCATTGCCGCGCTCGCCTTGGTCGCGCCCTTCGCGATGAAGGGGCTGAACCGCTTCAAGGCCTCCGAGGACTGACGAGGCCGAGCCGCAGCAGGCTCTCGCCGGTCGCGACGAGCGCCTCTGCAGGCGGCCTGGGCTGCCAGCCCAGCATGGCCCGCGCCTTGGCGCTGGTCGCGTTCTTGACGCGGCCGAGCTCCGGCGTCGCTGCCTGACGCGCGGTGGCGCTGAAGCGCGCGGCAAAGCGCACCAGCCAGTCCGGCAATGTGCGGGTCGAGACGCCGGCGGCGCGCTCGCCGAGCCCATCCTTCAACGCCTGGGCGATGGCGTGCATCGTCATGAAATCCCCGGCGGTCGCGAGAAAGCGCTCGCCCGCCGCGGCAGGGTCGGTCATGGCGCGCAAATGCAGGTCAGCGACGTCGCGCACATCGACCACGCCGAACATCAGCCGCGGAACCGCCCAGAGCCTCCCCTCCAGCATGGTCTTCACTAGCAGGATCGAGGCGGAAAGGTCCGGCCCCAGCAGCGGACCGAAGACGCCGACCGGATTGACAACGGCGAGTTCGAGCCCCTGCCCTTCCCCGTCGACGAAATCCCAGGCGGCAAGCTCGGCCAGCGTTTTCGACTTCGGATAGGCGGCGAGGCCGGGCGCGGACGGATTGGTCCAGTCGCGCTCGTCATAGGGGCGCCTCAGCGCGCGGCCATAGCCGATGGCCGCGAAGGAAGAGGTCAGCACGGCGCGCTTCACCCCGGCGCGACGAGCGGCGCGGAGAACGCGGAGCGTGCCGTCGCGCGCCGGACGGATCAGTTCATCCTCGTCCCTGGGAGCCGCTGACGCCAGCGGCGATGCGACGTGCATCACATGGGAGCAACCGGCCATCGCCGCATCCCATCCGGCATCCTGCATCAGATCGGCAGCGGCGATCTGCAGGCGCTCGCCCGCATCGATCCCCGCCGCTTTCAAGGCTTCCCGCAAGCGCTCTTCCCGCGCCGGCGAGCGCAGCGTGGCACGAACATCGAATCCCGCCTCCAGCAGCTTCAGGATGCAATGTCCTGCAACGAAGCCGGAGCCTCCGGTCACCAGCACGAGGTCGCGGGTCATGGTCCTGGCTCCGAAAGCTGCAACTGCGACATCCCGCAGATAGGTCGGCAGCCGGACGAACGCCAGCACCCAACATGTATCGGCTGCGCCGGGACGCGATGCGCGGCAGCCGTGGCGCAGATCGCCGCCGGTGCGGCGCTGTGGCGTGTCTCCACTCCCATCGCCCGGCGAACTGGGAAACGGGCAGGCGATACGCCGATGGAGGACCTTGGCGGCACAGGCCCGTAAACCGACGCGCCGAACGAAAACGCCTCCCCTTCCTGCGAAGGGGAGGCGTCGATGGCTGGGCGCTGCCCCCGGCCAGCTGCCTTAGAGCGTATGGCCGCGCTTGCGCATTTCCTGCGAGAAGCGATCGAAGAGATAATTGCTGGTCTGCACGCTCCAGGGCTGCAGAAGCGGGAAGATCTCTTCCATCGCCTTGCCACGCAGGCTGGTATAGCGCTGCCCGACTTCGGACTTGAAGAAGCCGGCGACCGCCTTCAGGTCGGCTTCCGTCATCTTGCTGGCGAAAACGGCGGCAGACGTCTTGATCATCTCCTCGGAGCGCTTGTCGGCCTCGGCCTTCAGCTCGCCGAGCACGGCATCCGTGTCCTTCGCCATTTCCGGCCGGGTTGCCACGAGGCCCTTCGCGCTCTCTTCGAATTCGCGATAGATATTGTTGATATTCTGCGTGACGCCGGTCAGCTCCATGACCTCGCGCGCCGCCTGGAGATGGCTCGGCGTCAATGTCGGCGTCTGGGCAGAGGCGGGAGCGGCGCCCAGCAGCGCGAGGCCGAGGGCCAGGCTGGCGAGAATATGGCGGATCATGCGGTCAAAACCCCTTCATCGTTGACGAGCCGCCGATGCGACCGGCAGCGTCGCCGGCCCTGCCGAGCCGACCATTGTTTCGCGCGTTCCTTAGCGTGGATCGCGCGGGAATGGAATCACTCGATCTTGCCAAGCAGCTTGAGCCCGTCGGCACCGGCGAGGATCGCTCCGGTCGCGAGACCGATGAACAGGCCGTGCTCCACGACCCCTGGCACCATGTTCAGAGCCTGAGCCAATAATTCCGGCCGCTCTATGGCGCCCAGATGAGCGTCGAGGATAAAATGGCCGCCATCGGTGACGAGCGTAGAGCCGTCGGCCCGCTGGCGCAGCGAGATCTTGCCGGCGGAGCCGGAAGCGGCGATGGCCTCAGCCACCGCGCGGCGCGTCGCCTCCAGCCCGAAAGGCACGACCTCGATCGGCAGCGGGAAGCGGCCGAGCTTCTGCACCAGCTTGCCGTCATCGGCGATGACGATCATGCGGGCGGAAGCGGCGGCGACGATCTTCTCGCGCAGCAGCGCCGCGCCGCCGCCCTTGATCAGGCGCAGCTGCGGATCGAGCTCGTCAGCGCCATCGACCGTTAGGTCGAGCTCGGGCGTCTCGTCGAGAGTGGACATCGGGATACCCAACGAGACCGCCTGCGCCTGCGTCGCCTCGGAGGTGGCGACGCAGGTCACCGCGAAGCCGGACGCGACTTTCGTACCGAGGAGATCGACGAAATGCTTCGCGGTGGAGCCCGTTCCGAGACCGAGGCGCATGCCGGGCCTCACGAGCTCGAGCGCGCGGGCGGCAGCCTGCTTCTTCAGATCATCGGCGTTCATAGGATTTGCCCGGATGGAGTTTGATGGAGACCGGCCGCTACCCACGAAAAGTAGCGCCGCTCTCCTGCCGCGCCCGGCGCTCCATGTCCAGCGCGCGCAGGTCGCAAGGTATTATTTGGTTTGCGGCGTGCACACCGTCTTGTCGTCGAAGACGTAGCAGATGCTCATCTCCCCGGTACGGATATTGACGCGGAAGATGCCGCCCTCGCGCTCGTGCCGGGAGGGCATCAGCGCATAGTCGCTCGGCGCCTGAGGCCCGGCCCCCTCGCCCGTCGGGAAGCACACGGTGAGGCCGACGCCGCCCTCCTTCAGCTGGAACTGACAGGCACCGACCTCGCCCGTCGCCTTGTCGATACGGTAGACCCGGTTGAGATCGGTCTGCGGCGCTGGCGCGAACTCGAACGGCCCTGCGAGGGCCGGGAGCGCACATGGCAGCGCAAGGCCGAGTGCCAATCCCAGGCGCGTCGCGCCGGGCCGGATTGCGATGATCTTCGACATGACATGTTCCCTGCCGCGAAGGCGACGAATCGAGCGAACGATACCATCATGCGCGGTGAATTTGGGGAGCCGGTGACATGGCCCTTTGCGGCGGAGCACTTGCCAGCCGGCCCGCGAAGCCGTTTAAGCCGGTCGTCTGCCGCATTGCCCGGAAAGCCACGCCATGAAAGCCACGCCATGAGCCAGCCCCCGATCGTCGTGTTCGATCTCGACGGAACGCTCGCCGAGACCGCACCGGACATCATGCGGGTTCTGAACGTCATTCTGGTGCGCGAAGGCCTGGCCGCATTGCCATTGGACCGGGCACGCGAGCTTGTCGGCGCGGGCGCGCGCGCCCTGATCGAACGCGGCTTCAAGGTATCGGGCCAGCCACTCGACACCGAGACCCTGGAGCGGCTCTTCGCGGATTTTCTAGACATCTACGCCGACGATGTCGCCTCCCACAGCCATCTGTTCGACGGCGTGCTGGGCGCGCTCGATGTACTGGCCGACGAGGGCTACGCGCTCGCCGTCTGCACCAACAAGCCGATCCTGCACACGCGCCTGATCCTCGACCATTTCGACATCGCCAAACGCTTCGCGGCCGTGGCGGGGCGCGACAGCTTCCCCTGGTTCAAGCCCGATCCGCGCCACCTCACGATGACCATCGAGGCGGCGAAGGCCGACGTTTCGCGCGCCGTGATGATCGGCGATTCCCGCACCGACATCGCGACCGCGCGCGCGGCGGGCATCCCGTCGATCTGCGTGCCCTTCGGCTATACCGATGTGCCGATCGAGACGCTGGAACCGGATTTCGTCATCCAGCACTTCGACGAGTTGCCGGGCGCTGTGGATCGCGCGCTCAATCTGGTGCCTGCACGTCCTTGACGGCGTGAAGCGCGCCGACTAGGAGAGGGCCGGTCCGGGCGGCTAGCTCAGCGGTAGAGCACTCCCTTCACACGGGAGGGGTCACAGGTTCGATCCCTGTGCCGCCCACCATTTTCCCGACATCGTCAGCGCAGGACCCGGGCCGCACCATCCGGCAGCGGCTGGCCTCCCTTTGCGATCGCGACCAGTTCCTCGGCGAACCGGGCCGCGATGGGCAGGCGGAAATGCAGGGGATCCCAGTAATTTTCATCCCGCGCCGTGATCGGCGAGGCATGCGCGTAGTCGACCAGCGTCGCGCCATGGCGCCGCGCCAATGCGGCGATACCCGCCTTGCATGCACCGTAGCGCTGCCAGCCCGCCGAGCCTTCGCGGGGGTAGCCCATCAGATGTGCGGGCGGCAGGACGAGCATCACCTGCGTTTCCTTCGGGAAGGCGGCGATCGCCTCCTCCAGCCAGGCCAGAGCGGGAAAGCGCCAGCCAGCGCTTTCAGCGGCTGACACCGGCATCGGCGGCAAGGGCGTCAAATCCAGCTTCTGGCCGCCATTGCTCATGTAGATGTGGCTGCGCGCGCGAGCGAGATCGTAGCTCGCCTCCGGCGGCGTGAAGACCTCGTAGCCGTCACCGCGGATCCGCTCCTGCGACCAGCCGAGGCGATAGGCCATCAGCCGGCCGGCGATCTCCAGATTGGTCAGGTTGAGCAGCTTCGGCCAATCGGTCCAGCGAACCTCTCGCGAGAGCCAGTCCGGCATCGGCCGCGGCGTCAGGCGCTTCGCCGCATCGGTGGCATCGGGCTCGCACCAGGTGACATCGAGGCCCCAGATGATTCGCTTGGGAAGGCTGACATGATCCCGGAACAGCCCGGCCATCTGCAGTTGCTCCCAAGGCGTCGCGGCATTCATCGCAAGGTTGACGAAGCGTGCATCGAGCCCCTGCGAAAGCGTCTGCGGATCGAGAAGGCGGATGGTCGAGGTGCCGAGCACCGCCGCATCGAAGCGCCCGGAGCGCACGAGCTGCGGGTACATGAAGCGCTGGTTGATATCCATGATCGGCCGTGCCGGCTGCCCCGCTCCGACCCGCATGCCGAAAGGATCGAGCGCAGCGACGAACGCGAACAGCAGCCCGGCGCAGCCCGCCGCCGCCACCAGGAACCACCGCGACCAGACGATCCAGGCCTTCTCCATGCTGGCCCTGTACTCCAATGTCATGACCCTGACCGGTTAGCCGGCCGGCGCCCTCTTCGCACATGGGATGCCTCCGTCACAACGCGGAAGGCGCCGCAGTTGGCAGCCGCCGCGCGAACATGCGAGAGAGGCCAGATGATC
The DNA here is from genome assembly GCF_052113585.1 of Allobosea sp. TAF32. Classification (NCBI taxonomy): domain Bacteria; kingdom Pseudomonadati; phylum Pseudomonadota; class Alphaproteobacteria; order Hyphomicrobiales; family Alloboseaceae; genus Allobosea; species Allobosea sp. TAF32. Next base: position 135,612 of record NZ_JBFRDM010000007.1, on the reverse strand, counting down.
TCAGGCGCCTTCCGCCGTCTGGCCAGCCCCGCGCAGCGACTTATCGCCGCCCTGATCGCGCTCTGCCTGCTGCCCGGCCCCGGGCATGCTGCGGAAGAGCCGCTGCCGGCTTCCACCGGAATACAGGATGCGCTCTGCCGCCTGATCGACGACGCCGCACGGGAGCACGCGGTGCCGCCGGCCTTTCTGACCCGGCTGATCTTCCAGGAATCGAGCTTTCGCCCGCATGTCACGAGCCCGGCCGGCGCACAGGGCGTGGCGCAGTTCATGCCCGGCACGGCGCGCGAGCGCGGCCTGCTCGATCCGTTCGACCCCGAGCAGGCCGTGCCCAAGGCTGCGCATTTCCTCGCCGAGCTGCGCAACCGCTTCGGCAATTGGGGGCTTGCGGCGGCGGCCTATAATGGCGGCCCGAACCGCCTTGCCGGCTGGCTTACCGCCCGCGCTGCAGGGCAGACCCGCTTCCTGCCGATGGAGACCGAGAACTATGTCCTGCTGATCACCGGCGCCTCAGTCGAGGACTGGGCCGAGGATGCCCGCAACAGCGCCAATGGCGACGGGCGCTCGCCGCCGGCGCGACCGGCGACACGCGATCAGCTGGCCGCCTGCGCGCCGACGCTGGTCGCGATCCGGCAGGCTCGCCCGGCCCTCCCCGCAATTGCGGAGGCCCCATTCGCGCCCTGGGGCGTCCAGCTCGCCGGCAATTTCTCCAAGGCCCGCGCACTCGCCAGCTTCCAGCGCGCGAGCGCTCGCCACCGCACCATCATCGGCGAGCTCGAGCCGATGATCATCGGCACGCGCCTGCGCAGCCGCGGCACGCGGGCATTCTACCGGGTCCGGCTGCCCGCGGCGACGCGCGCCGAGGCAACCGCACTCTGCCGGCGCATCCAGATCGATCGCGGCGCCTGCGTGGTCCTGAGGAGCTGATCCATCGCAGCCATGTTGCATGTGCGCAACGCGGAATGGCAAAGCTCGAACGCTCTCAGTGATGTGATAAAAGCCCGATTGCAGCGGCCCCGGGAAGCTGACAGGACGTTGAGGAGACGTTGACTTTTCCGTGTCAACTTCGTGTCCACACGCTGCCCCGACCGCCCGAGGTTCTCGATGATCCGCTCCATCCGTCTGGCCATGCTCGCCGGTCTTGGCCTGCTTGCCCTTGGCTCCGCCGCCCGGGCCGAAATCGATCCGCTGACGCGCCAGCCTCTGGTGCAATATGTCGACCCGGCGAAGGCGCAGGCTACCGCCGTTCCGCGCGAGGTCGTTGACTATCCGACGCGATACCAGCCGGGCACGATCGTCATCAATTCGACGGAGCGCCGTCTCTATTTCGTGATGCCCAATGGCAAGGCGGTGCGCTATGGCGTCGGCGTCGGCCGCCCGGGCTTCGACTGGGCGGGCAGCCAGAGCATCACCCGCAAGGCCGAGTGGCCGAGCTGGACCCCGCCGTCGCAGATGCTGAAGCGCCGTCCCGACCTGCCGCGCTTCATGCCCGGCGGCCCGGACAACCCGCTTGGCGCCCGCGCCATGTATCTCGGCTCGACGCTCTATCGCATCCATGGCTCGAACGAGCCGGAGACGATCGGCCAGGCCGTCTCCTCGGGCTGCATCCGCATGCTGAACGAGGACGTCATCGATCTCTACGAGCGCACCAAGGTCGGCACCCGCGTCGTCGTCGCGCGCTGAGTCGCTCACGCTTCATTCCCATCGAATAAGCCGGCGGAAACGCCGGCTTTTTTGTTTGGCCGGCTCGCCCCGCGATCGACCGGTCGCATGGCCCTCGCAACGCAAGGGTTTGGCCACGACGCGCCCCCGCGCGCGTCGGTCGCGCGGACGCGGGAATTGCAGACTTTTTGACGGGCCACACCACAGGCCCGGGATGACCGCGTGGTTGCGGGAGAACGCTGCGCGCTCAGGAGACGAGGGACAGCGGAGCTCCCGGCGCCATTCCGGCTCGGGACATGCGCACATTCATCGGGCTCGACCATTTTCATCAAGGAACCCGAAATCATCGGCTATATTCGCCATTCGACAGTCAAAATTCGCGAACTCCACCGCTCAATTTCAACGACGATGCGCATGCACGCCGGATCGCCAGGCCGGACGAAGCAAAATCGAAGAGCATCGGGAAACAGCCATGGCTCCAAAGGACTGGACCAAACACGCCCTTCCCGCCCAGGCATCGAACGCCGGACGTCGCTGAGCTGTGGCGAACACCGTCCAAAGCCAAGGAACCGCTGCCGAGCCGGCCGAGCGGCGGCTCGGCCAGATCCTGCTTGTCATCACCGCATGCGGCTGGGGCCTGAACTGGTCGGTCCTGAAATTCGTTCTGCTCGACTGGCCGCCGCTGTTTGCGCGCGGCATGGCTGGCCTCCTCGGCGCGGCCGGCCTGGCGGTTTTGGCATGGCGCCGCGGCGAGCCGCTTGGCGTGCCGCGCGAATTCCGCCTCCCGCTCGTGATCGCTGCCGGAATCAACGTGTTCGCCTGGATGGGCTTTACGGCCCTGTCCCTGAATTGGCTGAAGGTTTCCGAAGGCGCCCTCATCGCCTATTCGATGCCGATATGGGCGATGCTGATTGCCTGGCCGCTGCATGGCGAACGCCCGGATCGCCGCAGCCTGCTTGCATTGGCGCTCGGCGTTGCCGGCATCGCGATCTTGATGGGCGGCCCGAACCTCGCCGTCCAAAAACTGCCGGGCGTTCTCTTCGGCCTAGCGGCCGCCATTCTGTTCGCTGTCGGCACCGTCATGGCACGCAAGCCCATCGCGATGCCTTTCATGGCGCTGACGGCATGGCAGGTGGCACTCGGCTGCCTGCCGATGATCGCGCTGAGCCTGTTTCTCGAACAGCCTCATCCTCTCGCATTATCCAGTCAGGGCCTGGTCGGCCTGGCCTATATGGCGGCGGGGCCGATGGCATTGTGCTATCTGACGTGGTTTGGGGCGCTGAAACGCCTGCCCACGTCAACGGCGGCAACGGGCATGCTGATCGTCCCGATTGTGGGAACGCTATCGGCCGTACCGCTGCTCGGAGATACCCTGGGCTCGCGGGAAATCCTCGCCATCGGCGTCGCGCTCAGCGGCGTCGCATTGGCACTCCGCAAGAACCGTCGCTGACATTCGCGGACGCAGGCGTTCGATCGCGAAAACCCGCACGATCGTCAACTGTAGAAGATGTGCCGGCCGATCACGTCCATTTTCTTGAGCTTCTTCGCCCAGCCGGGTTGGACATAGTCGGCGTGGTAATGCATGGCGGCCCCGACCTCTTCGAGATAGATTTTGCCCTCGTAGACTTCGCGGGCGATGCGCATCGCGGCTTTCCATGCCTCGGGTTCGGTGATCCGCAAGGCCTTGCCCTCGCAGGCGAAGGTGAACTGGCAGGCCAGCTTGCGATGTCGGTTCTGGAAGACCACGCCGCAGATCGTCGCCGGATAGACACCGCTCTTGACCCGGTTGAGCACGACCTGGGCGACGGCGGCCCTCCCTTGCTCCACTTCGGAACGCGCCTCGAAATAGACGGCCTGGGCCAGGCAACGCTCTTCGCGCTCCAGGTTCTCGGGCTCGATCAGCCCGACATAAGTCTGCCGCGGTTCAAGCTCCTTCCCGGGCAGGACGATAATGCCCGTCGGCGTTACCCAGGCGATCGTCGTGGCTTCGCTCGTCGGAGTCAGCACGCTCTGCGCCGCGCTCGCGGCAGGGCGCGGGGTCGTTCCATCATTTTTCGCAAGACCCTCGCGCGAAGGCTGCGCGGCTCCTGGGGGCGCCTGCTCGCGCTGCTCGCCGTCGCGCGAGAAGCGCGCGAGACCAGTGTACGGTTTGCCCGCGGGCTCGTGCACGATCGCCAATGCGAGCATCGGGCTGTTCAGCCTGCCGAACAGGCGCAGGTCATCGGCATGGAGACGGCTCTCGGGAAGCTCCGTCGTATGGAAACCCAGTGTGCGGCTATCGACACCGAGGGGGATGCGCGACGGGGCGGGCGACGTCGTTGGCAGGGTCTTGGTAGGCAGCACGACGAGAGCCGCGAGCGCGAGCAGCGCCTGCGGGACGATGCGCTTCATGAAGGATGCTCCGGAGAAATAGGGGCAAGCCGAGCAGGCGCCGCACCGATACCGGCGGCGAGATCAGCGGCTCGCTTGGCTGGAACTTGCTGGGAAGGGGGAAGGGAAACGAGCTAGCGATCGGCCCGGGAGGGAATCAGGCGCGGTTGGACTGCTACGCTCGTCGCTGGCTTTGGTCGCCGGACGGCAATCAGATCAGGCGCAGGACTGCGGGGGTTCGCAGGCGATCTGCCACGGCAGGAGAATGCCGGGGATAGGCTCTGTCGCACCGGCGGCTCTTGGCATCGCCGCGATATCAGGAGCGATCATCACGCGCCGAGAGGCACAGGGCGAAAGCCTTCCGAAAGAAGCTCCTACCTGCATGAGCACTCGGCCCGGCTATACCTGAACATAATCCTATTCACCGCACAGATATCTGCGCAAATGTTACTTTCCATCAAGGACCCTTAACTCAACATTAACCAAACTAGGCGTCGCTTGACCTGCGCTATGACGAGAGACTTCGGCATCTTTGTGACGCAATCGATCCGCCGTCGAATGGCGAACCGGAACTGTAACTGTTACAGGCTCGACAGGCCGGCAGGGCGTGCCAAGTTGCGGCTTCAAACGATTGCGCTGGAGGCGACGATGCGGTGGAGCCGGATTGGCGGCGCATTGATGGTCCTGAGCGGACTACCGGCCCAGGCCCAGACGGGGCCGGCGGACGATCTGGCGCGGCGCAACATCGAACGGCGCGCCGTCGGGGCGATGATCTGGGCGATGCCCGCGGTCAACACCGACCTGATGCTCCAGGAGCCCTCGGCAAGACCAAGGCGAAGCCGAACGACATCGTCTTCTGGTCGCAGCCGGTCAACTGGAAGAACCAGACGCTGACGCCGAACCCGGATTCGATCTACTTCATGTCGTTCTGGAACGTGAAGGACGGCCCCATCGTCATCGAGATCCCGCCTGCGAAGGGCGGATCGATCGCGGGGAACATCGTCACCATCTGGCAGATGCCGCTCGAAGATGCCGGGCCCGAAGGGGCGGACAAGGGCAAGGGCGGCAAGTACCTGATCACGCCGCCGGGCTATAGGGGCAAGGTTCCGGCCGGCTATATCCATCTGCCGTCCGACAGCTATAGCGGCTTTGCGCTGCTGCGCTCGAATTTGCCGAGCCATAGCGCCGCGGATATTGCGAAATCGGTCGCCTACGGCAAGCAGGTCAGGATGTATCCGCTGTCGCGCGCCGCGAACCCGCCGACGACGAATTTCGTCGATGCCTTCGACGTGATGTTCGACTCGACGATCAAATACGACGCCAGCTTCTACCGAAACCTCGACCGCGTCGTGCAGAACGAGCCCTGGCTGCAGCGCGACCGGGTGATGATCGATCAACTGAAGACGCTCGGCATCGAGAAGGGCAAGCCCTTCAATCCCGATGCGAAGACGCAGGAGGCTCTCGGTGCCGGCGCCAAGGAAGCCCATGCTCTGCTTTCGGAGCGCTATGACGCCGGCTTCCCGGTGATCAATCAGGGAATACGCTGGTTCCCCCCTGCGATGCCGGACGTGATCAAGGCGGTCCAGAACGGCTATGCCGATGTCGACCTTTACCCGGTCGATGCGCGCGGCGTGACCTATACGCTCGGCTTTACCGGCATCAAGCGCATCGGCACCGCCCAATTCTACCTGATGGCAAACAAGGACAAAGACGGCAACGCGTTCGACGGCGGCGCCACCTACCGGCTGACCGTGCCGCCCAACGCACCAGTGAAGCAATACTGGTCGGCGACAGTCTACGACCGGGAGACGCACGCCCTCGTCAAGAACATGAACCGTGCCAGCCTCGCCTCGATCAGCCCCGGCGTGCAGAAGAACCAGGATGGGTCGGTCGACGTGATTTTCGGCCCGCTGGCTCCGGCCGGGAAGGAAACGAACTGGGTTCCGACCGATCCCAATCGCAAGTTCGAGCTGCTGTTCCGGCTCTACGGACCGGAGAAACCGCTCTTCGACAAGAGCTGGAAGCTGCCGGACGTGGAGCGAGTCGCCAGCCCCTGAGATCGCCCCGCGGCTTCACGGAAGCGCCTGTCATCCCGGCCGTTGCGGCGCTGAGAGCCGCGATTCATGCCTGAACCTCGACCGGAAATGTTCCGGCGTGGATCCCGGGTCAAGCCCGGGATGACAGCACGTTTCCGTGCAACGTCGCCAAGCCCGAGGCGTCCTTGTTTTCTGCAACTGCGGCACCACGTCGTCCGGAGCAGTGCTTTTCTGGGTCGTCAGCGATCCCGCGACGCCTCCACGCTCGATGAGACGCGCAGATGTCCGAGCAAGCCGAAACTGGATTCCATCAGGAACGCCCCAGCCGTCGGGACTTCATCTTCTTGGCCACGGCAGCGTTCGGCTCGGTCGGGGCAATTGCTGCGGCCTGGCCCATCATCGCTTCGATGAACCCATCCGCTGATGTAGAGGCAGCCGGTGTTCCGGTTTCTATTGATCTTTCCCAGATTCAGCCGGGCCAGCAGATTTCTTTCTTTTGGCAAGGGAAGCCGATTGTGGTGCTGCATCGAACCGCCCAAGCTCTGGCAGAACTGAAGAACTCAAGCCTCATTGCGAGGCTCAGCGATCCCGATTCCTCCGTCTATCAGCAACCGGACTATGCCAGGAACTGGTGTCGCTCGAGCAAACCCGAATTCATGGTTCTCATTGCTATCTGCACCCACCTCGGCTGCATACCCATCGTCAGGCCCGATTTAGGCGATCCCAGCATTGATGCTTCCTGGCCGGGGGGCTATTTCTGCCCTTGCCACGGGTCGAAATACGATTTGGCTGGACGCGTATTCCGAGGCGTTCCAGCGCCATACAATCTTCCCGTCCCCCCGCACCACTACACCAGCGATACGACGCTTGTGGTTGGCGAGAACCCGGTTGGCGAAGACTTCTCGCTTTCTTCGATCGAGCAGCTCTAGCGCTGCCGCTCGCGGGAGAGCCCCTTCTCCGCCAGCGCCGCCTCATAGGCCTTCATCTTCTCGTCGGCCTGCTCGCCAAGCTCGCGCAGATAGTCCCAGGCGTAGATGCCGGTCTCGTGCATGTCGTCGAAACCGAGCCTGACGGCGTAGTTGCCGACCGGCTCGACCCTGAGGATCTCGACCGCGGCCTTGCCGGCGACGATCGTCTTCTGGCTGGGATGGTGGCCCTGGACCTCGGCCGAGGGGCTTTCGACGCGCAGAAGCTCTGCCGGCAGCGTAAAACTCGCCCCGTCATCGAAGGCGACGTGCAGGGTGCGACGGTCTTTCGACAGGCGGATTTCGGTCGGCCAGGATGACATGATCGTGTACGTCCTTCGCAGGCTGCGGCAGTCACGCGCTTGACCTTGGCCGCAGCAGTGCCAATGTCCTGCTATAGCAATGTGCAAACCAGTCCGCATCCTGGTCGGAGCGGCTGGGCGTTCGGAGTTGAGGCAGACGTGCTGCTCGACGACATGAAGCCGCTGACGCGGTCGCCGCTGGTCGATCCGTTCGGCCGGAAAATATCCTATCTGCGCATCTCGGTGACGGATCGCTGCGATTTCCGCTGCGTCTACTGCATGGCCGAGAACATGCAGTTCCTCCCCCGGAAGGAGCTGCTGACGCTGGAAGAGCTCGACCGGATCGCGACCGCCTTCGTCAGCCGCGGCACGCGCAAGCTGCGACTCACCGGCGGCGAGCCGCTGGTGCGCCGGGACATCATGAGCCTGTTCCGCTCGCTCTCGCGCCACCTCGCCTCAGGCGCGCTGGACGAGCTGACGCTGACGACCAACGGTTCGTTGCTCTCGCGCTATGCCGATGAGCTCGCCGGCTATGGCGTGCGCCGCATCAACGTCTCGCTCGACACGCTCGACGCCGACAAGTTCCGCGAGATCACCCGCCGGGGCGATCTCAAGGTCGTGCTCGCCGGCATCGAGGCGGCCCGCAAGGCCGGCATGCGCGTCAAGATCAACGCTGTGGCGCTGAAGGGCGTCAACGACGACGAGATCGAAGAGCTGATGCTCTGGTCGCACGGCCTCGGCATGGACCTCACGCTGATCGAGGTCATGCCGATGGGCGAGATCGAGGTCGGCCGCATCGACCAGTATCTCCCGCTCTCGGTGGTGCGCGGGCGGCTGATGGACAAGTACTCGCTGGTCGACGACCCCTACCGGACGGGCGGGCCGGCGCGCTATGTCCGCGTCAAGGAGACCGGTGGACTGGTCGGCTTCATCACGCCGCTCACCCATAATTTCTGCGAGAGCTGCAACCGCGTGCGGCTGACCTGCACCGGCACGCTCTATATGTGCCTCGGCCAGGAGGACGCCGCCGATCTGCGCGCCGCCGTCCGCTCCTCCCCTGACGACGCCCTGCTCTACCGCGCCATGGACGAGGCCATCGCCCGCAAGCCCAAGGGTCACGATTTCATCATCGACCGGCGCCATGCGCGCCCCGCCGTCGGCCGGCATATGAACGTCACCGGCGGCTGATCGGCAGGACGGCGATTGCCGCGTCAGCTTGACCGGCTGGGCGAATACCGGCACCGTCAGGCGACGGGTGGAGTTGCTGCGGGTCATGTTCAAGGCGATCGCAGGCCGCGTGAGAGCGGCCGCAAGCGCAATCATTGACGCCGTGAGGCAGACCCACGCCGCGCGTCTGGCCGTTATGGCCCTGCGGCTGCGGCGGCTCCTGCCTCTTCTTGCCATCCTCGTCGCGACCACCCTGCTCTTCTGCCTGTTCCTCGGCTGGTCCAGCGGGCGCAATGTCTTCGTTGCACTCGCGCCGGCATCGGCGACCTGGATCGGGGCCGGAATAGTGGGCGCCCTGGCGGGTCTGGTCGTGCTCGAACTCTGTGCGGCCTTCGCGATCACACTCATGACCGCCGCACTGCAGCTCGCCTACGACACCGGGCGGCACCGCGTGCGCGCCCTGCTTGTGATCGCCTGCACGATGGTGCTGGCGGGACTCGGCTGGCGGCTTTCGGCGCTCGATTCCGCAGGCTTGTCCCTCGTCGGCACCCTGCCGATGCTGGCCGGCGCGGGACTTGTCGCGCTGACGATGTGGTTCGAGCGGGCCTATCTGCGCCCGGCCTATCCCGGCTTCCGCGATTTCTGGATCGATGTCGTCGATGCCCGCCAGTTTCTGACGCGAGCCGCCCATGGCGAATGACAATGGCAGCACGGCCTCGCCCCATGGCATCACCCCGGCGATGACGGCGCACCATCTCGCTGAAGCGGTCAGGGCCGGCCACAACGGCGCAAGCGACGCAGTCGAGAACCTGCCCCCGGCCGACGCGACCATGCTGTCGCAGACCGAGCAGACGCTGATCGCCCGGGTGCGCGAACACCACACCATGCTGCGGCAGGAGGCAGCGGCGCGGCTCAACGCCATCCAGGCCGAGATCGTCAGCCGGCGGGAACTCTTCACGCAGCAACGCTTCGAGGGACGGGTGCGCGGTGTCGAGGCGACTATGCGGGCGATGCTCAACAAGCACGGCAGCGAGCTGGAGCAGCGCGTCTACGACGCGCTCCGCGCCAAGCGCGAATACGCGTTCTTCAACTACGAGAACAAGCGCCGCGCCGACCCCAAGCTCGACAAGTGGCAGTTCATCCTGTTCTTCCTCGTCGTGCCGCTGGTGATCGAGAGCCTGCTCAACGGCAATTTCTTTGCCGAAGCCAGCGATTTCGGCCTGGTCGGCGGCGCGGCCACCGCCGTCATCATCTCCGCGCTCAATATCGCGCTCGGCTTTTGCATGGGCATCGGCCCGGCGCGCTACTGCCAGCACGTCAAGAGCTCGCATCTGTTCTGGGCCCTGCCGGCCTATGCCGGGATGATCGCACTCATCGTGCTGTTCAACCTCGCGGTCGGCCATTACCGCGAGATGCTGATCGCCAATCCGGATGCGCGCTCGTTCCAGGTCATGCCGCGCGTGATGGAAAACCCCCTCGCGATCTATGACATCAAATCGGTCGCGCTGGTCATCATCGGCTGCCTCGTCGCCTTCGTCGCGGCGACGAAGGGCTATACCGCCTTCGGCACTTATCCTGGCCATGCCGCCGCCTATAAGCGCTGGCGCCAGCGCTGGAGCGCGGTCGAGGAAGAGCGGCGCCGGCTCGATGGCGAGTTGCTGCCGGAGCTGGAGGCGATCCGTACCCAGATCGACGGCTTCCGCGCCGATTGCCGCGACGAACTCGGCAAGCTGCAGGGCACGAAGGCGGCAGTCGAGAAGGCGCGGGACCTCTATCTCTCCCGCCTCGGCCAGCTGCGCGCGGCCAAGGACGCGGCGATGATGCAATATCGCGAAGCAAATCTTCGGGTCCGCACCGATCTGCCGCCAGCCTATTTCTCGCAATCGCTCAACCTCGCCGAGATCGACCAGCCCGGCGAGCTGCCGGAAATTGTCGCGGCGCGCCGGCAGATAGAGGATTTCGAGCAGCAGCTCACCAGCATGCCGGGGCTTATCGAGGCGAAGCTCAAGGACAGGCTGATGCTGCTGCGCGGCGTCGATCTCGCCGGCGAGATCGAGCAGGTGAAGCTGCGCGCGGCACAGGCGGGGCGCGAAGCCTTCGAGCGCGACGAGGCGGCCCAGAAGCAGGCGGCGGAGGATTTCGCCGCAATGCCACGCTAAAGGTCGGGGCATGAAGACCGAGAACCTGGCCATCGTCGCCTCCCTGCTCGCGGGCGTCGCGCTCGTTGGCTTCTTCGCGGCCCCTTCCCTGCTGCGCGGCCCGCCGCGCGACCAGGAGACGCTGTGCCCGAAGACCGGCCCGGTCGGCCATACGCTGATCCTCGTCGACAAGACCGATCCGTGGAGCGAGGTGCAGGCCGGACGGCTGAAGAAGCTGGTCAAGCAGATCGGCGACGAGCTGCCGGCCGAGCGCATGCTCTCGATCTACGTCTTCAACGACGTCTTCGAGCCCGGCTTCCCGGCCCTGATCTCGCTGTGCAACCCCGGCAAGACCGCAAGCGAGCTGATCGGCAATCCGCGCCGCGAATATGTGAAATGGGTCGAGAAATTCGGCCGCCCGCTCGACGATGCGTTGACCGTGCTGACACAGCCGGCGAAGGGCAACCAGTCTCCGATCGTCGAGGCCATCGGCGACGTGGTGTCGCGCCGCGAGAACCGCGTGCCGAATGGCGACCGCTCGCTCGTCCTCGTCTCGGACATGCTGCAGAACTCCGGGCAGTTCACCGTCTTCGGCAATGCCGCCGGCGCGCGCGACCCGGAGCGGCTGCGGCGCTTGCTCGATAAAGTCTGGCAGGATTCGGGTGCGAAGACGTGGACGCTCAGCATCCATCAGGTTCAGGGCGTCTACGACCCGAACCGGCTGGAGCAGACCGCCACGCTCTGGAAGCAGGCCTTTCAGAAGCTCAACATCGCGGTGACCTGGGACAGGCTGTAGCCTCGACCAAGCCGCCTGCCCTGCTTGGGCCGGCGCGTGGCGGGTTTCAGAGCCTGTAGGCCATCCGCACGCCGCCCCAATGGCGCCCGCGCACGCGCAGCGGCGCGTTGATCTCGCTCAGCGCCTCGCTGCTGCCATTCCCGAAGTCATGATGGCAGAGCTGGACCATGAACGGACGCACAGAGCGGCTCGCGCTGATGCCGGAACGGCTCTCGAGAATGCGCCGGTTGCGGGCATGAATCGCGTTCCAGGCCGGATCATGGCTGCGCGGCATCAGGGACGTCTCGGTGTGATGCACCGGCACATAGCCGTTGCGATCGCTCGGCACGGCAAAGACCAGACGCGGATCGCTCGCCAGCGCCCTCTCCAGGAGTGGCGGCAAGAGCGCTTCCAGCGCAGGCAGGCTCGGGCTCAGATATTGGAGCGGGTCACTCTCGGGAACCGGCGTGTAATCCGCCTCGAACAGGTCTTCTTCCGCCACAAGCCCCTTCTCGATCGCGGCTTCCATCACCGCGGCCACTTCGCGGGCAAAGTCCTGGGCGCGCTCGATGAGCGGCCGATAGGAACGCTCGATGTCCTCGATCATCTGCGCCAGCGCACCGCTGCCGGCGACTGCGTCCGGATCGAAAGCGAGGTGCAATCCCTGCTCGCTTTGCCCTGCCATCCGGCAAGGAAGCGGCGGCAGACCGTCAATGGTAAGCGTGCCCACGCCGCCGCCGAACCGGGCAGACTGCGCGTCGGCGAGAAGCGCGCCGCCGCGGCCAACATCGACGATGCGGCTCGACAGATCGATACCGCCGAGCATCAGCCGGGCACGGCGCGCGGTCGGAAAGCGATCGAAGCGCCGCCTGTCGGCAAAGGCAGAGTGCCGCAGGACCGGCTTGAAGCGCCGGAGCATGCGGCCGACCAGCCGGCTGCCCTTTTCGGAGGCGCGGCGCACCCGCTCACTCTCGGCCACCGTGGCATGCGCGATGCGATCGATTTCATCGGCGCGGCGTGCCACGCCCTCGACGAAAAGCGCCGCCTCCCGGGCATTGCGCGACAATTCCGCCGTCGAGGCCGCCTGCTCCTGTGAGGCCTCGCTGATCGTGCTCATGAGTGGATTGACGTCCCGCACGATCTGGAGCGCTTCGTTGACGCTGCCGGTCGAGCTCTGCGCTGCGTGGGTGAGCCGATCGACCCTGCTGCGGATGTGCTCGACGGCCTCGCTCACCGCGATGGAGAGCGTCTTCACCTCATGCGCGACGACACCGAACCCGCGCCCGGCCTCGCCGGCACGGGCCGCCTCGATGGCCGCATTGAGCGCCAGCAGATTGGTCTGGCGGGCGATCTCGGCAATGGAATCGACGATGCCGCGGATCTCGCCGGTCGCCTCGGCGAGCCCATCAAGCATCAAGGTGGCCTGGCCGGCGCGCGCGACGGCAGCGTCGAGCCGGTCGCGAACGCTGGCCATGGCGCTGTCGACCTGCTCGGCCGACTGCGAAACCTGCTGCGACGCCGCCGCAAGGACCGAAGCGTTCTCGCTCGCGGCGCCAACGGCCATACGCATGCTGCCGGCGCTCTCCAGAATGGTGCGCGAGCCGCTTTCGGAATCGGCCGACAGCTTCTCGACCTCGCCCAATTCCTTCGTGAGCCGATCCATCGCGAACAGGATATCGCGCTCGATATCATCAACCGCATCGCGGAGGGAGAGGTCGCGGGGGGCGATCTGTGGAGCCGACGCCTCTGCCGTCTCGGCCGTCATCGGCTCCGGTGAAGCCTCGCTGCCAGCTGGAGTTCGGGCGCTCAGCCAGCGTCGTATCCTGCCCTGCATCCCCAGCCCAGTCTCACCTAAGGTCAGCCCTGAATCGGTTATGGGTGGCGAGGGTTAACAAAAAGCTTCCTCGACGGCTGCACGGCGCCTGTGCCGCAGAAGCATTGGACCGTCTTCCCAGGCGCCTGTATGGCTTGGCCTTCCGCATCTGACGGGCACGAGCCATGAGCCAGCACAGCTATGACGTCATCGTCGCGGGGGTCGGCGCCATGGGGTCGGCGGCTTGCTGGCACCTCGCCCAGCGCGGTCTCAAGGTGCTGGGGCTCGAGCGGTTCGACCTCGGCCACGCCATGGGCTCCTCCCACGGCCTGACCCGGATCATCCGGCTCGCCTATTTCGAAGGCTCGCACTACGTCCCGATCGTGCGCAGGGCGCATGAGCTCTGGGCCGAGACCGGCAAGCAGGCGGGACTCAAGCTGCTGCATGTCACCGGCTCGCTCGATCTCGCGCCGAAGGGCGGCGGACCTGTCGAATCCTCGTTGCAATCCTGCCTCGACCACGGGCTGACGCATGAGGTTCTGGAGGGGGCCGAGGTGATGCGGCGCTTTCCCGGCTTCCAGCTGCCGGCAGGGCATATCGGCCTGTGGCAGCCGGATGGCGGCTTCGTCGCCTCCGAGAAGGCGATCTATGCCCATGTCGGCCTGGCGCAATCGCGCGGCGCCGACATCCGCACCAACGAACCGCTGCTGGACTGGACGCCGACCGCGCAAGGCGGCGTCATCGTGCGCACCGAGCGTGGAACCTATTCCGCCGGTCGCCTCGTCATCACCTCGGGCGGCTGGATCGCGGATGCGGTGCCGGCGCTGTCGCAGCGGGTCACCACCGTGAAGCAGGCGATCGGCTGGTTCACCACGCGCCGCCCCGAGCTTTTCCGCGAAGGCGCCTTCCCCGTGTTCATTCTCAGCGTCGAGGAAGGCAACTTCTACGGCTTCCCGCTCTATGAGCACCCCGGCTTCAAGCTCGGCGGGCCGCATTTCGGGCGCGAGCCGATGGATCCGCGCGAGCCGGACAGGACTCCGAGCGAGAACCAGGTCAGCCTCATTCGGGAGTGCCTCGCGCGCTACCTTCCCGATGCGGCGGGCGAGCCCTTGACGGTCAAGGGCTGCGTCTACACGGTTTCACCGGACGAGGATTTCATCATCGACACGGTGCCGGGCGTGCCGCAGGCCGTCTTCGCTTCGGCCTGCTCCGGCCATGGCTTCAAATTCGCCAGCGCTATCGGCGAAATCCTCGCCGATCTGTCGACCACCGGCCATTCACCCTTCGACCTCTCTCCCTTCTCGCTTTCCCGCTTCGCGGCCTGAGCCTTTCCGGCAGGATACCCCTTTGGCCAGCGCAGCCGAAAATCGCCGCGGCATCATCTTCATGCTCGCGGCCATGTCGCTCTTCGTCCTCAACGACACGCTGATGAAGCTGGCGCGCCAGACCTACCCGGCCGGTCAAGCCATCGCGCTGAGGACGGCTTTCGCGATCGTCGTCGGCTTCGGGCTTGTCTTCCTCGCCCGCGAGAGCGACCGCCTCGCCATGACCTTCAGGCCGCGCGTGCTGCTGCGCGGGGTCCTCGAGGCCCTCAGCGCGCTGACTTTCGGCTGGTCGCTCGGGCTGCTGCCGCTGGCCAACATCACCGCGATCAACATGGCCTCGCCACTGCTCATCGTCGCGCTTGCGGTGGTGCTGGGGATGGAACGCGTCGGCTGGCGGCGGACGACGGCGCTGACCGTCGGCTTCATCGGCGTGCTGTTCGTGGTGAAGCCGGGCGCGGCCTCCTTCAATTCCGCGGCGCTCGTCGCCCTGTTCAGCACCTTCCTCGTCGCCTGCCGCGATCTCGCGACCCGCACCATCGGCGATGACGTGCCCTCGACAGTCGTTTCGCTCACCACGACGGTCCTCGTCGGCGTCGCCGCCCTCGCCTACGGCCTGACCGAGCAATGGCTGCCGGTCTGGCGGCTCGAGACCGTCTATGTCGCCCTGGCTGCCGTTCTGGTCACAGTCGGCACCTTCTTCATCATCAGCGCGTTCCGCCGCACCGATGTCGGCGTGATCTCGCAGTACCGCTACGCCGTCATCGTCTTCGCGACACTGCTCGGCTATTTCGTCTGGGGCGACGTGCCCGATCTCTTCGCCTTCCTCGGCATCGGGCTGATCGTCGGCAGCGGGCTCTACGCGATGCACCGGCAGCGCGTGCGACCGGATTCCCGGCTGAAGCTCGACCGCCGCCCCGATCCTTCGAAAGAGGCCGCCTGACGGTGGACGGGCCGCGAGGGCCCGTCTCAGGTTTCCGGTGTCAGCGCCGCTTTACGGTTCCAGGCGAGCGATCAGGCTGGAGGTGTCCCAGCGATTGCCGCCCATCTTCTGCACCTCGGCGTAGAACTGATCGACCAGCGCGGTGACCGGCAGCTGTGCGCCATTGCGGCGGGCCTCGTCGAGGACGATGCCGAGGTCCTTGCGCATCCAGTCCACGGCGAAGCCGAAATCGAACTTGTTCTGGTTCATCGTCTTGCCGCGGTTCTCCATCTGCCAGGAGCCGGCGGCGCCCTTGGAAATCACCTCCAGCATGGTCTCGACGTCGAGCCCGGCGCGCTTGGCGAAATGCACGCCCTCGGACAGGCCCTGGACCAGGCCGGCGATGCAGATCTGGTTGACCATCTTGGTGAGCTGGCCGGAGCCGGCCGGGCCCATCAGGCGGCACATCCGGGCAAAGCTCGCGATGACCGGTTCGACGCGGGCGTAGGTCTCAGGCTCGCCGCCGCACATCACGGTCAGAACGCCGTTCTCGGCGCCAGCCTGGCCGCCCGAGACGGGCGCGTCGACGAAGCCGAAGCCGCCAAGCTTTGACGCCTCGTAGAGCTCCCGCGCGACATTGGCCGAGGCGGTGGTGTGGTCGACGAAAACAGCCCCCTTCTCCATGCCCGCGAAGGCGCCGTCCTCTCCTGTCGTCACCGAGCGCAAATCGTCATCGTTGCCGACGCAGGCGAAGACGATCTCCTGACCTTTCGCAGCATCGGCCGGTGTCGCTGCGGACAAGCCGCCATGCTGGGCGACCCAGGCCTGCGCCTTCGTCGGGTTGCGGTTGTAGACGGTGACCTCATGGCCCTTGGCCTTGAGATGGCCCGCCATGGGATATCCCATCACGCCGAGACCGATGAACGCGACTTTGGCCATGAGCAGCTCCCGCTCCTTTTTGAAGACTGAAACGCTTTAGCGCGCCGTTGCCGGTCCGGGAAGACGGATGCGCGCCAGCCCTCCATGCGGCATTTTCCGTTGCAGCCGGGAGACTGGCGGCTTAGCTGCGGTCCATGACCATATCGAACGACGACGAATTGCAGGCCCTCAAGGAGATCGGCGGCATCGTGGCTCGCGCGCTTGCAGCCATGGGCAAGGCTCTGGAGCCCGGCATGACCACTGCGGAACTCGACGCGATCGGGCGCGATTTCCTCGAGCGGCACGGCGCATGCCCGGCCCCCGAACTGGCCTACGGCTTCCCTGGCGCGACCTGCATCAGTGTCAACGAGGAGATCGCCCACGGCATTCCCGGCGAGCGGCGCATCCTCGCGGGCGATCTCGTCAATATCGACGTCTCGGCGGAGAAGGACGGCTTCTTCGGCGATACCGGAGCCTCGTTCGCCGTGCCGCCGGTCAAGCCGAAGGTCGAGCGGCTGTGCCGCGACGGCCGGCGCGCGCTATGGGCCGGCATCGGACAGGTCGGCGCCGGCAAGCCGCTCGCCGGCATCGGCCAAGCCGTGGGGCGCTTCGCGGACAAGAACGGCTATACGCTCGTGCGCAACCTGGCGAGCCACGGCGTCGGCCGCTCGCTGCACGAGGAGCCGACGGAGATTGCGACCTGGCCCGACCGGCGCGAACGCCGGACCATGACGAACGGGCTCGTCTTCACCGTCGAGCCGTTCCTCTCGCTGGGCGCGGACTGGGCGGAACAAGGGGATGGCGATCGCTGGACGCTCTACAGCGATCCCCGCGCGCCAACCGTCCAGTACGAGCACACCGTGGTCGCGACACCGCGCGGCGCCGTCGTCCTGACCCTGCCGGGCTGAAGCCAGGCTACGGCCGGCTCAGCGTAGCGAGAGATGCCGGCTGAGCCGCAATTCGACCCTGTCCCAGACGCGCCGGATGATCTCTACCAGCACAAGATAGATCAGCGCCGCATAGAGATAGATCGACAGGTCGAAGGAGCGGGCGAAGGCGAGCCGCGTCGCGCCCATGAGGTCGAAGAGCGTGACCAGCGAGGCGATGGCGCTCGCCTTGATCATCACGATCAGCTCGTTGCCGAGCGGACGCAGCGCCAGGATCATCGCCTGCGGCATGATTACGAGACGCAGCGTCGCCCAGCGGTGCAGGCCGAGCGAGAGCGCCCCCTCGAACTGCCCGCGCGGGATGGATTGGATCGCGCCGCGCAGGATCTCGGCCTGATAGGCGGCCGTGTTGATCGTGAAGGTGAGAAGCGCGCAATAGAACGGGTCGCGAAAGAACCACCACAGGCCGACATCCTGCCAGAACAGCCGGAACTGACCGAGGCCGTAATAGACGAGGAAAAGCTGGCAGAGCAGCGGCGTGCCCCGAAAGAAGGTGGTGTAGCCGCTCACCAGCTTGCCGATCCAGGGCGCCCCGTAAAGCCTCGCGACCGCAAGGCCGAAAGCCATGACGAAGCCGAGCAGCACCGAGAAGAAGACCAGCTCGACCGTGATCCAGAGGCCGGACGCCATCCGGCAGCCGTAGTTCTGCAGGACTTCGCTACCGACGAACCAGCCGGGGTATTCGCACCAGTTCATCGCGTCGCGCCCCCGAAGGCCGCAAAGCCGCGATTGGCGCGCCTTTCCAGCCCGTCGATCGTCCGGGCAGAGATAAGCGAGAAGAAGAGGTAGATCATCATCGCCGCGCCGAAGAACAGGAAGGGTTCCTTGGTCACGACATTGGCGCGGGTCGTGATGAACATGATGTCCGGCAGGGTGATGACCGAGACCAGCGAAGTCTCCTTGAGCAGCACCATCCAGTTGTTGCCGAGGCCGGGCAGCGCCACACGGACAAGCTGCGGCAGCACGACAAGCCGGAAGGCCTGGCCCTTGCTCAAGCCGAGCGCCGCGGCAGCCTCGCGCTGGCCCTTCTGGATCGAGTTCAGCGCACCGACCCAGACCTCGCTGGAGAAAGCCGAGAGCACGACGCCGAGCGCGACCATGCCCGCAACAAAGGGGGGCATGCTGAAGGAACCGGGCAGGCCGAGGCTCTGCCAGAGCTGCTGAAGCAGGATCTGGATGCCGAAATAGATGATGTAGAGCGTGAGCAGCTCGGGCACGCCGCGAAAGACGGTGGTGTAGAGCGTGGAGATCCAGCGCAGCAGCGCGTTGTCGGAGCGCTTGCCGAGCGCGACGATCAGCCCCAGCGCAAGGCCGAAAGGCAGCGTCGCCAGCGCGATCGAGATCGTGACGGCGGCGCCCTGCAGCAGGGCCCAGCCCCAGCCTTCGGGGCCGAAGCCGAGCAGCGCGAATTTATCGAGCATGAAGATGCCGGGGCAGGAGAAGCTTATGCCCGCCGGCCCAGCCGGGCCGGCGGGAACGGTTCAGGACAGCCGGCTCAGTCGTATTTGAACCACTTGTCCTCGAGCTTCTTGTGCGAGCCGTCGGCCATGGTCTCGGCGATGGCCTTGCTGATCTTCTCCTTGAGCTCCGGGTCCGACTTGCGCACGGCGCCGCCGACGCCGGGGCCATGGATGGCGTCGTCGCGCTTCACCTCGGCGATCTTGCGGCAGCAATCCTTGCCCTTGCCCCGAAGGAAGTCGGACAGCGCGAGCGCGTCGGCGACGATGTAGTCGAGACGGCCGTTGAGCAGGTCGAGATTCGCTTCTTCCTGCGTCGGGTAGAGGCGAATGTCGGAGTCCTTGTAGAACTTCTCGAGATAGTTGGCGTGAATGGTCGAGCCCTGGGTGCCGACCGACTTGCCCTTGAGCGCGGCCGGCGAGATGTCGTCCGACTTGGTGCTCTTCGGCCCGATCGCCCAGATCGGCGTCTTGCTGTAGACCGCGGTGAAGTCGACCCGCTTCTTGCGCTCGTCGGTGGCGTTCATGCCGGCGAAGATGACGTCATACTTGTTGGCGAGCAGCGCCGGGATGATGCCATCCCAATCCTGCACCACCCAGGTGCATTTCACCTTCATCTTCTCGCAGAGCAGGTTGCCGTAATCGATCTCGAAGCCCTCGAGCTCCTTCTTGGCGTTCAGATTGTTGTAGGGCGGATAGGCGCCTTCGGTGCCGATCCGAATCTCCTTCCACTCCTTGGCCTGGGCGAGAGCGCCTGTCGCACCAGCCAGCGTCAGCGCCGCAGCAGCGACGAAACGAACGAAACCCTTCATGAAACCTCCCGCAGTTTCGAGGCCGCCGGATTTACCCTTGTCCCCGGTCCGACCCCGCTGCGACAGATTGGGCGCAGTTTCGCCTTACCCGCAAGAGGGTGCCCCGCAGCTTTTGACGGCCGGCACCGCCCAAAGGGCTGGCAACGAGGTCAATACTGCCAAAGGAGAAGACTGGCGTTGTGCGGGAGGCCCGACGGGCCGCGCGTTTCAGCGACGAGCGTCGATGACCGCCACGATCCAGATCGCAAGGCCGCCCAGCGCAAGCGCCGCACCGACCCAGCCGGTCGAGGTCCAGCCATAGCCAGCAGCGATCGCCATGCCGCCGAGCCAAGGGCCGAGCGCATTGGCGGTGTTGAAGGCGCTGTGGTTGAGCGCGGCGGCCAGCGTCTGCGCGTCCTCGGCGACATCCATCAGGCGCGTCTGCAGCATGGCACCGAGACCGCCGCCGCTGCCGATCATGAAGACGACCAGCGACACCGCCCAGATATTGCCGGAAGCGAAGGGGAAAGCCGCGAGCCAGAAAGCGCTCCAGAGCAAGAGGCCGGCAGTTGCCGGAACCAGCGCCCGGTCTGCCGCCCAGCCGGCGAAGAGCGTGCCGAGTGTCAGTCCAAGCCCGAAGACGGCGAGCACGACCGGCACAAGCGCGGGCGAAGCACCGGTCACCGCCATCAGGGTCGAGGCGAGATAGGCGTAGACCGCGAAGAGTCCGCCGAAACCGATCGCGCCGGTGGCGAGCGTGAGCCAGACCTGCCGACGCTTCAGCGCGCCGAGCTCCCGCAGCGGGCTCGCGCCCGGTTGCACCCTGTCGCGCGGCGCATAGAGCCCGATCAGCAGGACCGTCAGCAGGGCCAGCCCCGCGACGATGGCGAAGCCAGAGCGCCAGCCCAGGACCTGCCCCATCCAGCTCGCGGCGGGAACGCCGAGAATCGTCGCGATCGTCAGGCCAAGCATGACCCGCGCGACCGACTGCGCCCGCCGGTTCGGCGGCGAGAGCGAAGCGGCGACCAATGCCGCGACGCCGAAGTAGGCGCCGTGCGGCAGGCCGCTGAGGAAGCGGAAGGCCAGCATCCAGTGATAGTTCGGCGCCATAGCACTCAGGTCGTTGCCGATCGCGAAGACGGTCATCAGGCCGATCAGCAGCGTACGGCGCGGCACCCGCGCCGCCAGCACGGCAATCAGCGGCGCGCCGACCACGACGCCCAGCGCATAGATGCTGATGACATGCCCTGCCGTGGGTTCGTCGATGCCGAGGCCGGCCGAGAAATAGGGCAGCAGGCTCATCGCCGCGAATTCGGTCGTGCCGATCGCGAAACCGCCCATGGCGAGCGCGAACAGCACCAGCCCGACCGGCGTCGAGCGAATGGCGGACGTGCCTGCGTTCAGGCTGCGATCATGCGCGGCAAGGCTCATAAGTGGCTTTCGAAGGGATGGGCGCGCGATGCTGCGCCGCAACATGGAATAGCCATTCCGACACGCCATAGCAGCAGCGAAAACGACGCGGCCCCATGCACTGAGGGCATGGAAATCCGACCGATACGCTGCGGACGCGCGCAGCTATAAGGCGGGTTCAGACACAGGTGAGAGCAACGTGATTCCCTGGACGGTCCTCGACAGCGCGCCCCTGCCCGATGGCAGCGGAGATCTGCGCCTCAAGCAGCGGGGCAGCGAGTTCTCGATCATGCTGGGCAGCAACGAGCTGATGAACAGCCGTCTCAGCGGCTCGGAGGAGGCGCTGGCGAAGCTGGTCTGCGAGCGGCTGGGCCAGCGCCCCGGAATCCGAATGCTGATCGGCGGACTCGGGATGGGATTCACATTACGGGCCGCCCTCACCCATCTGCCGCCGGATGCAGAGGTCGAGGTGGCCGAACTGATCCCCGCCGTCGTCGACTGGGCGCGCGGGCCGATGGCGGCGGTCTTCGCCGGCTGCCTGGACGATCCGCGCACCCAACTGACCGTTGCCGACGTGGCCGGCGTCATCACCAACGCCAGGGGCCGCTACGACGCGATCCTGCTCGATGTCGACAATGGGCCGGAAGGGCTGACAGTCGCCGGCAATGACCGGCTCTATGCGGCAGGAGGGTTGCACGCCGCCAAGGAGGCGCTGCGGCCGGGCGGCATCCTCGCAATCTGGTCATCGGGCCCGGACCACGGCTTCACCCGGCGCCTGCGCAGCGCAGGCTTCGCCACCGAGGAGATCACGGCACGCGCCCGCCGCACGGGCGGCGGGGCGCGGCATGTGATCTGGCTGGCGGCGCGGCGCTAGCGATACCGAAGAACGGCCGGGATACCGGCCGATCTCCTCAGTTGAGCCGGCAGAGCCCGTCGCAGGGCGCCGCCGAAACGGTCTGGATGAATTCGCCAACCGCCTTCTGCGCATCCGGCTTCAGGACGGGCTGAGCCGCCTGCAAAGACGCGATCAGCGCCTGCCGATCCGGGGGCGCGATGCCAGCGGCGATATCGGCCGCGTTCTCGGCAAGGATGCGTGCGATCAAGAGCTGATTCTGAGGCTTCAACGCCGGATTGCGCAGCGCCAGCGCCGCTCCGGTGACGATCTGCTGCAGGCCTAGGCGCATTTGCCGGATGCCCTGAAAGCGAGCATCGGTCTTCTCGTCGGCCTGCAGATGCGCGCCGAAATTGTTGATCGCCTGCAGCGACGCGGCGACAGCCTTCAGCAGGAAGACATGGGTCCGCGTCAACTCGTCTTGGTACTCGGCGACGTTCTTGGCCGTGTCCGGCGGCTTCCGGTCGGCCGAGAACAGGGTATAGGCCTGCAGGATTCTCGTCTGCTTCTGGACGATGTTCAGCAACGCCGGGATATCGGCGCCCGTATAGGGCTTCTTGCCGAGGATGGCCTGCTCGTCCCAGACGTCAGCCAGCACCTTGCCTTCGACGGGATCGGCCAGGCGCGGCAGGCTCGGCTGGCTCTCCGACGCCTTCATCATCGTCTCGACCGACGCGGCGGCGGCGTCCATATAGGCCGATCCGTTCTGCGGCACCTCGGCGCGCGCTGCGAACCCCAGGAGACAGGCCCCGCCCAGGGCGGCGAGCCGTGCGATCGAACCGAACCTCGTCATGGTCTTCCTTTTCCTGCGGCGCGAGCCTCAGCCAGAAGGCAGAGCTCGGTGAAGAGAACCTGCGCCGCGCATTGCGCCGTGTTGCTGGTCGCATCGTATTGCGGCGCGACCTCGACGACATCAGCCGCCACGATGTCGCGCCCCTTGAGCGCGCGCAAAATCGCCAGTGCCTCGCGCGGCGTCAAGCCGCCAACTTCGGGCGTGCCGGTGCCGGGCGCAAAACCGGGGTCGAGCGAGTCGACATCGAAGGAGACATAGGTCGGCCCGTCGCCGATCACGGCCAACGCCTTGGCGATCACCGCATCAAGACCGAGATCGTCGACTTCATTGGCATGGATCACGGTCATGCCGGACTCGTAGGAGAACTCCCACAGATATTCGGCGCCGCCGCGGATGCCGATCTGGATCACGCGCTCGGGGTCGAGCACGCCATCCAGCACCGCCTGGCGAAACGGGCCGCCATGATGGAACTTCGAGCCCTCATAGGGGCCGGACGTGTCGCAATGGGCGTCGATATGCACCATGCCGACCGGGCGCTTCGCTCCCACGGCCTTGAGGATCGAATAGGTGATGGAGTGATCGCCGCCCACCGCCAGCGGCGAGACGCCGGCCTCGACGATCGTCCGGAAGGTCGCCTCTATATCCTCATGGCAGCTTTCGAGCGAATAGCGCGAACGGAACGGCACGTCACCGACATCGGCGGCCTTGATCATGGTGAAGGGCGCCGTGCCGAGCGCATGATCCATGGGGCCCATCCGCTCGATGGCACGGACAGCGCGCGGGCCGAGGCGGGCGCCGGCCCGGTTGGTCACGCCCAGATCCATCGGCACGCCGATGATCGCGACATCGAGGCCGCCGATATCGGGCTTGGCGAGGGCGTCCGGGCGATAGGGCGCACCGACGAAGGTCGCGACATCGGCGAAGGGCCATTTGCGCCTGTCGCCGGTGAACTGGCCTGCCGCGACCTTGGCGAAGCGCGGATCGTGAATGTCGCCGCCGCTGGCGCCGGCATAGCGCTGCCTGAGCCGGTTGAGCCTGTCCTGATCCATGCCTGCCTCCTCGCGGACTTGCCTCAGCCCGGAATGCGCTCGAGCATCAGCACCGTGTGGTCCTGATATTCGACCTGTCCGAAGCCCTTGTAGCCGAGCTTTTGCGCGACGCGTAGGGAAGCAACGTTCTCGGGCGCGATGATGCAGACGCTGCGCCGTGCGCCATGGGTCGCCGCAAACCAGCCGTGAGCGGCAGCCGCCGCTTCGCTTGCATAGCCCTTGCCGTGAGCCTCTGCGGCCAAAATCCAACCGGCCTCGGGGGCATTGTCGAACTGCGGGGACAGCCCACGGCAACCGTCGAACAGGCCGATCTCGCCGACGAAGGCGCTGCTGTGTCTCTCGACCGCCACAAACATGCCGTATCCGCGCAGAGCCCAATGGCCGGCGATGCGGGTCAACCGATGCCAGGCCTCCTCCCGGCTGAGCGCCCGGCCGCCGAGGTAGCGAACGACATCCGGGTCGCTGCGCATCGCGTGGATCGCATCGAGATCATCGATCTCAGGGCGGCGCAGCCGCAGGTTTTCAGTCTCGATCATGGCCGCTTTAAGCATCGCCGCGGGAGCGAGCCAAGAGATGCATCGGAACTAGCCGAAAGTCGCAAGAATCGTCGATGAAATCCCTCGCGCTTCGAAAATCCATTCGCTACAACGCGTTTCGGAACGTCGGGCGACAGAACCCCTTTCGAAACGCCCGCACCCCCTGAATGTCCGAGGAGAATCGCTAGATGAAGCGTCGTCAGTTTATTCAGACCGCGGCTGCCGGCGCCGCGGCCAGCGCTGTGGCCATGCCTGCGGTTGCGCAGTCCAATCCCGAGGTGAAGTGGCGCCTGGCCTCGAGCTTCCCGAAGTCGCTCGATACGATCTATGCCGGCGCCGAGATCATGGCCAAGATGGTCTCCGAGCTGACCGACGGAAAGTTCCAGATCCAGGTCTTCGCCGCCGGCGAAATCGTCCCGGCCCTGCAGGCTCTCGACGCCGTCACGAACAACACCGTCGAGATGTGCCACACCGTCTCGTATTACTATGTCGGCAAGGATCCGACCTTCGCGATCCCCGCCTCGGTGCCGTTCGGCCTCAACGCCCGCATGCAGAACGCCTGGCTGTTCCAGCATGGCGGCAACGAGCTGTTCAACGAATTCTACAAGAAGTTCAACGCCTACGGCCTTCCCTGCGGCAATACCGGCGCGCAGATGGGCGGCTGGTTCCGCAAGGAAATCAAGTCGACCACCGATCTCCAAGGCCTGAAGATGCGCATCGGCGGCATCGCCGGCTCGGTGCTGCAGAAGCTCGGCGTCGTGCCGCAGCAGCTCGGCGGCGGCGACATCTACCCGGCGCTCGAGAAGGGCACCATCGACGGCGCCGAGTGGGTCGGTCCCTATGACGACGAGAAGCTCGGCTTCGCCAAGGTCGCGCCGTACTATTACTATCCGGGCTTCTGGGAGGGTGGACCGACCGTCCACGCCTTCGTGAACCTCGAGAAGTGGAACTCGCTGCCGAAGACCTATCAGGCCGCGCTCACCGCCGCCTGCACCTATGCGAACACCCAGATGGCGGCACGCTATGATGTCGTGAATCCGCCGGCGCTGAAGCGACTGGTTGCGGCCGGCACGCAGCTGCGCCCCTTCCCGCAGGACGTGCTGGAAGCGAGCCTCAAGGCCTCGAACGAGCTCTATTCCGAAATTTCGGCGAAGAACCCGGACTTCAAGAAGGCGATCGAGACCATGGCCGCGTTCCGTTCCGACCAGTATCTCTGGTGGCAGGTGGCGGAGCTGAGCTTCGACGTCTTCCAGGTGCGCACGCGCGCACGCTGAACGGCGGACGCCAAATCGTTGTTTCGAAGGCCCGGCATCACGCCGGGCCTTTTTTATTTGGCTGGTTGCCGCGGCGAGCGATCCATTGCGGATTATCGGCCCTGCCCCGCAATCCATGACGAAATTGCATGATTGCCATGCAAATACATCTTGCGCCGACAACCAGACCTGCTTTGCTGGCGTGCGTCAGCAACGACCGGAAAACCGGCGTGCATGCCTCTGAGGGAGAGCAAACTGGATGAAGCGTCGTCTATTCCTGAAGACCGCAGCAATCGGGGCAGCTGCGGGAACTATCGCGAGCCCGGCCATTGCGCAGCCGATGCCGGAGATCAAATGGCGGATCACCTCGTCCTTCCCGAAATCGCTCGATACGATCTACGGCGCCTCGGAAGTTCTGGCCAAGGCCGTTTCAGAAGCGACTGACGGCAATTTTCAAATTCAGGTTTTCGCAGCTGGCGAGATCGTGCCGGCTCTGCAGGCGGCGGATGCCGTGACGAACGGCACCGTCGAGATGTGCCACACCGCCTCCTACTACTATGTCGGAAAAGACCCGACCTTCGCCTTCGGCACGGCCGTGCCGTTCGGACTCAATTCCCGCCAGCAGAACGCCTGGTTTTACCATGGCGGCGGTATGGATTTGCTGAACGAGTTCTACAAGAAGGCGAACATCTACGCCCTGCCCGGTGGCAATACCGGCTGCCAGATGGGTGGGTGGTTCCGCAAGGAGATCAAGACCGCCGCCGACCTGCAGGGCGTGAAGATGCGCATCGGGGGCTTTGCCGGGCAGGTGATGAGCAAGCTCGGCGTCGTGCCGCAACAGATCGGCGGCGGGGATATCTACCCGGCGCTGGAGAAGGGAACCATCGACGCGGCGGAGTGGGTCGGCCCCGCCGATGACGAGAAGCTCGGCTTCAACAAGGTTGCGCCCTATTACTACTATCCCGGCTGGTGGGAGGGCGGAGCCTCGCTCCACTTCTTCATCAACACGGCGAAGTGGAACGAACTGCCGAAGGTCTACAAGTCGCTGCTCACGACAGCCGCCGCCCAGGCGAATATCGACATGCAGGCGAAGTACGACGCCCGCAATCCGGCCGCGCTCAAGCGCCTTGTCGCCGCCGGCGCGCAACTGCGCCCGTTTTCGCAGGAGATCCTCGAAGCCTGCCTGAAGGCATCGAAGGAAGTCTACGCGGAAACCAGCGCCAAGAATCCGGACTTCAAGAAGATCTACGATTCGATGTCGGCCTTCCGCGGCGACCAATATCTGTGGTTCCAGATCGCGGAATACACCTACGACAACTTCCTGATCCGCTCGCGCGTTTCGAACCTGCTCTGACCCAACGGAGCTTCCAGCGCGAGCGACACTTGCCCCGGCGCAAGCCGGGGTTTTTCATCGCATTGCGCCAAGCCACTCCCGCGGCAGCGCGCGCCATGCTAGACGGGATGCCATAGCCGTGCCTTGCTTTAGGGTTAGCAGGCATCGTCGCTCGGAAATCGCCATGCCCCGCACCGTCCTCGCCCTGCTCCTGACCTGCCTTGCGACCGCTGCCACAGCGCAATCGCTCGGCGAGCCCTTGCCGGGGCGCGCCGCTCCTCGCGAATCCTTCAGCAAACCCGCCCCCGCGGCCAGCAAGGGCGCCCGCCCCTGCCCCGAATACGGCGCCGGCTTCGTCCGCCTCGAAGGCTCCTCCCTCTGCGTCCGGGCCGGCGGCTCGGTCCGCGCCGAATTCGGGAAGAGCTCGCGCAACGGTTATGGCAGCCGCGCGGACGGGATGGCCTATCTCGAAAGCCGTGGCCAGACCGCCCTCGGGCCTGTCCGCTCGGTCCTCAGCGTTCGCGGCGGGGTCGATCGCGGCCTGGATTCCGGGCCGTTCCGCTACTGATCTCTTTATTTTCTACCGCGTTGTCGTCACGCGAGCCGGTGTCCGCTGCTCTCAAGGACGCTCTCGCCCTGAGGCTTCAGTAGCCGCGCGACCTCCGCCTGAAGCACGGGAACCAACTCTCGCTCGAACCAGGGATTGCGCTTGAGCCAGGCGTTGTTGCGCCAGGACGGGTGCGGCAGCGGCAGCACGCGCGGATGCACCGGCCGGGCCAGGATCTCACGCCAGTTCGACACCGTCCCCGAGAGATTGGCGGCCTCCTTTGCACCCAGATGCCAGCCCTGGGCATAGCGCCCGATCGCGAGCACAAGCTCGATCCGCGGCAGTGCCGCGAAGACCCGTCCGCGCCAGGCCGGCGCGCATTCCCGCCTCGGCGGCTTGTCTCCGCCCTTCGCGTCCAGCCCCGGAAAGCAATGCCCCATCGGCACGATGGCGACCTTGGCGGCGTCGTAGAACGCCGCCTCGTCGATGCCGAGCCAGCTCCGCAACCTCACGCCGGAAGGGTCGGTGAACGGGCGGCCGCTGGCATGAACGCGCGTGCCTGGGGCCTGCCCGGCGATGCAGAGCCGCGCCGTCGCGGAAGCCTGGATCACCGGGCGCGGCTGGTGCGGCAACGGCGGCAGGTAGAGCGGCGCGTCACGGCAAATCCGGCAGGCCCGCAGTTCCGCCAGCACCTCGTCGAGCGTTTCCGGCGCGCTCATCGCCTTGCCAGCCTGGAACGTCCGGGAGCCTGCGAGATTAGCCCATCGCAGACCCAAGCGGGCTGCTTCGCCGCATAGTCGTGCGGATCGCCTTTCTCGATCCGGGCGAGACCGTTGATGCGGCCGCTCGGACGGTTGCGGATGACATAGAGATCGCCGCTGACCTCGATGGTGAAACAATAGGTCCGGCGCGTTTCCTGCGGACCGTAGTAGTAGCAAACCGCGTCCGCGGTCGTCGTCCAGCAGGCATCCTTGTTCGACACGCCGCGGTTGTGACCGCTCGCGCGACCGTCGGGATGGTGAAACTCGCTGAAGGGCAGGTTGGTGCCGGTATAGACACCGGAGACGGTGTTGCCTTCGAACAGCCGCCGGATCTGCTCACCGTTCAGCCGCTCGGCCGCGCCGGCACCGGTCGCGGCGAGAAGCCCAAGGACCGCGACCGCGATGCCCGAGCACCGTCGCATCAGCGTTGCGCCAGCTTCCGGCTCATCGGCGGCGCCGGGGCGCGCGAGATCAAACCGTCGCAATACCAGGGCGTGCCGTTGTCGGTATGGTTGCGCGGATTGCCGAGTTCGACCTTGGCCAGCGCATTGACCATGCCGTTGCCGACGTTGCGCAGCACGTAGAGGTCGCCGCTCATCTCGACGGTGAAGCAATGCACCGTGCGATCGCTCGGCGGGCCGTAATAGTAGCAGATGCGGTCCGGCTTGGTGATCCAGCAGGCATCGGTATTGGGTTGCCAGCCATTATGGCCGAGCGCCTGCCCGTTCGGATCGTGATACTCGGTGAAGAAGCCGCCATTGGTGTAGCGCCCGGACACCGTGTTGCCGCGAAAGGCGCGTTCGATCGCCTCCCCGCTCAGGCGTTCGACCGCCTGCGCCGCGGTGACCGGAACCAGCAGAGCCAACAGGAACGGGAACAACCGGCGCATCACGCCTTCCAGCTCGGGCGCGTCGACAGCTGATCGTGCCAGCGGCGGATATGGACGAAGTCCTCGGCGAGCGGAATGCGTGAGGGCTTCATGAAGTCGATGGCGATGCCAGCGGTAATATCCGCCACGGAGAGGGCTTCGCCGCAGACGAAGGCGTTGCCGGCAAGCTGCAATTCCAGCAGCCAGAGATGGTCGTCCACGTGGTCCCGATTGGCCTCCGCCCATTCGGGGACCTGGTCCTCAAGCTCTGCCATGGACGGATGGCTGTGGCGGAAGACGGCGGCAACGCTGGCGAACAGCCCGAGCTCGATCCGCCGGTTCCACATCTCGATGGTCGCCTGCTCCTTCGGATCGCGGCCGAACAGCGCCGGCTGGGGATGAAGCGCCTCGATGTAGCGGCAGATCGCGATGGTCTCGGCAAGCGCGGTGCCATCGTCGAGTTCGAGCACCGGCAGGCGCTGCGCCGGGTTGATCCGGGCGAAGGCTTCGGTCCGATGCTCCTTCTTGGCGATGTCGATCGCCACCAGATCCGGCAGCGCCACGCCCTTTTCCGCGAAGAAGATGCGGACCCGCCGCGGATTTGGCGCCCGCCCGCCATCGTAGAGCTTCATCAGATGTTCTCCGTCTCCGGTGCACCGGATCACGGCCCGCGCCGGAAGGTCAACCACATGCTGCGGTTTCGTGACGCCAGCAAGGCGGGCGATGCCGCATCCGGCCGGGAGGGCCCGGGCTCAGCGCGGATGGGCGCGACGCCAGGCCTCGGGCCGCTCGAACTGCAGCGCCCAGAGTCCGCGCCGCGCGGCCCGCGCCTCCTCCTCCTGGGCCCGATAAGCACCATAGGACACCGCTTGGCCGTCGCGGACCATGCGGGCATTGACGTCCTCCTCGCCGACCCGGCAGCGGGCCAGCCCGCGGCCGTAGCGATCGACCTTGCCGATCTCGCAGGTCGCCATCCCCCCGGCCAGCATGGCCTGCAAGGCACGCCGCGCCTCGCGCCCGCAGGCAACCTGCCGGCCGGCCCGGTCGGTGCAGCTCTGGCGATATTCGGGGGCGTCGATCCCCTCCAGCCGCAGCTCCTCGCCGAGCAGCCTCAGCGAATCGCCATCGATCGCCTGCGCCGCTCCGACCAGCGTCCGGGCGGGGCCGAGGCGGTATTGCAGGATCGCACCAGCGAGCGCCAAAAAGCCGAGAAAGCCGAGCGCCACGGCGAAATCCGTGACGCGGCCGACACGGCGCCAGCCGAAGGGGCCGGAACGAGAGCTGCTAAATCCGAAGGGAGCCATCAGGAAGAGCTTAACGATTTGGTGTCCATGATGGCGAGCCGTTTGCGCATCCCGCGCGGCGGCACGAGGATACATCTTTCCGACCATGGCGGAAGTGACGGCCGAACAGGTGCAGCGCGGGCGCGGGCCCGATCCTTCCGTCGTGGCGCGCCGCAAGCACGTTTCACGGGAAGTGAAATCCGTGCGCGAGCGCCTGACGTCCTCGACCGGGCTCGAGCGCGCCTTCGATTCCGAATTGCTGCGCGTCTTCGCGCAATACCGCCTGACCGGCTCCGCCGGCACGCTGGTGCTGGTGATCGGCATCGCCGCAGCCGCCTGTCTGTGGCTGCCGACCATGTATGTCGCGCTGTGGAGCGCCGCGGTCCTCGCCAGCACGCTCATCATCGTCGCCCTGTCGCGCCGCTATCTGCGCAAGCCCGCCGATACGGTCCGGCTGAAACGTTGGCGCCGGCTCTTCACCCTGGCAGAGGGCATTCACGGCTTCTCCTGGGCGCTTCTCCTGCTGCTGTTCGCGCCTGTCGAGGCTCCCGGCGCGAAGGTCTTCGTCACCACGGCGCTGCTCATCGTCAGCGCGCTCACGGTCATGCTCTCCGCCACGATTCCGATCGCGGTCTATGCCGGGCTGACGCCGATCATCGCCGGCATCATGGCGTTCTTCTGGGAACGGCGCGACATGGACAGCGTGACGATGGCGCTGATGGCGGCCTCGGCACAACTCTTCTTCATCTTCCTGGCCAACCGGCTCTATGCCAGCTCGGTCGACTCGATCGGCTTCCGGGCCGAGAAGGACGCGCTGATCGCCGAACTCGAAACCGCGAATGCGAATTCCGACGAGGCCCGGCGCAAGGCGGAGGAAGCCAATCTCGCCAAGTCGCGCTTCCTCGCCACGATGAGCCACGAGCTGCGCACGCCGCTCAACGCCATCCTCGGCTTCTCCGAGGTGATGAAGAGCGAGATCTTCGGCGCGCACGCCAATGCCGCCTACAAGGAATATTCGGCCGATATCCACGGCTCGGGCCAGCACCTGCTGAACCTGATCAACGAAATCCTCGACCTGTCGCGCATCGAAGCCGGCAAATACGAGCTGAACGAGGAGGCGCTGTCGCTCGTCGACATCGTAGAGGACTGCCGGCACATGCTGGCAATGCGCGCCAAGGCCAAGGGCCAGAGCATCCGCACGCTTGCAGAGCCGCAGCTGCCGCGGGTCTGGGCCGATGAGCGCGCCATCCGCCAGGTCGTCCTCAACGTGCTCTCGAACGCGATCAAATTCACGCCTCAGGGCGGCGAGATCACGATCAAGGTCGGCTGGACGGCGACGGGCGGGCAATATGTCTCGGTCGCCGATACCGGGCCCGGCATCCCCGAGAACGAGATCCCGATCGTGATGCAGAGCTTCGGGCGCGGCTCGCTCGCCATCAAAACCGCCGAGCAGGGCTCGGGGCTGGGCCTGCCGATCGTCAAGGGACTGATCGATCTCCACGGCGGCAGCTTCAACCTGAAATCGAAGCCGCGCGCCGGGACGGAAGTGACCATCACCCTGCCGGCCGAGCGCGTGATGGACACGCTCGCCGCCTTGCCCGAGCCGAAGTCGCGGGCGGCATGAACTGCAAATCCGCGGCGGCAACGCCCGAATCTCGCCCCATCGATCGGCAACATCCATAGACGCCTCGCTCGGGGCGCCCACACTCTCCTCTCGGACCCTCGCATCATGAACCGGAAAACGCGCGTCGCCGTGCTCTATGGCGGAAAGTCGGGCGAACACGAGGTCTCGCTGAAATCGGCGGCCTCCGTCCTGCGCTATCTCGACCGGGACCGGTTCGAGCCCGTGCCGATCAGCATCGACAAGCAGGGCCGTTGGCAATGCCACGATCTGCGGCGCATCGAAGCCACGAACAGCGACAGCCTGCCGATCCCGGCGGATTCTCCGGCTATCCGGCTGGAAGCGCGGGGCACGCAGACCGCAATTCTGCCCGCCGACAACACCGCGCCTGCCATCGCGCCGGTCGATGTGGTGTTCCCGGTAATCCACGGCCCGCTCTGCGAGGACGGCGCGATGCAGGGCCTGCTGGAGCTTTCGGGCGCGGCTTATGTCGGTTCGGGCGTGCTGGCCTCCGCGGTGGGCATGCACAAGGACATCGCCAAGCGCCTCGCCGCGCTCGCCGGGCTGCCGGTCGCGCCATATCTTGCCCTGTCGCGCCGCGACTATCGCCGCGACCCCGAGGGCTCGGCGAGTGCGGCGCGCGAGGCACTGACGCTCCCGATCTTCGTCAAGCCCTGCAATATGGGCTCCAGCGTCGGCGTCCATAAGGTCAAGCGCTGGGAGGATCTTGACGCGGCGCTCGCCGATGCCTTCCTGTACGACACCAAGGTGCTGATCGAGCAGGGCATCGATGCCCGCGAGATCGAGGTCGCAGTGCTCGACGGCGATCCGCCGGTGGCGAGCGTCGCGAGCGAGCTCAACGCCGGCCCGCAGCACGAATTCTACTCCTACGAGGCCAAGTATATCGACCAGGACGGCGCAACCGTCGACCTGCCGGCGAAGCTCGATCCGTACCAGATGGCACGCGTGCGCCAGCTCGCCATCGACGCCTTCGTCGCACTGGAATGCAGTGGGCTGGCGCGGGTCGACTTCTTCCTCGACCGCCAGAGCGGCGCCTTCTACTTCAACGAGATCAACACGCTGCCGGGCTTCACCGCGATCAGCATGTATCCGAAGATGATGGAGGCTTCCGGCCTGCCCTACCCCGCGCTAATCACCCGCCTGATCGAACTGGCGCAGGAGCGACACGCCGAGCGGGCGGGGCTGAAGACGGATTATACGGAGTGAGCGGAACGTCATTCTCGGGCGGAGCGAAGCGCAGACCCGAGAATCTCAGAACAAGAGAAGACTGGTTTCCGAGATGCTCGGGTCAAGCCCGAGCATGACTGCTCATCTCAATCCTTCCGCGCGACCTGTGCCTGCTCGAAGGTCGCCATGCCCGAATGGACCGCCGCCGCCGCCTTGACGAGGCCTGCGGCGAGCGCCGCGCCCGTGCCCTCACCCAGCCGCATGTCGAGCGCGAGCAGCGGCACCTTGCCGAGACGAGCGAGCACATCGGCATGGGCGCCCTCAGCCGAGAGATGGCCGGCGATGCAGTGGTCGATCGCGGAGGGCTCGATGGCATGCAGGATCGCCGCGGCAGCCGTCACGACGTATCCATCGAGGATCACCGGGATGCGCTGCGAGCGCGCGGCGATGATCGCGCCGCAGATCGCCGCGACCTCGCGCCCGCCGAGGCGACGCAGCACTTCGAGCGGGTCCTTGAGATGGGCGCGATGCAGGGCCAGCCCCTTCTCCACCGCCGCGACCTTGCGCTTGAAGCCGGCTTCATCGACGCCGGTGCCGTGCCCGCACCAATGCGCGGCGTCGCCGCCATAGAGGGCGGCGTAGATCGCCGCGGCCGAGGTGGTGTTGCCGATGCCCATCTCGCCGAGGCAGAGCAGATCGGTGCCGCCGACAAGCGCTTCCATGCCGAAGGCCATGGTGGCGACGCAGGCGCGCTCGTCGAGTGCATCGGTCTGGGTGAAGTCTCCCGTCGGCAGGTCCAGCGCGAGATCGAAGACCTTGAAGCCGAGATCATAGGCCGCGCAGATCTGGTTGATCGCAGCGCCGCCCGCCGCGAAATTCTCCAGCATCTGGCGCGTCACCGTCTGCGGGTAGGCCGAGACGCCCTGAGCCACGACGCCGTGATTGCCTGCGAAGACGCAGACCAGCGGCCGGTCGACGCGCGGCGGCGCCTTGCCCTGCCAGGCCGCGAGCCATTCCGCGATCTCCTCCATGCGGCCGAGGCTGCCGGCCGGCTTGGTGAGATTGGCGTCGCGGGCGCGTACCGCGTTCGCCGCCGCCATGTCGGGGCCGGGCATCGCGGCGATGAGTTCGCGGATATCGTCGAAGGGCAATCCGGAGGCGGCCATGGGCAAATCCATTACGCAAGGAACCGCATCAGCGCATCGGCATGGCGGCAGGATTGAAGCTGCTGCTATAGGGTCGGGAGCGTGAAGACAATCGAGCAGAACAACGCGGCAGGCATGGCTGAAGCCGAGACGACGACGGAGACGCCCCCGCCGGACTGGCCGGGCTGGACGATCGCGACGGCGATCTGCCTGCGCTTCTGGTCGCGCCTGCCCGTCCCGCCATTGCCCGGCGAGGCCGGCAGCCACGGCATCCCCGACTTCCGCAGCGTGCCACGCGCTCTGCCCTTCGCGGCCCTCGTCATCGCGCTGCCGGCGTCGCTCATCACACTCGGCGCCGGGCTGGCGGGCCTGAGTGGTTTCGTCGTGGCTGCGCTCTCGCTGACCGTGCTGGCGCTGACCACCGGCGCCTTTCACGAGGACGGGCTGGCGGACACCGCCGACGGGCTGTTCGGCGGACACACGCCGGAACGCCGGCTCGAGATCATGAAGGACAGCCGCATCGGCTCCTATGGCGCGCTGGCGCTTGGCCTGTCTCTGCTGCTGCGGGCGAGCCTCATCGCCTTGATCCTCGACCGCTCCGGCGCCTGGGCGGCGGCAGCGGCGGTGCTCGTCGCGGCCCCCTGGTCCCGCGCCGAAGGGCTTTTCCTGCTCGCGACGCAGCCGGCGGCGCGCAGCAGCGGCGCCGCCGCGGCTGTCGGCCAGCCGTCGATCGTCACGGCGCGGATCGCGCTCGCCCTGAGCCTCTTCCTCGCGACCGGGATCGCGCTGTTGGCGCAACTCCCGGTGGCCGGGCTGCTGCTCGGTTTCGCGCTGGCGCATGGTGCCGCAGCCGTGCTGTCGCGGCTGGCGCAACGCCTGATCGGCGGGCAGACCGGCGACATCCTCGGCGCGGCGCAGCAGCTCGCCGAGATCGCGATCTATCTCGGGCTTGCGCTCATGCTGCATCCGAGCGCCTGACCAGCCGCCGCGCCCCCACGCGGACCGCCGCCAAACGTCATGGCGGGAGGCTCGAATGCGCAACGGGACTTGACGGCAACGATTTGTGAGCGCTCGCTCTGCTTGCCTCCCGTCTGCTTACGTTAGGTGACAATGCCATGCGCAAAGCTCTTCTTGGATTCCCGGCCGGACTGTTCGCCGTTGCCGCCGCCTATGCGGTGTCGAGCCTCGTTCTTCCGTCCACGGCCTCCGCCGTGGTCTGTGCCAAGGGCGTCTACCGGGCTGGATGCGCCGGGCCGAACGGCGCTGTCGTCGCACGGCGCGGCTATGTCGCTCCGCGCTCGCACGGCGCCGTGTGCCGACGCTACGGGGTCGTCGGCGGCGTACGCCGCTGCGTCGCCTGGTAGCAGCGGCGTCAATCTTGATCTGAAAGGCATCCGCCCTCCTTGCGACAGGGGCGGAACTTCAGACCGACCAGCCTGTCGCGGGAACAGAACTCAGCTCTTTGATGGCGGATGCATTGCACCGCCCGGAGTAGTCCCGGCTTGCCGCCGGTCCAAGGCGGCAAGAGCCTCTCCGCTCAAACGAAAGAAGAGCTTCTTCGGCTGTGCGGTCGCACCGAGGCTTTCATAGAAGCGCAGCAGGTCCGGGTCGTCGGCATCGGCAGTCCAGTCGATGCGGCGGTGGCCGCGTTCGAGCGCGAGGTCGGCCAGCGCCTCCATCAGCGCGCGCCCCAGGCCGCCACCGCGCGCCGCATCGGCAACGTAGATCTCCTTCAGGAAGAAGCCGGATTTCAGCCCCGGACCCGGATAGAGATTACAGGCAGAGGCGAAGCCGAGCACCGCCTCGCCTTTCACCGCGACGAGGATGTCGACGCCGGCCGGTAGTTGCGCGAGACCGACAAGGATCTCATCGGCCGGCGGACACGGCACCGCGTAGTGGCCCTGCATCTCGACCATCAGCGCGGCCAGCGCCGGATGATCGGCGGGCTGGAGCAGCCGGATCGCGGTTTCGCTCATCGGCCGCCCCACCTGCTCAGTGCAGCAGCGACCAGATGAAGCGGCTGGCGACGAAGAGCAGGAACAGACCGAATGCGACCTCCAGCCGCCGCTTCGAGAGCCGGTGCGCCATGCGCGCGCCGATCGGCGCGGTCCAGATCGAGGTCGGGATGAACAGGATCATGCCGATCAGCGAGACATAGCCGAGCGAGAGCGGCGGCAGGATGTCCATCTTCGGCCAGCCGGCATAGATGAAGCCAAGTGCGCCGGGGATCGAGATCAGCACGCCGAGGCCGGAGGAGGTCGCGACGGCCTGATGGATCGGGCGGCCATAGAAGGTCATGAACAGGCTGGAGAGCTGGCCACCGCCGATGCCCATCAGCGCCGAGAGCACGCCGATGACGCCGCCATAGGCGACCATCAGCGGCTTGCCCGGCATCTCCTCGCCGAACTTCCAGCGATCGGCAGCGAAGAGCAGGCGGATGGCCGAAATCAGTGCCACGACGACGAAAATGATCTTGAAGAGATCGGCCGGCGCGTAGCGGGCGATATAGCTGCCGACGATGACGCCGACCACGACCGGAACGGCCCAGATCTTCAGAATCGAGAGATCGACGAGTCCCTTGGCGCGATGGGCGTTGAAGGAGCGGATCGAGGTCGGGATGATGACGGCCAGCGAAGTGCCCACCGCAAGCGGCATGCGCACCTCGTCGGCCACGCCGATGACGCGGAAGACCTCATACAGCACGGGCACGATGACCGCGCCGCCGCCGACGCCAAAGACGCCGGCAAGAAGCCCCGTGGCCGCGCCGGCGAGCACGAGGGAGACGGCGAGGAAGGCGAGATCGCCGAGAGGAATGCCAGCAAACATGAAAACTCGATCCGGTTGGGCAGCCCGATCTCTCGGCCATTTGCGCGGCCGGGACAAGATGCCACCCCGCATGACGGCTGCGAGAAATCATAGCGCCAAGCCGAACCTCTCCTTGACGCGGTGCGTAGGGATCGACCGTGCCGGCGTTTCTGCTGAGCGTCCCCCTGTTTCGCGGAGGAGACCGAGCGACCGGCAATGTCGGCCGCCGGCCTGACGGCTCACCCCTGCCACAAAACCCTCATTCCAGGGCGAGCCCGGAACGAGGGAGGCTTTCATCCGCCGCGATCACACATCCAGCAGCGGCGCGAAGCCGCCATAGACGACGCGCTTGCCGTCGAAAGGCATCTTGAGCTCCCCCATGCGCGGATCCGCCATCATCTTGCCCCAGGCAGCGGCGCGCGCCTCCTTGGACGGCCACTCGACCCAGCTGAAGACCACCGTCTCGCCGGCTTCAGCCTTCACCGCTCCCTTGAAATCGGTGACCTTGCCATCCGGCACATCGTCACCCCAGGCGTCGACGACGCGGCGGGCGCCGAACTCCTTGAACAGCGCCGCGTGCCCGGCGGCGAAGCTGCGATAGTCGGCCTTGCGATCATTGGGCACGGCAACCAGGACGCCATCGAGGTAGCCCATCGCACCGCCCTCGCCTTCATCGATCAGCGAGGCGAAGCCGCCATAGATCATGCGCTTGCCGTCGAAGGACATCTCCTGGCCCATCATCTCCTTCATGCGCGGATCGCTCATGATCTTCTCATTCGCGGCGTCACGTGTGGCCCGGTCGGGGTATTCGAACCAGGAGAAGACCACGACCTCGTCGGGCGTCGCCTTCACGGCGCCCTTGAAATCGGTGACCTTGCCGTCCGGGACATCGTCGCCCCAGGCCTCGACATGGCGCCTGACGCCGAATTCCTTGAACAGCGGCGCCGCGGCGGCGGCTTGCTTGCGATATGCATCCTTGTTCGCGGCCGGGACCGCGACGACGAAACCATCGACATAAGCCATAGCGTTCTCCTCACTTGCGGCTGCCCGTGCGGCCGCGTCTCAAAACTTTGATATCGACCGACGCTTCCTGCTGTTCGATGCGGAAAAGCGCGCTCAAGCGCAGCAGGAGCCGGTTGCCAGCAGAGGCTGGAAGTTCGCTGCGCCCTTCGGCTCGTCCTCGTAGCGATCGTGGTGACGCATCCAGTCCATGATCCCGTCCTCGTTGCGGCCCTTCGGCATCATGTCGAGGAAGTTGTAGGCACCGATCAGCAGGTCGCCGCCGCGCGCATAGGTCGAGTAGGTGTGGAAGATCTCGCCGGCCGCATTGCGGTAGAAGACACTGAAACCCGGCATCTCGCCGCCTTCGCCTTCATGCGTCTCATAGTTGTATTCGTAGCGGCCGGCCGCCTTCTCCGCCGGGCTCGGCGAGACGTGAAAGTCGTGGTTGAAGTCGCTGCCGGCTGAGGACACCCAGGGGAAATCCCAGCCCATGCGGCGCCGGAACGGCTGGAACTCGGCATAAGGCGCTCGCGAGACCACCACTAGGCTGACGTCGTGGTGTTTCAGATGCTGGTTCGCGCCGTCGAAATGATCGGCGAGCAAGGAGCAGCCCGGGCAGCCTTCCTTGGCGCCCGGCCCGAACATGAAGTGATAGATGAGCAGTTGGCTCTTGCCGTCGAACAGATCGGCCAGCGACAGCCGCCCGTTCGGACCGGCGAAGACATAGTCCTTGTCGATTCTGACCCAGGGCAGCGCGCGCCGCTCGGCCGAGAGCGCGTCGCGTTGGCGGGTGAACTCCTTTTCATGGGCGAGATGGGCCTTGCGGGCCGCAAGCCATTCTTCACGGGATACGATCCTGTGTTCCATCGTCTCCGCTCCCTGTGTTTCCGCCGGCCCACGCCGGCAGCTCTTCCACGCGCTTGCCCGGCGGGGCAGCGCCGCGCTCCTTTTTCAGGCGAAGTAGGCCTCGAGCTTTTCCATGGTTCCGGTCCAGCCATGGGTGTGGCCGCGCACGGCCGCACCGTCGAACAGCTTCTCGTGCAAAAGCGTCAGGATCGTGCCCTCACCATCCGGCTTCAATGTGACGGTGACGCGAGAAACGCGCTCCGGCGTCGTCACCCAGGACCAGCTGAAGACGAGACGCTCGTTCTCGACGACTTCTAGATAGCGCCCGGACACCTCGTGGCGCTGGCCCGTATTCTCGATCATCACGACGCGATAGGCCCCGTCGACGCGCGGATCGATTTCGGCCTCCTGCGCAACGACGTTCTCGGGCCCGAACCAGCGCACGAGCAGCTCCGGATCGGTCCAGGCCGTGTAGACCTCGGCCGGCGACGCGTTGAGGCGGCGCTTCATCGTGAGGCTCGGTGTCACCTGTTGATGCATGTGCCCATCCCTTCAGCCTTCGCCCTTGCGCCGCGCCTCGAGCAGCGCCTCGAGCGCATCGAGCCTTTGGGTCCAGAAGCGCTGATAATGCGCCAGCCAACCCATCGCTTCCTCCATCGGCTCGGCGTTGAGACGACAGGACACGGTGCGCCCCGTCTTCGTCCGCGTGACCAACCCTGCATCCGACAACACTTCGAGATGCTTCATGATCGCCGGCAGCGAGACCGGGAACGGCTTCGCCAGCTCGCTGACGGAAAGCCCGTCTTCCCGCTCCAGCCGCGCCAGCAAGGCCCGCCGCGTCGGATCCGCCAGCGCGGAAAACGTCCTGTCGAGCTGAGCGGCCTGAAACTTAACCATTGAGTTAAGTTTAAAAGCAACCCGTCGACGCCGTCAAGCCCTGCTCGTTCGATGGAAACGGAATGCGCTGTACGGAAAGCTTGTCGGCTGGAGCGGGTGGTTTGTCGAAGCCGCCCGTAGCGGACTTCAACCGCCTTTTCAGATCAGACCAGCCGGCCTCGTCGATCGCCTCGACGCCGGGCTTGGACGCGTCCTTGAGCTTGGGACCAGCACCGGATCCAGCGCGAGCCGATCGGTATTCCACGAGACCACACCCGCGACCTTCGCGCCGAGCGGTTCGGCCATCGCCCTGGCCTCGTCGCGGATCATCCACTCCAGCGGGCCGGTGAAGACCAAGATCTTGCCGGCGACGGAGCTTGCCAAGGGGGCCGCTTCCAGTGGCTGCCGCGAGTCGACGTCAATCGCATGCGAGAGGTTGGTCACATGCGGCCTTTCTCGCGCCCTCCTGCAATCAGCCCTTCCCACTCAACGCCAACGGTTCTTTGATCTTTCCAGATGTGGCAAGCTCGGCGCCCATTGCGGCGTGCGCGCCCCGCTTGCCACTCAGATATCGTCCCAACGCGATCGAAGGCTGCTCGACAAGCCGATACATCATTTCGGCTGCGGGAAACACGATTGCCAGGAACAACAACGCTGTCATCGGCAAACCGATCCTGTCGGCTCCGAGGTGAATGGCCGCGAGCCAGAGAGGCATGTGGATCAGGTAGAGACTATACGAAACCCGGCCAAGCCACTGAGCTGGTGCCGAGAGAAGCAAACGCCAGCGATCGCCATAGGCGACGGTCGTCGCCACGATCCCGACCGCACCCACACCGATGACCCAATCCGACAGATAGCTATGCGTGCTGGGAGCCAGCAGGAGGATCACGGACAGCCCGACGACAACGTGACGGCGGGCCCCGCTGAGCTCCGCGAGCCGGCCGCGCCAGATGGCAAGCGTCTCCGCCATCACGATACCGATGATAAAAAAGATCAGATAGCGGGCGGTAACGATGACGTTTCCCAGCATCGTTGTGGACGATACGTAGATCTGCTGGCCCTCGCCAATCGCCGGCATGAGAAAGCTCGATCCAAGCAGGAGGAGTCCCCCGCCGATCAAAGAACCGACGCGCCAGCGTGTCGCGAGGAGTATCAGGACCGGAAAAATCAGCGCCACGCGAATTTCGACGATGAGACTCCAGATCGGGCTATTGA
Source organism: Allobosea sp. TAF32 (assembly GCF_052113585.1). Classification (NCBI taxonomy): domain Bacteria; kingdom Pseudomonadati; phylum Pseudomonadota; class Alphaproteobacteria; order Hyphomicrobiales; family Alloboseaceae; genus Allobosea; species Allobosea sp. TAF32. The sequence goes on along the minus strand of NZ_JBFRDM010000007.1, from coordinate 94,607 downwards.
GACTGATGTCATCAGCTCTGCCGGTGCCGATCAAATGCAGCAGAACGAGCGGCAAGGACAGATCGACATTCCAATTCTCATGCAGCCAAGCGCTGGCCGTCGTCCCGCCGCGATTGCCTGTGAGCCAGAACAGCAAGGCCGCCAATAGAACCGCTACCGCAAACGGCGGATAGAGCCGGGCGAGCCGCTTCACGATGAAATCCTTGAAGACCAGCGACCGGCCGCCAGTGAACGGCAGAGCGACAACGAAGCCGCTCATGACGAAGAATACCAAAACTGCTGCGTGCCCCGCGATGAAAATGCGCAGGGGTGAGTACTTGATAATATTCACCCACTCCGCGCCACTCCCCGTCGGAAACGACAGGTAGATATGCTGGATGACGACGACGGCGGCCATGAGTCCGCGCAACGCATCTATCTGATGTATACGCATTATGGCCGATCTTTCTCCAGGCACCTGTGGTGAACACGAGAGCTCATCGAGTCTTTATGGCCCTGACTTGATCACTGCATTTTCCGGAAATTTGCCTCTCGAGGAACGCCCGGACGACGTGCGTCTTGCGCTCCGTGAAGAGGCTGAAAGCGAAGGCATAGAGGACAAGCGCGACCGTCAGCCCCACGCCCCAACTCACACCCTCCCAGCCGCTGGGCTGCAGGCTCAAACGCGAGTCGGCACGGCCGTTTGCCAGCGCCAGGATGAAGTGCAGTGCGGGAGCATGAAGAACATACAAGCTGAATGAAAATGATGCCAAAAGCGCATTGATGGGTGCAATCTTCAGCAGCACTGGAGAGTTGCTGAACCGCGCGGCAAGAAGGGCGTTCGCAAAAGCCAGACCGAGAACGATCTTCGCGCCTCCCCCCAGCAGCGTGGCCAGAGCCGGAAAACTGAAGCAGGCGGCCACTGCGGCAGCCCAAGCCAAGATCGGGGACGCAAAAATAAGCCTGGGCATGAATCGGACAACCGCCCCAAGCACCCAAATGAAGAAATAATTTATGACTGAAGGATTATTTTTGAACACTATTACAAAATATAATGCAATTATAAATGTGATCCTCAGATCTAAACGCCCCCTCCAGAAAGCGATAAATATGAATGGAAAGGTTAAGTAATAAAACATTTCATATGCGATGCTCCACAACGGGATATTGCTTCCAATCGTCGGCGCAAGAATGGTCTGCAGATTCAAGACATTCAGAATAACCGTAAGAGCGCTATAGCTGGCGACTGTTTCGCCCCCCGCATTGAGGCTAATGCCGAATTGTCCCACCCTGATCAGATCGAGCGTGAAACCCAACGCGAGCGCCGGCAGATACACGGCGTAGATCCGCGATATCCTATTGACCAGATAGTGCCTGCCCTCGAAGCGACCCGAGACGATATCCGAGACCGCACTCCCGCCGACCAGGAACCCGCTCGTGATGAAGAACCAGGTAACCGCTTGGTCGCCACAATTGGTCACGAGATAAACAATCGAAACCAGCGCTGACCGCAGGCTTTCCGATGTGTCGGCGGCCGGAACGAGAACGTTCTCCCGGACGTGGTAGATAAGAACAAGCAGAGCTGCGGCCCAGCGCGTCAGGTCGAGCGCCGAGGCCATGGACGGGCTGATTTCCTTGCTCGACACCGCATGTTCGATGCGACGTCTTGCGGTCCGGGCGATTGACGCTGGCCCTAGCAAGTCAGGCTCCTTCCGCCATGCCACGGCCGTTCACCGGGAACGCGCGAACGATTGAATTGCTCGGCGACGATACGGAGTTCAGCCATCCGACTGCTCCCGCCAACCGCGCCGGCCACGCCAGAGCGCGAGCGCGAAGGCGATTTCGCCCAACAGGATCCCGACGACGGACCAGAGCGGACCGCCGGTGAAGAGCAGGGTTGGAACAGCGATCATCGAGACCGCGGCGGAGACAATACTCGCATGGGCCAGGAGTCGGAACTTGCCCGCCGATTGCAGCAAAGCGCTGTCGGGCGCGCGCAGCATCCTGACACCGACGATAAGCATCCAGAGGGCGACACCCTGCGAGAGATAGCTCAGATCGTACTCGCGCGGGAAAACGAGCCAGGGCGCATAAAACAGCAGCAAGACCGCCGCCATTACCACCAACAACCATGCCGCCACGAGAATATAGCGGAAGAAGGTCACTGCGCGCTCCGCCTCCTCGCTCTGCCTCTCGTTGATGAAGCGCGCGATACGCGGCCGCTCGAACTCCGTCAGAGCATTCATGACCACGGTCAGCGGGCGCGTCAGCAGAGCGCTGGCGGCGATGGCGGCAAACGCGCCCGCGCCGCTCACGAGGGTCACGACATAGGCATGCGCGTTGCCGGTCGCCTCCGTCGTGACGACGCCCAGAAGCGACCAGCCGGAATGCTCCCGCCAGATCCCACTGTAGCGAGACAATTCGGCTCGTGCAGGCCAGCAAAACTGCTGCCGAAGGTAGTCGCGGCCCAACGGGAGCATGCCCAGCGAGCCGCTCAGCAAAAGCGCGAGATAACCAGAGACCGAGTCCGCACGGCCGGCAACCCAAATCGCAAGCATGGCAATGGCGAGCGCCGCACCAGAGACGATATCGGAAGCTGTTGCCCGTAACGGGCGACAAACTGCATAGGAATAGGCGCGACCGAACCAGCGCAGCATCGTCGCCGCTGAGAAGCTGGCGAAAACCGCAGCCTCCAACATGCTTGAGCCGATGGCCAAGGCAATGCCGCCAATCGTTGCGAAAGTGGCTGCGGTGAAGACCAGGTTCATCGCGAACAGGCTCCGCGCCATATTCCGCCGCTGCGCCTCCTCGCCTCGCAGAATCAGCACGGCGATCGGCGCGCAGAACAAGGCGTTCGACAGCCCCATGGCGAGCTGGCTCACAACGAGGAGAAAGGAGAACGTCCCGAAATCGGCCGGCGTCAGCAGGCGAAGCATCTGCAGCGAAAGCAGAAACTGCGTTGCTGCGAGAGCGATCGGCCCGAAGGCGGCGATGCCATAGCGCGAAAGCTGACCCAGCGAGCGCGAAACCCCACCAGCCGCGATGCCGGATCTCCTGAAGCCGTTCACCACACGCGACTCGGTCATGGCCTCGAAACCTCTGGACCATGCGGAGTGGCGCAATCCCGCATCGCCGGCGCCGTCATCGCTCGCCCACCGGCTGTGCAAGGCCGCTGCTTTTCGCGTGGACGCTGACAATCACGATCACCAGCATCAATTGCAGGAACTGGTCGCGGTCCATGATCGTCGTCTCCGTGGCGTTGTGTCCCAGGATGAACACCATCAACGCGAAGAGCAGACAGCCTGATCGGGATCGGAACACCGGATTGCCCAGAAGCGTGACGAATGGCCCTAAGATCAGGGCATAGACGGCCAGGATGATGCCAGGGATGCCGATTTGAGCGGCGAGATCGAGATAGCCGCTGTGGCCGCTGGCCAATGCGGTCAGCCAGCTGCCAGGCTGCGCGTATTCGAAGATCGGGCTGTTCGGGCCGATATTCCAGAACGAGCCATATCCAGACCCCAACAGCCAGTTCTCACCGATATAGCTGAGCAGCGGGCGCCATATCTGTGAACGGCCGGTCAACGTGTCCTGGCGATCGAGAGGCGCGATGATCTGCTCCCAATGCCACATGCCGTAGGCCGTCAGAGCGAGCACTACGAGGCAAGCGGCGATCAGCACGACCCCGCGGTCGCGCTGGCTGTAGAGGGAGAAGAGATACCCCGCAGCCAGGGCGATGACCGTCAGGCCAAATGAGGTTTTCGAATTCGTGAACCAGAGGAAGATGAACGAAAGCAAAATTATAGACAGACGATAGGCGCCACCGGTTCGCGAGAACGAAAACAGCAGTATGGTGATCGCGCAAATCATTCCCGTATAATTTTTCTCAGGAAATATTCCGCGCCAGTCCCCAACCAGAGCTATGGCCCGAAAACTGTCGGCCTGGTGAACGCCGATCGACGGAAGGGCGAATACGGCCGAGAAGTTCAGGAGGCAAACCGCGCCAAGGATCAGGCGAAGTTGCGCGAATGCCCGGTGCGCGCCCAGATGCACCAGACCGAGCGACAGCGTCACGACCACGATCGTCGTCAGCACCAGCCTGCGCACAGCGACATCGGGCTCGATCGCCCAGGACAGGCTCAGCCAGCAATAGCCCAGCACGAGCAGCAGACCGGGCGGAACTGCCTGGAGCTGCCGAAGATCGCGGTGCATCCCGACACCGAAGGCGGTCGCACCGAAGATCGCCATATAGACGAGCTGACGCCACAGCGTGCCCTGCCCCGTCAGGCCGGGGTTCGAAGCCGAAACGGCCAGATCGCTCATATCAGTCGCGATTGGCGCCGTGATCACCATGATGAGAAGAAGGAAGAACGAGATGTCGACGAGTTTGAGACGAGACATCGTGTCCGCCTCGCCCCCCCGCCTGCCGTCCGAGATGTGCGGCATCGCACCAGTCCTAAATCCGGCGCGACCGCGATCTAACAGGTCCATTGAAGTACCAGCCTCTCGTCTCGCCCCAAAAGCAGCGGCACTCGTCGGCGCCCTATTCGTAAGTGATCGATAGGGCATTGATTTTCATCGAGCCCGAGCCCCGCGTGACTTCAACTCCGGTGCCAAGCCCGTTGAACCACTCCTCGCCGGTTATCACGCCCTGCGCGCGCAGCCACAGGAGCATGGCCCGGATATCGACCGATGAAATCCGGACATCCGTCGAGGGCAGCAGGAGGATGTCCGGCACCTGACGGGTGCGATCAATGCTGACCTGCCAGTTGCGACCGGTCTCATCGCGGTATGCCCCGATGGGCGTCGAGGAGCGAACATAGAGTTTCGCGAGATCAGCGGCATGAAAGAAGACCTGCACTTCGAATAGCTGCTGATCATGACGGCCGGCTTCCCGGGTCAGCCATATATTAGTCATGACATTGTACTGATCGAGATTCCCGGCCAGAGCGAAATCGTGATTGTGCTTGAGGACAGCGATGTCTCGCACCTTGCGAGCGCTAATCGGGACAGGAGGCTTGGTGTTATAATAGTTTCCGAAATTGATCGCCAAGAAATTGAACACTCCGGACGCAGGAGGCGTACTCGGCCACGCCCACTCAATCGAAGTCTCTGCCGGAAAGCGATCCGGAAGGATCTTCATCGCGTTCGTATAGTCCTTCCCTTGGATCAGAGCTCCGGCGCCCCAAGGTTCCAGCCACGCCAGCCAGGGTCCCTTCGCGAAAGCCTGACGATCATGCAGTTCAACCACATGCGGTGGGCTCTGCTGGGCCGCTGCCTCGCCGACGGCGAAGCTCGACATCAGAAGTATGGGTGCTGCCCGACACCAGAATTTTTTCAATCGCATCGTCACTCCCTTACGGCACCATGAGACGCTGAACCGACAAACCGAGAGCCTGCCCGAGCCGCAGCTGGTCGAGCGAGCCGAACGACACACCTCCCCGAGACAGACGCCCGAACGCCGCGCGCCTCACCGCGGCCGTGCCCAGGTGCGGCGGCTTGAGTTGAAGATTCCACCCGCTGCAAGCGACCTGACGCAAGATTTGCGCCTGGCATGAGCCTTCGCGACAGGAAACCCTGAAGCCACTCACCCCAGAACCAGCAAGGGTCACATCATCTCGCGCACCCTCGCATCAATCTTCGTCTGCAGGCGCGTGGAGCCCAATATGATCGCCGGCAGCTCGACACCGACCGGCTCCGGCTTGCGGCTCTCGAGCAGGAGCGACAAACCCACGCCAAGGATCAGCCCCGCGGCCGCTCCCAGAATCAAGAACTGGATGCCGTTTGGAAACGTCGCCCGCAGGGGAATTGTCGCCGCCTGCACGACCCGCAGATTCGTCAGCTTGGCAGCTCGCAGATCCGCGTTGATCTGTTCTTCGACGGCGCGCTTAGCGTAGGTTTCAGCATTTAGCGTGGCCAGCGACAGCTCGCGCTTGAGCCGCTCGAATTCAGCCTCCTTGGCGGAGAGCGTGCGCAGCTCGGCATTGAGGCTGCCCATCTCAGTCTGCTGCTGAGCGGAAAGTCCCTCCAGTCCGGCAATCTCTGAATTGACTTTGAACAGCGCAACCATCGCCTCCTGATAGACCTTCACCATCAAGAGCGGCGGATCGTTCGAGGTCGCGTCGCGCCGGGCGCCCGGCCGTGTGGGCGCACTCGCGTCCGAGCCGAGGCTCTCGACGAGGTTGGAGACGAAAGGCGATTGCGTGACAGGCTTGAGAAGCCGAAGCTGTTCCGTCAGCCCCGAGCGTTGTCCCTGCTTCTCCGCGACCGCGATCCGCGTGGCGCTTAAGGAGGCGGAGAGTTCGCTGGCCCGACGCAGCAGCAGACTGCGCTGATCCTGGACCGAGTAGATGGCCTCCCTCCGGGCGAAATCTTCCAGCGCGGCCGAACGGCGTTCGACTTCGGCGTCGAACCGGCCACGCTGACTGCGGAAGAAGTCGGCCGCGCCTGGCTTTTCCGCCAGGTTGAGCTGGCGCGCGATAAAGGAGTCGGTGATCGCATTCGCGAAATCAGCCGCGAGTGCAGGATTGCTGTGTTTGAACGAAATGCGAATAATCTCCGAGTTCGGCTCGGTCCTTACCGTGACGTTCCGGGCCAGCTTCGCTGCGGCCACGTCGACATCGGGAATATTGATCGGAGCCGGCTCCGACTTTCCGTGAACGACAGCCCTTAGCGAGCCGCCAAGACCGTCGAGGATCGATGGTCTTGCGGTGCCGAACCTGTCCAGCCCGACCCGCGTGATCGCATCGCTGATCACTTCCTGGCTTTCCGCGACGCGCGCCTGAGAGCTGACCATCTCGATGGGCCGATTGCCGCTCTCCGGGCCCCCTCCCTGGCTGACGAGCACGGTGCTCGTAGCCTCGAAGACCGGCGTGATCAGCAGATAGAGCGCCACGAATGCGCCTAAACCGACGATCACCGACGTGATCATGATGAGCTTGTGCGACCAGACAGCACGGAGCAGCGCCGCAAACGAGGGGTCCTGGGACCTGAATTGAGCCATTAAAACCCACTCCGCGTTAGAAGTTCCGACACGCGCTCACCAGCAAAGGTCATGCCTGAAGGTAACTTCCAAAAGAAATTGCCCCTGCCGCAAAGGGAACTGCGCCGCATTACCGAAAAATTCCGACACCTCGGTGACGGGGCATGCACCGATTCACGGTGGTGCGGATTGCATGCGTTCAGTCGCGCGCGCGCTCGCCCGCTCCACGAAGCCATTTTCTGCTCCGTTGCGTTCATCCGAGCGAATCCGCCGATCTGCAGGAAGCGGCCGCCGACAGCGCCCAGGCAGCGGGTGGCGGCGCCTTCACGACGACCGCCGAAATCGGCGCGAGGGGCGGTTTGCGTTTGCTTGCCAGCCCGGCCAACAGCCCGAATGCCGTCAGATTCCACGCGACAAACGAGTAAGCTGCTCCCGCGAGCGTGCCGCGGCGAAACCAGAGAAATGCGATGGGTGCGACCAGCGCCATGACAGCGACGATCAGCCAGCCAGCCCGGAACGAACCCGCAATCAAAGCTGCCGCAATGAGCAACCACCAGATCATGATCAAGGCTCCGTTGCGGATCTGACTCAGCCGGGAAACAACCCGGCCGAGATGAGCTCGTCCGAGTGCGCCGCGCAGGACCTCGCCCGCCGCATTTGTGTGTTTCGACCGGATCCTTTTGCGCAGCAGGGCGTAGCTCGCGATGGTATGGCCGAAGTGGCGGACGGCGGGCATGTCAAGCCGTGTGAGCTCCCAGCCACGGCTCGCAAGCCGCGCCGCCAGTTCGAACTCCTCGAAGGCATGCAGATTGCGATCGGCGAAGTAGCCGACCTCGCGAACAGCTGAGCTTCGATAGAGCCCGCCGCAATCCAGCCGGTCGATGCGCGCCGGGTAGAAGGCGCTGTCGGATTGCAGGGCCTGGCGCCGTACGCGGAACTCGTGGTTTGCGGCGTTGACCTCCTCGATCCGCCCGCCCACGCCGGCAATCCGCGGATTGCGCTCCATGAAAGGGATTGCCGCCTCGAGGAACGCCGAATGCAGCTCCATATCGCCATCGAGGATGTAAAAAAATTCACCCTGCGCGTGCTGAAAGGCCAACTGTGCGCCGGCTCCGCAGGACCGGTCGGAGAGGTCGGAGAATTGCACGATTTTTACCGGATAGCGTGCCGCGATTTGCAGCGTGTCATCGGTCGACCCACTATCGGCGAGTATGACCTCACCCCCGAAACGCTCGGCGGCCGCAAGCGCACTCTGCAGCGCTCGCTCGATATGCCGCTCCTCGTTGAGCGCCTTGATGCCTATCGTCAGCTTCATCGAGCGCGTCCCGGGTTCTCCAGCTTTGACGCAGAATTCATCACAACTATACGCCACGATTCTCCGCTCCAACGATTAATCAGGAAAGTAATCGCTGATATTCGAATATTACGCGGTCGAACGACGCAGTTTTTCCCAGCCGCGCCGCGCGCTCGCTCATCTCCTCGTAGAACGGATCATCGTGGAGGAGCCGCCTGATGGCGGCGGCAAGGCCCGCGGCATCGTCCAGCCCCAGAAGAACGCCGCATGCGATCCCCCGATCATCGGTGATGCCTTCGACCTGGACCGGAATATCGGAGACGACGAGGGGAATGCCGAGTTTGGCAGCCTCGATCAACGCCAGGCTGTGCCCTTCAAAGCGGCTCATCTGGACGAAGACATCAGCCGAGGCCAGCGCAGCCAAGGCCTGCTCACGCGCCATGAAGCCATGCAGAGTCACGCGATCGGCGACGCCGCTGGCGTCAATGAAAGCGCGAAGCTGGCCTTCCTCCGGGCCTCCCCCCACGATGCTAATCCGAACGCCCGGCAGTTGCTGTGCCGCGCGGATCAGCACCTCGTAATTCTTCTGCTCCGAGAGGCGTCCTAACGCGACGACATGATCGCGTGGGCCCACGCCCCGCCGCGCGTCGCGGCGCACCTTGAGTGCAGCAAGACAACGCTCGATGCGCGGCGGCAGCGCATTGTGGATGACCCTCTGTTTCGTCGACAGCAAGCTGCCGGCTTTTGCGTAGGAATGCGCGACGGCGGTCGACACGCTGACGGCGGCGGCAACATTGGGCAGCAACCGGACGTAACGGTCGAGCAGCCCCACGGCACCGCTCAAGGTGTCGGCAGGGGTATGATGCGTCGATACGACCCGGATTTTCAGATCCGCGACGCACGCCGCAAGCGGAACGACCAGATTCGCCCCCGGCATGGCGGTGATCACCCAGTCCGGGCGCGTCTCGCGAAAATAGCGAACGAGGTGAAAGAAAAACGCCGTCAGTTGGCCAAACGTCCGGGGCTTGCCTGCGCAGATATGGGTCCATGCGACTGCGCCGGTCGTGGCACTCGCGGCTTCGGGCAGCGGCCAGAACGCGGCGAGCCCACTGTCGTGACCATTTCTGGCGAGCGCACCCGCGAGATCAGCCCAGAGCTCGCCGACGCCGCCCGCCGCCGAATGATTGACCATGAAGCAGACACGCCGCCTTGAGGCTTGTTGAAGGTTCAGCGTCACCAGTCGCCTCTCTCGCCAATCAGCCCTTGTCGCCCACGCACGCAGATCGCTCTGCTTCCGCGTTCCACAGCGCCCCGAGGTCATGCTGCACGCGCGGGCCGCGGCCCGCTCTCGCTGCCTCGCGGTCCCTGCCAAATATGCATCATCCTGGCGATCATCGCGTCATGGCTGAGCTCGCGCCGAAAGGTGCGGTAAGCATTCTCCGCAAGCAATTGCCGCAGAGCCTCATCGGATTCGAGCCGCGCGACAGCATTGGCCAGCGCCGCATGATCTCCGACGGGGACGAACAGACAGTCAAACCCGTCCTTGAGCGTTTCTGGGATCGCCCCCACCGGCGTGGTCACCACTGGCAGATGCGCGGCGAATGCCTCGATGATCGACATCGGGAAGCCCTCTTGATGCGAGGGCACGATCATGATGTCGGCTGCGTCGATAACGCTCCACATCCGCGTTCTGTCGATCCAACCGAGGAAGTCGCAGCAGTCTTCCACGCCAAGTTCGCGGGCCATCTGCTCGAAATGGGCGATCATTCCTCCGCCAGCGAGGGTCAGCCGCACATTGAGGCCGGCCTTCCGTAGCTCCGCAAGCGCAAGCAGAGCCTCCCGGACGCCCTTTCGCGGCGTCAGGTTCGCGAGCAGTACCAGTTGGAGCGGCTGCCCCGGCTCGCGCCGAATGTTGCGCGGCTTTCGCCCAGCAAGCCTGATAGCATTCTGAACGAGCGCGATCTTGTCGTCAGCGATATTAAGTTTGTCCCTGAGAACGCTTTTCCAGACATTGCCGAGAACGACGTTGACGCTTGCCGCCTGACAGACCTTTCGGGCGATCCGCTTCCACAGCGGCGAAGCCGTCTCGATGAAATCAGGAAACTCGGCACCGTGATGATGCAGGATGACACGCGTTCCGAACGCCCTGGCCAGCAGCACAAACATGCCTTCGCGCAGCACGCTCAGCCTTTGCGTCAATTGGACATGTACAACGCTTCGCCGATTGACCATCAGCAATGCGGTGAATGCTGCGGCAGCTGCAGGTGTCTCGTAGAGCGACTTCAGGACGGTCCCCTCGCTGCGCGTGTTGAGAACATGCGTGCGCTTGCCGGCCGCGATCAGCCCCGCTTCCATTTCACGCGTCATCGTGCCGAGCCCCCCGCCTTGGAGACGCCCGCCCGGCGACACGAAGATCACCTGTTGAAACTCTGCCACGCCACGGGCTCCCACACGTAAACAAAGCATCTTCGATAAGCTGAAGGACCGCGCGCCCCCAGCTCAGGCGCGGGTTTTGGTCAGCAAATGAAATGCCGCGATCGGGTTCGTCGAAAGATAGCGCGGCCCCAGGCGACGCGGCTCCTGCCGCATTCGATGGAGCCATTCGAGGCCGGCCCCCTGCATCCAGATCGGCGCCCGTGGAACATTGCCTGCGACATGATCGAACAGACCACCGCAGGTTCTGATCCAGGCCAGCCCGGCCAGCTTGGCCTGCCAGCGGGTCGCAAGACGCTCTTGGGCAGGGCTACCCAGACCGAGCCAGAGGATATCTGTGCCTGCATCCGTGATGGACCGACGGATCGCTTCCTCATCCCCTTCGCCAAAGTATCCCTGACAACAGCCGACGACCCGCAGTTGCGGGTATTGGCGCGTAAGCCGCTCTGCCGCCTGCTCCGCGACCCCGGGCTTTCCGCCTAGGAAAAAGAAGCGGATGCCGTTTTTGGCTGCCAGTGCAGCGCAGTCATGGATCAGGTCCGTCGTCGCAACACGCTCGGGCAGCGGGCGATTTGTCAGCCACCGCGATGCGATCACGAGGGGGGCGCCATCGGCATCGACGATGTCCGCCTGCGTGACGAGCTGCCGGAACTCCCCGTCACCGTGATAGCGCGCGATGACCGATCCATTTGACGCGATAACGACTCTGGGATGCGCCAACGAACCGGCTCGCGCCGCGCCGCAATCGCGAAGCATCAACTCAGCGAGCTCCTTGCGCGTGACGCGTGCTGTCGGAATCCCGCCGACGACCATCGTGTCGAGCGGCTTGGCACCCCTGGTCGCTCCCAAGTGGATCGGAATGCGATCGCTTGCCGGCTTCAACCATTTTTTTCTCTGCATTCCCTCACCTCGAGAAGTCAGAACCCAATGTCGATCGGAGAATCGAATAGATTCTCTTGAATTCAATGATATTAAATCGAGTGATTGATCTGATTCCTTAGTAAGCATCAGATTTTTGACTTATCTCCATGGAGATCGTCGTCAGAATTATACGTATATCCAGCCAGATAGACCTGTTTTCGACGTACCATATATCGAGATTTACGCGCCGCTCCATGCTCTCGACGGTTGGAGTCGGGCCACGAGAGCCATTGACTTGAGCCCAACCTGTAAGCCCCGGCTTGACAGAAAAGCGCCGCGAATAGGCAGCAATCCGCTGCCCGTAGTAGTCATCATGCGCTAGCGCGTGAGGGCGCGGCCCGACGAACGCCATCTCGCCACGCATGACGTTCAATAATTGCGGCAATTCGTCGAGGCTCGACCTACGAAGGAAGCGCCCAACTGCAGTAACGCGATGGTCGACGCGCTCTGCTTGGCGCACGACCGGGCCGTTTTCCTGCACATACATGGAGCGAAATTTGTAGATCTGGAACTTGCGACCGTTGAGGCCGGTTCGCAATTGCCGGAATAACACAGGCCCTTTGCTGTTAGCCCGGATCGCAACGGCGATCATGAAGAAGAGCGGCGTGAGAACCAGAAGCGCCATCACTGCTGACAGCGAACTCACAGCGCCGCGCAAATCTGACGACAGTCTCCAGTTGAATCGATTGACCCTGGGATTGACGGCGAGAGCGGGACCAGCGCCTGCCCTAACGTCGCCCGGTCCTGTACCGTCCATGCGACCCTCAATTCATTAATAATCTATTAATTATACGTTTCTCGCAGTGCAGCATTGATGTCAAGCCGCAGAATTGTGCATAATAAAATAATAATGCTCAATTCGGTGTCATATAATTGTTATCATTAAGCGCTATACCGCAACGTAATTTTCGCATGGCTATTTCATGTGCCCGCAATTTAGCCAACGACATATTTCACTTAATTATCGATCGACGCATATTCTGGTTTATTATTGTAATGTCTTTGATCCATGTTGGACATAAGTTCATATTGCGCGAGTCCATAAGTATCGTACACTGGTTATATTTCACGATTAGCTGCTATTAAATCCCATGATCCAACGTCAGATTTAGCCTAAATATCAGGCAATCTGCATTTTGTACTTGAATAACGTGAAACTCGCGGCAAACTGACGTGCCGAGAAACCGACAGAGCCGCCGAATAATGTTGCAATCACCGCGCGGACTGCCTCACAGCGATTATACGCGGCGGATTGATGGATTTGACGGACTTCGAGCAATCGCGGCACTGATGGTTGTGGCCAACCACAAGACGGCAATTGCGCATGAATTTAATATATACAGTGGATCTTACGGAGTAACTCTGTTCTTTATTTTGAGCGGATTCCTGATCGTAAATATACTTAGAAATTATAAATATAACATCGACATGGGAGTCGGAATTTACAACGACTATATCTATAATTTTTATCTGAACAGGTTACTCAGAATCTGGCCACCATACTTCTTGACGATTGCATTGGCGTTCACGATGGGCGTGATCGGGATATGGAATCCGCTGACGCCATCCGAGCTGGCGGGCTCCCTGACGTTCACGATGAATGTCTTCCAGGCCTACTACTGGGCTGACTATCCCGAGCATATTGGCGCGCTTTGGAGCATCGCAATCGAAGAGCAGTTCTATCTCTGGGCAGCACCGGTTTTCCTCCTGAGCCCGAGACGTTATTTTCCCGCCATCTGCATGATTGTCATCGTCATCGCAGGCCTATCTGTCCCGCTGAACTGGCTGCTTGGCCTCCCCAGTCGAGCCATCTATGTCGGTTCCGCAGTCAATTTCGGTTTCATGGCTCTCGGCGGGCTCTGCAGCATCGCCATCAGACCATCCCCCATCTACGCAAGGGCCGCGCCGTTTGCCCTGATAGCCTTCCTTCTTCTGCCCATTGCAGCTTCCCATTACCCGACCAATGGTCTGCCGGCGTTGCTATTGAGAGCGTCGACCGCGCCGATCGTCGCTGTGCTGCTGCTCGGAATAGTCAGTGATCAAAAGAGCCTTTTGGTTCGGGCCCTCAGCCTCAAGCCGTTGGTCTATGTCGGACAGATCAGCTACGGCCTCTACCTCTATCACGGCCTCGTGGATCTCAGGCCGCTACCCATTGAGCCTCTTTGGCTTGGCCTCGTTGAAACCCCGATTGCATTCGCCGCCGCGTCGCTATCGTGGCGCTACATGGAACGCCCATTGATTGGGCTGAAAGGGCGCCTCCGGCGGGAACCGACGGCCAGCGCGCCCGCGTCATCGCGTATAAAGGGCGAGAGGAGCTGAAGCGGGGGCGTCAGCCTGTCTATGCAGCTCTTCGTCTTCGCGATTGCGGATGATCGTGATCGATCGAGGTTGGAGCGCCTTACCGCAAGATAGAGCCATGAGAAATGCGATGTGGAATCCCACATCGCGATCGCTCGGGTGCTTCGAGGGATAGACGTCATCAACGAAAATAAATCGCGATACGGTCGCCGGCGATCTCGTGGATCGCCATCTCGACATCGTAGATCGCGCCCATGACCTCTGCCGTTATGATCGCTTCCGGCGGCCCTTGATGCAGCACCCGGCCGTCGCGCATCGCGACAATCCGATCGGCGTAACAGGAGGCGAAATTAATGTCGTGCAGCACGACGACGACTGTCTTGCCGAGTTCGTCGGCCATGCGGCGCAGGAGGCGCATCATGCCGCGGGCATGTTTCATGTCGAGATTGTTGAGTGGCTCGTCGAGCAGCACGTAATCGGTGTCCTGGCACAGCACCATCGCGACGTGCGCGCGCTGGCGCTGGCCGCCAGAAAGCTCGTCGAGGAAGCGATCGGCCAGCGGTTCGAGTGCGAGGAAGGCGAGTGCGCGCTCGACATGGTACCTGTCCTCCTCGGTAAGCCTGCCCTTCGAATGCGGATAGCGGCCGAAGGCGACGAGGTCGCGCACGGTCAGCCGCGCGGCGATGTGGTTGTCCTGCCGCAGGATCGAGAGCCGCCGCGCCAGATGGTCGGAGGGCGTGCGCAGCACATCGAGCCCGTCGACCAGGATCTGCCCGCCGCTCATCGGGATCAGCCTGCCGATCATGGAAAGCAGCGTCGACTTGCCGGCGCCGTTGGGGCCGATCACCGCGGTGACGCCGGCCTTCGGCAGGGTAAGGCTGACGCCGTCGACGACGAGCGTCTCGTCATAGTGCTTGCTGGCGTTGCGGATCTCGATCACCGGACACTCCCCCGGACCAGCAGGATGATGAAGACGATGCCGCCGAGGAATTCGACGATAATCGCCAGCGCCGTGTCGAAGGCGAAGACGCGTTCGAGCATGAGCTGGCCGCCGACCAAGAAGAGGATGGCGAGCAGGATCGCCGCCGGCAGGATCAGGATGTGCCGGTGCGAACGGATCAGCGCATAGGCGAGGTTGGCGACGAGCAGCCCGAAGAAGGCAACCGGCCCGACCAGAGCCGTCGACACGCTGACAAGGAGTGCGATCACGAGCAGGAGCCGCGTGATCCGGCTGCGGTAGTTGATGCCGAGTGCGATGGCGCTGTCGCGCCCGAGCGCCAGCACGTCGAGCTCGTGACGGCTCCGCCAGGCGGGAATCGAGGCCAGCGCCGTCGCCAAGGCGGCGATGCCGAGCAGCGTCGGATCGACCGTGTTGAAGCTGGCGAAGAAGCGGTCCTGCAGCACGACGAAGTCGTTGGGGTCGATCATCCGCTGCATTACGGACGACAGGCTGCGGAACAGGATGCCGAGCACCGCCCGCCAACGCCGCCTTCCAACGCGCGACCGTGGCTGGAGGCTCATGGGTGACGAAGCGGATATCGAGCCGCGCCGACTCGCCGAGTCGGCTAAAGGCGGATCGGGGCCTCGCCTCGCCCAGGATCGCCCTGACGATGCGTCGCACGGCCAATCCGTCGCGCGGGGCGTTCAAATGTCGGCCCATTGCCGCAACAGGTTGTGATAGGTATTCGCCAGCGTCAGCACGGAGGGGTGATCGTCCGGCAGGTCCTGCCGCAGGCGGATGATCGCCAGATCGAGCTGGTGCAAGAGGCCCCGGTTGGCCTCGTCCTTGATCATCGACTGGGTCCAGAAGAAGGAGGCCCAGCGGCTGCCGCGAGTGATCTCGTTGACGCTGTGCAGGCAGGTGGTCGGATAGACGATGAGGTCGCCTGCCGGCAACTTCACCTCGCGCGTGCCGTAGGTGTCCTCGATCACCAATTCGCCGCCGTCATAGTCCTCAGGCGGAGTTAGAAACAACGTTGAGGAGATGTCGGCGCGCATCCGCGCCCCGCCCGCGGCGGAGCGCACCGCGGCATCCACATGGCTGCCGAAACGCATGCCGATATCGTAGCGGTTGAACATCGGTGGCAGCACTCGCAGCGGCATGGCCGCCGAAGTGAAGGTCGCATTGCGGCCCAGCCCATGCAGCACGATTTGGCCGAGCTCGCGCGCTTGCGGTGAATCCACGGGAAGTTGCAGGTTGTTCTTGACCTTGCGAGCCTGCTCGCCGGCCGTCACGGAACCGTCCGTCCAGGCCGAAGCCTCAAGGACGGAGCGGCAGTGTTGGACCTCCTCGGATGTCAACAGGCCGGGAATGTGTACGAGCATGTCGTGTTCTCGACAGAAAGAGATGGAAGGACCGGGACCGGCCTTCCATCCAGATCAAGGCTGCGTTGATCGCTGGCTCAGAAGGTGGCTCCCACCGTCAGCACCACTGTGCGTCCAGCTGACGGTATTGCACGCGCCGTATTCAGGTTTTCGCCTTGGAAGAACGAGTCGTAATTCAGCCGGTCCGTAAGATTGTAGCCGTTGAGCGCCACGCGCCAGTTTCTGTATTCATATGAAATCAGCGCATCGAGCGAGAAGCTATGCGGAAGCTCTGCCATCTCGTCGTTGCGGATATACATCTTGTCGCGATAGGTGAAGCCGCCCCCCACCAATAGACTTCCCGGCACCGCGCCTGCGAAAAGCGTCGCAACATCATACGTCGTCCACAGCGAAACCGAATTCTTTGGCACGCCCGGCACCGGGTTGCCCTTATTGGCTACGACGTTCGTGCCGACGATCTCGCTGTCGAGATAGGCATAAGCGAGATTGACGGCCCAGGCATCGGTCACCTTGCCGGAGAGGCCCGCTTCGAAACCTCGAACCCGCTGCTTTTCTCCTGTCTGCGTCAGGACGCCACTCGTCGGGTCGGAGTAATAGGCATTGTTTTTCGTCACTTGGAATACAGCCGCGGTTAATCCGAGGCGCCCGTCGAGAAGACCGATCTTTGCACCAAGCTCAAAAGTGTCGGTCGTCTCGGGATCAAGATTTGTGCGTGCGGCGACGATCGGATTGACGTCGGAGGCAACATACTGCCCGAAGGGCAGGTTCGCTGCCGACGCAAACGAAGCGTAGAAGGTGCAGTCCTTGGTCGGCTCCCAGATCAGACTTGCCTTCGGACTCCAAAAATTGGCATCCGCATCCGTGATTGTTCGCCCCGTCGCTGCGGTTAAATCGTATTTGGAACGGAAATAGTCCCAGCGAACGCCGCCCAGGATCGAGAACTGGTCGGTGAGCCACACACGGTCGCTCGCGAAAAGCGCGACATCGTCGGATTCCGAGCGTTTCACATTGTTCGGATTCGGCAAGATCGCATAGTTCGCCCACGTATTCGGGGACCAGAGGCGCGGAATCGGATTCTTCGCGGGAGAGTATGAAAAGCCCTGCCGCTTGTCGTCCTGGTGGTTCAGGTCGAGCCCGAAGATCAACTCGTGGCGCAGGAAGCCGGTGTGGAACTTGGCGATGCCGGTGGACACATTCTGGATGCCCCAGGCCTTCTGCTCATAAGTTGGGCCGCCGCCGGCACCGTAGACGATGATCGGGTTTCCACCAGCGAAGAACGTGTTTGCGCAAGCCTGGTCGCAGCTTGGGGTCGTCGCGCTGAATCGGCGATCGTAATGTGAGAGCCTCGTGTCGTTGCTGAACGTCAGCCAATCCGTCACCTTCGTCTTGAAACGCGAGGTGATCATATCGACGTCGGAGACGTCCTCATCGCTGGATTTTCCGTAATAGAAGTTCCGCGGAATGCCGAATTCGGTCACCGGTCGACGTATGGTCGAGGCAGTCCTACCGATCATCGGAACTCCATAGTCCGGCGTGCGGTCATTGTGCTGGTGGAAATAGTTCAGGTGCCAGGTCGTATCCGTGCCCAGCCCCATGGCCAGCGAGGCGGCAAGCCCCCACCGATCTGACTTGACGCCATCACGGTCGGCAATGTCTTGCCGATTTGCCATCCCATTGATGCGCAGCGCCGTTGTTTCGTTGATCTGCTTGTTGACGTCGAACGTTCCACGGGCCAACGCGCCGGTGCCAAACGAGCCATTCACGTCATAACGATCACCAAGGCCTGCTTGCTTCGAGGTCGTGTTGATCGCGCCACCGGAGGTACCGACGCCAAAGCTCTCGGAAGACGGCCCTTTGAGCACTTGCACCTGCTCGTAGTTGAAGCTGTCGCGGACATAGACGCCAAAATCACGTAGACCGTCGACATAGTTGTCGCCGAACGCCTCAAAACCGCGGATGCGGAAACGGTCGCCGTTCGGCCCGCCATTGGCCTCCCCGATCGCGACGGTGATGCCCGGGACGTTGCGGAGGGCTTGTTCGAGCGTCGTGATCCTCTGCTGCTGGATGATCTCCTGCGGCACAACGTTGACAACCTGCGGAATGTCCTGGACGCGCCCGGGCAGACGGTCGACACCGGTTTGCGCTTGCAGCGTGTTCCCTCCGGCACCGCCCTGCACGTCGATCGTCGGCAGATCAATTGATGCTTCACCAGCCGCCTGAGCCATGACCTCAAATGGAACGAGTGCGGCGGCGCCCACGGTGAGCCCCAAAACCCACGTGTTCTGGGAGGAGGATTCGCGATCCCTGTCCTGGTTCATCTTCGGCGCACCCCAAGCCCGCTTTTCAGCAATCCAAAAGGCTATAAGGGTTGGAAAACTGCGGTCGCAACACCGATGTTTCAGGTCACGTCTAAGTTTTGTTTTGCGCATTTTAGAGCGATTATAAAATCAAACTTCATGCTGAATTCGACTTGAGTGAGGCATATACGATCTCCCAACATTCTCCGGCGATGCAACGAGATCGAAACAGTGAACACGACTTCCCGTCTCTCGGACTTGATTGATGCTCAGTTGCTTTTCAAGCCTGCGTCAACTCGCGAGGTGGGCGCGCCCCGTTCAAGCCATCTGCGCAGATTGCGCCTTCTCATGGCGCTGGACGTCCTATTGGTTACAGGCAGCGTCAAAGGAGCAGCTGCTCAACTCGGCTTGAGCGCACCTGCGATGAGCCGCCTTCTGGGACAGATCCGCGCAGAGGTCGGCGATCCGATCTTTGTGAGAACCGGACGCCAATTGGTTCCCACACCACGGGCGGAAGCGATGCGCCTGGCCTTACGGAATCTTGCATCCGACGTGGAGCGCGTGCTCGATCGCAATTACGATTTGCCAGCCGCAGAGCAGAATGAGCACCGTGGCTCCAAACCGCTGTCGCGCCGGTCCCCTCCCCTGGGAATCCGGCCAAGCGTGTTGCTCGATGGTCAGCCCACTCCTGTGGAATTCGCAAAAGGTTTGGCTGAGCTCGCGAATACCTCTGATCCCCGACGACGCCTGGCTGGCTATCTGGCTTTGATGGGGCGTGGCATCGGCAACTCCCGGCCATTGACCCAAACAGAGGCTGACGATGCCTTTGAGATCATTCTCAACGGGCAAGCGGATCCGCTTCAGATTGGTGCGTTTCTCCTCCTGATGCACTATAGGCGCGAGACCGCGCCTGAACTTGCCGGCATGGTCTCGGCAGCTCGTCGTGTTAGTCAAACAGCAGGGCAATCCCCTGATCATGTCGATCTCGACTGGCCGGCCTATCTGCCCAGGCAGTCGCCGCGTCCACCGTGGTTCCTTCAGGCAGCACGCCTTGTCGCCAATGCCGGATATCGGGTCCTTCTGCACGGACCGACGACTGACGCAGCCAGCAGTCTCACGGAACTCGGTTTGGAAAAATTGGGCATTCGAAAATGTTCATCGCCATCCGAAGCCCGAAAGAAACTCAAGTCCGACGGTATTACCTTCTTGTCGCTTCGGTCACTTGGAGCTCAATTACAAAATCTACTGGACCTTTACCCAGTGTTCGAGTCTCGGACTCCCATCCATTCAGTGGTGCACATGCTCAATCCACTGGGAGCCGATGCCATTTTGGCAGGCGTCGCCCGCATCACTTACCATGGCATGCATCGGGATGCTGCCCATCTACTGCAATGGCCGGGAATGTCGGTCCTAGCCAGCGCCCGAGATGTTGCCGAGTTCAATCCGTTCAAGACCGCCAAAATCTATCGCCTCAGCGACGGTATCTCGGACGAGGTGATACTTCCCATGCAGAACGAGATCAGGTCGCCACCTCGCTCGATCTATTCAGTCATGGAAAACTGGGAAGCGGTTTGGGCGGGGGCAGAACGCGACGCGCGCGCGGTCGAAGTGGTTGTCAACACGGCGGCGGTAGCGCTTCTGACCATTCGCAAACAGGGAGTTGATGACTACCCACGCGCTCTGGAGGAAGCACGCCTCCTTTGGCAGGAACGTTTCAGTTAGCTGGAGTGTGGCCCTGCGGGCAGACAGGATCAGGTTGCGGTTTTGACCAAAAGCCGGGCGTGTCGATCCTCGAACTGCTGCCGGCTGAAAAACAGCCGAGCGCGGGAGTGCAGTCGACTTGGGCTGCTGCAGCTCTCGCCGTCGGGACAGAGCGCTGGTTCGGCGGCGCTCGATCAGCGGAGACTTTGGAGGCTTGCCGAAGAGCCGACCCTGCACAGGCCCATTTCCTGCAGCGCGTAGGCGGCTCTCAGGCAAATGTCCTCCCGCCACGGCGGTGCGATGAGCTGGACCCCGATCGGAAGTCCGCCGCCCCGGACCGGCACGACCGCGACGGGCAGCCCGATGCAAGAGATCGGCTGTGTGAACAGCCCCAGGCTTGGGCGCAGCGGAAGGGTCTCGCCCCTGACCTCCAGGGTCTTTTGACCGATGAGCGGCGCCGGGCATGGCGTGGCCGGCGCGATAATGAGATCGACTTCGGCGAAGCATCGCATCATCTCGTCATGGAACCAGCGGCGAGCACGTTGTGCCTGGACATACCACGCAGCCGGCAGCAGGGCGCCCGCCAGGAAGCGATCGCGCGTTTCGGGATCAAAATCATCGGCCCGTTCGCGCAGGCGCGGCAGATGGAAGGTCGAGCTTTCCGCATTGGTGATCAGGAAGGCGGCGGCGCGTGCGATCGCGGCGCCCTCCATGACGAGGCCCGGCTTGCCGCCAAGCGCCTTGGCCACCGCTGCAACTGCAGCGTCAGCTTCCGGCATGCCGTCGGTCGCGAAATAGCCGGCCGCCACGGCGATGCGCAGCCCCGAGAGCCCATCATGCAGATGCGGCATCACCGGCTCGACCGGCCGCTGTGCACAGGCCGGGTCGCCCGCATCGGGGCCCTGCATCAGGTCGTAGGAAAGCGCGAGATCGGTTGCGTCCCGCGCCAACGGTCCGAGATGGTCGAGGGAATCGCAGAAGGGAAACGAACGCGTGCGCGGCAGGCGCCCATAAGTCGGCTTGAGCCCGAAAACCCCGCAAAGCGAGCCCGGGACGCGGATCGAGCCGTTGGTGTCGGAGCCGAGCGCGATCGGCACGAAGCCTGCGGCAGTCGCTGCACCGGAGCCCGAGGAGGAGCCACCGGCCATCCGCGCCAGATCGTACGGGTTCCGGCAGGGGCCGTCATGGGCGTTCTCGCCGGTGAAGTCATAGGCATATTCGCCCATATTGAGGCCGCCGAGCAGGATCGCGCCGGCCGTGGCGAGGCGCTCGACGAGCACCGCGTCCCGCGTGGCCGGCCGCCGCTCTCGGTTGATCTTCGAGCCGGCGCGCGTCGGCAGGCCGGTGATGTCGAACAGGTTCTTGGCGGCGAAGGGCACGCCCGCCAGCGGCCCAAGCGGCTCACCGCGCGATCGGGCAACGTCGACCACGCGTGCCTGCTCCAAGGCGCGCTGCGCCGTCAAGTCGGTGAAGGCGTTCACATGCGGATCGAGCCTTGCGATGCGGGCGAGCGCCGCTGCGACCCCCTCCTCGGCGGTAGCCTCCCCGTCGCGAATCCTGCGGGCGGCCTCGTGAGCCGGGGCGAAGGCGTCGCTCATCGGCCGCCTCCCGGCAAGCCGGGGCGGAAATTTGGCGCCAGCTCCAGCCTGTCGTCGGCCAGCGGCGTCGCGTCGACGATCCGCGCCATGTTGTGGGCGATGGTGAGGAATTGCAACACGACCGGCTTTTGCGCCTCGCTGATCGCCAGGCCCAGCGTCGGTGCCATCACCTCGAGATGGCGGGCGGGGTCGAAGCCTCCGGGCGAATTGTCTGCCGTCTTCATGCTTCCGCTCTCTCCATGCGAACGAGCGCTGCCACAAAGGCCGCGCCGATCTCGGCGCTGGTCGTGACGCAGCCGAAGATGCCGCCCTGGGCCGCGATCATCCGCAACCCGACCTCGTGGAATTCCGGGACGTAAGAGGCACAGGCGTCGCCGGGTACGAGGCAACGATAGCCGCGATCATTTGCTTCGCGGATGGTGGTGTGGACGCAGACCTCGGTGGTGACACCGGCGACGATCAGGAAGGTGATGCCGCGATTGCGCAGCATCAGGTCGATATCCGTCTGGTAGAAGGCACCCTTGCCGGGCTTGTCGACGACGGGTTCGCCGGAAAGCGGAGCGAGCTCGGCAATGATGTCGTGGCCGGGCTCGCCGCGGACGAGGATGCGGCCCATCGGGCCGCAGGCGCCGATCCGCTTGTCCGGAGAAGAGCGCTCCAGCTTGGCGGGCGGCGCGTCCGAGAGATCGGCGCGATGGCCTTCGCGCGTGTGAATGATGAAAAGACCGGCCTCTCGCGCAGTGTCGAGCAAGCTTTGGCATGGGGCAATGGCGGTGCGGAGCCGCGAGACGTCGTTGCCGAGTGCCGTGCCAAAGCCACCGGGTTCGAGAAAGTCGCGCTGCATGTCGATCATCAGCAAGGCGGTTCGCTCTGGCTCGAGCGCGAAAGGCGCGGGCTGAGCCGGAATGACGAGACGACCCATAGCGACTCCCTGGGCGACAGATGCCGAAGGCTCTGCAAGGCGCGTGCCCGCCCGCTCCGGCGCGGCCGTCATCGGCGATCGCCGGGTTTTCGGCGCGGCCGGCCGCAATGCCGAACCGCGCGCACAACTCTTGCATACATGCCGATGGGAACTGCCTGCCCTTTGGGCACTATGATGGAGGCCGCCGCGTGCAAACCCTGACCGAGCTTTTGGCCGCGCATCTCGCGGGAGCCCGGCGCCTCAGCGAGACCGTGACGGGCTGCTATGCGCGCTGGCGGGCGCATGGCGACCCGGCGATGTTCATCACGCTGCGCCCTGAAGCAGAGGTCGTCGCGGAAGCCGAGCGCTTGCAGGCGGAGGGACCGCGAGGCCGCAGGCTCTGGGGTATGCCGATCGCCGTCAAGGACAATATCGACGTCGCGGGCCTGCCCACGACCGCCGCCTGTCCCGCCTTCGCCTACACGCCGACACAAGATGCGAGCGCCGTCGGGCGGCTCCGGGCAGAAGGCGCGATCGTCATCGGCAAGACCAATCTCGACCAGTTCGCGACTGGGCTCAACGGCACGCGCTCGCCCTATGGGACGCCACGCAACGCGCTGCGGGCCGACCTCGTTCCCGGCGGGTCGAGCTCCGGCTCGGCGAGCGCGGTCGCGGCCGGAATCGTGCCGGTTGCGCTCGGCACGGATACGGCCGGCTCGGGGCGCGTTCCCGCAGGCTTGCAGAATATCGTCGGGCTCAAGCCAAGTGTCGGGCTGGTACCGAGCGCCGGCGTCGTGCCGGCCTGCCGCACGCTGGACTGCATCTCCGTCTTCGCGCTGACGGTGGAAGATGCCTGGGCCGTGCTCGATGTCATGGCGGGGCTCGATCCGGCCGATCCGTTTTCGAGGTCGCTGCCGCTCGGCCGCCCCGGCGCCGCGCCGCCCTCGATCCGGCTCGGCGTGCCCGGCCCGGCCGATCGCGATTTCGCCGGTGATCGCCTTGCCGAAGCGAGCTACGCGGCGGCGCTCGAGCGGGCGGCAGCGCTTGGAGCCGAGATCGTGCCGCTCGACTTTGCGCCCTTCTACGAGACCGCGCGGTTGCTCTACGATGGCCCCTGGGTCGCCGAACGCTGGCTCGCCATCCGTGATCTCTACACGAGCGATCCAGATGCGATCCTGCCGGTGATCCAACAGGTCATCGCCGGCAAGCCCTTGCCGGATGCCGCAGCCGCCTTCGCCGCGCGCTATCGCCTGGCGGAACTCGCGCTCGCGGCCAAGGCCACGATGAAGGCCGTCGACGCCCTGATGGTGCCGACGGTTCCCCGCCCGGTGACCATGGCCGAGATGGCGGCTGATCCGATCGGCGCCAACTCCATGCTTGGACGCTATACCAATTTCGTGAACCTGCTGGATCTTTGCGCACTCGCTTTGCCGGTCAGCGTCGCAAGCGACGGCACGGCGGCCGGCGTCACGCTGATCGCGCCAGTGGCACAGGATGCGGCTCTTGCAGGCTTCGGGCGCGCCTTCCATGCCGCCAGCGGCCTGCCGCTCGGCGCAACCGGCCGTCCCATGCCGGCGGCGCCGGATTGGCCGACTTCGGGCGAACCCGGCGGCATCGAGATCGCGGTCGTCGGCGCCCATCTTTCAGGCATGCCGCTCAATGGCGAGCTGACGGCTCTGGGCGGCAGTTTTATCCGCGCGACGACGACGACGCCCGACTACCGGCTCTTCGCCTTGCCGGGTGGCCCGCCGATGCGGCCGGGCCTGGTGCGCGTCGCGAATGGCGGCGGAGCCATCTCGCTGGAGGTCTGGTCGCTGCCGCCGGAGGGCTTCGGCCGCTTCGTCGCCGGTATTCCCGCGCCGCTGGGGATCGGCACGCTGGGGCTGGCCGACGGCACGCTGGTCAAGGGCTTCCTGTGCGAGGCCGTGGCGACGCAGGACGCGCGGGACGTCACCCACTTCGGCGGCTGGCGCGCCTTCGTCGCGGCGCAGTCGGCTCAGCGCGCCCCCGCATAGCTGCGAAAGGCATCGCGCACGAAGCCGATATGGGCCCGCATCGCATCAGTGGCGGCCTGCCGGTCACCGCGCAGAATCGCCTGCACGATCACGTCATGTTCCTGCCAGGAGCCTCCGAGCCGCCCGGTCGTGCGGAACTGTGCCCGCCGGAACGGCGCGACGCGCTTGCGCGTCATCAGCGTCATCTCGGCCAGATAGCCGTTATGGGTGCCGGCATAGATCGCGCCGTGAAAGGCCTCGTTGCGTTCGTGGTAGCGCAGCGGATCGCCCTGGTGCACCAGTCCGCGCAACTCCAGATGGATCGCCTCCAGCCCGTGGCGCTCGGCCGTGTCCATGTTGTGGGCGGAGAGCCCGGCGCAGAGCGCTTCCAGCTCTGCCATCGCCTCGAACATGTCGTGGAGTTGCTCCGGTGTCGGCAACGCGACGAGCGCGCCACGATGCGGCCTGACCTGCACCAGCCCGGAAGCGGACAATTGGCGGATGGCTTCGCGGACGGGCGTGCGCGATACGCCGAAGCGCTTGGCCAGCTCCTGCTCGTCGAGCGCCTGGCCGGGCGCGAGCAGGCCGGAGACGATCTCGTCGGCTAGCTGCAGGCGCAGGCTCTCGGTGCGGGTGAGCGCACCCGCTTCGGCATCGGGTTGGGTCGCACTGCGTCGCATGGCGGCCGGTCGTGGAAGCGCAGCCGCCGGGGCGCCCGGCCTAGCGGGCAAGATTCGCTCGGTCATCCCCGCCGCTCATTCGGCGATGATGCTGACATGAGCGGCCACGACGCGCCAGCCTTCCGGAAACCGGACCCAGCTCTGGCTCTGGCGCCCGATCTTGCCGGTCATGCCATCCCGGCGAAACAGCGTGTTCGCGGTGGCGAAGTCATCGCCATAGGTGGTGATCCGGGTCCGTTCCAGCGCCCGCATCAGCCCTACGGGCGAGCGCCCTGCCCGGAAGGCCGCGATTTCCGCATAGCCATAAAGGTTCTCGCCCACGCCGTAGCGCAGGGTTTCAGGGGCGTTCCTGAAAAGCTTGTCGAGCGTTTCCACATCGTTCGTGGTCAGCGCTTTCTCATATTCGGCGAAAGCGGCTTCTACTTCCGCAAGGATGGCGGGATCGTTGATCTTCATGGCCCTGTTGCTTCGACGTGCGGGTGAAGGAGGCGTCATGCCGGCGGGTGCGGAATCGCGGTGAGCAATTCTTTCGTATACTCCGCCGTGGGCGCGCCGAGGACGGCCTCGGCCGTGCCCTGCTCGACGATCTGCCCGCTGCGCATCACGATCACCCGGTCGCAGAGCAGGCGCACAACGTTGAGGTCATGCGAGACGAAGATGTAGCTCATGCCGAGCCGCTGCTTGAGCTCCTCCAGCAGGTTGAGCACGACGGCCTGGACGGAGACGTCGAGCGCGGCAGTCGGCTCGTCGAGGATGACGAGATCGGGGTCGAGCGCGATTGCCCGCGCGATGCCGACGCGCGCTTTCTGGCCGCCCGAGAGCTGATGCGGGAAGCGGTCGATCAGCTCCACCGGCAGGCCGACGAGCTGCGCCAGCTCCTCGCAGCGGGCTCTGAGCGCGGCGCGGCCCCGGACACTCCCCATGCGCAGGATCGGGTCGACGATAGCCCGCTCGGCCGTAAAGCGCGGATTGAGGCTGTCGGTCGGATCCTGGAACACCATCTGGATACGTCGCCGGAAGGGCGATGCGGCGAACTGTTTCGCCGGAATCGCGCCGATATCCTGCCCGGCGAAGATGATGCGACCGGATGTCGGATCGAGCAGCCGGTTGACCATCATCGAGGTCGTCGATTTGCCGCAGCCGGATTCGCCGACGAGGCCCAGCGTCTCGCCGCGGCGCACCTCGAACCCGATGCTGTCGACGGCACGGAAGGCCGGCTGGTCCGGCTCCGCCTTGCCCATGAGCTTGGCGAGGAACGAGCCCTTGGCCGGGCGAGGATATTCCTTGACGAGATTCTCGACGACGAGAAGCGGCGTTGCGCCGGCGGAGCTTGGCGGTGGGCGCGCGCTGGAGCGCGCGGCCGGCTGGGTGGCAGCCGCCCGCTTCGCCTGGTCCTCCGGCAAAAGATCGCGCAGGCTCATTCCGATGCGCGGCGTCGCCTTCATCAGCCTGCGCGTATAGGGATGCTGCGGATTGCGGAAGATGTCGGCGGCGCTCGCCGTCTCGACGACGCGGCCCTTCTCCATCACGACGACCTTGTCGCAATAGGCGGCGGCGAGGCCGAGATCATGGGTGATCAGGATGGTCGACATGCCGCGCTCGCGCGTCAGCTCGACGATGAGGTCCATCACCGCCTTCTGCGTGGTGACGTCGAGGCCTGTGGTGGGTTCGTCAGCGATCAGCAGCTGCGGCTGGCAGGCCAGCGCCAAAGCGATGACCACGCGCTGGCACATGCCGCCGGAAAGCTCGAACGGATAGGCGTCATAGCGTTCGGCCGGGCGCGCGATCCTGACCTTCTCCAGCGCCTCGATCGCCTTCTCCCGCGCGGTCGCGCGCGTCGCCTGGACATGCTGGACGAGCACGTCTTCGATCTGCTTGCCGACCTTGCGAATCGGATTCAGCGCGGCCCGCGGATTCTGGAAGATCATCGAGATCTCGCGGCCGCGCAGGTCGCGCATCTGCGCCTCGGTCGCGGAGACCAGATCGACGCCGGAGAAGGCGATCGAACCTTCCGCAACCCGGCCGGCCCGGTCGAGGATGCGGACTACCGCGTAGGACGTCACGGACTTTCCGGAGCCGGATTCGCCGACGATCGCGACCGTCTCGCCCTTGCCGACGCTGATGTCGATTGCTTTCACGGCCTGCACCGTGCCACGGCGGGTCGCGAATTCGACGGTGAGGTTGCTGACATCGAGGAGAGGCGTGCTCATCGTCAGTTCCTCCGCTGCGGGTCGACGAGGTCGCGTACGCCGTCGCCGAGCAGGTTGAAGCAGAACACCGCGGTCATCAGCGCAAGGCCCGGAAAGAAGGCGACCCACCACTCGCCCGAGACGATGAAGCTCGCGCCTTCGGCGACCATGATGCCCCATTCCGGGGTCGGCGGCCGGACGCCGAGGCCGATGAAAGACAATCCCGCCGCGTTCAGGATGGCGTAGCCCATGGTCAGCGACATCTGCACGGCCATGATCGGCATGATGTTGGGCACGATCTGCGTCAGCAGCAGCCGCCATTCCGAATTGCCCGAGAGCCTCGCCGCCTGCACGAAGCCGGCCTCGCGGCGGATATTCGCCTCGGCGCGGGCGACGCGTGCGTAGAGCGGGAAATTGATGATGGCGGTGGCGATGACGATGTTGGTCACGGAGTTGCCGAGCGCCGCGACGATGCCCATCGCCAGCACGAAGAGCGGAAAGGCCATGATCGTGTCGGCGACGCGCCCGACCAGCGTGTCGACCCAGCCGCCGAAGAAGCCGGCCATGACGCCGGCAAGCCCGCCGAGCAGGAAGACCAGTGCGACCGAGGCAACGGCGATCGAGAAATCGAGCCGCGTCGCCGCGACCACGCGGCTGAAGATGTCGCGGCCGAGTTGGTCGGTTCCGAACCAATGCGCCGCGCTCGGCCCCTGAAGGGCCGCATTCGTGTTCGAGGCCAGCGGATCATAGGGCGTGAGCCAGGGGCCGAAGACGGCCGCCAGCAGGATCAGCGCGAACAGCCCGAAGGCGAAGCCGGTCACGGGGTTTTCCGCGACGATATGCCGGGCGTGGGCCAGCAGCGTTGTCGAGGGCGGAGCCTCGAAACGCAGTTGGGCGGGCTCGATCTTGCTCAACTCGTTCATGACTCAGCCCTCCAGCCGGACACGGGGGTCGATGACGCCGTAGAGGATGTCGATCATGAGGTTCAGCGCGACGTAGAGGATCGCCATGGTCAGCACGAAGCCCTGGATCGGCGCGTAGTCGGAGGCGAGCAAGGCCTCGACCGCATAGGAGCCGACGCCCGGCCAGGCGAAGACCTTCTCGACCAGCACATTGGCGCCGAGAAGGAAGGAGAAGACCATGCCCAGCGTGGTGACCACCGGCAGCATGGCGTTGCGGAAGGCGTAGGTGCCGATGACCTTGCGGCTCGACAGGCCGCTGGCGCGCGCCGTACGCACGAAATCGGCGCCGAGCACGGCCAGCATCGAGGCGCGTGTCATGCGCGTGATCGGCGCCAGCGAGAAGATCGCGAGCGTCAGCGCCGGCAGCAGCAATTGCGCGAGCACGGCCCGGAAGATCTCGAGATCGCGCGCGATCAGGCTGTCGATCAGCAGGAAGCCGGTGACGCGCGGCGGCTCCGAGAAGAAGACATCGAGCCGCCCGAGCGGAGCCGGCGCCCAGCCGAGGATGAAATAGAAGACGTAGACCAGAAGCAGCCCGGTGAAGAACACCGGCAGCGAGACGCCGGCTGTCGCGACGATCCGGCAGAGATGGTCGATCCAGGAGCCTTGTCGGACGGCCGCCAGCACGCCGAGCGGCAGCGCGATCGCCATCGAGATCAGCAGCCCTATGAGCGTGAGTTCGGCCGAAGCCGGCAGGCGCTGCGCCAGATCGACTGTCACCGGCTGTCCCGTCGTCAGCGAGGTGCCGAGATCGCCTTTAACCAGCGCTGTCACATAGGACGCGAACTGGACCGGCAGCGGCTGATCGAGCCCAAGCTTGCCGCGGATATCGGCGATGGCCTCCTTCGAGGCGGCGGGGCCCGCAAAATAGGCGGCGGTGTCGCCAGGCAGCACGCGCGTCAGCAGAAAAGTCACGATGATGACGCCGATCACCGAAGGGATCGTCGTCTTCAAACGGGCGGCGATCATGCCTAGCATGTACAGTTCCCCCGAGATTGCTTGCGTCATTCTCGGGCGGAACGCAGCGCAGACCCGAGAATCGCTTGATCGAGATGCTCGGGCCGAGCCCGAGGATGACGAGCAGGCGCATGGCACCTGCTCGTGAAAACACCCCTCACCCCTTGGTGAAGTAGCGGAAGTCCGGCTCGCGGCAGGGCTGGAACTGGTAGCCGCCGATCGACTTCTGCATCGCGACGTCGTGGGTCGGCTGAGAGATCGGGATCATCGGCACTTCGCGCTCGACCAGCTTGACGAAGTCGACCACGAACTTCTGGTACGCGGCTGTGTCCGTGGTGAAGCGGGCGGCATTGATCAGCTTGTCGAGCTCCGGGTTCTGGTAATTGGCGATATTGAAGATCGAATTGTTGCCGTGCATCGTCCAGAACAGATAATAATCGGGATAATCGAGCCAGCCGGCGAAGCGGTTCAGCGTCATCGGATTGGTTTTCTTGGCGATCTCGGTGCG
Organism: Allobosea sp. TAF32; assembly: GCF_052113585.1. Taxonomy (NCBI): domain Bacteria; kingdom Pseudomonadati; phylum Pseudomonadota; class Alphaproteobacteria; order Hyphomicrobiales; family Alloboseaceae; genus Allobosea; species Allobosea sp. TAF32. The sequence continues at coordinate 64,588 of NZ_JBFRDM010000007.1, read as the reverse complement.
GAAATTCGCGCCGGGAATCTTGGCGATCTCAACCTCGATGCCGATCGCGCCCAGCGCTTCCTTGATGAGCACGGACATCGGCTCGGCCACCGTCGCGTTTCCGGCATCGAACTGCAGCGTAGTCGAGAAGCCGCCACCGGCGGACGCGACGAGCGCCTTCGCCTTCTCGACATTGGTCTTGTAGGCGAAGGGCGTCGGCCAGGCCGGCGGCGGTGTCTCAGGTCCCCCGGACATGTCGACGCCACGACCAAACAGCGAGGCCTGCAGCATCTTGTCGTAGGGCAGCACCCATGCGACGGCCTGGCGCAGACGGGCATCCTTGAACGGCCCGACCTGGCTATTGAGATAGAGGCCCCAGACGCCGTTGGGAATGGGAACGCCGACGACGTTGATCTTGCCGCCGTCGAGCAAATCCTTGAAATCCTTAGGGGGCAGACCGTAGGAGACGTCGGCGTCACCGCGCTCAATGAGCGCGCGGCGCGTCGAAGGCGAGGCGATGTCGCGCGCGATGATGCGCTTGAGCTGCGGCAGCTTCCCGCTAGCCCAGGCGTCATTGCGCACATAGATCGTCTCGACGCCGGGCTTCCAGCTCTCGACTTTGAAGGCGCCGGAGCCCGCTACATTGTTCTTCAGCCATTCCTTCGCGAGCGGATCGCCGCCGCTGTTCTTGATCGCCAGTTCGGAGTCGAAGACGAAGGGGATCGTGACCGCCAGATTCGGCATGGTCAGCTTGTCCTTGCGCAGGAAATCAATTCGGAAAGTCTTGTCGTCGACGGCGACGAACTGCTCCGGCTTCTCCAGCGAGCCGGCGTTCATCTGCGTGGTGGCGAAGCCGCCGATGGTGACGGCGCGGTCCAGCGACCACTTCACATCCCTGGCCGTGACGGGGCGGCCGGAATGGAATTTGGCATCGCGCAGTTTGAAAGTGCAGCTCATGCCGTCGGAGGCGACCTGCCAGCTTTCCGCAAGCTCGCCTTCGAGCTCACTCATCGAAACCTGGTTGCCGCCACCGCCGGGGATCGGCACGGGTTTGAAGCGCAGCAGACGGTCATAGCAGTTGAGCGCCACGCCGTTCACAGGTTGCGAGGCGCCGATGCCCTGCATGTCCAGGCTGTTCGGCCCATATTCCTGCACCAGCAGCAAGGTTTCGGCGCGGCTTGGTGATTGCGCGCTGGCGCGCCCCGACATCAGGAATGGCGCGGACAGGCCTCCGGCAATGGCGGCGCGACGCGTGATGGCCATGGTGCTCTCCCGAGATAGCCGACGCCGCTCTGCGCCGGACGCTTCCGTTCGGGAGGGGCAATGCAGTTACCGTGCCGGGCTTGAAGCGCTCCCGTGCCGGGGATGGGCACCGATTGCGGCGGGCAAACGCGCAGTCATGCATACAATTTGAGATCCCTCGCTCAATAATTCGCCAATTTATACGCTGCCAGTAATTTCACCACGGCACATGGCCAGATGTGCTCCATCGCGAGCGCTCGCCCGGCGTGACCAGGAGCGGCGCAGAAGCGCTGCTATCGATACTTCACTGATTTACGCGGCAGATCGGCTGCCAGCGCAGCAAACGTGGCTGTCCCGGCAGTCCGTCCAAGCACCCGGATTCATGTCGGCGCAGGCAGCTGGCGGGCGAGCCGTGGCGGCGGACGAGCATCGATGGCCCGCTCTCGATTCCGCATCGGCCGTCGATCGGGCCCGGCGTCAATTTGGCTGGCGATGGCGCGAAGACGATCTCCACCCGCGCACGTCGCAATGCAGAACCTACGAAGCCCGCCTCGGTCATAGACTAAAGGATGACAACGACGCTGTTCAGACAGAGGCGTAGATATTTCATCATGACGGCAATCGGGCGCTCAGATCCGATCTAATCCATTAAATCGGGAGGATAACGATGCACCTGACCCGTCGCGGGTTTACGACCGTTCTCGCCGGTACCATTGCCGCCCCGGCCGTCATGCGGACTGCCTACGCCCAAGGCGCCACCGTCAAACTCGGCATGGTCGTGCCGATGACCGGCGCCGCCGCCGAATCCGGCTCCTTCGCCCAGACCGGCGCCAAGATCGCGCTCGAACAGGTCAACAAGGCCGGCGGCGTGCTCGGCAAGCCGCTCGAACTGATCTTCGAGGACGACCAGACCACCAATCCCGGTGCGGTCCTCGCCTTCTCCAAGCTCGCCAGCCAGCCCGACATCGTCGCCTTCATCGGCTCGATCCGCTCCACGCAGATGCATGCGATGGCGCCCGATATGCTGAAGATCGGCAAGCCCGTCGGCTTCGGCGGCACGGACCCGAACCTGACCAAGCTCGGCAATCCCTGGCTCTTCCGCTTCCGCCCGAACGATTCCTATTCGGGCAAGGTGATCGCGCAGTTCGGCGTCAAGGAACTCGGCAAGAAGAAATGGGCGATCGTCCATTCGACCGACGCCTTCGGCACGGCCGGCGGCAAGGCGCTTGCCGATGCCCTGCCCGACAACGGCGCGACGCTCGCGCTCGACCAGGGCTATGCCAACCAGAGCCAGGATTTCACGCCGGTCGTTCTGGCGGTGCGCCAGTCCGGTGCAGACATCCTCGGCACCTACTTCACCTTCGAGACCGATCTCGGCATCTTCGCCCGTCAATTGCGCCAGCTCGGCGTCACCATCCCTTGGGTCGGCTCGCCCTCGATCGTCAACATCTCGGCGCTCAAGCTCGCCGGTCCGGCGCTCTACAACACCTATGGCGTGGCGGACTATGCCGAGGACTCGAGCGATGCCTCCAAGGCCTTCGGCAAGGCCTATCGCGATGTCCGCAAGGTCGCGCCCGACAACCAGTCGTCCTGGACCTACGACGCCGTGACCTGCCTCGCCATGGCGATGAACAAGGCGGGCTCGACCGAGCCCAACAAGGTGCGCGAGGCCATGCTGGCGATCCGCGGCCATAACGGCGCCGAAGGCCAATACAACTTCGACAAGAACGGTGACGGCCTGCACGGCTACAACATCGTCAAGAACGACAAGGGCGACATCAAGTTCGACAACCGGCTCGACTTCACGCCGGACCTCGGCTGATTCCCGCCGAGGCGCGCCGGCTTCTCTGCGAAGCGGGGATCCGGCAGCCGCGCGGGGCTCGACAACGAACCTCGCACGGCGAAAGCCGCACGGCGCATCTCGTACCACGCCTTTCGAGGCGGGCGGCCTCGCGCCGTTCGCCGCGAAGGACCGATCGGCTCCACGCAAGCGCGGTAGACAGATGGATCTCGTTCTTCAGCTTCTTTTCACCGGGATCGGCATCGGCTCGGTCTATGCGCTGGTCGCGCTCGGCTTCGTCCTGATCTTCCGGGCCACCAATGTCGTGAATTTCGCCCAGGGCGAGTTCTCGATGGTGGCCGCCTTCCTGATGGTGGTCTTCTCGGTCAAGATCGGCCTGCCCTACTGGATGGCTTTCATCATCGCTCTGGTCTGCATGGCGGGGCTCGGCACGGTCTTCAATCTCGCGGTCTATTATCCGCTGCGCCACCGCACCTACCTGCCGGTCATCATCTCGACGATCGGCGCCTCGATCTTCATGGCCAACACCACGCTCGCGATCCACGGACCGGAGCCGGAGGTGCTCTCCGGCTGGTTCGACACGCCCGGCTTCATGCTCGGCCCGGTCTATCTCGACAACCAATACGTCCTGATCATCGTCGTGACCGCACTGCTGGTCGCGCTCCAATACTGGTTCTTCGAGCACACCCTGCTCGGCAAGAAGTTGCAGGCGACCTCGCAGGACAAGGAGACGGCCTCGCTGCTCGGCATTCCCGTCGCAGTGATGATCATGATCACCTTCGTCTATTCGGCGGTGATCGGCGGGATTGCGGGCATCCTGGTCGCGCCGGTCCTCTTCGTCTCGATCGGCATGGGCGCGACCATCGCGCTTAAGGCCTTCGCAGCCACCATCATCGGCGGCTTCGGCGACGTAACGGGCGCGATCATCGGTGGCCTCGCGCTCGGCGTCATCGAGACTTTCGGCGCCGCCTATATCTCCGTGCCCTACAAGGACGGCTTCGCCTTCCTGGTGCTGATCGCCTTCCTGATCTTCCGGCCGCAGGGCATCTTCGGCGAGCGCGTGGCGGAAAAAGCATGAGCACGACCGAAACCACCGCCGCCACAGACGACATCCGGCCGCGTCTGCGCTGGGGCGTCCCGGCCTATATCCTGCTCGTCCTCGCGGCGATGACGCTCGCCATCATCGTCCCCAAGACCGGCTATATCCTCAACATCTCGATGCAGGCGACGACCTATGCCATCGCCGTGCTCGGGTTGACGATCGTGCTGGGGCTCTGCGGCCAGATCAATCTGGCGCAGGCTGCCTTCTTCGGGCTCGGCGCCTATGCGGTTGGCCTCGGCCAGACCGATTACGGCCTGAATTTCTGGGTCTGCCTGCTGGTCGGCACCGGCCTTGCCGCCGGCTTCGGCGCGCTGCTCGGCGCCTCGACGCTCCGGCTCGGCGGCCACTACCTCGCCATGGTGACGATCTCCTTCCAGCAGATCGTCACCCTCGTCCTGATCAACTGGATCCCCGTCACCAAAGGGCCGGACGGTGTCCGCGCCATCCCGCGGCCACCGCTATTCACGGACGGCTCGACCTATCTCGCGCTCTGCATCGCGCTGCTGGGCATACTCGGCTATCTGGTCTGGCGCCTGCGCGACACCAAGCTCGGCCGCGCCATGCGGGCGGTGCGCGACAACGAACTCGCCGCCGGCGTCGCCGGCATCGACGTCTACCGCACCAAGGTCACGGCCTTCGCCCTCTCCGCCATCCTCGGCGGCATCGGCGGCGGTCTCTTCGCCGGCGGCTTCGCCTATGTCAGCCCGGACCAGTTCTCCTTCGCGGAGTCGGTGGTGTTCCTGACCATGGTGCTGCTTGGCGGCGTCGCCTCGCCGGTCGGCGCCGTCATCGGCACGGGCCTGCTGATCCTGATCCCGGAATGGCTGCGCTTCCTCAAGAGCATCCCCGGCCTCTATCTCGCGATCTATGGCGCGGCGGTGATCCTGATCGTGCTGTTCATGCCGGACGGCATCTGGGGCTTCCTGCGCGGCCAGCTCGACCGCTTCAAGCGGGCCGTGCTGCCCGGCCGGACGGCCGCGACGCTGCAACTGTCGGGCGGCGGTGAAGGCACCGAGACCGTGATGGAGGTGCGCGGGCTCTCCAAGCATTTCGGCGGCCTCAAGGCGGTCGACGAGGTCGATCTCACCATCAAGCGCGGCGGCGTGCATGCTCTGATCGGCCCGAACGGGTCCGGCAAGACCACGACGCTGAACGTCCTCTCCGGCCTCTACCGGGCGACGGCCGGAACCATCAAGCTCAACGGGCAGGACATCACCGACCTGCCGCCGCATGCCCGCACCAGGGCCGGGCTCGGCCGCACCTTCCAGAACATCCGGCTCTGGCGCTCGATGACGGCGCTGGAGAACGTCATGGTCGGTGCCGAGCGCCCAGGAAGCCCGATCGGCAACGACCCCGCCGCGCTGCTGGCGCGTGCGCGGGCGGCGCTCGCCTTCGTCGATCTGGAGGACCGGGCTGACGAGGTTGTGGCGAATTTTTCCTATGGCCATCAGCGTGCGGTCGAGATCGCCCGCGCTTTGGCCGGCGATCCCGTCCTGCTCCTGCTCGACGAGCCCGGCGCGGGGCTCAACTCCTCGGAGAAGGTCGAGCTGCGCAATCTGCTCAAGCGCATCTCGGCCCGCGGCCTCACCATCCTCATCATCGACCACGACATGACCCTGGTGAGCGAGGTCGCGCAGCACATTACCGTGCTGAACTTCGGCCGCCGCATCGCCGACGGCTATTCCGCCGACGTGCTGAAGCATCCCGACGTGATCGCGGCCTATCTGGGAACGGCACCCGATGTCCCTGCTTGAACTGAAATCCCTCGTCGTTCGCTACGGCGAGGTCGAAGCCGTCGACGGCATCTCGCTCGTCGTCGAGGCCGGCGAGGTCGTCACCCTGCTCGGCTCGAACGGGGCCGGCAAATCCACCACGCTGCGCGCCATCTCCGGCCTCGCGAAGCCGGCCTCGGGCGACATCCTCTTCGAAGGTCAGTCGATCGTCGGCCTTAGGCCCGAGGCGATCGTGCGCCGCGGCATCGCCCATGTGCCGGAAGGCCGGCGCGTCTTTCCGGGGTTGAGCGTGCGCGAGAACATCATGCTCGGCGCCTCGAACCGGCCCGGCCTGAAGACCGCCGCGATCAGGCGCGAAGCGGACGAGATGTTCGACCTGTTCCCCGATATCCGCCGCTTCGCCAATGCGCTGGGCTGGACGCTCTCGGGCGGCCAGCAGCAGATGGTGGCGGTCGCGCGCGGCCTGATGGCGAAACCGCGCATCCTGCTGCTCGACGAGCCGTCGCTAGGATTGGCGCCGGTCATCGTCCAGGCGGTGTTCGCGATCATCGCCGAGATACGCCGGCGCGGCACGACGGTGCTGCTGGTCGAGCAGAACGCCCGCATGGGCCTGTCGGTGGCCGATCGCGGCTATGTGCTGGAAACCGGCAAGCTTGTACTCTCCGGCACGCCGGAACAGCTCTGGTCGAACGAGGAAATCCGCGCTGCCTATCTCGGCGGACGCACCGCCGCAGCCTGACAGCCGGAGCGCTTTTCGAAAGGAAACGCAATGACGACTGCCAAGAACACGATTTGCCTCTGGTACGATAAGGACGCCGAGGCCGCGGCACGCTTCTACGCTCAGACCTTTCCCGACAGCGCCGTCGACGCGGTCTTCCGTGCGCCCACCGATTTTCCTTCCGGCAAGGCCGGCGATGTGCTGACGGTCACCTTCACGGTTCTCGGCATACCCTGCCTCGGCCTCAATGGCGGCCCCACCTTCAAGCACAGCGAGGCCTTCTCGTTCCAGGTCGCCACCGACGACCAGCAGGAGACCGACCACTACTGGAACGCCATCGTCGGCAATGGCGGCCGGGAGAGCGCCTGCGGCTGGTGCAAGGACAAATGGGGCATCTCCTGGCAGATCACGCCGCGGGTGCTGTCGGAGGCGCTGGCCGTCGGCGGCGAGGAAGCGAAGCGCGCCTTTGCCGCGATGATGACGATGCGGAAAATCGATGTCGCCGCGATCGAGGCGGCACGACGCGGCTGATCGCCCCGCTCGACCTGCAGCCGTGACCTGAACGCCGGCTCAGGCCGCCACAGCAGCCTCGTGTCGCGAGACATGCGCGACGGCGGCACGAAGATCGTCCAGCGTCGCATCCGCTCCCACGCAGCGCTCTGCGAGATGGCGGCGGAAGAGGCGTGCGCCGGGGCGGGCCGGAAACAGTCCGACGAGGTGGCGGGTGAAGGCGTGCAGCCGCCCGCCCCGCTCGAGACGCGCGGCGATATGCGGCTCCAGCGCTTCCAGCATGGCGAAGGCATCCGGCACGGGCGCATCCGAGCCGAAGAGCAGCGGATCGACCTGCAGCAGGATTTCCGGGTTCTGATAGGCCTCGCGGCCGATCATCACGCCGTCGAGCTTCTCCAGATGCCGCGGCCATTCGGACGGCGCCTTGATGCCGCCGTTGATGGCGATCGGCAGATCGGGGTTGGCAGCTTTCAGCCGATAGGCTCGCTCATAATCGAGCGGCGGGATCTCGCGGTTCTCCTTGGGCGAGAGGCCCTGCAGCCAGGCCTTGCGAGCATGGACAATCAGCGCATCGACGCCAGCGGCGTGGACAGAAGCAGTGAGAGCGTCGAGCGCCACTTCCGGGTCCTGATCATCGACCCCGATGCGGCATTTCACGGTCACGGGAATGGAAACCGCGGCCTTCATCGCCGCGACGCAATCGCCGACCAGCGCCGGTTCGCGCATCAGGCAGGCGCCGAAGGCACCGCCCTGCACCCGGTCGGAGGGGCAGCCGCAATTCAGGTTGATCTCGTCATAGCCGAAATCGGCACCGATCTTCGCCGCTTCGGCCAGGAGCTTTGGATCGTTGCCGCCGAGCTGTAGCGCGACCGGGTGTTCCCCGGCATCGAAGCCAATCAGACGCTGGCGGTCGCCGCGGATCACCGCCTGCGCCGTCACCATCTCGGTGTAGAGCAGCGCATGGCGCGACATCAGGCGGTGGATGATCCGGCAGGCGGAATCGGTCCAGTCCATCATGGGTGCCACAGAGAAGCGCATGTTCGGGAGCGGCAAGTTCATGGCCGCTCCCCTAACGCATCCGGCGCGATTTTGCACGCCGGCTCGTCGGCTCACTTCTTGGCGCGGGCGACGATCTGCGTTGGGTTGACGAAGCGCAGAGCGATGATCAGCCAGATCAGCGTCGTGATCATGTAGATCACGGCCATGGCGTCGATCGACTGTACCGCGCGCACGCCGGCAGCGAAGACCGCGTAATACAGCGCGACGACGAGTGTCTGGCTGGTCGGGCCGGCCGTCAGGAAGGTCAGCTCGAACATCGCCAGCGTCCGCACCAGCACCAGCAGCAATGCAGCGAGGATGCCGGGCATCAGCAGCGGCAGCAACACATGCACGAAGAGCTTGAAGGTGTTGGCGCCGAAGACGCGCGCCGCCGACTCGATCTTGGTGTCGATCTGCTCGATGAAGGGGATCATCACCAGGATGACGAAGGGCACGGTCGGCACGAGGTTCGCCAGCACCACGCCCGACATCTGGCCGGCGAAGCCGGTCTGGTAGAGCACGGTCGCGAGCGGAATGCCGAAGGTGATCGGCGGCACCAGCAGCGGCAGCAGGAAGAGCAGCATCACCAGCTTCTTGCCCGGGAAATCCCGCCGCGCCAGCGCATAGGCCGCGGGCACACCGATCAGCCCTGAGAGCGCCACCACCAGGAAGACGATCTGGAAGGTGACCAGCAGCACGTCGTGGAGCTGGAATTCCGACCAGGCGGCCGAATACCAGCGCGTCGTCCAACCGGCCGGCAGCCAGGTGCCGAGCCAGCGCGTCGCGAAGGAGGACGTCACCACCGTCGCGATCATCGCGAAGAGGTTGACGATGAAGAAGCCGATTAGCGTCCAGTTGGCGGCTGCCCAGAGCTTCGTCGAGAGACGTGTATCCTTGACCATCGGCTCAGCCCTTTCCGCCGCCGGCAGGGCCGCGATAGAGCAGGCCGCGCGCCGCCAGCACCACGACGACGATGGCAAGCTGAACCATGCCCATGATCATCGCGACGGCGGACGCCATCGAGTAATCGTATTCCTCGAAGGCCGCCTGATAGGCCGCGATCGAGATCACGCGGGTCGGCCCGGCCGGCGCGCCGAGCAGCACCGCCGAGGGGAAGACCGAGAAGGCCTGCACGAAGCTCAGGCAGAAGGTGATGGCGAGGCCCGGCAGCAGCAGCGGCAGGAGAATGTGCTTGAAGCGCTCCCAGGGGCCGGCGCCCAGCGTCGCGCCCGCCTGCTCAAGCGCCGGATCGATGCCGGAGAGGTAGGAGAGCGTCAGCAGGAAGGTGAAGGGGAAGCCGGTGATGACCAGCGACAGCATCACGCCCCAGTAGTTGTGAAGCAGCTTCACCGGGGTCGAGATGAGGCCGAGCGTCATCAGCGTGCGGTTGAACCAGCCTTGCGGGCCGAGATAGTTCAGCAGGCCTTGAGCGACGAGCACGGTGCCGAGCGTGATCGGGATAACCAGGATGGTCGTCAGCAGGCGCTGGTTCTGCATCAGCCGGACGCGGAAGGCGACCGGGATCGCGAGCAGGAGCGTCGCGACCGTCACCGGCAGGGCGAGCCACAGCGTGGTTCCGATCGTCCCATAGAGGAAGGAATCGGAGAAGAAGCGCTGGTAGTTGGCGAAGACGCCGCCGGCCTTCGGCTCGAAGGAAAGGACCAGCCCGTAGAGGAACGGGTAGATGAACAGCGCCAGCAGGAACAGGATCGCCGGCACGACGAGCAGGGTCAGCCCGTCGAAGCCACGGGCGGCCAGCCTCTGCTTCAGCGGAATGGAGGAGAGGTCCGTGCTCACGCCGCCCCTCCGTAGACGAGGACGCGTTCCGGATCGGCGGTCAGCGTCACCGCCTCGCCCGGAGACAGCTTGTCACGGGCCAGGAAGGAGAGGTCGGTACCGTCAGCCATGCGGGCGAAGCCGACGAACTCGCGGCCGCGGAACTCGGTCGAGACCACCTTGGCCTTGAGGCCGGGCTGGCCGGATGCCACGGGATGCAGATCCTCCGGGCGGATGGCCAGAGTGCCGTCGGAACCGGCCGAGACCGCAGCGCGGGCGCGGCCCGAAAGCTGCGCATCGCCGACGGCTACAGTCGCCCTGCCCTCGCCTGCCGAGACGACCTTGCCCTTCACCTTGTTGCGGAAGCCCATGAACTCCGCGACGTCGAGATGGTCCGGCCGCAGGAAGAGGTCCTCCGGCGTGCCGACCTGGCGAACCTGCCCGTCACGCAGCACGACGATGCGGTCGGCGAGCGAAAGCGCCTCCTCCTGGTCGTGGGTGACATAGATCGTGGTGGCGCCGAGCGTATTGTGGATGCGGCGGATCTCGGCGCGCATCTCCAGGCGCAGCTTGGCGTCGAGGTTCGAGAGCGGCTCGTCCATCAGCACGAGCGGCGGCTCGACGACGATGGCGCGCGCGATGGCGACACGCTGCTGCTGCCCGCCCGAAAGCTGGCCGGGCAGCTTCTCGGTCTGGCCCTGCAAATGCACCAGCGCCGCGGCTTCCGCCACGCGCTTGTCGATCTCGGCGCGCGGCATGCCGCGCATCTTGAGGCCGAAGCCGATGTTCTTGTTCACCGTCATGTGCGGGAACAGGGCGTAGTTCTGGAAAACCATGCCGAAGCCGCGTTCTTCCGGCCGCAGCGGGTCAATGCGCTTGTCGTCGAGCCAAATGCCGCCGCCCGTCGCAGGCAGCAGGCCGGCAATCAGGTTCAGGGTCGTAGACTTGCCGCAGCCGGAAGGCCCGAGCAAAGCGATGAACTCGCCCTTGCCGATCGTCAGCGAGACGTCCTTGAGCGCGTTATGGGTGCCGAAGTCACGGCTCAGGCGGTCGAGCTTGAGCTCGCGGAACGAAGCTGCGTTGATGGTCATGGCTTCCGGATGATCTGAGAGCGGGGTCGAAATGCCCGGCGGCGGACTTCGAATTACGGCCGAAGCCCGCCGCCGTGACCGGTCTTACTTCTTCTTGGCGCCGCCGACCTGCTCGTCCCAGATGCGGAAGGCGACGACCATCTTCTCCGGATCGAGCGGCGTTTCCATCGGGTTATCGGCGATCAGCTTCTCGTATTCGGGGCGGCCGAACTCGGCGATGGCCTTCTGGCTGGAAGCCGGCGCCATCGAGAGCGGCACGTCCTTCACGGCCGGACCCGGATAGAAATAGCCTTCGTCATAGGTGAAGGCCTGCTGCGCGGGCGTCAGCATGTGACGGACCAGATCGAGCAGAACGGCGAGCTTCTCGTCGGACACACCCTTCGGGATCATCATGTACTGGGCGTCGGTGACCCAGTGGAAACCCTTGAGCGCCTGGATCTTGGCTTCCTTCGGCACGATGCCGAGCACGCGCGGGTTGATGTCCCAGCCCGTCGTGCTGACGATGATGTCGCGCGAGCCGTCGCCGAGTTCCTTCATCGTCGCGCCGGTGCCGCCCGGATAGTACTCGATGTTCTCGCCGAGCTCCTTCAGATAGGCCCAGGTCTTGTCCCAGCCCTTCTCCGGATCCTTCGGGTCCTTGTCGCCGAGGATGTAGGGCAGACCCATGATCCAGGTGCGGCCGGGGCCCGAATTGGCCGGGCGGGCATAGAGGAAGCGGTTCTTGTTCTGCTTCGTCCAGGCCAGCAGTTCCTCGGCCGTGGTCGGCACGTTCTTGACCTTGTCCGGCATGTACTCGAGCAGCGGGCCGGAGGGGTAATAGACCATCGCCATGGCCTGGCCCTGCCCGAGATTGTGCATGGCGAGCGCCGGCTTCAGGAGCACGTCGTCGGGCTTCGGCAATTCGGAAGCGAAGCGCGGGAACAGCTCGATCCAGAGCTTCTGGTCGATGCCGGCGGAGAGCACGTCGAGACCGCCGATGACGAAGTCGATGTCGGAACGGCCGGCGTTCTGCTGAGCCTTCAGCTTGGCCGGCAGCTCGGGCGCCGGAGCCTTGGTGAAGACCATCCGCGAGACGGCCTTGGGGTTTGCCTTGGCGTAATTCTCAAGCGGCGTCTGAACCAGCGCCAAGGCGCCGCCGACGTCGATGATGCTGATCGTGAGCGGCGATGCCGGCAGCTTGAGCTGCTGCGCGAAGACGCCCGGCGCCTGCATTGCTGCGCCGAGACCGGCGACGCCACCAATGAAATGGCGCCGATTGATGCTGTCCTGAGCCATGTTTTCTCCTCCAGATGCGGATGCCCGCTTCTTCAGCTTTTTTATGTTCCGACGGTCCGGCCGCCGCATCCGGAGCCCGCCTTGCGACCCGGGAACCTGCCAAGTTGACGCAGCCCCCGGTTGATCGGTATCCTAGTATACTAGTCATCAAAAGCTTGGCAATGGCCCACCCTGCAGCCCGTCATAGCACGGATCAGATCTACAGCGTGCTACGCACGGACATCATCAGCGGCGCGCTGAAGCCCCGCGAATCGATGTCCGAGGCGCGGATGGCGCTGCGCTTCGGCGTCAGCCGCACCCCGGTGCGGGAAGCGTTCAAGCGGCTTGTCGACGAGGGCTTCCTGGTCGCGGTGCCGCAGGTCGGCACCTTCGTCGCGCCGATCGACCTCGCCGCCGTCCATGACAGCCAGTTCGTCCGCGAGACGCTGGAATGCCGCACCGTGGTGCTCGCCGCCCAGTGCATCGGCGACGCCGACCGCCGCCGGCTCGAAGCGCAGATCGAAGAGCAGGCGGAGGCCGTGCGGCGACAGGACCGGTCCGAGATTTTCCGCCTCGACGAGGTGTTCCACGCCGAAATCTCGCGCATCGCCGGCCACCGGGCCGTCTGGAGCATGATCGAGGGCGTGAAGGCCCAGATGGACCGGGTGCGCTGCCTCTCCCTCGAAACCCCGTCCTGGTCCGAGGTGATCCTGCACGAGCACAGGATCATCGCCGCCTGCGTCATGAAACATGACGCAAAAGGCGCGGAGGCCGCGATGCGCGCGCATCTGCGCACCGTCTTCGCGACGATCGACACGATCGCGAAGGACCATGCGGACGCATTCGACGATTCACGCCTCGAGCACGATGCCTCCTGAGGCCCATCCGCCCCGATAAAGCGATTTTTCTCGAAGGATTACCGACAATGGAACAATGCTGGCGCTGGTTCGGGCCGGACGATGTCGTGACTCTGGCTCAGGCCAGGCAGGCCGGGGCGACCGGCATCGTGAACTCGCTGCACCAGATCCCCTACGGCGTGGTCTGGAGCGTCGAGGAGATCGAGAAGCGCCAGGCGATCATCCGCTCGGACAAAAGCTTCGGCCTGGAATGGAAGGTGGTCGAAAGCCTGCCTATCCATGAGAGCGTCAAGATCGGCGAAGGCGATCTCGAAACCGTCTTCGAGAACTACCGCCAGTCGATGCGCAACCTCGCGGCCTGCGGACTCGAGGTGATCTGCTACAACTTCATGCCGGTGCTGGACTGGACCCGCACCGAGCTGGCCCACAAACTGCCCGGCGGTGGCACGGCACTGCGCTTCAACCTGCATGAATATGTCGCGCTCGATCATTTCATGCTGAAGCGCAAGGGCGCCGAGGAGGGGCATTCGGCCGAGGTGATGGACAAGGCCAAGGCCTGGTTCGACAAGTCCTCGCAAGCCGATCGCGACCGGCTGCTCTCCAGCGTCATGGCCGGCCTACCCGGCGCCTTCGACCGCTACGACCTGCCCGGCCTCGCCCGCATCCTCGAGCGCTATGCCGGCATGACCCATGACAAGCTGCGGGCCAACCTGAAGCGTTTCCTCGAGGCGATCATCCCGACCGCCGAGGAAGTCGGCATCCGCATGTGCATCCACCCGGACGACCCGCCGCGCTCGCTCTTCGGCCTGCCGCGGATCTGCTCGACCGAGGACGACATCGCCTTCATCCTCGACTCGGTCGATTCCCCGTCGAACGGTCTCACACTGTGTTCCGGCTCGCTCGGCGCCAATCCGAAGAATGACGTGCCCCGCATCGCGCGACGCTTCGCCGACAAGATCTGGTTCGCGCATCTGCGCAATGTCGCCAAGGACCCGGATGGCTCCTTCATGGAAGCCGAGCATCTCGGCGGCGATACCGACATGGTCGCGCTCATCGACGTGCTGATGGCCGAGGAGCAGCGCCGCCGTGCCGCCGGCATCCCGCATTGGCGCATCCCGATGCGCCCCGACCACGGCCACGAGTTGCTGGACGATGTCGGCAAGGGCAGTTTTCCGGGCTACCCGGCCGTCGGGCGCCTGCGTGGCCTCGCGGAGCTGCGCGGCGTGATGACCACGCTGGCGCAGCTCAAGGGTTACGCTGCGTGAGATGCGAAAGGCGGGCTAAAGCCCGCCTTTGCAATAGCTCAAGATAGTCCAAAGCCGTCATTCTCGGGCGAAGCGTAGCGGAGACCCGAGAAACGCTTTCAGGATAAAAAGCCCCTTTTGGCCGGAAATGCTCGGGTCAAGCCCGAGCATGACGCGGTATCGGCGCCTCAGTGATCGTGGGAATGGCCCTTGTGGCCATCGGCGGCGCCATGGCCGCGACCATGATCGTGATCGCCGTGGCCGTGATGGTCGTGATCATGGCCGCAGCTCTCACCATGAGCGTGATGGTGCTCATGTGCGTGATCGTGGCCATGGTGCTCGTGATGATGCCCATGGCTGTGGTCATGCCCATGATGGGCATGCCCATGATCGTGATCGTGATGATCGTCCCCGCAGCCGCAGTCATCGCCGTGGGCGTGATGGTGGACCTCCTGCTCCGGCTGGAACGGGCGCTCGACATCCGTCATCGAACAGCCCTGGCCGCGAACCAGCTCGGCCAAAGCGGGATGACTGGGGATATAGAGCGCGTCGGGCGTCATTTCCGCCGGGACATGATGGCCGCCGAGATGCCAGGCGAGGCGCACCAGCCGCAGCGGGTTCTCGGCACGGACTTCAAGAAGGCTTTCAGGAGCGGCCTTGACCTGCACGAGGCGGCCATCCTCCAGCTTCAGCGCATCGCCGTCGTTCAGCGTCGCAGGCTTGTCGAGATCGATCGCGAATTCGAGCCCGCCTGCAGCCGTCACGGCGACGCCGTTGCTGTTGCGGCCCTGATATCCAAGGCTGAGCGTATCGACGACGCGCTCGGCGCGAACAGCGGCTTTGCGAAGGACGGAAGTGGCGCGAAGCATATGCAGCGATCCCATGGCTGGGGCTGGAGCGCGAGGCTTCAAGCCCGGACCGGAGCTTAGTAGCACAAACCGAGGGGCGCGCTACCAAGCTCGCGGGATCGTGGGAGGTCAGCGCGGCAGCGCCTTGACCTCGGCGTCGAACTTCTTGAGCAGGCGCGAGCGCTCGGCCGGCGAGCCCCAACGCGGCGTGTCGTAGTCGATCAGCTTCATCTCGGCGAATTTCGGCGCGTCCGGCGAGAGCAGCGCGTTCTTGTTCGACGGGATCGAGTTGATCTTCAGCTTCGCATTGATGTTCTGCGCATCGGGCGAGAGCGTGAAATCGACGAATTTGCGCGCGGCTTCAGGGTTCTTGCCGCCCTTGATGATCGAGACCGATCCGGTCTCGTAGCCGGTGCCCTCGCAGGGGGCGACGGTCTCGATCGGCGCGCCCTGGAGCTTCTGCGTCAGCATGTCATGGATGAAGGCGATGCCGACCGCCGTCTCGCCGAGCGCGGCCGCCTTCACCGGTGCGATACCGGATTTGGTGTACTGGCTGATGTTCTTGTGCAGGTCCTTGAGGAATTCGAAGCCCTTCTCCTCGCCGAGGCGCTGCACCGTCGTCGCCAGGAAGACATAGGCCGTGCCCGACGAGCTGGGATCAGCGATCTGGACCTCGTCGCGCAGCTTGGGATCGAGCAGATCGGCCCAGCATTTAGGGGCGGCGATACCCTTCTTCTTCAGCACCTCGGTGTTGTAGCCCACACCGAGAGCGCCGAGATAAATGCCATTGGTGCGGAACTTCGACTGCTCGGCATGGCGCTGCGCCCAGTCATGCAGCTCCGGCAACTTCGGCGACTTGTACTCGTCCAGAAGCCCTTCGTCGGCCGCCTGCAGATGCGGCTCGCCCGGCCCGCCCCACCAGACATCGCCGCGCGGATTGCTCGCCTCGGCCTTGACCTGGGCATAGACCTCGCCAGTGCTCTTTCTGATCATCGAGACCTTGATCCCGGTCGCCTTCTCGAACATCGCCGCGCCTTCGCGGCACTGTTCTTCGAGGATCGAGCAATAGACCGTGACCTGCCCCTGGGCGAAGGCCGGCTGGGCAGCGGCCGCAAGCACAAGGCCGGCAAGCAGCGCGCCGGCAGGCGCGAAACGCGAAGCGAACATCATTTTCCTCCATCAGATTCGTTTGCCGACGAAGAAATCGGCCGACCAATGGGGAGTCAAGGACCAAGCGGAGCCATCGAATGCGACTGCGCCCGCTAGGCTTTCCGCTCGGGATTGGCCAGAGGAAGCGCGTCTGCTTCCTGTTCTGCCACATCGGCCGGCACGGCCCGCTTCTTCTTGGCGGCCGGTTTCTTGCGGCGCTTCGGCTTGGCCTTCGGCAGCTGCGTATCCTGCAATATCTCGAGCTGGACCTGCTGGATCTCGGCGAGGCGCTGCCATTGCCGCGTAATCAGATGGTCCATCTTCTCATGCAAATGCCGGATTTCGAGCTCGGCCTTCAGATTGACCTGATAGTCGTTGAGCGAGCGCAGCCGGTCCTTCGTTTCCTGCCGCTTCTGGCTCATCATGATGATCGGCGCCTGCACTGCCGCAATGCAGGACAGGACGAGATTGAGCAGGATGAAGGGATAGGGGTCAAAGGCCTTGCCCTCCCCGATCGCGGCGTTGATCGCCATCCAGACGACAAGCACGATGCCAAAGCTGATCAGGAAGGCCCAGGAACCGCCAAAGCTCGCGAGATTGTCGGATAGGCGTTCGCCCAGCGTGCGATGCTCCTCGAAATCGTCCTCGACGTTCTCGGCGATGGTCTCCTGTCGGGCGATGCTCTCGGCCACCTCCCGATCGAGGTCGGAATATTCGCCGTGCTCCTCGCGCAGGATCTCCTCGACATAGCGGGTCCGATAACGCGCCAGCTCCTTCAGGCTGATCAGCGCGTGGTCGGGCAGATCCGGAAAGTCGGCGCGGATGTGATCGACGAGCGCGGGGCGCAGCGTGCCGATCTCGATGAGGTTCCTACGGGCCATATCCTGGCCGCTGATGGCGCAGATGCCACGCTTCTTGCCGAGCGGACTGTGGGACGTTGGCGGCTCGATCACGGGGACCGGCGGCACAGCTGGAATTTCGCTCTCCAGATTTGTCATGCGTGCATCATGCCTCTTCCCCGTCGCGGCGCTCGGCGCCGCGTCCGGTCATTTTCCTGCGAGCAGCTTCGCCGCCCGGAAATGCCCGAAGGAACCGACTCCTCCGGGCTCCGCTCAGCCGATACCAGACTCAGGCCTTCAGCTTTTCGTCGTCTTCGGCATCTTCCGCCGAATCGTCGTCCTCGTCATCCTCGTCTTCATCATCGTTCTCGGCCGCCTCTTCCTCGTCCTCTTCTTCGTCCTCTTCTCCGGCGTCGAGGTCGAGATATTCGTAACCGAAGACGATCTCGCCGGTTTCGGGATCAAAAGCGCTGACCGAGGAATCCTCGAAGGCTTCGATCAGCAATTCGGCATCATCGGGCCCATCGACCTCGAAGCGACGCACCACCTCCTCGCCGTCTGCCTTGAGGACAAGTTCGATCGACCAGCCCCGCCCGGTGGTGTCGTAGATGCATTTCAGACCCTGGATCGCCAGCATGATGCTCTCTCCTGAGATTGATCCGATGCGCGGCTGCGCATCGGCCAGATGCCCGAGCTGCGTGACGGACATGCGACGCCCCGGAGAACGCCGACAGGAGAACGGAAGCCGGGCCGAAGGCGCCCACCGGCAATCGGGCTATCGCGACGCCTCAGCCAGGAAACGCTCGACCTCGTCGCGGCCGGGCGCGCCGCTGCGGCCGCCGAAGCGGGTGCACTTGATGGCCGCCGCGGCGGAGGCGAATCGGATCGCGTCAGCTTCCGCCTGCCCCTCTGCGAGCGCCAGGGCGAAGGCGCCGTGCCAGACATCGCCCGCGCCCAGCGTATCGACGGTCTCGACGGGAAAAGCCGGGCTGTGGCGAACCTCGCCCTGCTCGACATGGAGCACGCCTTCCTTGCCGAGCGTCACAGCCAGCCAGGTCGGGACATCCGCCGCCACCTTCGCGAGCCCGGCTCGCGGATCCTCCTCGCCAGAGAGCTCGCGCAATGCCTGCTGGCTGAAAGCGACATGGCTCGCCGTCCCGACGAGCTCCGGATGAGGCGGCCTGCGGTCGCCGTCGAGCACGCCGGGAACACCGGCGGCGCGGGCGAGCTTCAGCGCCGCCAACGCCCCCTCGCCCCAGCGCGTGTCGGCGAGGACGGCGTCGGCTCCTTCCGGCAAGCGCGGAGGCAGCCAATCGGCGTCCTCCGGCATCGCCGGGTCGGAATGGGAGATCACCATGCGCTCACCCTCGGCATCGACGAGGATGGCGGAGACCGGCGAGGTCAGGCCGGCGACGCGCCTTGCAAAAGCGGCGTCGACGCCCTCCGCCTTCAGATCCGCGACGATCTGGTCGCCGGTCAGATCGTCGGCGAGGCGCGTCGCCAGCCAGCAGGCGCCGCCGAGCCGCGCGATCGCGACGGAGGCGTTGCCGGCGCAGCCGCCGCCGACCACGGCGAGCCCGCGCGAGCGGTATTTCTCGCCGCGGGTCGGCATGGCCTCGACGCTGTAGACGTAGTCGAGCGTGGCGATGCCGAGGCAGAAGACGCCGGCCAAGATCTCACCAGGCCCCGGTGTTCGGCATGCTGGCCCAGGGTTCGGCCACAGGCTTCGGATCGCCCTTCTGCAGCAGCTCGATCGAGATGTTGTCGGGCGAGCGAATGAAGGCCATGTTGCCGTCGCGCGGCGGACGATTGATGGTGACGCCGGCCTTCATCAGCTTCTCGCAGGTCGCGTAGATATCGTCGACCTCATAGGCGAGATGGCCGAAATTGCGCCCGCCCGTATAGGTTTCCGGGTCCCAGTTATAGGTCAGCTCGAGCGTCGGGCGGCCGCGCGAGGCGCCGGCCTTGGCCTCGGCCAGATCGTCGGACGCGGCGAGGAAGACCAGCGTGAAGCGGCCCTTCTCGCTCTCGATGCGGCGGGTTTCGACCAGCCCGAACTTGTTGACGTAGAAATCGAGCGCCTGATCGAGATCGGTCACGCGGACCATGGTGTGGAGATATCGCATCGTCTTTCCTCGTTGAGCGGGAACAGGGTTGATCCTTTCTCTAATTCGGGCAAGAGCTGCCGCGTTCCAAGGTACGCCAAGCAGGACGAGCCATGACGACAACGCAAGACGGCCCATTGATGGCGCCGCCTGAGCGCGCCACGCCCGCCCAGATCGCACAGATCAAGCAGCGCGCCGCGATCCTTTCGGTGATGGCGACCATCCTGCTCACGGCAGCGAAAATGGTCGGCGCCATCATTTCCGGTTCGCTCGCCCTGCTGACCGACGCGCTGCAGGGGCTGGTCGATGTCGGCTCGACGCTGTTCACCTGGTTCGCCGTGCGCGCCTCGGACAAGCCGGCCGACGACGAACACCATTACGGGCATGGCAAGGTCGAGGCGCTGGCGGCGCTGGTCGAGACCGCGATCCTGTTCACGCTTGCCGGCGCGATCCTGTGGGAGGCCGGCAGCAGGCTGTGGCACAACCTGATCGAGCACGTCGCGGTGACGCCGCTGGTCATCGGCGTGATGCTTCTCTCGATGACGGTCGACGCCATCCGCTGGCGCTCGCTCACCAAGGTCGCAAAGGAGACCGGCAGCGAGGCGCTCGCCGGTGAAGCCACGCATTTCTCGGCCGATTTCGTCGGCTCGGCGCTTGTTCTCGCCGGCCTCATCGGCATCTGGTACGGCTTCGAGCGCGCCGACACGGCCGCCGCCTTCGCCATCGCGGCCTACACCGCCTTCTCGGCCTTCCGGCTGGCCCGCCGCGTCCTCGACACGCTGATGGACACAGCACCTGAAGGTGTCACAGAAAAGCTGCGCGAGGCCGCGCGGCGCGTGCCAGGAGTGGTCGGGATCAATTGGCTCAGGGTCCGGCCCGCCGGCGGGCGTGTCCATGGCGAGATCGGCATCAGCGTCTCGCGGACGCTGCCGCTTGACCGCGTCACCGCGATCAAGGCCGAGCTCGGCGGGGCCCTGCTGAAGGCCGAGCCCGATGCCGAGATCACCATCACGGCCGATCCAGTCCAGGTCGATGACGAAACGGCGCTGGAGCGCGTGCTCCTGATCGCTCTCAAGCTGAAGATCCCGGTGCACCATGTCACGGTCCACAGCATCGGCGGCAAACTCTCGGTCAGCCTGGACATGGAGGTCGATGCCAACCTGCCGCTCGGCGAGGCGCACGAGATCGCGACCCGGCTCGAAAGCGCAATCCGGGCGGAATTCGGCGGCGAGACGGAGGTCGAGACCCATATCGAGCCGATGGAGACCGGCCAGCCTCATGGCCACAACGCCGCCTGGGAGACTGTCGAGGATATCGGCAAGGCGCTGGCAGGCGAGACTGCGAAGCTCGGCGGCCCTATCCACGACATCCACAGCGTGCGCGTGCGCCAGACAGCCAAGGGGCTGGTGGTCAATTATCACTGCCGCGTCGACCCGGCCCTGAACGTGGTGGCCGTGCATGATGCGGTCGATGCGATCGAGCGGGCGGTGCGGATCGCGCGTCCGCAGGTCTGCCGGCTGGTCAGCCATGCCGAGCCGGCGGTTTCGGCCGGTTCCTAGCCGTCATTCTCGGGCGAAGCGAAGCGCAGGCCCGAGAATCTCTTTCCCGAGGGGCCTCCAAAACCTCCTTGTCATGAGATGCCCGGGTCAAGCCCGGGCATGAAGGCCTTGTTTCCCTCCCGAGCCGGCATGCTCTAGAAACGCTCCCTGAACTTCGCCATCAGGGCTCCCATGCGCAACGACGATGCTCCGCTGATCCGCCTCGAGGATTACCGCCCCTCCGACTGGCTGATCGACACGGTCGATCTCGACATCAGCCTGCAGCCGCAGAAGACGCGCGTGCGCGCCCTGCTCGCCTTTCGCCCCAATCCGGAAGGGCAGCCCGGCGCGCCGCTCAAGCTCGACGGCGACGAGCTGGCGCTGAAATCGCTCGCCCTCGACGGCAAGCCGCTCGATGCTTCCGCCTATACGGCGACGCCGCAGGCGCTGACGATACCAAGCCCGCCGCCGCATGATTTCACGCTGACCATCGAGACCGAGCTCGATCCGTCCGCCAATACGAAGCTGATGGGGCTCTACCGCTCGTCGAAGGTCTATTGCACCCAGTGCGAGGCCGACGGCTTCCGCCGCATCACCTATTTCCTCGACCGACCCGATGTGATGAGCGTCTACACGGTCAGGCTGGAAGCGGCGAAGGCCGAGGCGCCCGTCCTGCTCTCGAACGGCAATCTCATCGCCACCGGCGAAGTGCCGGGCACGGACCGGCATTTCGCCCTGTGGCACGACCCGCATCCGAAGCCGGCCTATCTCTTCGCGCTGGTCGGCGGCGCGCTCGACCATGTCCGGCAGGACTATGTCACGGCCGACGGCCACAAGGTCGAGCTCGCCGTCTATGTCGAGCCCGGCAAGGCCGGACGCGCGGGCTGGGCGCTGGATTCACTGGTCCGCTGCATGCGCTGGGACGAGAAGGTCTTCGGCCGCAACTATGATCTCGACGTGTTCAACGTCGTCGCCGTGTCGGATTTCAACATGGGGGCGATGGAGAACAAGGGCCTCAACATCTTCAACGACAAATACGTCCTGGCCGACCCGCAGACCGCGACCGACGGCGACTATGCCTCGATCGAGGCGATCATCGCGCATGAATACTTCCACAACTGGACCGGCAATCGCATTACCTGCCGCGACTGGTTCCAGCTCTGCCTGAAAGAAGGGCTCACCGTCTTTCGCGACCAGGAATTCTCCGCCGACGAACGCTCGCGCTCGGTGAAGCGCATCGCCGACGTTCGCACGCTGCGCTCGACGCAGTTCTCGGAGGATGCGGGCCCCCTCGCCCATCCGGTGCGGCCGCGCGCCTACAAGGAGATCAACAACTTCTATACACCGACGGTCTACGAGAAGGGTGCGGAGGTCATCCGCATGCTCAAGACGCTGATCGGCGACGAAGCCTTCCGGCAGGGCATGGACCTCTATTTCGAGCGCTGCGACGGCACGGCGGCGACGATCGAGGAATTCCTCGCCTGTTTTGCGGAAAGCTCGGGCAAGGACCTCGGCCATTTCGCCCGCTGGTACGAGCAGGCCGGCACTCCGACCATCGTCGCCTCCGGCCGCTATGACGCTGCGACCCGGCGCTATACGCTCGACCTGGCACAGAGCACGCCGCCGACGCCCGGCCAGAGCGACAAGCAGCCCGTCGTCCTGCCGATCAAGCTCGGCCTTGTCGGAGCCGGGGGCGATCTGCCGCTGCAGACGCAATCCAATGCCTATGCCGGCGATGGCCTCGTCATTCTCGACAGCGCCTCGCTCTCCGTGACCTTCGACAATGTCGACGAACCGCCGATCCCTTCGCTGCTGCGCGGCCTCTCAGCGCCCGCACGGCTGGAACTCGATCTCGCGGACGCCGATCTCGTCAGGCAGTTCTCGGCGGACAGCGATTCCTTCAACCGCTGGCAGGCCCTGCAGACCATCGCCATCCGTGCCCTCGTCGCGGCCGGAAAGCCCGGCGCGGCCCGCAGCGCGCTCAATGCGACAGCCACCGGGCTCGGCCGGGCGCTGGACGGCTTCCTTAAGGCCGAAGCTCTGGCCGACCCCGCCTTCGCCGCGCAGGTGCTGCGCCTGCCGGCTCCCGCCGACATCGCACGCGAGATCGGCCGCGACGTCGATCCGGACGCGATCTTCAAAGCTCACCGGAGCCTGTCGGCCGCTATCGGAGCGGCCGTCCTCCCACAGCTTCCGCCTTTGCGAGAGGCGTTGGCGACAAAGGGCACGTTCAAGGCGGACGCCAGCTCCGCCGGGCGTCGCGCACTTCGCAACGAACTGCTCGGGCTCGCCGCTCTCGCCACCCCGGCAGAGGGCGCCGCTCTGTGCGAGGAGCAATTCGCTTCCGCCGACAACCTGACCGACCGACTGGCAGCGTTGGCCGCGATGACGCTGATCCCCGGCGAGCGACGCGAAGCCCTGATCACCCGTTTTGCGGCGGCCTATGCCGGCGAGCCGCTCGTCCTCGACAAATGGCTGATGGCGCAGGCGCTGATCGCCGAGCCCGAGACGCTGGAGCGGGTCAAGCAGCTGATGCAGCACCCCGCCTTCTCGCTCGGCAATCCGAACCGGGTGCGGGCGCTGATCGGAGGGTTCGCGGCCAATCTCACCCAATTCAACCGCGCCGATGGCGAGGGCTACGACTTCGTCTGCGACATCGTCATCGCGCTGGACAAGACCAACCCTCAGGTCGCCTCGCGCCTCCTCGGCTCGTTCAAGAGCTGGCGCATGCTGGAGCCCGGCCGCAAGCAGCTGGCACAGGAGGCGTTGAGCACCGTCGCGCGGATGCCGAACCTGTCGCGGGATGTCGCCGACATCGCCGAAAGAGCCCTCGCCTGAGCCCGTCTTCCCAAAGGTTAACGGCGACCTGTCCAATTCATTAACGTTTCATTACCCGCGCAGGATTCATCGGATAAGCAACACAACCTAAAGGAGAATTCTGGGCTCCCAACGCAACTCAGGGCTAGACAAAACCGGGCTCTCGGATTCAACTGACTGTGATTCGCGGGGATGCGGCACGTCTCCCGATCTTACTGACGGTAATGTTTTCCGAAGGGGGACGGGCATGTCGCGTGCCAACGCGGATTGCGCACCTGTGCGCGCCGATACGATTCTGGGTGTAGCGAGATCGCTGACCCATCCGTTGTATCAGCGCTTCGAGGGTTTCGAGCCCGCACTCAGAACTGCGATCCCCGTCCTGGTCGGGTTCTTCCTCGTCATCCTCGGCGCCGGCGCGATCATGCAGACATCCGCGATGCGCGACGACGCGCTCGTGGATGCCGCCGCCGATATGGATCTGGTTTCCGCGCTGGTCGCCCGCGAGCTCGACACTGCGACGCTCGCCGGCAAGGAGCCCGCGGCGGTGCTCGCCGGGCTCACGGCCCGCCACCTCGCCGCCCATGGCCGCATCGTCCATGTCAGCGGCGCCGACGGGCGCGTCATCGCCAGCGAGCCCGTGATCGGCCAGACGCAGCGCAGCCTCACCGACTTCCTCGGCCAGACCCAGCCGCTCACCGTCTTCGGCGACCGCGCCGGCGTGATGCGCATAGCCCTGCCCAACGGCGCCGAGGTTTTCGCGAGCGTGCGCAACCTCGCCGCCCCGCTCGGCCAGGTCGCGGTGCTGCAGCCGGTCTCGCGCGCCCTCTCGGTCTGGCAGATCCGCCGCTCCGGCCTCGCCATCCTGTTCGGCGCGGCGGGCCTCGTCCTCGGCGTCATCACGCTGGCCTTCATGCTGCAGTCGAAGCGCGCCCGCGCCGCCGACGAGGATTGCGACTGCGTGCGCGAACGCATCGACACCGCGCTCAACCGCGGCCATTGCGGCCTCTGGGACTGGGATCTCGCCCGCGGCCGCATCTACTGGTCGGATTCGATGTATGCCCTGCTCGGCTACGACCGCGCTGGCGAATACATGTCGTTCGGCGAGGTCAGCAGCTTCATCCACCATGAGGACGTCGACCTCTACGCCATCGCCGATGCGGTGAGCCGCGGCGAGGCCAGCCATCTCGATCAGGAATTCCGGGTCCGCGCGATTTCGGGCGAGTGGATCTGGCTCAAGGCCCGTGCCGAGCTCGTCATCGATCGGCGCACCCGCTCGCGCCACCTCGTCGGCATCGTCGTCGACATCTCCGAACAGCGCCGCATGGCCGAGCGCACCGCCACCGCCGACGCCCGCCTGCGCGATGCGGTCGAGGCGATCTCGGAAGCCTTCGTGCTCTGGGATGCCGACAACCGGCTGATCCTCTGCAACGCCAAGTACCAACAGCTCCACCAGCTCCCGGCCGAGGCCCTGCAATCGGGCACGAGCTATGACGAGATCATGGAGCGCTCGGCCCAGCCGCAGATCGATCAGGAGCCGATGCGGGTCCAGCGCGGCGCCGCCGGCGCCACCTCCTATGAAGCGCGGCTCTCCGACGGGCGCTGGCTCCAGATCAACGGCCGGCGCACCAAGGATGGCGGCTCGGTCTCGGTCGGCACCGACATCACCAAGCTGAAGCAGCAGGAAGAGCGCCTGACCCAGTCCGAGCACCAGCTCCTGATGCACGTCACCGACCTCAAGGCCTCTCGCCAGAAGCTGGAAGCCCAGGCCCAGCAGCTCGCGGATCTAGCCGAGCGCTACCTCGAACAGAAGGCGGCGGCCGAGAGCGCCAACCGCGCCAAGTCCGAATTCCTCGCCAATATGAGCCATGAGCTGCGCACGCCGCTCAACGCCATCATCGGCTTCTCCGAGATCATGGAGAACGGCCTGTTCGGCCCGCTCGGCGAGAAATACTCCGACTACGTCCGCGACATCCGCTCGAGCGGCGGCTATCTGCTGGGGATCATCGACGATGTTCTCGACATGTCGCGCATCGAATCCGGCAAGATGCGGCTGGAGAAGTCCGAGATCGCCATCGGCCCGGTGCTGGATCAGGCCCTGCTCAAGGTGCAGCCGGAGATCGAGCGCAAGCAGCTGATCGTCAATCTCGAGGGCCCGCTCGACACCCATCTCGAGGCCGATCCGCGCGCGCTCTACCAGATCCTCGGCAACCTGCTCGACAACGCCGCCAAGTTCACGCCGGAAGGCGGGCGGATCGCGGTGCGTACCCGACATGTGCCGGGCGCGCTCAACATCTTCATCGAGGACACCGGCATCGGCATCCCCAAGGAGAAGATCGACCGCGTCGGCCGGCCGTTCGAGCAGGTCGAGGGCGATCTGGTGCGCAGCTACAAGGGCTCGGGCCTCGGCCTCGCCATCGCCCGGTCGCTGGCCGAGCTGCATGGCGGCTCGCTCAGGCTGCGCTCGGCGATGGGCGCCGGGACGATCGTGATGGTGCATCTGCCGCTCGACGGCGGCGCCGAACGCGTCACCGCGCAGGCGGCCTGAGCCTAAACCGCCTCCGGCGGCCGCCGCCTCGCCATGCTCGGGCCAGACCCGGGCATCTCCTGCCGGAAGTGGCTCCTGCGTCCTCTCGTCATGAGGGTCCCGGGCCTGGCCCGAGCGTGACGCCTAGTTTCCCTTCCGGGCCTCTCCCAGCACGCGCGTGAAGATCGCCCTCACCGCTGCGCGCACCTCGTCCAACTCCGCCTTCAGCACCTTGGCGTCGGGCCGTCCGACCGCCGTCGCGATCCGCCGCAGCACCCGAGGTGGCACGGCCTTGGGATCGAACGCTTCCTCCACCGTGAAGCGCTGCCAGAGCTGGACGTCGCCGATCAGGCGATGTGCATCGAGCAACATCGAAGCATCCCCGTCAGAGAGCAGCCCAGCCGCCCGCGCGGCGGCGAAGACGGAGGCCGTATCGTTGACGATCAGGCCGGGATGGTCGCTGGCATAGGCCAGCAGCAGGAACTGGGCGAGGAAATCGAGATCGGTCAGACCGCCGGCAGCCAGCTTCAGGTCCCAGGCGTCCTTTTCGCCCTTCTCCTTGGCGATCAGGGCCCGCATTTCGGCGACGGCAGCCGCGACCTTGGCAGGCGCGCGCTTGCGGGAGAGGATCGCCCGGATCGACGCTTCGGCCCGCTTCGCCAGCCCGGCGTCGCCGGCGACGACGCGGGCGCGGGTCAGCGCCATCTCCTCCCAGATCTCCGCTTCACCGGTGTGATAGGCTTCGAAGCCGGCGAACTGCGTCGCCGCCGGGCTTTTGTTGCCGGTGGGGCGCAAGCGCATGTCGACCTGATAGAGCGTGCCGCGGCGCGTCGGCACCGTCAGCGCCGCGACCAGCCGCTGGGTGAAGCGGATATGCCAGGTGACAGGATCGAGGCTCTTGGCGCCGCTGCTCGGCCCGGCATCCTCGGGCCGATCGTAGAGCAGGATGAGATCGAGGTCGGATGACGGCGTCAGCTCTCCCGCGCCGAGCCGGCCGAGCCCGAGCACGACCGTCTCCGCCCCGTCGATTACGCCATGATCGGCAGTGAAAGACGCGCGCGTATCGGCAAAGGCCACGCGCAGGCAGGCTTCGGCCACGGCGCAATAGGCCTGACCTGCTCCTTGTGCCGGATAGACGCCGGAGAGCAGCCGCGCGCCCACGAGGAAATTCTCCTGACGGGCGGCGTCACGGAGCCGGTCGAGCCCGTCCTCTACGCTTGGCGGCGGCGAGCCGACATAGCTGCGGATGCGGCGTTCCAGCGTGTCGACATCGAGCACCGCCTGCCCGAATGCCGGGTCGATGACCCCGTCGAGCACATGCGGATGCAAGGCCGCGACCTTGGCGAGGCGCGGCGCGCTGCCGAGGATCTCGGCGAAGAGCGTCAGCAGGGAATCATGCGAGCGCAGCAGCGTCAGAAGCTCGACCGCTGCCGGCATCCGCACGAAGGCGTTGTCGAGATGGGCGAGCGCGCCGTCGGGATCGGCGGTGCGGCCGAGCGCGACCAGCAGCGCCGGTGTCAGCTCCGTCAGCACTTCGCGGGCGCGGGCGCTGGTGACGGCGGCGCGGCGGCCGAAATGCCAGCCCCGCACCGTCTCCGCCGCCGTCATGCCATCGCGGAAGCCGAGCTTGCCGAGCGTCTCGACCGTCTCCGGGTCGGGCTCGGAACCGGTGAAACTCAGCGTCCCGGCTTCCGAGGCAAGGCTCGGCCCTTCCTCGAACAGCAGGGCATAATGGCCCTCGATGGTCTTGGCATGGGCCGTCAGTTCCTTGCCGAAGGCGGCGGCGTTGGCATAGCCGCAGAAACGGGCGAAGGCGTCGAGATCGCCCGCCGCCTTCGGCAGGGTCTGGGTCTGCTCGTCGTCGCGCATCTGCAGGCGGTGCTCGATGGTGCGCAGCCAGCGATAGGATTCGGAAAGTTCGTCGCGTGCCTGCGGCGTGATCCAGCCTTCGTTCGTCAGCTCCTTGAGCATGTCGAGCGTGCGCGGCCCCCGCAGCGCCGGGCGGCGGCCGCCGAAGACGAGCTGTTGCGTCTGGACGAAGAACTCAATCTCGCGGATGCCGCCGCGGCCGAGCTTCACATTGTGGCCGGCGACGGCGATGGTCTCGTGGCCCTTCACCGTCTGGATCTGGCGCTTCATCGCATGGATGTCCGCGATGGTCGCGAAGTCGAAATATTTGCGCCAGATGAAGGGGGCGAGATCCTTGATGAAGCGCAGGCCGAGATCGGTGTCGCCGGCGATCGGGCGCGCCTTGATCATGGCGGCGCGCTCCCAGTTCTGGCCCACGGTCTCGTAGTAGGAATAAGCCGATGGCAGCGCGATCGCGACATGGGTCGAGGCGGGGTCGGGTCGGAGCCGCAGGTCGACGCGGAAGACGTAGCCGTCCGGCGTGCGCTCCTGGATGATGCGGGCGATCTGCTGGGTGAGCTTGACGAAGAAGCTCGACGGCTCGCCGACGCCAGCGGCCTCCGCCGCCTCGGGATCGAAGAAGACCACGATGTCGATGTCGGAGGAATAGTTCAGTTCCCCCGCGCCATGCTTGCCGAGCGCCAGCACGACGAGGCCGGAGCCGGGCCCCGGATTGGCGGGGTCGGCCAGATTGATTTTTCCGAGATCGGCGGCCTGTCGCAGCACATGGTTGGTCGCGAGGCGCACGGCCATGTCGGCGGTCGCAGTCAGCGCTGCCGTCACAGTCTCGACGTTCCAGACGCCGCCGATATCCGCGAGCGCGATCAGGAGCGCCATGGCGCGGCGGAAGCGGCGCAGCTCGCGCATCAGGTCCGCGGTCTCGCAGCCAGCCCCGGCAAAGGCTTCGATCCCGGCGAGCAGTGCGTCACGACGCGCCTCGGGCGCTTGCGTCAGGCAGGCGAGCAGGGCCTCGGGATCGAAGCGCACGACCTGGGAGAGGAAGGGAGAATGCGCGAGCACACCGGCGACCAGAGCGGCGCTGCGCGGATGTTCGGCCAGATGAGTCTTCAGCGCCTCGGCCGCCGCCTCGTCGTGCAGCCGCTCGATCAGCTCGCGCGCCAGCAGCGCCTCGGCCTTGGCGCGTGCCGGCAAGACCGGTGCCGCACCCAGCCTGTCACAGAGCCGCTCAACCATCGCACACCTTCCTCCTCAGGAGGACGGCACGCCAGCAGGGTTTGCGACGGCTGTCGAGCTTTGAGCTTCGGGAGCCGCCTGCGTTTCCACAGACTTGCTCTCAGCCATCGGCAGGGCGATGACGACGCGCAGCCCGGGAGCGTTGTCCTCCAGGCCGAGGCGGCCGCCATGCAGGCGCACGACACCGGCTGCCAACGACAGGCCCAGGCCGAAGCCGGGCTTGCTGCGGCTGGTGTCGAGCCGCACGAAACGGTCGAGCACGCGGCCGCGATCGGCTTCCGGGATGCCTGGCCCGTGATCGGCCACGGAAAGCTCGATCTCGGCTCCGTTGCGCCTTGCGGCGACGGTCACGGTGCCGTCCCCGCCCTGTTCGGGGCCGCCGTATTTCAGGGCGTTGTCGATCAGATTGGCGACGGCCTGCCCGACCAGCTCGCGGTTTCCGACGATCCGCAGGTCCGGCTCGACTTCGCCGACCAGCGAGAGCCCGGCATCCTCGGCGAGCGGCTCGTAGAGTTCCGTCATTCCCGAGACGATCTCCGAGAGATCAAGCTCAGCCATATTGTCGCTGACGCGGCCCGCTTCCAGCCGTGCCAGCATCAACAGGGCGTTGAAGACGCGGATCAGATTGTCCGCCTCCTCGATGGAGCCATCAAGCGCAGCCCGCAGCTCGTCCGGCGACCGTGCACTGCGCAGCGCCTCCTCGGCCCGGCTACGCAAGCGGGTGAGCGGTGTCTTGAGGTCATGGGCGATGTTGTCGGTCACCTGCTGCATGCCCGCCATCAGCTCTCCGATGCGGTCGAGCATGGCATTGAGATTCAGCGCGAGGCGATCGAGTTCGTCGCCAGTGCCGGTGATGGCGAGGCGCCCCTTCAGGTCGCCCTCCATGATGCCATGCGCCGTCTCGCTCATGCCATCGATACGCTTCAGCACGCGGCGCGCCACAAACCAGCTTGCAAAGCAGCCGAGAACGAAGACCAGCGCTGCCGACCAGCCGGCGGCGCGGCGGATCACGGCGCCAAGCCGGTCACGCTCCTCGAGATCGCGGCCGACGAGAAGGCGGAACCCGGCCGGCAGGATGAAGACGCGCACAAGCGCATGGCTCGGCGTATCGACCGTTTCGCTGGAGCGAGCGTATTCGATCTCGCTCTCGCCGGTACGATCGAGCGTGCCGGGCGGGATCGCCTCGACATTGCCGGCGATGCGCTCGCCTACCGGCGTCGTGACGAGGTAGAGAGAAGCACCCGGCCCGCGCGAGCGGCGCTCGACGATGTTGACCAGCCGGCGGATGCCGCCCTGGCGCTGCTGCTCGGCCAGCCCCTGGATCTCGGCATCGATGGTCGAGCGGATCTGGTCGGTCAGCAGACGCTGTGCATTCCAGGCGACATAGCCGAGCACGAAGGCGGCGAAGAGTGCGAAGATGACGAGATAGGCAGCCGTCAGCTTGAAGGCGGTGGTGCGGAACAGCGTCGGCAGGAATTTCTGGCGCCGTCGTGCGGGAGCATCAGCGGGCGCTGTCACGGACCATGTATCCCGCGCCGCGGATGGTGTGGATCATCGGCTGCTCGAAACCCTTGTCGACCTTGGCGCGCAGGCGGCTGACATGCACGTCGATGACATTGGTCTGGGGATCGAAGTGATAGTCCCAGACGTTCTCCAGCAGCATGGTGCGCGTCACGACCTGCCCAGCATGCTTCATCAGATACTCGAGCAGGCGGAACTCGCGCGGCTGCAGGACGATCTCCTGCCCCTCGCGGGTGACGCGATGGGCGAGCCGATCGAGCACCAGTTCGCCGACGCGATAGCTGGTCGGCTCCGAAGCCGGCGCGCCGCGGCGGCGGGCCAGCACCTCGACGCGGGCCAGCAATTCGGAAAAGGCATAGGGCTTGGGCAGGTAATCGTCACCGCCCGCGCGCAGACCCTTCACCCGGTCGTCGACCTGGGCCAGCGCCGACAGGATGAGCGCCGGCGTCTCGTCCTTCTGTTCGCGCAGCGAGCGGATCAGGGAAAGACCGTCGAGGCGGGGCAGCATGCGATCGACGACCAGCACGTCGTAGCCGCCACCCTCAGCCATCGCATAGCCCTGCAGCCCGTCGGCCGCATGATCGGCGACATGGCCGACCTCGCGGAACGCTTTGGTCAGATAGGCCGCAGCCTCGGCATCATCTTCGACGATCAGGAGTCGCATGAGTATAACCTAGCTCAGAGCAAACGCCGATCCAAACGGACCGGCCTTTGCTCTGTTTCCGCCTATCGCATTTTCTTCACGCGCGCCGGCTTCCACGTCACGCATAAACAAAAAACGGCAGGCCGGAGGATACGCATCCGGCCTGCCGCCGCGATGGCTGGTCCCCTCGGCTGGGGCGACAGGAAGACCGAGGGAACCTGCCTGCTTCGTTCAGGCCGCCGGCTGGCGGCCAACCTCGAAGGTCACGTCACGAGACTTGCCTTCGCGGAACAGGGTGATCGTGGCCTTGGTGCCAGGGGCGAAGGTCGCGATCTTGCGGGACAGGTCGCGGGCGTCCTTGATCGCCTCGCCGTTGACCGCCGTGATGGTGTCGCCGCGGCGGATGCCGGCCTTGGCTGCGGGGCCGTTGCCCTGCGCCTCGGCGACGAGCGCGCCCTTGGCTTCCTTCAGGCCGATGGCATCGGCCATCTCGCCGGTGACCGGCTGGATCTGCACGCCGATGAAGCCGCGCGCCACCGTGCCATCCTTCTTCAGCGAGTCCACGACCTGCTTGACCGTGGAGGCCGGGATCGCGAAGGCGATGCCGACATTGCCGCCGGAAGGCGAGTAGATCGCGGTGTTCACGCCGACGACTTCGCCATTCTGGTTGAAGGTCGGACCACCCGAGTTGCCGCGGTTGATCGGCGCGTCGATCTGCATGTAGTCGTCATAAGGGCCGGAGCCGATGTCGCGCCCCTGGGCCGAGACGATGCCGGCCGTGACCGTGCCGCCGAGGCCGAAGGGGTTGCCGATCGCCAGCACCCAGTCGCCGATGCGCGGCTTGCCTTCGCCGAGCTTCACATAGGGGTAGTCACCGGCATCCTTGACCTTGAGCAGGGCGAGATCGGTGCGCGGATCGGTGCCGATGACCTTGGCTTCCAGCGTCTTGCCGGAGTCGGTGACGAGCTGGACCTCCACGGCGTTCTCGACGACGTGGTTGTTGGTCACGACATAACCGTCCTGGCTGACGAAGAAGCCCGAGCCCTGAGCCATGCCCTGGCGCGGCTGCGGCTTGTTCGGACGGTCGTTCTCGCCAGGCTCGCGGAAGAAGCGGCGCAGCTGCGGCGGCAGATCATCCAGATTCTGCTCGTCACTGGCGGCTGCGGCCTGCGTCTTGACGCGGACGGAGACGACCGCGGGCTTCACCTTGTCGACCAGATCGGCAAAGGAAGGCAGCGTGCTCTGCGCGCCGGAGAGCTGAATCGGCTGTGCAATGGCGTTGTGGTTCTGCATCAGGGCGCTGTCGGCAAGGCCGGCGGCCAGACCGATGCCGAGAATGGCGGTGCCGGCGAGAAGGGCGCCGCGCTTCAGGATGGACTTACGGGTTTCGTTCTGTGTCGTCATGATTTGAACCTCGTGAGCGTCAGGGTTTTCCCTGTTCGTGACGAGGAAGATGATGCCAGCCGCCTTACGCGGCTTTGGCCTGAACATGACGGTTTCGTAAGATTCAGCGGCAAGACCGCCCGCACCATCTTGACGGCTGGCGGCTCGCCGGCGCCCCCTGTGCCTGGGATGGGGGAAGGCGCCTATGCGTATCATCTGGGGGATTTCGTTTGCCGTGGCCTGCCTGAGCGGCCCTGCCGTCGCGCAGCAGGGTTCGGCCTATAATACCGGGCTGCGGGTGGCGCAGGCACGGGGGTATGAAAACGCCGATTGCTATGCTCGCGTCTTCGCGAAACATGCGGTCGTCGTCGAGAAGCTCGGCGGCAAGCGCAGCTGGTATGCCAACTCGACGCCAGCCTACAATGCGGAGCAGCGCTCTCGCTGCGGGATCGACCGACTGCAGGATCTGGCGGCACGGCGAGATTCGGAGCGCTTCGGCGCGCCCGGCGCATCACGCGCACGCGGCGGAGCCTATGGTGCGGGATTGAGAGTCGCGGCGGAGCGCGGCTATTCCGGCAGCGACGCTACCTGCTTCGCACGAACCTATGCGACCTTCGCTTCGCCTCATCCCGCCCCGACCGGCCGGGGCACCTATGCTATCGCCGGCACCAGCATGCGCGCCTATTCGCACGAACTGTTTCGGGCGTGCGGGATTAGCCGCTAGGGCTTCTCGTCCGCCGCGATGAGAGCCGCGAGCTTTTCGCGCTCCTCGGCGGACAGAGTCTGCGGCCCAGCCATCGAAGCCGTGCGGTGGCGCGCGCGCATCCATACGAAGGCGAGCGCCAGCAGCAGAATGACGAAAGGCGCCGCCCAGAGCAAAGCCGTGCGTGCATTGAAGGGCGGACGAAGCAGCACGAAATCGCCATAGCGGGCGACCACGAAATCGACCACCGCCTTGTCGCTGTCGCCGGCAACGAGCCTTTCCCGCACGAGCAGGCGCAGGTCGCGCGCCAGCGGCGCATCGGAATCGTCGATAGACTGGTTCTGGCAGACGAGGCAGCGCAGGCCGCCGGAAATGGCGCGTGCCCGCTGCTCCAGCGCCGGATTCTTCAGCACCTCGTCGGGCTGCACGGCCTGTGCGCCGGTGATTGCCAGCAGCACGATGCCAAACGTCAGGAGAAGGCGACGCATCGGCCTACTCCGCCGGCTGCGGCGCGGCCACCGCTGGCGCGGCACGCTTCGGAGCCGCCAGCCGGAAGCGCCGGTCGGTGAGCGAAAGCCCGCCCCCCAGAGCCATGATGATCGAGCCAATCCAGATCAGCAGGATCAACGGTTTGTCGTAAAGCCGTACCGCGACGCCGCCATCCTGCGCCTCGCCGAGGCTGACATAGGCCTGGCTCAGCCCGTCCGTGCGGATGCCGGCTTCGGTCGTCGGCATGCTTCGGGCGGTATAGATGCGCTTCGACGCCTCGAGCGGCGCCAGTTCCCGGTCGCCGGAGAACAGCTGAAAACGCGCGACCTCGGCGCGGAAATTCGGCCCGGTCCGGGGCGTGACGCCCTCCAGCACGACCGTGTAGCGCCCGCTCGTCAGGCGCTCGCCCGGCTTGAGGACCGCAAGCGACTCGGTGCTCCAGGCTTGAGCGGCGATGCCGATGATGCTGAAGCCGATGCCGGCATGGGCCAGCGCCGTGCCCCAGGCCGAGCGCGGCAGCCCCTTGGCGCGCGACAGCACGGCCTGCCAGCCGCTGGCTCGCGCGACGATGCGCTCGCCAAGATCGACCGCCGCCCCCAGGATCAGGAAGACGCCGAGCCCAACGCCGAGCGGCGCCAGGACCGGCCCGCCCCGGGTGAAGGCGATCACCGCGAGCGACGTCAGCACGGCCAAACCGAAGGCGGCGGCGTTGCGCTGGGCGGCGCCGAGCAGATCGCCGCGCTTCCAGGCGAGCGACTGGCCGATCGGCAGGATCAGCAGCAGCGGCACCATCACCGGGATGAAGGTCGCGTTGTAGAAGGGCGCTCCGACCGAAATCTTGTCGCCGGTCAGCATCTCCAGCACCAGCGGATAGAGCGTGCCGACGAAAACCGTGGCGCAGGCAGTGGCAAGGAAGATGTTGTTGACGACCAGCGCTCCCTCCCGGGAGATCGGCGCGAACAGCCCGCCCTGCCGCAAGAGCGGCGCACGCCAGGCGAAGAGCGCGAGCGAACCGCCGACGAAGAAGACCAGGATGAAGAGGATGAACAGGCCGCGCGCCGGGTCGCTGGCGAAGGAATGGACCGAGGTCAGCACGCCGGAGCGGACGATGAAGGTGCCGAGCAGCGACAGCGAGAAGGTCAGGATCGCGAGCAGGATCGTCCAGACCTTGAGCGCATCGCGCTTCTCCATCACCACGGTCGAGTGGATCAGGGCCGTGCCCGCGAGCCAGGGCATGAAGGAGGCGTTCTCGACAGGGTCCCAAAACCACCAGCCGCCCCAACCGAGCTCGTAATAAGCCCAGTAGGAGCCCATCGCGATGCCGAGCGTCAGGAAGGTCCAGGCCAACAGCGTCCAGGGCCTGACGGCACGCGCCCACATCGCATCGATGCGCCCGTCGATCAGGGCGGCGACGGCGAAGGCATAGGTGATCGAGAAGCCGACATAGCCGATGTAGAGCAACGGCGGATGGATCGCGAGGCCGAGGTCCTGCAGGATCGGGTTGAGGTCCTGCCCTTCCGCCGGGGGCTGCGCCAGGCGCTGGAACGGGTTAGAGGTGAGCAGCAGGAAGGCGAGGAAGGCCACGGCGACCAACCCCTGCACGGCCAGGGTCCCGGCCCGCAGCCGCGGCGGCAATGAGTTGCGCGACAGCGCGACCAGCGCCCCGAACAGGGTCAGGATCAGCACCCAGAGCAGCATCGAGCCCTCATGGTTGCCCCAGACCGAGGTCAGCTTGTAGATCAGCGGCTGCGCCGAATGGGAATTCGCGACGACGTTCGCCACCGAGAAATCCGAACGGACATAGGATGCGACCAATGCCGCGAACGACAACGCGACCAGCGCGAAGCTGATCAGCGCCGCGCTGCTGCCGACCGACGCCAGTGCCCTGTCATGACGCACGACGCCCCAGAACGGCACCAGTGCCTGGATGACGGAGACACCGAGCGCCAGCGCCAGCGCGTAATGACCGATCTCGACGATCATGCCCGGCTCACGGCTTGGCCGCGGGCGCGGCGGGTGCGCCGGCGCCGCCGGGCTGCCAATGCCCCTGCTTCTTCAGCGTGTCGGCGACTTCGCGCGGCATATAGGTCTCGTCATGCTTGGCCAGCACCGAATCTGCCTTGAACCGCCCTGCTCCTTCGAAGACGCCCTCGGTCACTACGCCCTGCCCCTCACGGAACAGATCCGGCAGCAACCCGTCATAGCCGACCTTCATGGCGGTCTTGCCATCGGTGATCGCGAAGGAGACGCGCTGGCCTGGTCCACGCTGGACGGAGCCCGTCTCGACGAGGCCGCCAAGTCGCATTCGGGTACCGGGGGCTACTCCCTTCTCGACGATCTCCGTCGGGCCGTAGAAGAAGACGATCGTATCGCGCATCGCGAAGAGCACGAGCCCGGCCGCGAAGCACAGCACGGCGCCGGCCGCCGCGATCAGCGCGAGGCGGCGCTGCTTGCGGGTCAGGCGGCGCTTGGCCGGCATGGAGCGGGTGGGCTGGGCGATACTCACGGCTTGGCATCCTTCAAGGCCAATTCATCGACCAGGGCATCGATCGCCGCAAGTGCAGCCTGATCCTGCGACAGGCGCTCGCGCGCCGTCTTCACCGCTTGCACCGCGGCATCCCGGTCGCCGATCACGGCGCGGGCCCGGATGAGGCGGCTCCATTCGGGCAGCGTTCCGCCGCCATCGGCCAGCCGCGCGGCCAGGCCGTCCACCATGCCCTTGATCGCCTGCTGGCGTTCGGCCTCCGGCAAGGCTGCGACCGCCTTGCGCCCGGCATCGGCCTGCATCTGCTCGATACGGGCGCGCACAGCGCCGGCCCAATCGGCCTGTGGCGGCGCATCGGCGAGGAGTTGCTGCAGATCGGAAAGTGCCCCCTCCCCGTCACCATCCTGCTCCTTGCCGACGGCGAGGTAGTAGCGCGCTCGCGGATTCCTCGGGTCGAGCTTGACCGCTTCCGCCAAGGCTTCCCGCGCGGCTGCTGTCACAATCCCGCCAGCTTCGAGAATGCGGGCTTCGCCGAGCCCGGCGAGCAGATCGGTATCGGGCCTGCCGTAGCGAACCGTCGCGGCGAAAGCCTTCACTGCCTCGTCGTAACGTCCCTGTCTCAGATAGATCGGCGCGATCAGCGACCACCCCTTGGCGTCCGTCGGATTGGCCGCGAGATGGGCCTCCATGCGCGCCAGGACAACGGCAAAATCCTGCTGCGGCCCGGCCTTCTCGACCCGCGCGGCCAGCGGCTGGTCGGAGAAGCCGGGCGAGCCGTACAGCCCGTAGACCAATAAGGCGAGGAGCGGCACAACCGACAGCATCAGCGCGGAGCTGGCCCGGCGGCGGCGCAAGGACGGTTCGGTCTCGCCCGAAGGCCCCACCTCGTCGTTGGCGGCCCGCAGCAGGCGGCGCGCCGCTTCAGCACGCGCGGCCTCCGCTTCCGGCTCCGCGATCAGCTTGCGCCCGAGATCGCGATCGATCTCCTTGAGCTGGGCGCGATAGAGGCTCTTGGCATCCGCGATATCGGCGAAATCCTGAACCTGGCCGTGGCTGAGCGGCCGGAGCAAGGCGAAGATCGCCGCTCCCGTCATCGCTGCAAAGATCGTCCAGATCATCATGAGGTGTTCTTAGCGAATCGGCCGGTCGAGTTCATGGCGACAAAGGGTCACGCGGGCTTGGATTTGATCTAGATCGAAGGCAGGACGAGCCGCGCGCGCAGCCCGCCCAGCTGCGAACGCTGCAGCGTCAGCTCGCCGCCATAGAGCTTGGCGAGATCGACGACAATCGACAATCCGAGGCCCGAACCCGGCGTCGCCTCGTCGAGCCGGCGGCCGCGCTTCAGCACTTCCGCCCTGGCGCCGTCGGGGAGGCCCGGACCATCGTCGTCGATCAGCAATGCCATCTTCTCGTCGTCAACGGCCTTGGCGCCCTCCAGCGAAACCTCAACGCGGGACGCCGCCCATTTGAAGGCATTGTCGAGCAGGTTTCCGAGCATCTCCTCGAAATCCTGCTTTTCGCCGCGAAAGCGCAGCGTCTTCGGAACGGCGTGCGATCCGGCGATCTCTCTGTCCTGGGAGATCTTCATGAAGGTCCGCAGGAGCGCTTCAAGCGAGGGAACCACTTCGGTGACGCCACCCAGCGCCCCGGACAACGCTGCGGCCCGCGCACGATCGAGATAGTACTGGACCTGATCGCGCATGATCGCCGTCTGTGTCCGAACCGTCTGAGGGAGTTGCCCTTCGCCCGAACCCGCCTCGTTCATCATGACGCTGAGCGGCGTCTTGAGGGCGTGGGCGAGGTTGCCGACCTGGGTGCGAGCACGGTCGAGTATCTCGTGATTGGCATCGATCAACTGATTGAGCTCGCTGGCGAGCGGGGCGAGGTCAGGCGGATACTGGCCGACGATGCGCGGGCTCTCGCCCGTTCTCACCGAACCGACCGCGGTCCGCAGGCGCACCAGCGGGCGCAGGCCGAACCGGACCTGCACGAGCGTCGAGGCGACGAGCGCAATGCCGAGCAGCAGGAAGGTCATCGCGAGCGCGAAGCGGAAATCCTGGATATCGCCCTCGATCTCGTCGGCGGGCGCGGCGACGGCGACGGTGAAGCGACCGTCCTCGCCGACATCGATCTCGCGCTCGAGAATACGCAGCATGCGATCGTCCGGGCCGGAGACATAGCTCTCCCGCAGGCCGCGGCTGTTCGGCGTGATCGACTGGTCGAGGAGCTTCGGCAGCTGGCCGCCGACCAGCGAGCGCGAGGCACGCACATTGGGCCGCTCGCCGTCGAGGCGGGTGATCTGCCAGTACCAGCCAGTCAGCGGCAGATCGAAGCGCGGCTCGCCGAGATCGCCAACCGTCTGGCGCTCCGTTTCCGGCGGCGCGGCGAGGTCAGCCACGAGTTGCTTGATATAGACCGAAAGCCGCTCGTCGAAACCGCGCTCGGCCGAGCGGCGGTAGAAGGTGGTGAGGCCGACGCCCGCCAGGACTAGGATGAGGACGCAGCAGAACGCTGCCGAGAGGAAGAGCCGCGCTCCCAGCGAATAACGATGGGATTTGAGGACCATCTCCCTAAATCAGACCTTTT
The DNA here is from genome assembly GCF_052113585.1 of Allobosea sp. TAF32. Classification (NCBI taxonomy): domain Bacteria; kingdom Pseudomonadati; phylum Pseudomonadota; class Alphaproteobacteria; order Hyphomicrobiales; family Alloboseaceae; genus Allobosea; species Allobosea sp. TAF32. The sequence goes on along the minus strand of NZ_JBFRDM010000007.1, from coordinate 25,511 downwards.
CCGGAGCGGCGGCGATGTAGCCGAGGCCCCGAACGGTCTCGATGATGTCGACCCCGAGCTTCTTGCGGAGGCGGCCGACGAAAACCTCGATCGTGTTGGAATCGCGATCGAAGTCCTGATCGTAGAGATGCTCGACCAGTTCGGTGCGCGAAACGACGCGCCCCTGATGGTGCATCAGGTAGGAGAGAAGCCGGTATTCATGCGAGGTCAGCTTCACCGGATTGCCGTCGACCACCACGCGGCTTGCCCGCGTATCGAGCCGGACGGGTCCGCAGACCAGTTCCGAGGTGGCATGGCCGGCCGCGCGCCGTAGCAGGGCCCGCACGCGCGCCAGCAGCTCCTCGACATGGAAAGGCTTGACGACATAGTCGTCGGCGCCGGCGTCGAACCCTCCAACCTTGTCGCTCCAGCGGTCGCGCGCCGTCAGGATCAGCACCGGCATGGTCTTGCCAGCCCGGCGCCAGCCCTGCAGCACCGCGACACCATCGACCTTCGGCAGGCCGAGGTCGAGGATGACGGCGTCATAGGGCTCGGTCTCGCCGAGATAGAGCCCCTCCTCGCCGTCGAAAGCCTTGTCGACGGCGTAGCCGGCGTTCTCCAGCGCGGTCACGATCTGGCGGTTGAGGTCCTTGTCGTCCTCGACGACGAGCAGTCTCACGGTGGGTTCGCTCCAGTTTGTGCAGATGCCGGCAAGCGCTCAGCGGATGGTGGCGATCTTGCCGGATTGTCCTTCCAGCGTCACGCGTGCGACGCGCCCGTCGCGTTTCAGCGTCGTAACGACATAGACGAAATCATCGCCCTGCCGACAGAGCCTGATGCGGACGACTTCGCCGGGAGCCGCATGGCGGGCATGGCGCGAGGCCTCGGCAGGTTGCATGACCCGGCCTTCGGCAACGGCGTCGCGCGTTTCATCCGAGGACAGGCAAGACATCGGCGTCGCATCGTCGACGCGGATGATCGGCATCGGCGACGAAGTCATGAGCGCGAAAGCGAGGATCGGTTCGACCGGCATCATCGACATGGGCTAATCCCATCCGCGTGAATGGGCCATGAATGCATCACCCCGACCACAACCTAGACTAGATCATCCGACGGCGATCCGTCCACGCCATTCGCGCCCTCGCCCCACGGTTGTGCTCAGCTGGGCCAAAGACAAAGCGAGCTCCTGCTGCGCGGAGCCGAAATGCGCAAGCTCCTGCTCGGGTGGATAAATCCATTCGGGCGCGTTCACGATTTCGGCATGTATTAGCGTCTCACCATCGAGGACGCGGATTTCGTAGCGCTCAACTTCTTCGCCGGTGGGAACTTCGGCCAGATCCCACGAATCACCGTCGCTGCGGGTGCGCCGTACCCAGCTCAGACGGATGCCGGCGTCGGAACGGCGAGCCTTCGCCCGGGCCGGAGAGAACGGCAGCAGCGCATCGGCGCGCACCTCGACCGTGACCTCCGTCATCGTCGGATCGCCGACATCGTGGCGCGCGGGGCCGATGCGATAGCGGCGCTGTTTGCCGATCTCGGACAGCTGCGTCGTCAGTGTCACCGCCGCTCCGTCGAGAACGACCACGCGAGCCCCGGGCGGCAGATGGCGGGAAGCACCCGCTTCCGATCCACCAATTCCACGGACGAAATTTGAGAGGCGGAAGCGCTGCGGACCGATGAGATCGACCTGCGCCGCTGTCACGATCTCGACCTCGCCGTCCTCGCCGATCAAAGCCAGCGCGTTGGCGCCGGCGAGCGCTGCATGCGGCGACACGGACGACAGGACGCCGCCGCGTAACCGGACTTCGAGCACGGTGCGCTGATCGGTTCGCCAGAGCGGCCCTGGCGGGAGCTCGGTCAGCGTTTCGCCAATGATCGAGGGAGCCTCGACGAAGCCGCCGAGATCGAACAAGCCGGCCTCGTCGGCACTCCAGATCGCCAGCGCTCCCGGCCAGGGCGATGCGAAAGCCGCGACCGAGAGCAGCGCCGGTGGCTGCGCCGCGACGATCGGCAGGGCGAGCGGAACCACAAGAGGCCGGCCGGGCAAGGCCGGCGGCGTCCGCGGGGAGCGAGGGCCGCCCTTCGCGCCGGCACTGGAATAGATCGCCGGCTCGACCGCGCGCGCACTGACCTGCCGGGTCGGGCCATCGGCGATGCGCGTCACCCGGAACAAGCGGCGCCCCGCATCGACCGGAACGGAGACGACGTCCCCCGGCTCGAGATCAAGACAGCGCGGCGACAGCTCGCATTCCAGCGTCTCGCGCGCCGCCCACGCCTCCTGCAGGCGCTGGTCGGCCAGGCGTTGGGCCTCGGCGATGCGCGTCACGATCGCCGTCTCGACCGCGACCTCCCGGCGCGCCGCGCCGGCAAGGCGACGCGAGCGGCTTGCGGCTTTGCGATAGTCGTTTTCGCTGTCGCTGAAGTCGAGGCGCAGCTCCAGCGGCAGCTCCGTTTCCTGGCTGCGGCGCAGGGTGAAGGGCTCGCCGTCACGATCCGCAACGAAATCGTCGTGGTCGAGCAGCCGCGCGACCTTGCCGCCCCGCCCCTCGAAGCGCAGGCGCCCCGCGCTCATCACGGCGTCGAAGCCGAAGGTCTGAGCCAGCGTCTCGAGCGCCTGGCGGGCGGAAAGCGGGCGGTCGAGGACGTAGCCATCCACGAAGCCGTCCACGGTCATGCCCTCTGCAGGCGGCAGGCCGAATTCGGCGAGCAGCCCGGCGATGAGGCGATCGACCGGTATTCCCTCCAGCCGGCCGTTCAACCAATGCCCGGTCTCGAAATTGGCGCCGTCGGCCCAGATACCGCCGAGATCAGGAAAAGCCGGGAATGGCCGGGCATCCCAGTTCCAGACGACGATATGCGCGGGGTCGACCATGCGGATCCCGCTGACGGGATGAACCGGATTGCGCGTGGGATCGAAGCCGAGGCGGGCGGGATCGAAGCCGGAGATGATCGCCTCCAGCCCGCGCGTCTGCACCAGATCGTCACGAGCGCCGCTGGAGAAGGGCGGGAAGCCGCCCTCGGCCGAGCGCGTGTCGGGAAAGACATTGGGCGCGTTGGCGCCCTTGTCCACGGCCGGGATGCCGATCTCGGTGAGCCAGATCGGCTTCGCGCCCGGAACGAAGGGCGTGGCAGTGGTCTCGGCGCCCCCAGAGCGCCGGACATGCGCATTGTTCCACCAGCCATGCAGATCCTTGGGCCGAAACTGCCAAGGCTTTCCGTAGGCGCCGTCGGTGATCGGCACCCTCACCTGGGCTGTACGGCCTTCTTCATCGGCATAATACCAGTCAAAGGCTTCACCCGCAGTCAGCCGATTGCGGAGATAGGCGAGATCGGCGGGCCCGCGCGCGACGGCAGCATCGGCGTGATCGCCGGAATCGCGCCAGTCCGACAGCGGAGGATAATAGTCGATGCCAACAGCACCGATCGCCGGCGAGGCCCACAGCGGATCGAGCGGAAAATCGATGTCCTCGCCGCCGTCTCGGACATCGGCGCCATACTCCGTCCAGTCGGCGGCGTAGGTCAGGGTCGCCTCGGGCAGAATGGCTTCGACGTCCTGAGCGATCCCGATGAGGTGCTCGACCATCGGATAGCCCGACGTTGCGCGCAAATGCGTCAGCCCGACCAGTTCGGATCCGATCACGAAGCCTTCGACGCCACCTGCGGCCTGCGCCAGCATCGCGCAATGCATGATCTGGCGGCGGTACGACCACTCGTCTGGCTTGGAGCAGCCGATGGCATCGCCCACAAGCGACATGTCGGCCGGCCCGACCGTGCCGACGAAGGCGGCGACCTGCGCGGCGGCGGCCGCAGTTCCCTCCGCGCTCCCTGTGCGGCCGGGCGCGGGATCGCAGCTGATCCGGCCGCGCCAGGGATAGCGCGGCTGGCTGACCCCACCCGACCAGGGGTCCGGCAGGGCATTGTCGATCGGGACATCCATCATCAGGAAGGGATAGAGGACGACTTCGAGACCGTAATCGAAGCGCAGGCGCCGAATCAGTGCGATCACGCTCTCGTCGGAGGGCGTGCCGCCGAAGGCCGGGCGGCCGTCCATTTGGCTGACGGGGCGGCCCGAAGCGCGCGCCAGCCCTGCGACCGACCATTCGGCACCGACCGTCGGCTTGTGCGGAATCTCGACGCGCGGCGCGACGCTGCAGGAACCGGCGCGCAGATCGTCGCCGAACCAGGACACCACGAGCGAAACGGAGCGCAAACCGGGGCAGAGCGCGAGGAGATGGCCGAGCGCCGTATCGACGTCCGAGCCGCCATAGAGCTGGTGGCGCGTCAGGCTCTCGCTGACGCCCGGCTCGGGCTCATGGCTGACCGGCCTGGTGTCGTAGACGAATTCGCCGGCGCCGGGGATCAGCGAGACGGCGCGGATCATGCCACCCAGCCCCTCGACGGCACGCACGACCTCGAAATCGAACTGGGGCACGCGATTGCCATAGTCGGCAAGCGGGAGGCGCTCGAAGACGACATAGGCCAAGCCGCGGTAGGCCGGCGCGTCGCCCGCCTCCTTCGCGGCGATCAACGGATCCGGCTCCTGCGCTTCATGCCCGTGATGGACGCGCATCGCGACCGTGTTGACGTCGAGCTCACGTCCGTCGACCCAGATGCGCCGGATGAAGGCGATCGGCCCCTCGCAGAGGCCGATCGCGAGGTTGGCGTGGTAGCTGTAGGTTGTCTCAAAAGTCTTCTTCGAGCTGCCACCCTTGGCGCCGCTCTTGCTGCGGGTGACCGAAACGCTGACCTCCTCCTCGAAGCGCGTCGCCCAGATGAGCTGGCCGCCGAGGCGTGCCCGGCCATAGACCCGCGGAATCGATGCGCCCTCGGTGGAGGCGAGCCCGTTCACCTCCTTCAGCCGCGGCCCTTCGACCATCTTGTTGCCGCCTGCGCCGCCGAGCCAGGCCTGGTCGATGGTCGCGCCGGCCAGACCGCCGAGCGCCTGGCCGATCATGCCGCCGACCGGGCCGCCCAAGGCTGTGCCGAGCGCAGCGCCCGCGACCTGGAGGAGAAGCGTCGCCATCAGTCGGTCACTCCGGGGAAGGAAAAGGCATGGCTGAGATGGCGCCGCCACCAGGGCGTGAACGCGACCTCGGCGACGGCCGCCCCGTCATGGGCGTGGATGATGCGATCGGGCGCGCTCAGGATGGCGCAGTGCTTTGCCGGCAGATGCTCGCGCCAGCGGAAGAGCAGCACATCGCCACGCCGTTCAGCCCCGGTCGCGACCGGCATGAGATGGCGCAGCGCCGCGCTCGCCAGCGTCTCCTGCCGCAGGCTTTCGGCCCAATTTGCCGTGTAGGGCGGCGGCGCTTCCGGCTCCTCGCCCAGCAGATCGCGCCAGATCCCCCTGACGAGGCCGAGGCAGTCGCAGCCGACGCCGCACAGCGAGGCCTGGTGGTGATAGGGCGTGCCAAGCCATAGACGCGCGGCTTCGACGATTTCATCGCGTCTCATCGGAACAGGCTCCCCCCGTCGAGCGCACCGTCGCCGGGACGGACGCCGCCGATGATGAAGTCCGTCGTCGGCATATGCGGAAAGCCGCGGAAATTGACGCCGTTTCCGAATTTCGTCCGGCAGGTGGCGAAGCTCTTGTCGCATCCCGGCGCGACGCTAAAAGCGTCGCCTGCAAGGATCGCTCCGGCCGGAATCTGCCAGAGCTGGAAGACGGCGTGATCGCCCTCGATGCCGTGCCGCTTCACCTCCGTGGCGAAGCCGGCGTTGGCGCCGCCGGTGAAGACAAGCCGTCCGCCGGTGAAGTGGCCATCGGGATAGGAAGCGAGCGCTCCCGCGGTCAGCGTCAGGCGGCCATCGCTCCCACTGACGGCCGCGGCGACCGGCACCAATGCGACGCCGCAGCGCGCATCGCCGAGATCCGCCGAGCACGAGCGCAGGTAGAGGCGTCCACGCTCCTCGTCGAAGGCCTTGGCGATGCCGCGCATCTCGGCCGTGAAGCCGTACTCGCCGCGCCGCACCTCGCCGACGAAGCCCTCCTCGAGCAGCAACCTCTGCTCGGGCACGGCCCAATTGACCAGCCAGACGCGGACTCGCGCATCGTCGTAGAGCCCCCGCGCGAGGTCGGCCTCGTTCAGGCCCGATGCCGCGAAAGCACCGGCGACATCGCCGCCGCCGATGGCGAATCCCAGCTCGGCCGTCGTCTCGGCTGCCTCAAGCCCGGTCGACGCCGCATAGGTCAGACCGTCGAAGTCTAGAGCCCGGTCATGATCGGTGAAGCCGAGCACCAGCCCGTCGCGCCGCGTCAGGCTCCAGCAGCGACACAGGGTGGTCGCCCCGCTCTCGATATGGGCGGCGAGACCGGCGGGGATAGCGCGCATGGTGGAACCTCAGGGCAGGATCTCGACGACGGGGATGCGCGGGATCTCGCCAGCCTCGAAAGCCGAGAGATCGACATCGATCGCGTCGACGTCGAAGCGCACGGGAACGTCGAAGGCGAAGCCAGCGGTCACCGTCGCGCCCGGTGGCGGGATCGAGCCGGGCGCGAAGGTGATGCGCCCGGTCGCGGTGTCGCAGGCGAAGCTCTCCGCCGGCTGCTCGACGCCATCGAGCGCAATCTGCACGGTGCCTTCGCATGGCTTCGCAATCGCGCGGCTATAGGCGGACGGGCCGGCGCCATAGATCTTGCAGAGCTGGAAGGCCGCCGCGACGCCATCGCCAATCCCGATGATCTGATCCGTGGCGGCAGGCTCGCGCGAGGGAGGCGAGCTCTTCCAGTCGAGCTGGTCGCGCCAGCGGAAACCATGAAGCCGGCCGCGGCGCTCCTCGAAGAAGCTGACGACGGCCGCCAGGGCATCGAAGCTGCGTACGCCGAGCCCGGCGTCGTAGCGGCGCCGGGAATGGGCCCAGCGGCTATTACGAACCTCGCGCCCGGAGGCGAGCGTGACGATCTGCGTCTGACGCTCCGGCCCACCCCGCGCGCCACGCGCCACATCGGTCGGAAAACGGACTTCGTGAAAATCAGCCATGGGGACTCCGCTCATAGCGCACGGCTGCCGCGCGCAACGGCGCGGGCGATCGCGGCGGAGACCTGCGCTTCGGACCGGCGGAAGCTCTCGGCGTCGGGCGTCGACACCTGCACGACAACGCTGGGTGGCCGCACTGGGCCGCTGCCCGCCGCGCGCACGCCAAGCCGCCCATCGGGGCCGCGCGACAGCGGCATGATGGCCTCGGCGCCGCGCTCGCCCATCAAGCCGAGTCCGCGCCCGGTCGGGAAATAGGATGGGGAAGCAACGATGCCGCCTTCGGCGAAGGCCTTGACCGGAATGCTCGCAGCGACCGACCCAAAGCCGCCGGTGAACAGGTCAGTAAGACTTTTCACACCCATGCCGAGCAGACTGGAGAGGCCTGTCTGGAGCGGCTTGAGAGCCGTCTTGAGCAGGCTGTCGGTCAGCGAGCGGCCGACGCTACGCAGCACGTCCTCGAAGCGCTTGCCCTCCACGACGCCGCGAGAGAACGCATTTACGATCGATTTACCAAAGCTTTCCGAGGTTTTGCTCAAAGATTGAGTCAATTTATCCATCGTCCGCAGATCAGACAGACGATCGGTCTCGACCTCATCGTCACCGGTCATGTCATCCTCTTCAGATATTGATTCAGGAATTCAACTCAACTGTCTGGATGGGCGGCCATGAGAGCTGCCAGAGCGGCGCGATCCGTGGCGCCGCCGGCTTCGCTCTGATGTGCCCTCAGGGCTGCCGCGATCTCGCGCGGCGTCGCCGCCCAGAACTGCTCGGGCGGCCAGGCCAGCCGCCCTAGCCCGAAGGCCATGACATCGCTCCAGGGAAAGGCCGCCGACGGCTTCACGCCCCCGGCGGCGGCGAAGGGCGGCCCGTATCGCCCTCGCCGAAAGTGGCTTCCAGCAGCGCAATCGCGGCTTTGATCGCCCCGCTCAGCCCACCGTCGAAGGACAGGTTCGCCACATCCTCGTCCCGAATCGCCCTGCCCGCCCCCCGCAAGCCCGCCGCGAGAATGCGGATGATGTCGCGGGCGGAGAGCCGGCCATGCACGAAGCGCTCCCCGAGAGCGGGCAGGCTGTCGACGGCGAAGGCATGCTCCAGCTCGGCCAGCGCTCCCAGCGTCAGCCGCATGGGCAACGCATCGCCCGCGACCATGAGCGCGGTCTCTCCTCTGTGACGATTGACCATCACCGTCTCCTCAAAGCGCCGTGAAAGCGAGCGGGCCGGCGGATTCCAGCGAGAGGTCGAACGTGACCTCCCCGGCATGGTCGCCCCGGTACTCGAGGCTCGTCAGCTGGAAGAGACCTTCGATTATGCCGAAATCCGGCACCACGACCTGCCAACCTTGGATCAAACCGTCGAAAAAAACCTGGCGGACGAGAGCGTCGGAAGCCTCATCCTTGAAGATGCCGGAGCCGCTGATGCTGGCCCGGCGCACGCCCGCCCCGGCCAGTAATTCGCGCCAGCGCCCCGCGGATTCCGAATGGGTCACGTCCACGGTCTCGGCGTTGAACGCGATCTGCCGCGCCCGCAAGCCTGCGACGGTGACGAATGCGCCGACGCCATCCGCCGCCTTGAGCAGCAGATCCTTGCCTTTCTGTGCCGCCATGCGGCTTCTCCTTCCAATATTGGGGGTTGCCGGTGTCAGAGTGTTTCGGTGACCGCCCGAAAGCGGATCGTCACATGGCCGAGCCCGCTGCGCGGCTCGCGGGCGAGCCGGCTCGACAGCCAGCGCAGATTGACGAGGGCGTGCCCTTCCAGAGCGAGTTCGGCTTCGTCGAGCGCGCCGACGATCAGCCCAGCCGCCTGCAAGGCCTGCTGCGAGGAGCCGCTTTGCGACGCCCAGACGACGAGCGCGAGTTCCTGCTCGCAGCCGCGTTCGCTGCCGGTCGACCAGTCGCGGGCCTCGACATCGCCATGGACGACGTAGAGGCCGCGAGCCGCGCGCGGCGCCTCGCCATGGATGCGGCCGGGGCCGATCAGCGCCGTCAGCGCGGCATCGGCCGTCAAGCGAGCCTGAATTGCAGCGCGCAGGGCAAGGATCGCGCCGCTCATGGCTTCACCTCCTCCGCAAGACAGACGAGGCGCCGACGCGAACCGTCGGGATCGGCAACCGTTCGGATGTCGAAGATCCGGTCGCCGTCGCGCAGCCGCTTGCCGCCGTCGAGATCGCCGCGCCAACGCAGCGTCACGCGATGAGTGCCAACCTGCTCCGGGCGCCCCTGACGCCATTGCTCGGCGCCCGCAAGCCATTCGACCTGCGCCCAGAAGGCGGCCACCACCTCGAAGACCTGGGTTACCCCTCCCAGCTCATCCGGCGTGGAAACCGGCGCTTCCAGAGTAAGCCGGCGCCTCAGTCTGCCGATCGCAGCTCCAGCAGCCCTCGCCATGGTCAAAGCCTTCCACGGCGGAACGGAGACACCAACGCTGCGATCGCACTCGGCAGCGCCCGTGCGTCGCGGCTGGCGACATCGCCGCGCTCCTCGAACCAGCGGGCGGCCAATCTGAGCACGGCCTGGCGCAGGGGGGCGGGCACGGCGGCGGCTGTCGCCCCGTACCCGGCAACGATGTCGATCTCGATCGCGCCGTGATGGCGGCCGATCTCCGGCAGCTCTCCGGTTACGCGGATCAGTGGAGGGTCGGCACTCCTGTCCAGCGTGAGCGCCGCCTCGGCGACCGGTTGCGGAGCCCCGAGCATATCGTAGACCCGCGCCGCCTCGATCCTTGCGATCGGCGACAGCGGCAGCCTGATCTCGCCATTGCCGGGCCAACGATCGAGAACGATGCGCCAGGGCTGCTCGATCAGGCAGCGGCCCGCTGCCGCTTCGATCATCAGCCGAGCGGCCGTGATCAGTGTAGCGAGCAGATCATCCTCATTGTTATGGTCCAGGCGCAGGAATAGCCGGGTCTCGTTGAGCGTGACCGGTTCTGCCGTCGGCGGAGCCAGGGCGAGCGGCGTCATGTTCATCCCCTTCGTGGAATCGTCTGAAAGGTTCATTTGCGGAGCGAGGCGCGCTATCAGCGTTCCATCGGAAAGGAGCACTCGATGCGCATCGCGAATTGGATCGTCGCCGCCTCGCTCGGCGGCGCGGTCTGCGGGCTCGGCCCCCTGCCCGCGCAGGCCGTGGTCGGCGGGCGTGAAGGCGGACCCGCCGTCGGCTCGACCTTGATGGTGCTCAATGCCCGCGGCGGGGTATGCAGCGGTATCGTGCTCTCGCCGCGCGCCATCCTGACAGCGGCTCACTGCGCCGCCGGCGGAACGGAGCTGCGCATCCATTGGCGCGAAGCTGGCGAGCCCGTCCTGATCGCGCCTGCGGCGGTCAGCTTGCATCCCGAGTTCGATGCCGGTGCGATCCGCAGCCGGCGGCGCTCGATCGACCTCGCTCTGATCCGGCTCGCCGAGCCTCTGCCGGCGCGTTTCGCCCCTGCGGAGCTGGCCGACGGGCCGCTGCCTCCAGCAGGAAGCCCTGTCACGCTCGCCGGTTATGGGGTCGCCCGCGAGGGCGAAGCCCGCAGCACGGGCACATACCGATCCGCCACCCTGGCGGCGATCGAGCCCTATGGACCGAGCCGCATCCTGCTGTGGGCGGCCGATCCGGCCGGTGCGGGCAAGCAGCCCGGCGCCAGCGCCTGCCAGGGTGATTCCGGCGGACCGATCTTCGCCGATGGCGGCATCAGCGCCGTGACGAGTTGGTCCACCGGTCCGAAAGGCCGCAATTGCGGCCTCCTCACCCAGGGCATTCTGGTCGCGCCGCAACGCCAGTGGATCGACACGACACTTTCCCGATGGGGCGATACGGCACGCTGGTCAAAAGGCCGGTGAAAACGCTGGACTGCGCCGCGCCACCTCCTAGATTGATCGGCCGTCCACTGGTTCACATCATGATCCTGCGCTCGCTTACCGCTCTCGCGTTTTCCCTTCTGGCTGCCGCAACGGCGCAGCCCGCTCTGGCCGTCGTCGGAGGCACCGACTCACGCGATGCCCATGGAGCGCGTGCCTGGACCGTGCGGGTCGAGACCAGCCGGGGCGAGCTCTGCTCGGGCGCTGTGATCGCGCCTGAGATCGTGCTGACGGCCGCGCATTGCCTGATGGGCGGCGGCTCGATCAGCGTGGTCAGCCTCGACCCCCGTTTCCGCGCGCGGCGGCAGATCGTCGTCGCGGTCCTGCCGCATCCGAGTTTCGTGCCCGGCACTACGCCGCGCACGCAACCGGGCACCGACCTCGCCCTGCTGCGGCTGGCACAGCCGCTGCCGCCGGATATCGAGCCGCTCACGCTGGGCGGCGGCCTCTGGCAAGGCGAAACCGTCACCATGGCGGGCTACGGCCTCTCCGCCGAGAACAACAAGCGCACCGCCCGTCGCCTGCGTGAAACGCAGCTGCTCAACGCCGGCAACTATACGACCCAGAACACGGTCAAGGTCGCGGTCGACATCGAGGCGCGCGGCGAAACGCCGGGCGCAGGCGCGTGCCGCGGCGATTCCGGCGGTCCGGTGCTGCGCGGCTCGACGCGCTCGCGGGATCTCGTCGGCATCGTGAGCTGGTCGAGCGGACCGCTCAACACGCGTGCCCGGCGCATTTGCGGCGGCTTCACCGCCATTACGCCGATCAGCGACTACCGCGGCTGGATCTCCGAGGGCAGCGCACGGCTGCTTTCGTTCGGCAGCGAGGCGCCACCGGACGAGGCGGCCCAGCCGCGCGCTGCCTTCAGCTGGTGGTTTTCGCGCTGAGCAACTTCAGACCGCGAATTTCAACCCCTTGATCGCCGCGAAATCCTGCACGCCGCCGCCCACGCGCTTGGTCGTGTAGAACAGCACATACGGCTTGGCGGAATACGGGTCGCGCAGGATGCGCACGCCCGCCCGGTCGACGACGAGGTAGCCGCGCCGGAAATCGCCGAAGGCGATCGAGACCGCGTTGTTGGCGACGTTCGGCATGTCTTCCGCCTCGACCAGCGGGAAGCCGAGCAAGGTCGCTGGCGCACCGGCGGAAGCTGGCGGCTGCCAGAGATAATTCCCGCTGTCGCTCCATATTTGACAGTCGGGCACTCATTTCGGCTAAGGTGCTCTGATGAATGCGATTTCCAACCTCTGTCACCTCTACCAGCGCGTTTCGAGCGGTACCCAGCTTGAGGGTTCGGGCCTCGATCGGCAGCTAGACAACACCCATGCGTACATCGCCCGGAACGGCCTGGAGGTGGTTCGGACCTATAGCGATCGGGGTGTTTCGGCATATCGAGGGAAGAACCGCCGCGTCGGTGAACTGGCCCTAATTCTCAGGCACATCGATCAGGGCGTGATTCGGCCGGGCGAACACCTGATTATCGAATCCGTGGACCGCCTTTCCCGCCAAGCTCCGCTCGATGCCCTCGACACGTTCAAGGCCATCCTTGCGCGGGGCGTGATCGTCCACTCGGTTTACGAGAACTCGAAGTTCACGCTCGACGACCTGAACAAGGATATCGGTCGCTTGATGTCGCTCATGGTCAGCATGGGCCGGGCCAACGAAGAAAGCCGGTACAAAAGCTCCCGCGTCGCCGACGCACACGCCAAGGGGCGGGTCAATGGGACGATCGTCGCCGGTTCGGTGCCTTCCTGGCTCGAAGTGGTGAAGGACAAGGTCACCGGGACGAAGAGCTTCAAGGTCAAGCCGCGCGAGAAGCAGATCGTGAAGGAGATGTTCGATCTCTGCGCGGCCGGAATGTCGAGCTACCGTATCGCCCAGGAGATGAGGGCGCGCGATTATGAGCCGTTTGGCGTGGCCCGTCGTCGCGTCGGCTCTGTCTCGAAGGGCGCGCACCACTGGAACGCCACGTCGGTTCAAGACATTCTCCGGGGCCGCGCCGTCCTGGGCGAGTTCCGCAGCTACACCACGAGCTACGACGCTGAGGGCAAGCGCATCCTCACCTTAGCCAGCGTCAACCCCCACTATTACGAGCCGATCATTGAACCCGATCTTTGGGAGCAGGCGAACGCCGCGCTGAAGCTGCGGAAGAAGGCGCGGAGCCGTGGTCGCACGGGTGAGGAGTTCGCCAACATCCTGAAAGACGTGGTCGCGTGCGAGCATTGCGGCCTCGCGATGCACATCAAGGTTCAGTACGAGACGAAAGGCGGGGCTCGATACACCCGCCTTCGGTGCGCTGGCCGCAGCGAGAACGTGTGCGACAACACGAAGATGCCCCGCTATCTGGCGGTTGAACGCGCGGTCTTGGAATTCGTTACCGAAATCGACCTGAAGGACCGCAGGTCGGAGGAAGTCGCCGCCCTGCACAAGGTCATCGCCGCCGATCAGCACCGGATCAGCGTGCTCAACACTGAAATCCGCACGATCATCACGGCCTTCAAGGGGTCATCCACGGCCGTCGAAATGGTTCAGGAAATGGAGGCAGAGAAGGCACTGTTGAACGAGAGCTTGGCCGCCAACCGGAACAAGCGCGATGCCATCGCCTCGCGCCAATCGCCCGGCGATCGGAAGGCCGCACTGAAGGCGCTCTGGGACAAGATGGAAACCACGAAGGGCGCGGAGCTTTACGCGGTGCGTGTCGCGCTCAACCTCAAGATCAAAGAGACGGTCGAGAAGATCATGTTCAACCGGGACGGACAGATCGCCGTCCACATGATCGACGACAGCGTGTTCTACGCGTTCGACGGCAAGGGAACGGGCATGCGCATCGGCGGCGGGAAGCCGGACCCGAACATCGAAGCAACCTTTGAGGGGGTGGCCTGAGACGGCCACCTCACCGCAGCCACATGATCGCGGCGAGGTTCAGCACGATCACGGCGACGATCCCGACGACGATCGGGACCACGTAGATGCCGTGGCCGTACCCGGCTGCCTCCACCCATCGGGACTTCACCCAAACGGAATGATCTGACTTCGGCTTTCGCTTACGGGTCGGGGCGGGAAGCTTTGGCTGGTCGCTCATTTCAGATGGTCCTCTCAGCAAGAAAAAACTTGTGAGGCCATCGGGGCGACAAAGAATCATAGCGCTCAAAATGGTTGCCGCTGCAAGCGCTCCACCGCAGCCGTCCACGTTTAATTCACAGCGACAGGTTGTAACCCTATGCAATTACGCGCGAATTTTCCGATTCGCGTGAAACGCCAAAATCGACGTTTTCGACCTCAAACGGCCCATTCGTCCCGAATCAGCCCAGGGCCGCGAGGGCTTCGGCCAGCCGCTGCTTCGCCCGCTCCAGAGCGATGATCGGAAGGGCCACGTCGCGCTCAGCCTCCAGGACCGCGATCACTGGAACGAAGACAGCCGGGTCTGACGATCCGGCTGCTTCTTGTTCGAGTTCGACGATCTGGACCGTGATGGCGTCAACCTCGGCCTGAGCGTGTTCGAGGGTGGCGCGGTCGAAATGCATATCGTCCTTCGAGAACAGGTCCCAAGGGTAGTTAGACGCAAGCCCGAAAACTGGCTGATAAGGGGCGATTTTGGATGATTTAGTAATCGCACGTGTTGCGGCGGCGTTATCCCCGGATATGCTCGTGCAACTCCTACGGGCGGGCTAAAATGTTGGTAGTGCGACGGTCTCTCATGAGCTTCGGTGCTTTTGCACTCGTCGGCCTAAGTGCGCCCGCTGTCGCAAACGGAACCGCGTTGGACCTGCTGAACAAGTGTCAAAGACTGGACCGCTCATTGACCATCGAGAGCGACGGCGTCCGGTTCGACCAGGATTTTGCGACCAGCTATTGCTGGGGCTTCATGTCGGCACTTCACCAGACAGCGCGACTGAACGTGGACGGTCAGAATATGCTCATGACCTGCGTGCCACCGGAGGTCACCACCAGTCAGGTGATCAAAATCTTCATCCGATTTGGTGAACGGAACCCGGCTCAGCTTCACCTGTCCGCCGTCCCGATCGTGATCAACTCGCTTCTCGACGCCTACCCGTGCGGCAAGAAGAAGTGATCGGCAAGATGACCCCGTGGAAGGTGGCCACGGCATTCGCGGGCCTGATGGTGGTCAGCGGTTGCCAGCCGATCGAGGACCTGTTCGCTTCGGACTTCAAGAAGTTTCAGCGCTGCGTGGAGTCCACGTCCAAGGACGGCCTGATCTCGAAGGGCGTCGCGAAGCAGACGTGCGCGGCGAAGTACACGACCGACAAGGGTGATCTGAAAACGAAGTTCGCGGTTGCTCGCGGCGGTTTCAACTTCTGCCCGGATGCTCCGTGCGGGAGCTTCGCGGTCGATGCGGTCAACCCGTCCGCCAGGACGATCATCACCTCTGTGCACCTGACGGTTCAGTTGAAGAGCGGCAAGGAAATCCACGGGGTCAGCCCTGCGCTGTTTGTCGAGCCTGGAGCCGCACTCTCCGCATTCATTCCATTGAGCGAACCGGTCGGCACTCAAGAACGGGCTGACCACAAGTGGTTCATCTCCGGCGTGGCCGGTATCGACATCGACGGCTGAGCTACCGCGCGAACTGGAGACGCATCACGTGGCGCGAATTATTCCGGGAATTACGATCCTCGACGACCCAAAATTCGATTTCAAGCCGGGCAAAAACGGGACGTGGCAAGTACTTGTAACGCCCGCCGATCGAATGTTGGCGTCTGGCGGTCTCGATCTGACGAAAATCCGCCCAAAGCCTATCCATATGTTGACGATCGACGAAAAGCGGAAACGTTTTTCGGTTCACCCATACTTTACACGGCCGACGCCAACCGGCCTCTTCGAGCGCAAATACGAAAATATAAAAACGATATCTTTCGATATAACTTCCAAAAAATGGAAGGATGGAACAAATCTGTCTAGCGATTCTGTTTACTCGCTTCTGGGCTCAATGCCTGATGGAATGATTTTTGACCCCAATTTTGGACTCGGAATAAAGCGTGACTATAGGTTTATACTGAAAGCCATTGGCGAGCTTTCAAAATTTTCATCGCTATATATTGGAGTTTTTGAACCAGATGCCGATGAGTTCTTCATTCAATCGGAGGATTTTGATAGCATTGTCGCCGAAATTAACCGCATAGATTCAAGAGCCAGGGCCGCGAATGTCGAGGTCAAAGCAACCACGACATACAATTTCATTGCTGAACTGGAAGGATTTCCGCCGCGCCACTTCAAATTGGGGCGTCACGCGATCCGACAGTTGATTACTAAGTTCATCAAGGACACGAATTATGTAGATGGCGATATAGCCAACGAACAAATTTCTGTCGTTGCCAAAACGGCCCGCAGGTTGGCGAAAGATAACCTCAGCGCCTCAGTCGAAATCGTCTCGAAAATTCAGATTTCACGACTTGAAGCAGCCATAGCTCAGTATGAAGGGTATATGGAAAGCGGAGAGCCCGAACGTGTGTGGCAAAAGTTCTTCGAGGACGACCCCTTCTTGCTCTCATTCGCCTTTGGATACCCGGTAGCTTATGTGAATGGGCAATCCCATGTGGGAGGTAAACGCATCGGCGGAAAAGGCGAGAACATCGCCGACTTCCTCTACAAGAATGCAATGAACAACAATGCTGCTATCATCGAAATAAAGACACCGCAAACCCCACTTCTTGGGTATTACCGTCAAAGTTCATTGCACCCTCACAAAGAATTGTCGGGAGCAGTCATTCAAGTTCTAAATCAGAAGTATAACCTCGCCCGCACGTTCCCCACGAAACGAGATGACAACGAATGGTACGGCCCCGACGAAGTTCGGGACTTCGACCTCGATTGCGTGGTCGTTGTCGGCACGATGCCTACGGATGTCAAGGAGCAGCGGTCCTTTCAGCTTTACCGAAAGAACTCGCACGGGGTTCGGATCATTACCTTCGACGAGTTGCTCGAAAACCTGAAAAACGTGCTGCACTACATGAAAGACTCCGACAACGAGACGATCGAAGGCGACGATGACGAGCCTGAAGACGAGGATGCGAGGGACGGCCTGGAGGCCGATGAGATCGATCTGGAGGCCGATATCGACCTTGAGGCGACTGACGACGACCCGTTCTGACGATTGCGGGAAGACTAGTCATCACGCAGTCACCCGCATCGCCTTCGGCAGGAACTTGTTGCGGACCTCGTTCGAGGTGATCTCGATCTCGCTGAACTCGGTCGCGAAGAGCGCGTGATCCTTCGCAGTCTCGAACTGGATCGTCACGAACGGACCGTCGAAGGACAGGTTATCGGCCGGGAATTCGTTCAGGCGCAGGCGCAGGATTTGCGTGATCTGCTTGTAGTGCGCCTGGGAGTTGCGGCGGAATGCACCGTCCAGAACGCGATAGCAAAACGTGGCCCGGTTGTTGTGCTCGCCTTGGAAGATTGTCTTGGCCTCTTCGAAGCTCTCCATGAGCAGCTTTTCGCTACCGTCATCAGCGAGTTGGAAGCCATCCTCAGGACGCGCGTCCTCACCCGGATCGCGAAGCGCCCAGAAGCCATGACGGTTGAGCCATTCGACCTTCCAACCGTCGTCAGTCTTGATGTCGCGAAGCACCAGAACACGGCGCGGGGCATCGCTGGTCTTGGCAAGAACGACCAGACGGACCGGCATGATAAAACCAACCGGGTGCGTATCTTCAATGAAAGAACTCATAATAATCCTCAAATAAACAATTTTGAAATGTGTTGAGGCGTGAATAATTGCCTCTAATTTTATTTAGCAAATTATGCCGAGAAACTATGAATAGGGCGGATTTAGACCCACCGAATCTTGAAGTGAAACCCTGCGTCTTTATCGTTGAAGCAGAGGTGACGACCGGTGAATGGGCCTTTGATGATGCACGGTTGCTCGGTCAGGTTCTCTTCGCACCACTGCTGAACGCAGCCGCTCCAGACCTTCGCCGGGATCATGACCGCGTACTCGGATTTGAAGTGGTCAAACTGCTCGAAATCAAACGCCATCTCACGAATCCAGCGGTGGTGTCCGCTGATCGCCTCGTGCTCGGTCTCGTACTCCTGAACCGTTATGCCGGACCACTGGTCGATCTTGGGGCCGGAATGGAAGTCGGTCGCGAATTTCCCGCCGTAGCAAGCGCGAGTTTCGAGCAGGGTGCCGCGAAAGCGGTACTGAAGAGGCTCTTGGTGGGTGATGAGCGCCATGATCAGAGCCACCGCATCTTGTAGTGCAAGGCCAAGTTCTGGTCGTCGAATGCGAACCACCGTCCGAGATTTTCGAAGCACCGAAAGTCCGGCTCGATCTCATTGTCGGGGAACCAGTCGAACAATTCAGCCAATCGGTCGTCCGACAAATTCTGAGGGAACCGCATCAGCGTACAACCCGACACACGAAGCGCATCGAAGGACAAATATTCTGAGGCAACACTGTCGCAAAGCGATGCATAGTGCAGGCGCGCGGCTCCTTCAGTTACAAACGACGAAAGCAATGTAGGTCGTCGGCCGAAATCGTGAAGGATGATCTCGTACCTATCGTCCGCGTTAGTCCTTGGGCTGAACACAAGGGCCAGCGAGAAATCGTCGCCGAACTGAGCGTGTTCGAGGGTGGTGGCCTCAATTTCGGAGGTGAACATCAGATCACCCCCACACCATCTTGAATTCGAAAGCTCCATTGGGATCAGAGAAGCCAACAATCGCCATCGGGCTCAACGAGCTATAGAAAATCTCGAACTGGTATTTCCGGTCAGAAAGCCAACGCCGCATTTCTTCGAGATTCCTGTTCTTGATCTCGACTTCGACGACGTAAGGGTGATTGGTCCTGAACGATGCGAGCTTGACGCTCTCGATCTGATGCTCTCGCACGATCGCGTTCATCTTGCTTTTGAGAGACATCATGATCAGTCCTCCTGACGACGGACGGACCATTCGCGATCAAGCGCATGGTGGTACGCGGGGTCTCCGCAACCCGGAGCCATAAGCTCGGCCTCGCGCGCCTTCCGATCTTCCTCGAAACGCTGCCACATAACCGCGCGCTGAACTTCGAGATCAGCCAACAGCTTGGGGTAGTCGATCAGACGGCTCGCGAACTTCTCCTCGAACTTCGCCCGATCGGCCTCGGAAACGGTGAGTTCGAGGATGCCCGGATCGTGGTGGCCGCAGCTAAAGAAGCTGGGCTCCTCAATCGCGGCAGGAAAGACCGGCTCTTCAACCATGGCCAGATAGGCCGCGACGATTTCGAGCAGTTCATAAGCATAGGTGAACTTGAGATGGATGGTCGTATTCATTAGACACTCCTAAAAAGACTTCTCTAATATTATTTAGCGAATAATTCTGATTAGGGTGTCACAACGGCTGGACAAGTCGAAATAATGAAAACGCGCGGAATCGACCCTTAAAAATAGTGACGGCGGCTCGCTGTATAAATACATTTACAAGACATAGACGTTCAGGGCATTCGCGAAAGCGTTTCTGATGGGTTGGCCCGACCCCGGCTCGAAAACGAGAGTTCTACTCGGAGACTAGGGCAAGGTGCAGAACGCACCAGCGAGACCGAAGGGCGCTCGCTTCAGGTCGGGTATCATCCCGTCCAATCAAGTCACTCTTCGACGCGGCTCTGAGCAACCGATCTCAACCGCAACTCCTTCACGATCAACCTGACCCGGTCGTGATCGGAGGCCGTCCAACTGGACGACCGGCTGGCCTGCTTGCAGGCGGAGGGACGCAGCAATGTCATGGTACGCAGGCAGCGCCATGGCTCATCTGGGACGATGTTCGCTGCGGGGTTCAGGTGGTGATTCTCACGACAGACCAAATCCTTCCCCCGCTCTCTTCCACATAATGCAGTTCGTACGATGTCCTCGAACTGGCTTGGGAGGGAGCGGGGGAGAAAGATATGGATCAAACTCCGACAGCCCTTCCGGCGGATGAAGTCACTCCGAAGAATTTCTTTCTCAATAGATTTCTCTCTCGCTAGTCTAGGTCGGTAGATGTCTCTCAAGCGAACGCAGTGAGAGAAGAGAGACATCGACGACGGTGTGAACGAAACGAAGCGAAGCGAAGTGAGTTCGCACCTTCATAATCCCCAAGAGATCAGTGAACACGCACAAGGTGTATAGCCCGAACTCGCTCCGCTTCGTTCGTGCTACGAAATCTGATGCCTTCGAGGGACAAGCCCTCTCGCCATCAGATTTTCGTTTCTCTGCATAGCTCGAAAAGAAAACAGAAATCCGAATTCGGAAATAACCTCTCGCTCGAAATGCAAAAAGAAATGGACCGCGAGACTCTGCGCGCGATATCACAGAGACATATTCAACTCATTGAGAGACACAAATGGATTACTCCGAGAGGCACGACAACTACTTCTGGACGGAGACGCCTTGGGCGGACATCGAACTCCACACCAACAAAGAAGGCGAGTGCTGGCTTCGTATCAAGTCATTCAACCCGGAACGTTCGCGCGAATATATCCGCAGCCATCGCCGGAAACACGACCAGATCATCAACTTGGACCTGACCCCGATCGATCCCTGGACCATGAAGGCCAAGTACGACCTGACCTTGAAGCTCTCTTCGGATGGGCAGACAGCCGGTTTCCTGATCGTGCCTGGAATCGCCCGGCTCGATCACTGGAACGACACCCACAAGTTCGGCGAAACCTTCGTCACCAGCACCTACCTGAACCAGTGCGACTACTACGCGGACGGCAAGACGCACGAAGTCGCCGACCCGTATGAGGAGATCATCGCCCAGGAAGAGTTCTCGACCACGGGCCAGATCGCGCGCATCCTTCGTGAGATGGGTTCGTGAAAAATATTGCGAGGCAAATTCGGCCTCAGATATAAAGAGCTTGTCGCCGCAGAATAGGATCGGGCGACACGTTCAGAACATTACTGCCCGCCTTGACGAAAGTCTTGGCGGGTCTTTTTTTGACCAATTCAGTAAATCTTCTTCGCGTATCCGAAAGCGTCACTCTGAGCGCCCGCTTCGACGCTTGACGGCCGGTGGCCGCATTTCTCGCACCGCAATCGTCCCGGAAGCTCGTCCAGACGATCGCCCAGGCGCAGTTGCGGGAAGTTCTTCCACCAGACATGGCGCAGGACGCGGCAGGGCTCGCACCTGATCGCCAAGTAGGTCTTGCCCGCCTGGAGCGCGTCCAGGACGGTGACCATCGGCGGTGGCTTGATCGGGCTCGACGCATACATGGAACGAGAACATATCGAGAACGATCGGATCGAGTCCATTTCCAATCGGTCGCATCCCCATGCATTGATGGCGGATCGTGATTTGGAGATGCCGGGATGCTCGAAGCGTCGATCGTCAACCGCCTGATGTTGAGCCGGTTTTTGTTCAACAACGCGATGGAGCACGCCCGCGCGCACAACCAGTTCGCTCCCTTCCTGACCGCGAACCTGCTGCAAGATGCCCTGGAAATCTTCCTCTTGGCGGCGGCCGAGCACGTGAACGCGAAGATCGAGCGGCGGAACGACTTCTCCACCTACCTGGACAGGATCGACGAAAAGATCGCGCCGAAGGCCCTGCCCTTCCGTCTGCGCCTGCTCCAGTTGAACAAGATCAGGGTGAACTCGAAGCACGACGCCATCGCACCCGACCCGAAGGAGATTGAGAGCCTGACCACCGTGGCGCACGAGTTCCTTCGTGAGGCCACGTCCATGGTGTTCGGCGTCGATTACGCCTCCATCAACCTGATTAGTCTGATCGAGAAAGACGAGATCAAAGCACTGCTGACCGAAGCTGATACCGCGTACCAGAAGAAGGATTTCAGGGAGACCCTGATTGCCTGCCGCAAGGCGCTCTACATCATGTTTGAGAAGTCCCACGACATTAAAAAATTCGAGGACGATGACACTGAAGCTTGGATTGCTGGCCTCGGCTCAGATGCCCCCACCTATGCACGGTCGAAACAATACATCCAGAGCAACGTCAGGAGCCCATTCGATTACATCGTCCTAGACATCTCGAAGCTCGACAACCGGCTCCTCAAAGATCGCATCGACCCCGTTGTATTTTGGAATATCTGGCGGTTAACACCGTCAGTTTATCAGCAGGACAATGACAATTGGCTGATCAAGAACGACCTGGAGAAGTTCCACGGCGCAGTAGAGCAGAACGCCACATACGTCCTTGAAAACCTTGTCGAGATCGTCCTTCGCAGGCAGGAGCGGAACAAGTCCTCGCGTTACGCGAGGGACGCGCCTCGGTTCTATCTTGGTGTGAAGACCAAGAACGCCAAGGTCTACAAGAAGGCCGACAGCCAGTGCGAGACGTTCGTTCTCCTTCCTGACGATGCAACACAGGTTGATGTGTCATCGTCCGTGCCCTCCTTGCGAGAGGGCGAAGGCCAATTCTGGGAGATCACTTACTTCAAGGATGAGGCGTTCATCATGGGCTACATGTCTGAGGACGACCTGGACTTCCAGCCTGATCCGCCACCACCTGAAACAGAAGCCGATCTGAAGAAGCTGAGAGACGCGCTCGGACTGCCCGACGCTAAATAGAACTGACAGTGCGGCGAGAGCCGGGCGGGCTACCCGTTTAGAACGCTGTCATTCCTTGAAAGACGCTCGGCCCCATCATGAGAGATCATGGTGGGGCTTTCTTTTGACCTGTCCTCAGCAGTCCAACATGTTATATTATTATAAAACAACCCTCGATATTATACACTTTTTTTATGTGAATTAGGAAACCAGCCTAAGACGGTCTTCAAACCGTCCTCGAACGATCTACAACCCTCTGAAAAGACTCGATAATCTGCATTTTCTAATTGCTTTACAGAACTAAAGGCCCCTATAGTGTGTGCATGAAGACAGTGAGTGAGATGATGACCAAAGGATATGTTTCCTATCTTCGCGTTTCGACTGATGAGCAGGGCAAGTCCGGTGCTGGTCTCGAAGCGCAACGCGCGGCCATCAGCGCCTTTGTCGAGCGCGAAGGTGGAGCGATCATCTCGGAGTATGTCGAGATCGTCTCCGGTGCGGTTGATGACCGTCCTGAACTCATGCAGGCCATGGCTGAGGCAAAGCGTCGGAAATGCTTTCTGATCGTCTCGAAGCTTGACCGCCTCAGCCGCAAGGTGAGCTTCATCGCCAACCTGATGGACGGCAACACCAAGTTCGTCGTGTCGGAGTTGGGACACGATGTCGATCCCTTCCTCCTCCATATCTACGCCTCCCTTGCAGAGAAGGAGCGCAAGCTGATCGGTCAGCGTACGAAGGACGCGCTCGCGGCGCGCAAGGCTCAGGGCATGATCCTGGGCAACCGTACCAACCTCGCTGAGGCCCAGGCCAAAGGAGCAGCCAGCAACCGTGCCCGTGCCGCCCAGCGTCGCGAGAACATCATCCCGATCATCGAGCAGATCAGGGGAGCAGGCGTGACCACGATGGCGGGCATCGCCAACGCTCTGAACCAGCGAGGGATCAAGGCGGTCCGGGGAGGATCGTGGCAAGCCGTGCAGGTCCAGCGTGTCATGCACGCTTCGGCCTAATGTCCCGAACGATCAGGGCATTTCCCCGGACGCTGAGCAGGACGACCAGACCATGCCCCGCGTCAGCATGGTTCGAGATCGTGGGTGAGAGCGTTCGAGGCGCGGGCGCACGACGATCGAGTAGGGTCCCTACCGCTAGACCGTGCAGGCGGGCGGGTTTTCAGGCTCGAATTCAAAAATCCAGGTAAAGTCTCGAAAGTTGTTAGACTGAGGGTCGCGTATTTTCATCGCCAGATTTTCGGCGGGTCCTTCTGCGAGCCTCTTCCGCCTGTCTGAGGAACTCGTCGAGAGGCGTGGTCGAAGGAGCGTTTCCCGCCGCCTTCAAGATCATCTCGACGAAGGCCGGGCCGTAGTCGCCGGGAGCCTCGTTTTGAGCCTCCTCCTGGGCTCTTGCAGCAGCTTTTGCCAAGAGCCCGGCTAAGATTTGGTCAGGCGTTCGTTTCTGATGACGACGGTCGCGCATACCGGGTATCTAGGGTCGCGCTGACTGCTGCGGAGCCTTGCCGTGATCCTGAATTCGCCGACCGCCGAGGAACTGACAGATAGCGCCCTTCGCCTCTATTTTTCCGCCTGGGGGATGCTGAGCGAGTTTTACATCGAGTTCAAATTGCGGCGTGAGGAGGATTTCACCACTGATGCCGATGAGGCTGATGCCTATCGCCATCAGTCGCAGCAGGACCTCCAGACGATCGCCACTCTTTTTCAGCAGGCGAATGAGATCGCCCTCAAGGCCGAAATCTGCAAGGTCAGTCCCTATCTGCTGCTCGTGAATAGCGAGATGAAGTTCAAGTCGTCCCAGACAGATGTTGAATTCTCAGACCTGCGGACGCTCGATGCGGTCGATCTCCCCCTCGCAGTCGCGACCTTCGCCGACAAGAAGCTCTCCGATCAGTTCATGACGCAGTACAATCAGCTTCGATCGTTGAGAAACGGTCTGATCCATCTCGGAAGAGCGAAAGAGCCTCTTGATCCTGCCGCGCTGATCGATCTGGCTCTTTTCCAATACGCCGAGCTTTGGCCTGATCGCAATTGGCTGACCGACCGACTCGCCACTTTGGAGAGTTCTCGGTCGCAGTTTTTCTCTGACTACAAGTACCATTCGCCGCACATGCTGGCGATGGACGAGTGGGTCTATATGAGAACGCTGATCAAGCGCGCACATTACAAGCGCTTGTTCAGAGTGGAGAAGGGCAAGAGGCGATATCTCTGCATGCACTGCGTCGATAGCGCGGCGATGCGATATGCAGGTTTTGAGGATCACCAAGCTGGTACAGCGTACCTCGATCCTCTTGTGCCGACGATCTCTTGCCTCATGTGCTCGCAGACGTATCCGATCAGGCGAGAAGACTGCCCTGAAGACG
This sequence comes from Allobosea sp. TAF32, assembly GCF_052113585.1. Lineage (NCBI taxonomy): Bacteria > Pseudomonadati > Pseudomonadota > Alphaproteobacteria > Hyphomicrobiales > Alloboseaceae > Allobosea > Allobosea sp. TAF32. The sequence continues at coordinate 872 of NZ_JBFRDM010000007.1, read as the reverse complement.
GTTGTAAGGGCAATGTCCTAAGCGACGACCCGGATTACCGGGACAACTGCCACACTTGCGGGTGCGGGCCGCATAGGCTGGGAAGGCGCTGAGGGAGCAGCCTCGCTCGATAAATACGAGCATGGCTGTTGAAACCTTTACCTACATCAATTCTCTCGATCCGAACCTTCCCGCATCCTCTGACGGACTCGTGGAAGGCGATAATCATATCCGTGGCCTGAAGCTCGCGACGAAGCAGTCGTTTCCGAATGTCACGGGAGCGGTGACCAGCACCCACACCCAACTCTCGAACCCGATCCTCGCGACGACGATCGCGGCCGACAAGGTCCCGTTCTACAACTCGACGACCACGGCTTCGACCCTGGACGCGGGCGCTACGGGCAAGGCTCTGCTGGCGTCGGCGAACGCGACCGTAGCGATCAACACGCTCGATCTGGACAACCGGTACTCGCGCGTCGGCGTCCCCATCACGCAGAGCATCACCACGAACGCCGTGGTCCAGGCCGCTCAGTTCACCGTGTCCTCGACGGCTCCCACGATCCTCTTCGCGGATTCCAATTGGGGCAACCGGACGATCCTCCACAACGACGGCCTGATCGGCTTCGTGAAGAGCGATGGCAATTGGGCCATGCACTCGAACAACGACGGTACGCTCAAGGTCTATGGCGAAGTCCAGGCGACCGATCTGATCCTGACCTCGGACCCGTTGCTCAAGACCGATATCTGAATAGCCCCTAGATTCCTGGACGCCTTCTTCCCTAATTTTGAGGCAAGGAGGCCATGATGGGGCCCGGACATTTTACGGACGATTTCAAGCGTGATGCGGTCGCGCAGATCACCGAGCGGGGCTACCCCGTTGCAGAGGTGTCGAA
>NZ_JBFRDM010000006.1:0-361238 GCF_052113585.1 Allobosea sp. TAF32 | reverse complement strand
CGGATTGCCCTTGCGAGACCAGCACATCGACCTGACGCAGCTTTGCGACGATCTCTTCGGGCTTGTGGCGCTTCTTCGGCATATCGGTCCTCCTGTCTGCCAAAAGACATACTTCAGGGTGGACCAATTCAACGGGGGTGGATCAGTCCGATACCAATCGACGATCGCATCGATGTTGCGCCATCGCGCGGGCCGTCCGATCACAGATCTGATTCCGCGCTGAGCCGAGCGTCACCGCCAGGCGAGGGGCTGGTGATCTTCACTATCGGAGCAGTGCGATTGGCTTCGGCATGGCATGGATGCTGGTCACGCTGCTGACCGGCGTTTTTGATCCGCCGCCGGAGCAACTCTCAACGCCGGGGCTCTATATCGTCGGTCTTGTCTTCGCCGCTTTGGTATCGGTTGCAATTGCGGTGATCGGGGCGCAACGTGGCTCCCGCATCGCCGTAGTTCAACGACTCGAGGAACTACAGTAACATTGGGATTAATATCGGTAAATTACTGATAGACTGTTAATTATTAAATTTATTATCCCATCAAAGACGATAGTTAGACGCTGATTTGCTCTCCAAACCAATTAAGATTGATAGCGCATGATCGAGAGATCCGATCTCCGTTTCTATAGTTTGGTTGCGCGGGTCGACCACCAAGACGATGATGTGATGTTTCTCTACGTTAATTAGAGAGACGACAACCGCTGGAACGTTCGCAACGATCTGCTGAGCGTCCTGCCGCTCATCCGAGATCGCTTCGCCGATTAATTTTACTTTAATCAGGGACTTGTTGGACGCGAGGGCGAACTGTATGCTTGAAACTGGGAAGAAAAAGACTTGTGCGATTTTTCATCGTTCATGGCGTTGGCCTGTTGCGCGATCGTGACGAAATCAATTCGTCCGACTAGGACAGTATCGCTGCACCGGATCGTCGCTTCGGGAGCGCTCCACTATGTCGACAGCCCGACCGATATCACCTGAGAGGCGCTTAACTGTCGCGAACGACGATCCAAGCAGTGCGAACGAAGGTGGAGGCGGCCCAGCGAAACCCGTACCACTGTGCGTCGATCTCGACGGGACGCTCGTCAGGACCGACACATTGTTGGAGACGGCCCTCTCGTTGGGGGTGAAAGACCTTGCAACGGTCGTGCTGGGACAACTCGCAAAACCTAGCCGGGCCGGGCTCAAGCGCGACATTGCCATGCGGGCGGATTTTGCGCCGGAGCATCTCCCCTATAACTCCGATCTGCTGGACTATCTGGTCGAGGCCAAGAAATCGGAGCGAAAGATCGTCCTGGTTACCGCTGCGGACGATCGCATCGCCAGGGCCGTCGCCGACCATCTCGGTATATTCGACGAGGTCATCGCATCCGACGGCGTCCGCAATCTGAAGGGCGCCGAGAAGGCACGTGAGCTTGTTCGGCGATACCGTCGCAAGGGCTTCGACTACGCCGCAAACAGCCGGTCCGATCTCGCCGTTTGGCGTGAAGCCGACCAAGCCATCCTGGTCGATGCACCAAGGTCGGTTGCCAGAATGCTGACCAGCGAGGGCCGCGTGCCGACCGTGTTCGAGCCCTCCCCTCCCTCGCGACTAAACGCTGTAGTACGTGCTTTGCGCCCCCACCAGTGGGTGAAAAACCTGCTGGTTTTCGTACCACTCCTGACGTCCCAGGATCTTGGCAACTGGCAGAGCGTATCCGGTGCCCTGCTGGTATTTGCGGCCCTGTGTGCCACGGCCTCCGCGATCTACATCGTCAATGACATCCTCGATCTCCAAGCGGACAGGAAGCACCCGCGCAAGCGTCTGCGGCCCTTTGCGAGCGGCAGCCTGCCGCTCCCCTTCGGCTTCGCGCTGTCCCTGCTGCTGCTGGCAACCGGCTTTACGCTGGCGACGTGGGCCAACTGCGCCATGATCCTGTCCGCTTATGCGGTTGTCTCGTTGAGCTATTCGCTCTCCTTCAAGCGATACCCGTTGGTCGATGTCTTCATCCTCGCCGCGCTCTATACGGTGCGGGTCCTCGCCGGAGGCATTGCCTCCGGTCACCACGTAACTCTCTGGTTGCTGGCATTTTCCGGGTTCGCGTTTCTGAGCCTCGCGCTGGTCAAGCGGTGCGCCGAGATTCCCACCCAGGCCATAGCCGATCAAATCCGCCAGAAGGTGGGAGGCCGCGGTTACTATCCATCGGATCGATCGCTACTCATGATGTTTGGCGTCGGCTCGACATTCGCATCCGGCGTCGTCCTGGCGCTTTTTGTCGGCAGTGAGGCAGCCCTGGAGCGCTATCGCTCACCCCAGCTGCTTTGGGCTCTCGTTCCACTAATGGTGTTTTGGCAGTGCCGGCTCTGGTTAGCGACCGAGCGCAGCTATATGCACGACGATCCGATCGTCTACTCCGCGCGCGATTGGGTTTCATGGATGGTCGCAGCCGCGACCGTGGCGGTCGTGCTGGCTGCAGCCTCGGTTCAGCCCGTCGCTCGATAGGGGACAGGGATCGCCATGTCCTCGACCTCGATCGCGCTGCTGCTGGTGAGCGTTACGCTGTCCGCGGTTGCACAGGTGGCATTCAAGTTCGGCGTCTCCTCGGAGCCGGCCGCCGCCGCCCGCATGCTCCTGGGTCCTCTAGCGATCCTCGCCACGCCGGGCGTGGCAATCGGGCTGGCGCTCTACGGCGTGGGCACGATCCTCTGGCTTCGGGCGCTTGCGGGGATCGACCTCTCCCAGGCTTACCCGTTCGTCGGTGTCGGGTTTGCGCTGACGACCTTCGCCGGCTGGTGGCTGTTCGCAGATCAGATCACCTATCAGCGGTTGGGCGGCATCGTGCTGATCGTCTTCGGCATCGTGATGGTCGCGCGAAGCTGACGCAGCGCTGGTTGTATCGTGCGAAGAGTCTCGGGGGATGGACTTTCGATGCTGAACCGTCACGATCGGCCGATGCGGCGGCTTGCCTCAACCGTCCTCCAAGACCGGCGCACACTGCTAGTGATCTTTGCAACGGCTTTGATCCTGCGGGCCCTGTGCGCCATATTCTTCAGCGGCGAGATCGACGGAGAGGGCGCCGAATACGCCCGGATCGCCGAAAACATTCGCGGCGGCATGGGCTACAAGGGGATTGCGACGGCGGGTGACCAGCTCTTCTTCCCTCCCCTCTTTTCTCTCCTCATTGCCGGCATCTCGATGCTTGGATTCACCGCGGAAGCGGCCGGGCGCCTCGTCAACATCCTGTCTGGGGCTCTACTCGTGCTGCCGGTGTTCGGCATCGCGAAGCGGATGTTCGGCCGGACTATCGGGCTCGGCGCGGCTGCGATTGTCGCCCTGCATCCGTTCCTCGTCACCTTCTCGACAACGGTCTACTGCGAGCCCCTGTTTCTGGCGCTTATTCTCGCCGCCGTCTTGACGGGGATGCGGGCGGCGGATCGCTCCGACCTGCGTCCTGCCGCTGCGGCGGGATTGCTCTATGGTTTGGCGTATCTCGTGCGGCCCGAAGCGATGATTTTCATGCTGGTCGGCCTCGCATTCCTCATCCTTCAGCGCGGCATGACCGATCGCCTGCCTTTCGTGCGGACTGTATTGCGAGATGTCCCGCGCGCAGCGTTGATGGTCGGCTGCTTTGCATTATTCATTCTACCGTATGTCACCTGGCTTTCGCGGCAGACTGGAGAATTGACCCTGCAGACCAAGAGCATACTCAACATGGCGACGGAACTCCGCATGCGGTCCGGAATGTCGACATATGAGGCTAGCTTCGCGGTCAATCCGGAGATGAAAGCCGAAGGCACTTATAACCGGCCCAACATAGACGTCATCAAGAATGGCCGCCCCGATTTCAGGCAATATCTCAAGATCGTCCCGAAGAAGACGATCGATGTCCTTCGGAGCGCGGCCGCTTTCACCGGCGGCGCTGTAGAGTTCGGTTCACCGGCACTCTTCGGTCTTGCGATGCTAGGTCTGTTTGGACGGCCGTGGGGGCCCCGTCGGTTCGTGGATGAGGTGCATCTCATCGCGCTCCTCGCGCTCACTTCGTTTGCTCTCTTCTTCATCTACTACACGTCTCACCCTCGGTTCTTCGTGTTGTTTCTCGCCGTTTCCTGCATCTGGGCGAGCGCCGGCCTGTGGCACTTCGCCGAATGGGCGCACCTGACATTGTCGCCGCACCTGCGATCCGAGCGATGGCTGGCATGCGTGGCACCCGCCAGCATCGCCCTCGGGCTCGCGGCCATGATGCTGCCTGCGGCGCTGTTCGCGATCAAGGAACTGACCTCGATGCACGGGCTCCGACCGGTCAAGGCCCTTGCCATGAGCTTGGCAAGCAAATCCGAACCGATCACCATTGCCGATACGATGACCCCATTCGCGTTCCACGCGAAGGCAGACTTTGTCTGGCTTCCCCATAGCGATGAGGCGACCGCGCTCAGGTATCTCGCGCTGAAGGGGGTGACGCACGTGATCGCGCGCAGCGACGGACTGGATGAGGTGCCATACCTGAGGTCATGGTCGCGCAACGGCGTGCCTGATGGTGAACTGGTAGCGCAGGTCCCATACTCCAACGGGAAACTCGTTCAGCTTTTTCGGCTGCAGCGACCTGACTGATGTGGCGCCCCCTTTGGGCAATCCAATGATCCGCTGAGATCCGACTTTGTAGCGGTCCCAGCTTGAACGGAGAACAGCGAAACCCGGAGTCTGCCGCACATCGAAGTGCTCAGGAATTGCGCCCGCTCGATGCTCGCGTTTGGTCCACTCCGTTCTTAGCGGCCGCTTCCGAGCGGCCTGCTCTCGCCCCGCGGCGCCCTTTACGACCAGACCGGGTCCCGCATGCGAATGCCGATGGCATGTGCATGCTGCGCGACACGCGCGGCAATCCGGTCCTGCACGGCATCGTCAGCGGCAATTGTCGGGAATGACAGGCAGAGCCCCATGATCTCATCGCGGCCGGGATCTGCAATCGCTGCCCCGATCGAGGAAATACCCGGCGTGATAAGGCTCGATGAGCGAGCGATCCGATTTTTCCGGATGGCCGCGAACTCCGCCCTGACCTCCTGATCGCTCATCATCGCGCGCAAACCCAGCTTGCCCTGCGCATCGAGTTGCGACAGGGCGCGATCGTCATCCAAACGCGCCAGGATCGCCCTGCCGATGATCGAGTCGAAGGCCGGCTTGCGCTCAGCCACAGCGCCGGTGTGTTGCAAAGCATAGGTGCCCTGCTGGGCGACTAGCAGCACGCGCTCGTGGCCTGACACGATTCCTGCATGTCCGGTGAAACCGAATTCGCGAACAAGGTCGTCGATTGCAACGCGAACCAGATCCAGGAGGCTGTGACGAGCGAGATAGAGAGCAGCGAGGTCCAGCGCGCGGCCTCCGGCGACATATCCTTGATCACGGTCTTCGCGCTCTAGAAGCCCCGCTTCCGACAGTGTTTTCAGAAGTCGGGACACCGATGCCTTGGGCATGTCGAGCTCGCGGCATACTTCCCCAACCCGCAGGACCGTCCGTTCTTCGGTGAGAAGCGAAAGGATGCGCAATCCATTTTCGAGCGAGCTCATGGCCGTTCCATATGCGATAACGGTGTTGACATATATGGTACCTCGGGCTCTCTTATAGCAGCAGCGAGAGCCGCTGCACGATAGCAACGAGAGCGCGCAGCAGATGATGATCGGCACCGCCAAGCCTGCCAAAGGGCAGATCACCAAGGGCCATGTCGAGCTCGGCTCCTATCCCGACGGGCCCATCTATTCTCCGGTGCTGATTGCCGAGGGAGAGAAGGACGGCCCGACGCTCTGGCTGCAGGCCTGCATCCACGGCCCGGAGGTGGTCGGCCCGCTGGCGATCCAGCGCTTCCTGAAGACGGTCGATCTCAGCCAGCTTTCGGGGCGGGTCATCTGCCTGATGCTCGCCAATCCGCTCGGCTTCCGCGGCTACAATCGCCTGACCCCGCAGGACGGCTACAATCTCAACCGCGTTTTCCCGGGCGACCGCCAGGGCCATCACACCTACCAGCTCGCCCATCGTTTGCTTGAGCTGTCGCTCGCGAACTCGGATGCGATGCTGGATCTGCATTCCGGCGGCGACCTCACCATCACCTGCCATTACACGCTGTTCCACAACAACGGGACCGCTGAAGGCGTGGAATCCGAGCGGCTCGGACGCGCCTGCGGCGCTCCGAATGTCTGGAACTCGCTGGAAGAGGGCCTCTCGGGCTGCCATTTCACCCATTACACGAAGAGCGGCAAGCCTTCGCTGATCGTCGAGAGCGGCGGCGGTGCACGGGTCACGGCGGAAGACCTGGACCGGCTGACGCTCGCGATCTTCAATGTCTGCAAGGCCCGTGGCATGCTGCCCGGCGAGCCAGTCGTTCCGGCGCAATTCCGTCTCGGCGGCGATGCAATCCATCACAAGGCCACTCATGGCGGCCTGTTCATCCCTAAGGTCAGCCCCGGGGACGACGTCGTGAAAGGACAGCATCTCGCCGATATCGTCGATCTCTTCGGCGATGTGGTCGAGGAGGTTCACTGCCCGGTCGAGAAGGCCTGGGTCGGATCGATCCGCCGGCCGCATATGCCGATCTATAACGGCGATCAGGTCTTCGAGCTGGTCGGCACCAAGGGATACGACGCGGCCTAGATCTGCAGGCGAACTCGGTAACATGGCCGGGTTTCGATACCCGGCCCAACAACAGGGGACCATCATGGGTATCAGCCACGTCAGCCGACGCCAGGCGATGGCGGCGCTCGCCGCCTCCGCCGCTCTCCCGTGGGTGCCGAGTGCGGCAAAGGCGCAATCATTCGCCGGCCGCAAGCTCGTAAGCTCGGGCTTCGGCGGCTCGACCATGGACATCATTCAGGCGGCCGTCTTCACGCCCTTCGACAGGGAAAGCGGGGCGTCCTCGACCCAGGTGCCGATGCAGTCGGCCGCCGCCCTCGCCCGCATGAAGGCGGAGGCCGGAAATCCTCAGATCGACATGTTCCAGTTCTCCGGCGGCCAGGAAGCCTTCGCCAAGAGCGAGGGCCTGAGCCAGCCCCTGGCCGGCGTCTCCCGCCTGGCGCGGATTCCGGCCGGCTTGAAGGATCCCGACGGGCATTGGGTGACCTGGGCGGTCATCGCCGAAGGCATCGTCTACCGGAAGGACAAGATCCCGACGCCGCCGACGAGCTACAAGGACTTCCTGAAGCCTGAATACAAGGGCCATATCGCCTTCCCGGCGATCACCAACGGCTATGGCGTCGACTTTCTCGTGATGCTCGCCAAAGCTTTCGGCGGCAGCGAAGACAATATCGAACCCGGCTTCGAGGCGATGAAGAAGATCAAGGGCGAGACGATCTTCAAGGCGGCTTCCGATCTTCCTACCCTGTTCGGGCAGGGCGACATCTGGATCATGCCCTACGACACCGGCAACACCTTCAAGCTGCAGCAGGCCGGCCTGCCCGTCGCCTTCGCCACTCCGGTCGAGGGCAGCCCCGCCGTCAACATCACCGCCTGCGTCGCCAAGGGCACCAAGAACGCGGATGTCGCCGGTGCGGCGATCGACGCGATGCTGAAGCCCGAAGCTCAGATCGAGATCGCTCGGACGATGCGCTGGACCGCCTCCAATCCCGACACCAAGCTGCCTGCGGATCTGGCGGCCGAAGTTCCCGCGGTGGACAAGCTCGCCCAGCTCGACCGCGACAAGATCAACGCCAAGCGCGCTGGCTGGATCGAACGCTGGAACCGCGAGATCGCACGGTGACGACAGCCGCTTCAGGCTCGGGCGTGGCGCGCTTCGCGCCCGTCCTCCTCTTTGCTCCCTGCGCGTTTGCCTATGCGGTCTTCTTCATCTGGCCGCAGGCATCGCTGCTCGCGATGAGCGCCACCGAGAAGGCTGGCTTCACGCTCGCGCAGTACGAGCGCTTCATCTTCGATTCCTATTACTGGGAAATGCTGGGCCGCACGCTCTGGCTCGGCTTCGCCGTCACGGCCATCACCCTCCTGCTGGGTGTTCCGACGGCCTATCTCCTCGCGCGCTCCCAATCGCGCTGGGCGAGCTTTCTCCTGCTGCTGACGACCTTTCCGCTACTGGTCAGCGCCGTCGTGCGCTCCTTCGGCTGGATGGTGCTGTTCTTTCGCGACGGGCTGCTGAGCCGGACTTTGCTGGCACTGGGGCTCGTCAACCAGCCGGTGCAGACCATGTACACGATGGCCGGCGTGATCATCGCCCTCGCGCAGGTTCTGCTGCCACTGATGATCCTGACGCTGCACGGGGTCTTCAAATCGATCGATCGCGATCTCGAATATGCCGCGATGAGCCTGGGCGCGCGCCCGAGCGTCGCGCTCGGGCTGGTCACCTTCCGGCTCGCAAGCGGCGGCATCGTCGCAGGCTCGCTTCTCGTCTTCTCCCTGGCCATTAGCGCCTTCGCCACGCCGAGCCTGGTCGGCGGCGCGCGCGCCAACGTCATGGCCACGGCGATCTACGAGCAGGCTGTCGAGTTGCTGGACTGGCCGTTCGCAGCGGCTCTCGCGACCATCCTGCTCGTCGTCGTCTTGGCTGTGTCGCTCGCATACGGCGCCCTCCTGGAAGGCCGCGGTGAAAAGGAGCCATCGCGATGACGATCTCCCTGCGTTCTCCGCTCGGCATCGCCATGCTGGTCCTGACGGTCCTGGCCTTCGGATACCTGCTGCTTCCGATCCTCGTCGTCGTCGCTGCTCCGCTGGGCGACACCGGCTATTTAGCGTTCCCGCCACAGGGGCTGACGCTGAAATGGTATGGGGCTGCGCTGCATGACACGCGCTATCTGACGGCGCTGATGGTCAGCCTCCGGATTGCCGTGGTCAGCGCGATCATCGCCTGCACGTTGGGGGTATCGGCGGCCTATGCGCTGACGCGCTTCGACTTTCCGGGGCGGCGGCTGCTGGAAGCGGTGTTCCTGTCGCCGCTGATCCTGCCTACGCTCGTGCTTGCCGTTGGATTGACGCTGTTCTTCACCCGCACCGGGCTTCTGGTTGGTTCGTGGAAGCTCGTCGCCGGGCATGTCATCGTCTGCACGCCCTATGTGCTGCGCGTCTCCCTGCCGGTGCTGCGCCGCTTCGACCGCAGCCTGGAGGAAGCCGCTCGCAATCTCGGAGCCTCGCCGGTCGTCGCCTTCTTCCTCGTCGTCCTGCCGGTCGTCCGGCCGGGCATCGTCGCCGGAACGGTCCTCGCCTTCATCACCTCCTTCGACGAGGTGGTGCTCGCACTGTTCCTGGCCGAGCCGGGCGCTCCGACGCTCCCCGTGACCATCTATTCCGCGGTGCAACTCGGCTTCGAGCCCTCGGTTGCGGCGGTCTCCGGCCTCCTCGTGCTCGCCACGCTTGGCTTCATGCTTCTCTACCATTTGTCGAGCTCCCTCGGGCGCTCCCGGACCTGATCATGGACATCGAGATCAATCACCTGCGCAAGACCTATGGCTCCGCGGTCGCGGTCGCCGATCTGAGCGCGAAGGTTCCGCAGGGCCAGATGCTGGCGTTGCTGGGCCCCTCGGGCTGCGGAAAGACAACGACCCTGCGCATGGTCGCAGGCTTCATCGAGCCGACGTCCGGCTCGATCCGGGCCGGCGGTTCCGACATCACCCGGATGCCGGCCCACAAGCGCGATACGGGATTGGTGTTCCAGAACTACGCGCTGTTTCCCCATATGAGCGCGGCCGAGAACATCGCCTTCGGGCTGCGCAGGCGTGGTGTGGCGCGGGCCGAGCGTGAGCAGCGGATCGGCGTCATGCTCGACAAGCTCAAGCTTTCAGGGCTTGCGGACCGGCTCCCCCGGCAGCTTTCCGGCGGCCAGCAGCAGCGGGTCGCGGTGGCGCGCGCGCTGGTGATCAACCCCTCGATCCTGCTGCTCGACGAACCGTTCTCCAATCTCGACGCCAAGCTGCGCGAGAGCACTGGTCTCGAGATGTCGCGGCTGCAGCGCGAGTTCGGCCTGACGTCGATCTTTGTCACCCACGATCAAACCGAAGCGATGAGCATAGCCGATACCATCGCGGTCATGAAGGATGGCGAACTCCAGCAACTCGGCAATGCGAGCGAGATCTACCAAAAGCCAGCGAACCGCTTCGTCGCCGATTTCATCGGTCGCGCGAATTTTCTCCCCGGCCATATCGCCGACCGGAAGGAGGCGCATGTATCGATTGTTCTCACCGCCGGCCTCACAGTCGAATTGCAGGCCGATGGCGTGGGCGGCTCTCCTGGAGACGAAGGGGAGGTCCTGCTTCGTCCCGAGGCCATTTCGGTCACGGATGCCGGCCAAGCCAACACACTCAAGGCGACGGTCGAGCAAATTTCCTATCAAGGCTCCATCGCCAATCTGCATGGCAGATTGCCTGACGGTAGTGCGATCGTTGCCTCCGTGCCGCCGGACACGCTCCGCGGCTTGGCCCCGGGCGATGCCGCGAGCCTCGTGATTAGGGCGAATGCAATGCGTTGGTTCGGTCGACGCTAACAAGCCCAGCGCGATCAGACAGCTGATATGAGCTCGAACCGCCAACGCGTGGAACGATTAGTCGATCGCTCTGAACGCCAGGAACAAGCTCATGCAGAAGGTCGATCATCGTGACCCTGACCAGTGCGCTGGCGAGATTGCGCGCGGCCTCGAGACCACACCGAAGCCGGCGCCGACGATGACGACGTGATGGTCGTCCGTGGGCATCATGGGTTCGGCTGGATCAGCGCGACGGCGGCCTCGGATGTGAGCATGCGGAAGGTGAAGCTCTCCTGCAGGTAGAGTTCGACCGTCTTGGCATCGTGGCCGAGATAGCCGATCGCGATATCCTGGCCGAGATCGAGCTCGAAATCGCCGCCGCGCGTGGTTACGAGAAAGCCGCCTTCGATCGCCGGCGCCCAGATCACCCCGCCACCGACGATGCGCTCGAGATGGTGGAAGATCGGGTACCCCTCCTCGTTGCCCCCGCTCGCTGCGCGATAGGCCTCGCCGCCCAGCACCAGCGCATAGGGGCCGTTGCAGCCGGCGAGCTTGAGGTCGTTCAGCGCCCTGGCGACCGCCTCGGGATAATCGTCGAGAGCGGCCGGCAGGGGCACCGCGGCGTTGCTGCTGCCTTTGCGGATGCCCGTGATCCCGGCTGCGGCATAGCCTTCGAAGACGGCGCGGTCTTCGGCGAAGGCGATCGTCTTCGCGGCATCCTTGACCGGCTGCCAGTCCGAATCGTCGGAGCCGCGCTCGACATCGTCGATCGCATCCCGCGTCAGCGTGAACGGCACGCGCAACTCGACCAGCGGCTGAGCTTCGCGCAGAAGCGAGCGGATGCCCGCACCCGGCGCCTCGATCGCGCGGGTGTGCCCCGTCCCGGCGGCTGCATAGGCCGTGCCCTTCGGGCCGTCGACATCGACGACGCGGCGCGCCGCGAGATAACGCTTCAAGGTGCGCGACGCCTCCTCCTCGATCTCAGCCCAGGCGGCGTCCGAGATGGGAGCGAGCTCCCGGTGCAGATTATTCATGGCCTGCCTCTTCCTTCAGGGAACCGATGCCAAGCGAGCCGTCGCCGGGAGGTTTGGGTGGAGATACGGCCGCAGACGGCTCGCACGACACGGGGGCCGGTGTCGGCTCGGCCTTCTCCGGCGTGACGGCGTCCAGGAAGGTCGCGGTCGGCACGAAGAAGAGCGAGCCGGTGACGGCGCGGCTGAAATCGAGCAGGCGGTCGTAATTGCCCGGCGGCGCGCCCACGAACATGTTCTCCAGCATGCGCTCGATCCGCCGCGGCGTGCGCGCATAGCCGATGAAATAGGTCCCCGCCTCGCCCGTTCCGGCCTGGCCGAAAGGCATGTTGTCGCGGAGGATGTCGACCGGCTCGCCATCCTCGGTGATGCTGGTCAGGACGTTGTGGGCATAGGGCTTCTTCAGCGCCTCCGGCTGCTCGATATCCGAGAGCTTGTGGCGACCGACGATGTTCTCCTGCTCCTCGACAGGCACCTTCTCCCAGCCGGCGAGGTCATGCAGGTATTTCTGGACGATGACATAGCTGCCGCCAGTGAAGCCCGCATCCTCGTCGCCGATCAGCGTGGCCGCGGCAGCATCCGGCCCGCTCGGGTTTTCCGTGCCGTCGACGAAGCCGATCAGGTCGCGATCGTCGAAATAGTTGAAGCCATGGACCTCGTCGACGGCCGTGACCGCGCCGTCGAGCCGGATCATGATCTGCCGGGCCAATTCGAAGCATAGATCCATTCGCCTGGTCGAGCGGATATGGAACAGGATGTCGCCCGGCGTCGAGACCGCGTGGTGCACGCCGCGAATCTCCTTGAACGGATGTAGCTCCCTCGGCCGCGGCCCGTCGAAGAGCCGGTCCCAGGCCTGCGAGCCGATCCCCATGACGCAGGACAGGTTGCCCTGGAGATCGCGGAAACCGACCGCTCGCAGCAGCCCGGACAAATCGGCGCAGAGGCCGCGCATGGCGACCTCCGCCTCGCTACCCGGATTGATCGTCACGACCAGGAAGATCGCCGAGCGCGTCAGCGTCGCAAATACCGGTTGCGACACCACTGTGGGAAGACCTGTGTCCATGGACGACCGTTCGATAGGCTGGATGCGGGCGCGTCCCGGTCGTCCGGGCCGGGGTAGTTATGAAGCAGAGACTGTCCAAGCCTGCGGCAAATCTCAATCCATGTCGCGGAAAGCATGGCCGGCGCCGGCGACGCCTTCGATCACGCTTGGCGGCGGCGGCAGCAGTCCCGTCGAAAAGCCGTTCCTTCGGGTCGGCAAAGTCCGGCAGCTTCGCGCCGCTGGCAACGCAGAACCCGATCGCAGGCTTCTTGGCGTTGAGGTAGAGATCGCATTGCTGCATCGGAGCTATCCATTTCCCGGACAAGACGACCGCGATCACCCGCGCGCGAGGATCGCGGCCGGAAGCGTCAGAGGTTCACTGGCTTGCCGGAGGGCTCTTCCTCCAGCGTCACGGCGATGTCCGCATTCGCGGACAAGCGCACATTGTTGCCTTCGACGCCGGCGACGAAGCCCAACTCGATATAGTGATGATGGCCTTCATGCCGGCCATAAGAATCGCTCTTCTTGAGCTTGATGCGCTCGCCCTCGACGCGGTCGACCGAACCGACATGAACACCGTCGGCCCCGATGACCTCCATGCCTTCCTTGATCCTGTCCTTCATCGCCTTCCTCCTGGGTTGAAACCTGTCCATCGTCGAGCCCTGTGCCGAGCGATCGGGGCCCCGCCCGCCACAGCGGGTCGGAGCGATAACCGCCGGGCGCTCAGGCCAGTTCCAGATCGTCCTCGTCGACCGTGACGCGCCAGCCAGCGATGGGCCGATTCGGCATCGGCGGCGGGCTCCATGCCAGCCTGGTTTCGATCAACGGACATACCCGCCCTTCCAGTTCATCGCATCCGAGGGCAGCCGCCCGAGCCACGCCATCAGGCAGCGCTATCGCCTCGTCGAAAACCCAGCGGAGCGTGGCGCCTAAGACGGCCCCAGGAAGGCCGGCGCCAGATCCTCGTTGACCATGTTCCGGGCCTCCAGATCGGTCTGCTCGCTGCCGACTTCGTTCATCCGCTTCGCCACGTCGAAAAGCAGCGCGCGGACATCGTCCTCGCTCAGCAGGCCCTTCGCGACCAGCTTGCGAACCAGCGCCCGTAGGACGAGAGCGTCGATACTGCCGCGCTCCTGATGGGCTATCAGAGCTTCGTTCATCCCAGACCTCCCCGGCGCCCCAACAAGCGCTGTCCCGCCCCTCACCGCCCCTTGATCTCCTCGCGCAGCTCGCCGAGCACACGCCGCAGCCCGTGAATCTGGTCGACGAGATGCAGGATCACGTCGATGCCCTCGTCATTGGCGCCGAGATCGTCCTTGAGCTGCCGGATCAGATGCGCGCGCGCCAACTCGATCTCGCTGAAGAGCAGCCCCGCTTCGGCCTCCTCCGGGATCAGCCAGCGCTGCTCCAGCCAGAGGTCCAGCACCTGGACCTGGATTCCCGACGAGGAGAGAAATTCCTGCTTGGTCATCCTCATCACGCCCTGCCCTCACGCGGATCATAATCCTTATCCTTCCAGCCCGACACGAAGCTCTCCAGCTCCGGATCGGGCGATTTCGGCAGAACCACCTTGAGCTGGACGAACTGGTCGCCCTGGCCTCCCTCGCGCCGCGGCACACCCCTGCCGCGCAGCCGCAGTTTCGTGCCAGTGTTCGAGCCCTTGGGCACCGACATCGTCACGTCGCCTGTCGGCGTCGGGACCCGGACCTGTCTCCCGAGGACCGCCTCCGTCAGCGAGATCGGCAGCTCCAGCGTGATGTCGTCGCCGTCGCGGGTGAAGCGGCGATCGGGCCTGACCTCGACCTCGATCAGGGCATCCCCCGGCCCGCCCTTGCCGGAACCGGGAGCGCCCTTGCCCTTGAGGCGGAGCGTCTGGCCGTCGACCAGGCCGGCCGGGATCTTCACATCGATCGTGCCGCCATCCGGCAGCGTCAGTCGCTTGGTCGCGCCGGTGATCGAATCAACCAGGTCGACCGCCAAATGGTAGTGTAGGTCCTGCCCGCGGCGGTTCGCCCGCGCCTGCTGGCTGCGGCGCAGGAGCTCGGCGAAGGCGTCGTCCTGATCCATGAAATCGGAAAAGCCGGCGGCGTCCGCATAACGATCGCCCTGGTCCGAGGTCGCGTAGTCCCGGTAGTAGTGGTGCTGCGGCCGCTCGGCGCCGGATTCGTCGATTTCGCCGGCATCGAAGCGCTTGCGCTTGTCGGCGTCGCTGAGCAGGTCATTGGCGGCCGCAACCTCCTTGAACTTCTCCTCGGCCGCCTTGTCACCGGGATTGAGATCCGGGTGCAGCTTCTTCGCCAGCTTGCGATAGGCGCTCTGGATCTCGGCGGCGGAGGCCGTCGCGGCGACACCCAGAACCTCGTAGGGATTTTTCACGGGCTACTCCGAAAGCCTGTACGACGGCGAAGCTTGCACAGACTGCCACCACTTCGCATGGAATTTGATAGCGGCATGCGTCCCGTCGCAGAAGGGCTTGTTTCGCGAGCGCCCCGCAACGGCCGCAGCCTCCCACCTTCCCGACATTCCGCTTCATCAGCGGCGCCGGCGCTCACCGGGGCCTTTTATTTGCCTGAGGCACCGATCGCAGGTGACAGTTTCAACGCTCCACGGTGACGGACTACGATGCCCCGTCTCGTCTAAGTAATTGAATTATTTAATTGCGCGGTGACAAACTCAGGCGCTCCTGACAACATCTCAAGCCCCAATTCGGCGTCGCAACGAAGCAGCAGCCTGACGCACCGCGCGCAGGGCACTCTCCTGCGACGGTGTCGGGAAAGGCCCGCTTGGCTCCGCCCCCTCTCGAAGCGTCGGTAGAGATGGGATCAGAGCAGCCTCGCGATCTGTTGTTGACGCTCCCCCGGTTTTTATCCAGCGTTGAGTGCCTTTGGGCCGTTCCGGATTGGAGAAGCGACCGGCTTCGGGCGCTGGGATTGGCGGATGCGAACGGCTCTGGACTCTGCCGTATCCGAGCTGCCGGTGAAGGCGCGCTGTGCCAGCAGTACGCCAGCCAACCGGTGCAATGAGCGCCGGTGTGAGATCGCGCTTCGGAGGTGATCGATGAAAGCACCTTTCGACCGTCCGGATATTGAAAAGCTCATCGGCGCCATGACGCTGAAGGAGAAGGTCGGGCAACTCACCATGCTCAGCGGCGAATTGGTTCAGACAGGCCCCGCATCCGCTCCCGTCACCTCCGATGCCATCAAGAACGGCGAGGTCGGCAGCCTTCTGAACCTCGTCGGGCCAGACCGCATCCGGGACGCGCAGCGGCAAGCCGTCGAAGGCTCGCGCCTCAAGATCCCGCTCTTGTTTTCGCTCGACGTTCTCTTCGGGCTGAGGACGATCTTCCCGATCCCTCTCGGCGAGTCGGCCGCCTTCGATCCGGCGCTCTGGGAAGCAACGGCGCGCGTCGCCGCGCAGGAATGCGCCGTAGAGGGTATCGACCTGACTTTCGCACCTATGATCGACATCGCCCGCGATCCGCGCTGGGGCCGCACCCTCGAGGGGCCGGGCGAAGATCCTCTCGTCGGCCGGCGGGTCGCGCAGGCGAAGGTACGCGGCTACCAGATGACCGACCTTGCCGCGCCGACGGCGATCGCCGCGACGGCAAAGCACCTGGCCGGTTATGGAGCTGTCCGCGCCGGGCGGGAATACGCCTCCGTCGATATGTCGGAACGGCTGCTGCACGAAGTCTACCTGCCCCCTTTCAAGGCAGCGGTCGAGGCCGGCGTCGCCTGCATCATGCCGGCCTTCATCGACCTCAACGGGACACCGATGTCGATCCACACGCGGCTCCTGCGGCGGCTGGTTCGCGAGCGCTGGGGCTTCGAAGGGGTGATGGTCAGCGATTGGAGCTCGGTTGCCGAGCTGCTGGTGCATGGTGTAGCGGCAGATCTGGCCGAGGCTGCGGCGCTTGCGCTGAACGCCGGCGTCGACATCGACATGATGGGCAAGGGCGCGTATTTCGACGGCCTGCCCGAAGCGCTCGATCGCGGCCTCGTCACCATGACGACGATCGACGAATCCGTACGGCGCGTGCTGCTGCTCAAGCTGCGCCTTGGCCTGTTCGACAATCCCTATCGTCGATGTGGCTCGCCCGAGGCAGTCGCGGCAGTCCGCGTCCAAACCGCCAGACGCGCGCTGGCGCGGGAAGCCGCGCGCAAGTCGATCGTTCTCCCGACTAACCTGGAGAACACGCTGCCGCTCAAGAAAAGCCTCAGGTCGCTGGCGATCATCGGCCCGTTCGGGGATCTCGCGGGAGGAACCTCAGGGCCGGATGCCGTCCAGCGCATCGCCACCTTCGTCGATCAGGTGAAGGCGGCCTTCCCCAAGGCCGCGATCTCGGTCGCGGCCGGCAGCGAAGTCGAACGACTGAGCGCAACCGGTCTGGAAGTCGCTCGGCAGGATGCACGGCGCAGCGAGGTTCTCCTCCTTTGCCTCGGCGAAACCATGGAAATGGCCGGCGAAGCCAGCAGTCGGGACTACCCCGGAATACCCGAGCCCCAGCAGGACCTGGCGCGCGCGCTCCTTGGAACCGGCAAGCCGGTCGTCGTCCTGCTGTTTTCGGGTCGACCGCTGATCCTGCCGAGCTGGCTGGCGGAGCGGGCGAAGGCCATTCTCGCGGTCTGGCATCCCGGCTGCGAAGCCGCCGGCGCCATCGTGGACGTTTTGAGCGGCTCGCATAACCCTGACGGTCGGCTCTCGATGTCATGGCCGGCCGATGTCGGACAGATTCCGATCTTCTTTGCCGAACGCCCGACAGGCCGACCAAGGCTGGAGAACGAGCATTTTTCCAGCAAGTATCTCGATGTGCCGAACGAGCCCCGCTTCTCGTTCGGCCACGGCCTCTCCTACACCACCTTCCTGCTGACCAATCCGCGCGCGACCAAATGGACGATCGCGCCGGGCGAGACCACCGAGATCCTGGTCGACATCAAGAATACGGGAGCGATGGCCGGCGAGAGCACGGTGTTCCTCTTCATTCGCGACGTGGTTTCATCGATCACGCGGCCCTCGCTCGAATTGAAGGATTTCACGAAGGTGGCGCTCGCCCCGGGTGAGACGAAGACGGTGCGCTTCATCCTCTCCACCGACCAGCTTTGCTTTCTTGGCCCCGATCTCGAACCGCTTCTCGAGCCCGGCGCCTTCAACATCTATGTCGGGCCCAGCGCCAGCCCGGACCGGCTCCAGATGCTCGCGCTGCGCGTGCGCCCGGCTTCAATCGAAACCGCGCAGAACAGGGCATGAGCGCTCGCTTGGCGCAGACGAGAGCTTGCGGCCGATCCGAGAGTGCGATGCCGCAATGGGACCTGCGCATGGCCCCCGACCGCCGCGGCGCTGGATCGCCCCGCCGGAGGACCGGATTGCCTGTGCCCCGCTTCATCGCCGGCGTCACAAGATCGAGAGCGCATTCGGCCGGACAAAAGGCCGGCGGCGAATTGGGCAGCGTTGCAATCGCTACGTTCACGCTGCCTTTACAGCATTTTATGGCGCTCCGCGCCGCTTTCCGGCTCTGCGCCGGAATCTCCGTCTCGAGCGGTCACGGATTGGTGCGCAGATTGGCCCTGTAATCCCGGAAACCCGCCGGCCGCCGCCGCGTTGTTCCCGCGCAGTCGCGAGGGGCATCGCTGCGGCGCCACGGGGGTGACGCTTTCGTCTTTCGGCGGATGCGAGCATGGTCGAGAACTGGAAGAATGGGCGCAAGCGACCCCGCGGTGCGTGGTTGCTTGTCGCCCTGCTGGCGATTGCGATCCTTGGCTATCAGGGCTGGCGCGAATTGAGAGGCCACGCCTCGACCGGCGGCGCCGGGACGGGGACGGCCGCGGCGCAGCGAGTGCCCGTCACCTACGCCGATGTCGGCGAAGCGGACTATCCTGTCTATGTCCGCGGCATCGGCACGGTTTCGGCCTTCAAGACCGTGACGGTCAAGAGCCGGGTGGACGGCGCGATCACCAAGGTACTGTTCAGGCAAGGCCAGATCGTTCGCGAGGGCGATCCTCTGGTCGAAATCGATCGGCGCCCCTACCAGGCTGCTTTCGACCAGGCCGTCGCCAAGAAGGCCCAGGATCAGGCCAATCTGAAGAATAACCAGCTCATTCTCGAGCGTTACCAATCACTCGCCGCAAAGGACTTCCAGTCGCGCGAGAATCTCGACACGCAGCAGGCGCAAGTCGAACAGCTCAGGGCGCAAATCCAGGGCGACCAGGCTGCCATCGATAGCGCCAAGGTCAATCTGGACTATGCGACGATCAGCTCGCCGATCACCGGCCGGGTCGGGTTTCGACTGATCGATCCCGGCAACATCGTCCATGCCGCCGATTCGACCGGAATCGTCACCATCGCCCAGTTGCAGCCGATCGCGGTCGAATTCACCGCGCCGCAGGACCGTCTCCAGGCGATCGCCAAGGCCTTCGACGGCGGACAAGTCCCGGTCGACGCGATCTCCTCGGATGGCAGGCGGACGCTGGCGCGCGGCCAGCTCGTCGCCATCAACAACACCGTCGATCTCGCCAGCGGCACGATCGGCCTGAAGGCCCGCTTCGACAACCAGGACAACGCACTTTGGCCGGGGCTTTCGGTCGACACGCGGATGCGGATCGATACGCTCAAGCGGGTCATCCTCATTCCCATGAATGGGGTGATGCACGGCCCCGACGGCCTGTTCGCTTATGTCATCGGCGACGACGGCAAGGTGAGCGCCCGGCCGATCCAACTGGGTGCCAGCGACGATGAGCGTGCGGTGGTCGTGTCCGGGCTCGGCGTCGGGCAGAGGGTCGTGGTCGCCGGCCAGTCCCGCCTGCAGGAAGGCACCCTGGTCGATGCCAGGCCGATGGGTCCCGAGACTCAAGCGCCAACCGCCTCGAACGCGTCTGCAGAAATATCCCCGGCCTCAGCCAAGAAGGCGGACTGAGCTATGGCCAGCAGAATCTCCACGCCCTTCATCCGTTTCCCGGTCGCCACTTCGCTGCTGATGGCCGGCCTCTTGCTCGTCGGGGTCGTCGCCTATCCGCAACTGCCGGTCGCGCCATTGCCGGAGGTGGATTTCCCGACGATCCAGGTCTCGGCCAACCTGCCCGGCGCAGATCCCGCAACCATGGCCGCAACCGTCGCGCAACCGCTGGAATCCCAGTTCGCTCTGATCCCGGGCGTCGCGGAGATGACCTCGTCGAGCCAGGCCAACTCGACCCAGATCACTCTCCAGTTCGATCTCTCGCGCAATATCGACGGCGCCGGCGCGGATGTGCTCGCCGCCATCAATGCGGCCTCCGGCCAATTGCCCAAAAACCTGCCGAGTCCGCCGACTTATCGCAAGGTCAATCCGGCCGACTCGCCGATCCTGCTGCTCAGCGCCACATCCGATACCTTGCCGCTCACTCAGGTCTCCGACGAGGCTCTCACCAAGCTCGCCCAGGCGATCAGCCAGATCGGAGGCGTGGGCCAGGTCAATGTCGGCGGCCAGCGGACGCCGTCGATCCGCATCCAGGTTGAACCGGCGAAGCTGGTCGCGCGCGGGCTATCCCTGGAAGACATACGCACACCGCTCTCCGTCACCACGGTCAATAGCCCGAAAGGCACCATCAACGGCAGCGCCCGCGCCTACACGATCTACGCCAACGACCAGCTCACCGACGCCAAGAACTGGAACGACGTGATCATCGCTTATCGCGACGGCA
Organism: Allobosea sp. TAF32; assembly: GCF_052113585.1. Lineage (NCBI taxonomy): Bacteria > Pseudomonadati > Pseudomonadota > Alphaproteobacteria > Hyphomicrobiales > Alloboseaceae > Allobosea > Allobosea sp. TAF32. The sequence goes on along the minus strand of NZ_JBFRDM010000006.1, from coordinate 341,081 downwards.
ACCCCGTGCGCGTGCGCGACATCGGCCAGGCGGTCAGTGCGCCGCTCGACGATACGCAAGCCGGCTGGGCCGACGGCAAGCCGGGCGTGTTCCTGGTGATCTTCAAGCAGCCGGGGGCCAATGTCATCGCCACCGTCGACAAGGTCATGGAAGCTCTGCCGCACCTAACTGCCGGCATCTCGCCCGGCATCAAGATCGGCGTGCTGTCCGACCGCACGCAGACGATCCGCGCGGCGGTCAAGGACGTCCAGTTTACGCTGCTGGTCACGATCGCCCTGGTTGTTCTGGTGATCTTCGTCTTCCTGCGCAGCCTCTGGGCCACCATCATCCCGTCTTTGACGGTGCCGCTCGCGCTGCTCGGCGCCTGCGCCCTGATGTGGTTCGCCGGCTACAGCCTCGACAACCTCTCGCTGATGGCGCTGACCATCGCTGTCGGCTTCGTGGTCGACGACGCCATCGTGATGCTGGAGAACATCACGCGCCATATCGAGGACGGCGAGGAGCCGATGGCCGCCGCCATCAAGGGCGCGAGCGAGATCGGCTTCACCATCCTGTCGATCTCGATCTCCCTGGTGGCCGTGCTGATCCCGCTGCTGCTGATGGGCGGTATCATCGGCCGACTCTTCCGCGAATTCTCGGTCACGCTGGCGATGGCCATCATGGCTTCCGCGGTGATCTCGCTGACGCTGACGCCGATGATGGCGTCGCGCTTCATGAAGCCGCTCCGCGAAGTGCATCACGGCCGAATCTATCAGGCCAGCGACAGAATGTTCCGGGCGCTTGCCGGCGCTTACGAGCGCAGCCTCGATGTTGCGTTGCGCTTCCGCTTTGCCACGCTGATGGTGTTCTTCGCGACGCTCGCGCTGACCGTCTACCTGTTCGTCATCATTCCGAAGGGCTTCTTTCCGCAGCAGGATACAGGTCTGATCACCGGTGTGATCGAGACCGCACAGGACACCTCCATCGCGGCCATGGCCGGCCATATGGAGGAAGTCGGCGCCATCGTGCTCAAGGACCCCGCTGTCGACCATATGGCGATGCGCATGGGCGGGTCCGGAGGCACCCTCAATGACGGCCTGATGTACATCACGCTGAAACCGCGCGAGGCGCGTACCGACTCGGCCGACGAGGTGATTCGCCGGCTGCGCGCGCAGACCGGCCGGCTGGAAGGCGCAAGCCTCTACCTTCAGGCGGCGCAGGATGTGCGCGTCGGCGGCCGGCCCTCGCGCACGCAATTCCAGTTCACCCTTCAGGGGACCGACGTCGCCCAACTCGACGAATGGGCTCCCAAGCTGCTCGCCAGGATGAAGGCGATGCCGGAGCTGCGCGACATAGCCTCCGACCAGCAGGCATCGGGCTCCACCCTGACCCTGACGATCGATCGCGACCAGGCCGCGCGCTATGGACTGACTCCGGACGTCATCGACGCCACGCTCTACGACGCCTTCGGGCAACGCCAGATCGCCAGCTACGCGACGCAGCTTTCGACCTACTATGTGGTTCTCGAGGTGCTGCCCGCGCTGCAGCAGAAAATCGCGACGCTCGATCAGATCTATCTGCGCTCCGCGACCACGGGCGCCAACGTACCGCTCGCAGCCATCGCCACATGGAGCACGGTCCCGGCGCAGCCGCTGGCAATCAACCACCAGGGCCAGTTCCCGGCGGTGACCATCTCCTTCAACCTGGCGCCGGGCATCGCGCTCGGGCAGGCGACGGCCGCCATCAGCAGCCTGGAAAATGCGATGGATTTGCCTGCGACGATCACCACGTCGTTCCAGGGCACGGCGCAGGCCTTCCAGGACTCGCTCTCCTCGGTGCCGATGCTGATCGCTGCGGCGCTGGTCGTGGTTTATCTGATCCTCGGAATCCTCTACGAGAGCTACATTCACCCCCTTACCATCCTCTCGACCCTGCCTTCGGCCGGTGTCGGCGCGCTTGCGACCTTGCTGCTCTTCGGCTTCGATTTCAGCCTGATCGCGCTGATCGGCCTCATCCTGCTGATCGGCATCGTGAAGAAGAACGGCATCATGATGGTCGACTTCGCGATCGCCGCCGAGCGCGAGCAAGGCTTATCCTCGCTGGAGGCAATCCGCCGCGCCTGCCTGCTCCGTTTCCGCCCGATCCTCATGACGACCATGGCCGCCCTTCTTGGTGGCGTGCCGCTGATGCTCGGCCACGGCACGGGCTCGGAGATCCGCCAGCCGCTCGGCTACGCCATGGTCGGCGGCCTCTTCGTCAGCCAGTTGCTGACCCTGTTCACGACGCCGGTGATCTATCTTTATCTGGACGCGTTCTCGAACTGGCTCGTCCCGGCGCACAGCGCGACAGCTGTCGGGGTCGACGAAGGGCATAGGGTGGTCCCCAACACCGATGGCTGACGGTGGCCGAGCTAATAGAGAGAGAGCTTCCCTGCCGAGGGCTCCGGAAGGCCTGCCTGCGGAGTGATACCTTCAAGGCCGCCGAACCGTCGATGACGAGCCAAGGCGAGCGCGTGCTGGCTTGAATTCCTCCAATGCCCGCAAGATGCACGAGCGGAGAGCGGACGACGGCCCGGGTCGATGAACCGGCTGCCGGGCATCTGGGCGAGAAGATCCTGTCCGGGATCATGCCCGAAGGCCTCATCGTTCCAGCCAACGCCGAACCGACGCGGCCATCGCAGCCATGTGGTCGCTCGCCGAAAATCCGGAGGCCTTGCGTGGCTTCAGATCGTGATCGCCGTCTTCCAGCCAGACGATCTCAATGTTCGGCGACAGCTGATATCCGCTGACCTCGTCACGGCTGCCGAACGCGTCGCGCGCGCCCTGCACGATCAATGCCGGTGTCGCAATGCCTGCGAGATGCTGCGTTCTCAGTTGCTCCGGCTTTCCAGGCGGATGGAAAGGATATCCGAGACACAATAGGCCGGTGATGGCACCCGCCGCATACAGCTCATCGGCCACCATGCTGGCGACACGACCACCCATCGATTTACCGCCGATCATCAGAGGTCCGGTCCGCCCAAGCGCCGCCAGTGCCGCGCGATATTCCGGTATCAGTTTCTCGGCGCGCGGCGGCGGCTTGCGCCCGGCTTCGCTGCGACGGCTGGCCATATGGCTGAACTCGAAGCGAACAACACGAAAGCCCTCAGCAGCCAGCGCGGCCGACGCTGCTTCCATCGACGGCGAATCCATCGGCGCGCCCGCGCCATGGGCCAACAGGATAGTGCACCTCCCATGCTCGGGCCCTTCGGTGAGAAAGTTCACGATCGTCGACTCCATTGGAAGACTTCGGCAGGAAAGCCCTGAGCTTGGGTCAGAGCATATGCTTGATCCATGGAGCGCTCCGAATCCTCCCCACCCGTGACCGCCGCGGTTCTCCGCACGGTTGCGGTCCCGGCACGATCGTTGCACCATCCCGGCTTGCCCCACGACCGGATCGCATCTTGGCCCGTACCGACCTGCGCAATTCGTCCCGCTATTGGCGCGACCCTCGGGTTCCGGGCCTGAGCTGCCTCGTCGCCGACTTCACGAGCCATGATTACGCCCCCCACAGCCACGAGGCCTTCGTCGTCGCGATGACGGAGGTCGGCGGCGCCGAATTCAAGAGCCGCGGACGGAACGACGAGGCCAGGACTTCGACGCTGCTCGTATTCAACCCCGACGAGCCGCATTCCGGGCGCATGGGTTGGAGCGAACGCTGGCGTTATCGCGGGCTCTATCTGACCCCGTGCGCGATCGAGGCCCTCAATTCCGCGCTCGGTTTGGAAACGACGGCGTATTTCTGCCGAAATACCTTTCATGATGCCGATCTGATCGAGGCCTTCCTCGAGCTGCACCGCATCCTCGACGCCGGAAACGACCCTTTCGAGGAGCGCGAGCTGCTGGTGCGCAGCTTCGGAACCCTGATCCGGCGCCATGCCTCCGGCAAGGCGGATCTGATGCTGCCCCGGCGCGATGCCACCAAGGCTGCCCGTGTCCGCGAGATCATGCGCGAACGCCACGCAGAGGAACTCACGCTTGACGAGCTCGGCGCCGCGGTCGGGCTCACGGCGTTCCAATTGATCGCTCTGTTCAGACGCAGCACAGGCCTGACGCCGCACGCCTATCTCACGCAGTTGCGCCTGAAGGCCGCGATCGCCTGCCTCGGCCGCGGCACAAGCATCGCCGCAGCCGCCCTCGACGCCGGCTTCTACGATCAGAGCGCGCTGACGCGGCATTTCAAGCGCAGCTACGGCATCACCCCGCTGCAATGGGTGCGCGCGACCGCCGGCTGATCCGCTTTTTCAATTTCCGCCAATAGCCCCGCGGCCTGGCGCGCCAATCTCGTCCCCATGCGGATGCCCTCTCGGCATCGCGGAAAGGATGAGATGAATGTCCCGCTATTTCTGCCTCGACAATCCCGAGGTCATGACGCTCGCGACGCAGGTCGTCGAAGCCGGGCCGGGCTGGGTCGTTCTCGCGGAAAGCCCCTTCTATCCGGGTGGCGGCGGGCAATTGCCCGATCGCGGCTCATTGGAATGGGCTGGCGGCGAGATATCGGTTGCGGGCTTCGAGAATGAGGCGGGCCGGCTTCGGCATCTGCTGGCCGCGCCCGTCGAACTTCCGGCCGACCGGGTGGAGGCCCGGGTCGACCCGACCTTCCGCAGGCGCATGCGTGCGCTCCACACCGATCTGCACATCGTCAACGCCGTCGTCTTCCAGGGTTTCGACGGGGCGCTCGTCACCGGCGTCCAGATGAACGAGGACGGCACCGCGCGCATCGACTTCGACCTGCCGGATGCCGATAACGACCGCCTGCGCGCGATCGAGGAGCCGGTGAACGCGCTCATCGGGCAAGACCTCGCGGTCCGGCAGGACTATCTCCCGGAGCAGGCGGCCTTCGCGGAGCCGGGCCTGATCCGCTCGCGCTCGGTCGCTCCGCCGCCGACTGCGGACGGGCAGGTACGCATCGTCGAGATCGTCGGCCTCGACCGTCAGGCCTGCGGCGGCACCCATCTCGCCTCCACCGGAGGCTCGCCGCCGATCCGCATCCTGAAGATCGACAACAAGGGCCGGCACAACCGCCGCCTGCGGATCGGCCTCGCGGGCGCGCTGTGAGGCCGGCGATGTCGATCCTGCGGCGTCTCTGGGACCAGCCGCTGCTGCTGCTTCCCCTGCCGCCCCTGTTCTGGGCCGGGAACCTGGTGCTCGGGCGGGCATTGGCCGGCTCGTTCCCGCCGGTCTCGCTCGCGGTCGGGCGCTGGCTGGTCGCCCTGGCCTGCCTTGCGCCCTTCGTGCTCGGCACGATCCGTGCGCAGCGCCAGGCGCTCTTTCGCGCCCGCTGGCTCATCCTCGCCTGCGGAGCCTTCGGCATCGCAGGCTATAATGCGCTCGGCTACGTCGCCCTGCAGAGCGCGCCGGCGGCCAGCGTCGCCTTCCTCAACTCGACGCTGCCCCTGATGGTGCCGCTCGCGGCCTTCCTGCTCGGGGTCGAGCGCGTCTCGGCGCGCACGCTCGCGGGCATCGCCATCTCCTTCCTGGGCGTGGCCTGGATCGTCGCGCGCGGCGAGCCGTCGACACTGTCGCGTCTGGGCTTCGGCGGCGGCGAGCCCTTGGTGCTGGTCGCCGTCGCCAACTACGCCGTCTATTCGGTGCTGTTGCGACGTCGCCCCGCCGATCTTGATCCGCTCGTCTTCCTGGCCGTGACGATGGTGGCGGGGCTTTTCGTGCTGCTGCCGTTCTGGGTCTGGGAGCTGACGCGGGGCGCCACGATCCCCACCGCGTCCGGCCCGCTCGCCGCCGTGCTCTACATCGGCATTTTCGCCTCGCTGCTGGCCTTCGTCATCTGGAACCGCTGCGTCGCGACGCTGGGGCCGAGCGTCACTGGCGCCTCCTTCCATCTCGTCGCCCTTTTTACCGCAGTGCTCGCCTTCCTCCTGCTGGGCGAGCCGGTGCGCCCGTTCCATCTCGCTGGTGCGGCGCTGATCCTCTGCGGCTTCGGCCTCGCGGCCTTCAGCGGGCGCCCTTCCGTCTCCCGTTCCTCCGGAGTTCTCAAGCCATGACCGTGTTTTCGCATGAAGCCTTCGCCGATCACGAGCAGGTGGCGTTCGTCTGCGACGCAGCGACCGGGTTGAAGGCGCTGATCGCAATCCACGACACCTCGCTCGGCCCTGCGCTCGGCGGCTGCCGCATGTATCCCTATGCCGACGAGCAGGCGGCCTTGCGCGACGTGCTGAGGCTCTCGCACGGAATGACCTACAAGGCCGCGGCCGCGGGGCTCGACCTCGGCGGCGGCAAGGCGGTCATCATCGGCGATCCGCGCCGGCAGAAGACGCCCGAGCTCCTGCAGGCCATGGGCCGGGCGGTCGAGCGGCTCGGCGGGCGCTACATCACCGCCGAGGATGTCGGCACCTCGGTGGCCGATTTCGCCGAGGTTCGCAAGACGACCGGCCATGTCGTCGGCCTGCCCACCGAACTCGGCGGCAGCGGAGACCCGTCGCCGACCACCGCGCTTGGCGTCTTCTACGGCCTGAACGCGGCCGCGCGGCACCGTTGGGGCGCGACGCGCCTGTCCGGCTGCGCGGTCGCAGTCCAGGGATTGGGCAATGTCGGCTGGCATCTCTGCCAGTTGCTGCATGAGGCAGGGGCGTCGCTCACGATCAGCGACCTCGACGAGAGCCGCGTTGCGAAGGCCGTCGCGACATTCTCGGCCTGCGCCGTGGCCCCCGAGGCGATCTATGCGGCTGAGGTCGACATATTCGCCCCTTGCGCGATGGGCGCCGTGCTGGACGATACGAGCATCGCCCGGCTGAGCTGCGGCATTGTCGGTGGCGCTGCGAACAACCAGCTCGCCCGCGAGGACCATGGCGAGCAGTTGCGCGCCCGCGGCATCCTTTATGCACCCGATTTCGTGATCAATGCCGGTGGCATGATCCGCGTTGCCTCGGAGCGCACGGGCTACGACCAGGATTTCGTCGATCGCGGCGTCGAGGGTATCGGCCGCACGCTGCAGGCGATATTCGAGAGCGCGGAGGCTGCCGGCGTGCCCACCCAGACGGCCGCCCTGCGCCATGCGCGAGCCCGGCTCGCCCGCGCCCGTGGCGGGCATGCTTTGGCAGCCTGAGCCGATGAGCGCGACCGTCTCACTGCTGGAAGAGCTGGTCGGCTTCGACACCACGTCGAGCCGATCGAACCTGGCTCTCGTCGGCCGCGTCGCCGACCGCTTCGACGGCCTCGGCGCCCGCATCCGGCTCAGCCATGACGACGACCGCACCAAGGCGAACATCCTCGCCAGCTTCGGGCCGCAGGTGCCGGGCGGTATCGTGCTGTCCGGGCATACCGACGTCGTTCCGGTCGCCGACCAGGCTTGGTCATCCGATCCGTTTCGCCTGATCGAGCGCGACGGCAGGTTGTACGGCCGCGGAGCCACCGACATGAAAGGCTTCGTCGCAGCTTGCCTGTCGGCGGCCGGCGGTCTGGCGGCGTCCGGTCTTGCCCGGCCGGTCCATATCGCCTTGTCCTATGACGAGGAGGTCGGCTGCCTCGGGGTTCCGCGCCTCATCGACGATCTGTTGGCCCATGAGGAGAAGCCGGCGCTCGCGATCATCGGCGAGCCGACCGGCATGCGGATCAGCGACCGCCACCGCGGCTTCCTCGGCTTCCGCGTGCGTTTCGAAGGGCGAGCCGCGCACTCCAGCGACCCCGGCGCCGGCGCGAGCGCGATCTATCCCGCAGCCGATTTCATCCGCTTCCTGCGGACCATCGGGCATCGCACGGGCGTCGGCGTCGATGGGACGACGATCAATGTCGGCCGGATCGAGGGGGGCACGGCGATCAACATCGTGCCATCCGCCTGCGAGGTGGTCTGGGAATTCCGGCCGGTCACGGCGACCGACGCCGCCGAGGTCGAAGCCCTTGTCCGCGCCTATCTCATGCGTGCGGTGCCGGACGATGTCCGCCTGTCGATAGCGCGGGACATCCACGTGCCGCCGCTGTCGACGCAGAACGAAGGGGCCGCGCTTGCGGTCGCGACAGCACTGGGGGGAATCGCCCCGCCCTTCCCGATGCCTTTCGGCACGGAGGCCGGCTTCTTCCAGTCGGCCGGCATCCCGGCCGTCGTGTGCGGCCCCGGCTCGATCGAACAAGCACATCAGCCCGACGAATGGATAGCGCGGGCCGAGCTCGATGCAGCCGACTCCTTTCTCGCCCGCCTTATCGACTGGGCCAGCCGACGAGAAGCCTGAAAGCCCGTGGCCTCGACGCCAGGGCCTGTTCCAACGAGGGGATCACCATGACAGAGTTTGCAGCCACCCATACCGTTTCCGAACGAGACGCAGCCGCCAGAACTGACACGTTTTCGAGCCGGCGAGCCGTGATCGCCGCGGTCGTCGGCAACACCCTGGAGTGGTACGATTTCGCCGTCTACGGCTTCTTCGCGCTCACGCTCGCCAAACTTTTCTTTCCGGCAGGCGATGCGACGGTTTCGCTCCTGCTGACCGTCGCCACCTTTGGCGTCGGCTTCGTGATGCGCCCGGTCGGCGCGCTGGTGCTGGGAACGCTCGCCGACAGGCGCGGCCGCAAGGCGGCGCTCTCGCTGACGATCCTGCTGATGGCACTGGGCACGGCCATGATTGGCTTCGCGCCGACCTATGCGATGGCCGGAGCCTGGGCACCGGCCATCATCGTGCTCGCGCGGCTGGTCCAGGGTTTCTCCGCCGGCGGCGAGATCGGCGGCGCGACCGCCTTCCTGGTCGAGCATGCACCTCCGGAACGCCGTGGCCTCTATGCGAGCTGGCAGCAGGCGAGCCAGGCCGGTGCCCTGCTGCTGGGCTCCTTGACCGGCGCGCTGCTCACCGGCCTCCTCCCGCAAGCGGAGCTTGAGGCCTGGGGCTGGCGCGTGCCGTTCCTGATGGGGCTGCTGATCGCGCCGGTCGGTCTCTATATCCGCTCCCGCGTCGACGAGACCGAGGCCTTCAAGGCGATCCTGCGCGAGCGCGCCGCGCGGCCCGAGGTCACCTTCTCACCGCTGCGCGACACGCTCGGGCAACACCGCGCCGCGGTGATCACCGGGATTGGCATCACCATCGCCTGGACGGTCTGCACGTACTTCTTCCTGGTCACCATGCCGACCTATGCGGTGCGCCAGCTCGGCGTGCCGCAAAGCGCGAGCCTTCTCGCCAACAGCGTCGGCCTCGTCGTGATCGTCATGCTGGCCCCGGTGTTCGGCGCCTGGTCGGACAGGATCGGCAGGCGCCCGATCATGCTGGCATCCGCACTGGGGCTGCTTCTGCTGAGTTGGCCGCTGCTGCATTGGCTGACGAGCCAACCCGGAGCGCTCAACCTCATGCTTGCGCAGATCGTCTTTGCCCTCCTGATCGCAGGCTTCAGCGGCCCCGCGCCGGCTGCGATGGCGGAGCTCTACCCGCCCGCCATGCGCTCGACCGGCCTGTCCATCGCCTACAATCTCGCGGTTACCGTCTTCGGCGGCTTCGCGCCCTTCATCACGACCTGGCTGATCGCCCGGACTGGCAGCGCTCTCGCACCGGCCTGGTACGTGATGCTGGCGGCAGCCATGAGCCTCACAGCCTTGATCGCAGGCCGCAACCTGCTGAAGGCGGCCTTCGGCCGGTGATCGGAACCGGCGCTGCCAGTCCCACGGCAGTTGACGGAGGCAGCAGCGCCGCAAGCCCGGTAGCCAAATCGCAGCAAGATTGCCGGCGGGAGGCAGAGCATATGACAGCGTGTGACTCAGCCGAAATGGCTGCTCGCCAAGAGCGCAAAACCCGGGAACGCCGCAGACTGGGCCCGGACCGGCCTTTTCGCGCGGCGCTCCTGAAGGATCGACAAGCCGCAATACCGGAAACACGGCGCGTCAACGTTGATCCGGTCCTTCGATGTCAGCAAACGCCCGCCGCGGCCTCGGCCGCGCGCGGCAGGCGGTTCTTCCTGCAGCAGGAAACGTTCAGAGCAATTTAAGATCGCCGGCTGCGGTCTTGCCGCGTTCGGTCTTCAGCTCGAAAGAAACCTTCTGCCCTTCCGTCAGCGTCATCATACCGGCTTCCTTCACGGCAGTAATATGGACGAACACGTCCTTGCCGCCTTCCTCCGGTTGAATGAAGCCATACCCCTTTTCAGTATTGAACCATTTTACGGTTCCGGTCGCCATCGCCACATCCCTCGAAGCCGCGCCCACCGCCCTCCGCGCCATGTCGCGGAAGCCGGCAACAGAAGGATTCACCGAAAACCGAAACTTGTCGAGATTAAACACGATTCAGACGAATCAAATAATCGTTCAAGACCTGACCACGACGAATTGTGTCGTTGCTGCAGCACGGGACGATCCACCGAGGTAAATTTCCACCTCGCCCGGGTCGACGACGTAACGTCCCTGTTCGTCATGGGCCCCGAGGTTCGAGATCTCCAGTTTGAATCGCACGGTTTTCGTCTCTCCGGCCGCAATCATGACCTTCTCGAAGCCTTTCAGCTCGCGCACCGGCCGCGAAAGGCTCGCGACGGGCTGGCGGATATAGAGCTGCACCACTTCCTGCCCGTCGCGCGCGCCCGTATTGGTGACGTCGACGGCGACCTCGACGGAGCCGCCGAGCCGCACCGACGAGGCCGAAACGCGCGGATTGGCATAGGCGAAGTGGCTGTAGGAAAGCCCATAGCCGAAGGGGTAGAGCGGCTCGGCGCGCTCGTCCATGTAGATGGACGCGTAGCGCTCGCCCGGTTTTTCCGGCCGGCCGGTCGGAAGCTGCCCGTAATAGACCGGGATCTGGCCGACCGAGCGCGGGAAGCTCATCGGCACCCGCCCCGACGGATTGTAGCGGCCGGTCAGGATGTCCGCTATCGCGGTCCGCCCCTCCGTGCCGCCATGGAAGGTCTGCAGGATCGCGCCGACATGCTCGCTCGCCCAGGTCAGGATGAGCGGCCGGGCCGTCGCCAGCACCAGAACCACCGGCTTGCCGGTCTTGACCAGCGCCTCGAGCAGTTCCTGCTGCACCCCCGGCAGCCCAAGCTTGGTGCGTGAGGCCGCCTCGCCGATGAATTCGCAATCTTCGCCTAGCATCGCGAGCACGAGATCGCTTTCGGCGGCGGCGCGGATCGCAGCCTCCTTGTCGGCGAATTCCGTGCCGCAATTCTTGGTGAAGGCAGGCTGATAGGTAACCGAGACCTCCTTCGGCAACCGCTCGCGCAGTGCGTCCGGCAGAGGCGTGATGACCCGCCGGCCCAGTCCGGCGGGATCGGTCCAGACCCGCTCGTCTTCCGGCACCGCCATCGCACCGATAACCGCGACCGACTTCACCGTGTCGCGAACCGGCAGCGTCTCGTCGGCGTTCTTGAGCAGGATCGCGCCTTCGCGTGCCGCTTGCAGTGCGACCTCACGGGCGGCCGGCATCTGCATCTGGCGCGGTGCGGCAGCCGGATCGACATCGGGCCTCTCGAACAGGCCGAGATGGAACTTGACGCGCAGCACCCGCCGCACCGCCTCGTTCACCGCCTTCATCGGCACGCGGCCGGCACGTACCTCGTCGGCGAGGTGCTTGTGGTAGACGTCGCCCATCATGTCCATGTCGATTCCGGCCAGGAGCGCCTTGCGGGCCGCCTCGGCATCGTCGCGCGCGATGCCGTGCAGTCGGAGCTCGGAGATCGAGCCGAAATCGGAGGTGACGAAGCCGCGGAAACCCCAGCGACCGCGCAGCAGGTCGGTCAGCATGGCGCGATGCGCCGTCGTCGGCATGCCGTTCAGCGCCGTGAAAGCCGCCATCGCCGTCATGGCTCCGGCCTCGAAAGCGGCCTTGAACGGCGGCAGATGCAGGTCGAAGAGCTGGCTCGTCGGAATCCAGGTCGCGTTGTAGTCGCGCCCCGCCTCGACGGCGCCATAGCCGACGAAGTGCTTCGGCGTCGTCGCCACCCCGCCGCGCTGGTAGCCGCGCGTGCGCGCAGCCGCGACGACGGCCCCGAGATAGGCGTCCTCGCCCGCTCCCTCCAGAGCGCGGCCCCAGCGCGGATCGCGCGAGATGTCGACCATCGGCGCGAAGGTCCAGTTGATGCCGGCGGCCGAGGCCTCCCGCCCCGTCCAGTAGGCCGCCTGCTCGATCAATTCCGGGTTCCAGCTCGAAGCCTGTCCGAGCGGCAGCGGAAAATAGGTCGAGAAGCCATGGACCGCGTCGAGCCCGATGATCAGCGGGATTTTCAGCCGGCTCTCGCGCGCGGCCTTCTGCACCGCCAGAACCTCGGCCGGCACGACGAAGTTCATCACCGCGCCCATGTCGCCGCTGCGGACCTGATTGATGTCGAAGCCTTCGCCGCGCCCCGAGAGGTGGAGCTGGCCGACCTTCTCCTCAAGCGTCATTCGCGCGATCAGCGCATCGACCTTGCGTTCGATCGCGCGCGCCTCGCGTCCGGTTTTCCAGGCGACAGGCTGCTGTGCCCATGCGATGCCGGTCGGGATCAGCAGCAGCAGGGCCGCGACAAGCCGCAGAAGCATCGAGGGCATCTCTCCGAAGAATACGGGAAGTAGGAGAAGTCCGCGCCTCACTGAATGGTTCCCCGCCTCCTGGCTCGTCCATTGCATAGCCTCTGGCGCTCGCAGCCTCCAGCCGATACAGGGCTCGCCATGTCCCAGACCGCCGTCGCCGCCATGCCGCAGCAGCACCGTCTCTACGAAGATCTGCTCGCCCTTCCGCTGGGCACGCTGATGATCAGCATCGGCATCGTGCTCTTTGCCAAGGCGACGCTGCTGACCGGCGGCGCGGCCGGGCTCGCTTTGCTCCTGCAATTCGCCACAGGCGCGGATTTCAGCCTGCTCTTCTTCGTTATCAACCTGCCCTTCTACTGGCTCGCCTTCCGGCGGATGGGCTTTGCCTTCACGCTGCGCACGATCGCTGCCGTTGCGCTGATCTCGCTCTTCGTCTGGGCGACCCCGGGCTGGTTCCGGATCGAGGCGGTCGCACCGCTCTATGCCGCCATCGCCGGTGGCGTCGCGATGGGGCTCGGCCTGCTGGCATTGGCGCGCCACCGCACCGCCATCGGCGGGGTCAACATCCTCGCGCTCTACATGCAGGAGCGCCATGGCCTGCGCGCCGGCTGGGTCCAGCTCGGCATCGACGCGGCGATCTTCGCGGCCGCCCTTTTCGTGCTTCCGCCGGACAAGCTCGCCCTGTCGCTGGTCGGCACGCTCGTACTCAACGCCATCCTGGCGATGAATCATAAGCCGGGCCGCTACATGGCGATCTCCTGATGGAAGGCCCTCCTGCTGCTCGGAGAGGTTGCGCCCTGACCATCGGCATGCGAGTCAGCCGAAGCAGCTGACGGGAAGCGAACGGCGAGACGAGACCATGGCCCAGCCTCTGACCATCGAAGACCTGCGGCTCCTGGCCAAGCGCCGCGTCCCGCGCATGTTCTACGACTACGCCGATTCCGGCGCCTGGACCGAGAGCACCTATCGCGCGAACGAGACCGATTTCGCCAAGATCAAGCTGCGCCAGCGCGTCGCCGTCGACATGACCAATCGTTCGCTGGCATCCGAGATGATCGGCCAGCCGGTCGCGATGCCGGTCGCGCTCGCCCCCACCGGCCTCACCGGCATGCAGCACGCTGATGGCGAGATCCTCGCGGCCCGCGCCGCTGCCAAGGCCGGCGTGCCCTTCACCCTCTCGACCATGAGCATCTGCTCGATCGAGGACGTGGCGAACCACACCCAGGCGCCGTTCTGGTTCCAGCTCTATGTGATGAAGGACCGCGACTTCATCTCCCGCCTGATCCAGCGTGCCAAGGCCGCCGGCTGTTCGGCACTGGTCCTGACGCTCGACCTGCAGATCCTCGGCCAGCGCCACAAGGACATCCGCAACGGCCTCTCCGCCCCGCCGAAGCCGACGATCGCCAACCTGATCAACCTCGCCTTCAAGCCGCTCTGGTGCCTGAAGATGCTGGACACGCCGCGCCGGCAGTTCGGCAACATCGTCGGCCACGTCACCGGCGTCGCCGACATGTCCTCGCTCTCCAACTGGACCGCCAGCCAGTTCGATCCGAAGCTCAACTGGGACGACGTCCAGTGGATCAAGGATCAATGGGGCGGCAAGCTGATCCTGAAGGGCATCCTCGACCCGGAGGACGCCGAGATGGCGGCCAAGAGCGGCGCCGATGCGCTGATCGTCTCGAACCATGGTGGCCGCCAGCTGGACGGCGCCCTGTCCTCGATAGAAGCCCTCCCCGGCATCGTCGAGCAGGTCGGCAACCGCATCGAAGTGCTGTTCGACGGCGGCATCCGCTCGGGTCAGGACGTACTGAAGGCGGTCGCGCTCGGCGCCAAGGGCACCTTCATCGGCCGCGCCTTCCTCTACGGGCTCGGCGCCATGGGCGAGCAGGGCGTCACCGCCGCGCTCGACATCATCCGCAAGGAACTCGACGTCACCATGGCCCTTTGCGGCAAGCGTGACATCAGGGATGTCGATGCGAGCATCCTTGTCGGCGGCAAGCCGACAGCCTGATCTACCGCGCGGAGACCCTACCCTGAGACCCCTGGCCTACAACCCGGGCGGGACCGCGCCGGCGGGCCTGCCCGCGGCGGCTCGCTCGAGCCTCCCGCAGCGACTATTCGCCGGCCCATCCTTCGCAGACCGTCTGGCGGCCGCTGGTAACCGGCCGGCCGGCTTCGACTATCTGCGCCTCCTGCTCTCGACGCTCGTCATCGTCACTCATGCGGTGGGTGTGGCCTACGGCGTCGGCGAAACGCTTCGTATCTTCGGCGGAGCGCTGCGTCCGGCGGTGGCCCTGATCCTGCCGATGTTCTTCGCATTGAGCGGCTTTCTCGTCGCCGGCAGCCTCGAACGCTGCCGGTCGCTGATCTCGTTCCTCGGGCTGCGGCTGCTCCGGCTGGTCCCGGCCCTTGCCGTGGAGACCTTTGCGGCGGCCATCGTCATCGGCGCGATCTTCACGACGCTGCCGCTGAAGGAGTATTTCGCCAGCCCGCTCTTCCGGCAGTATTTCCTGAACATCCTCGGCGTCGTCCAGTTTCTCCTGCCGGGCGTGTTTCTGGACAATCCGTGGCCGGGACTGGTCAACGGCCAGCTCTGGACCCTGCCCTGGGAACTGTACTGCTACCTGATCATCGCCGGCATCACGGCAATCGGGCTGTCGCGCCGGGAGGATCGCGCTCTTGCAACGATCCTCGTCGTCCACGCCGTCATTTTCGTCATCTATGTCCTGATCAGGCGTCAACAGCCGGGCGTCACCGTCTCGGGGCCCGTGCTGATCCTCTGTTTTCTCTACGGCATCGGCTTCTATCTGTTCCGGAACCGGATCGTGTGGAGCAAGGCGCTGTTCGCGCTGTCCCTCGCAGCGACGCTGCTGGGGTTGAGCTTCCCGGGCGGCGACTATCTGATCGCCCTGCCCTGCGCCTATCTGACTGCCTTCATCGGGCTGACCCGGCCGCGCCGCGTCTGGCTGGTCTCGTCGGGCGACTATTCCTATGGCCTGTTCCTCTACGGCTTCCCGATCCAGCAGGCCGTGGTCGCCAGCTTCGGCGCGGGAGGACAGTCCTGGTGGGCCAATGCCGCCATCTCCTGGTGCCTGGCATTCGCCCTCGCCTTCCTCTCCTGGCACCTCGTCGAAAAAAACGCGATGAAGCTGCGCCCGCGGCTCCTCGCCACCGAAACAAATCTGCTCGCGCGCCTGCCGGGGCCCGATGTCTTCGCCGGATGGCTCCGCTCTCGCCGCGTCATCGCCGCCTTTGCCGTAGTGCTGATCGCCGCCGCGGCAGCCGCCACCTATCTCGCGTTGCGCAAACCGGCCGAGAACTTCCCGCTTCTGGCGAGACTCGCGGTCATCAACGCCCAGATCGGCGAAGCCGACGCGGATTATGTCTTCATAGCCGGCGACTCCAACGCCGAGATGATCAACTCCACCCATCGCCTCTGCGGCCGCAACGTCGTCAACGCCGGTATCAGCGGCGCCAAGATGACGGATATGAACGGCCATTGGGCGAAATTCGCCTTTACGAAGAAGCCAAGCAAGATCGTCATCCTGGTCGGCACCAACGACCTGCATCGCAAGCGTAATCCCACTCAGCCGAAATACCTCGACGCATTCGAACGCAACACAGACCGGCTCATCGCCAGCGCGGCCGCGCTGTCCGCGAAGGTCTTCGTCGCCGCAGTTCCCCCCGCCGAGCCCTCGATGATTAAATATTACGAGCCGGCGGCGGTCGTCGCCCTGTCGGAGAGGCTGAAGCGGGCCTGCGGTCGCAACGCCTGCACCTTCATCGACCCCTTCGCCGGCACCCGCGACGGAGCCGAGGGCCTCGCCAAGCCAGACAGCACCCATGACGGCATTCACGTGCGGTCGTACCGGGAGGCCATGACGTCGGTCGAAGCCGAAATCTGCGGCTGATCGCCCGCTTTCGAAGCAGGCCAAAAGCCTCGGATGGCCCCTCCTTCGAGGAGCCGGCCAGTCGGCGCCGCGCCGCCTCCCCAAAAGCAAAGCCCGCCGGCGACCGGAGGCGCATTGGCGGGCTCGACGGAAGGCAGCGGGCAGGACGAGAGCGCCGCATCGCGCGGCGCCCTCGCGAAAGCTCAGCGCGTGAACTTCTTGTACTGGATGCGCTTCGGAATGGTGGAGTCGATGCCGAGGCGGCGCTTCTTGTCCTCCTCGTACTCGGCGAAATTGCCCTCGAACCACTCGACATGGCTGTCGCCCTCGAAGGCGAGGATGTGGGTCGCGATGCGGTCGAGGAACCAGCGATCGTGGCTGATGATGACGGCGCAGCCAGCATAATCCTCCAGCGCCTCTTCGAGCGCCCGCAGCGTATCGACGTCGAGATCGTTGGTCGGCTCGTCGAGCAGCAGGACGTTGGCACCTGACTTAAGCATCTTGGCGAGGTGGACGCGGTTGCGCTCGCCGCCCGAGAGCGAGCCGACCTTCTTCTGCTGGTCGCCGCCCTTGAAGTTGAAGGCCGAGCAATAGGCCCGCGAATTGATCTCTTTCTTGCCGAGATAGATGATGTCGTTGCCGCCCGAGATTTCCTCCCAGACGTTCTTCTTGTCGTCGAGCGAGTCGCGGCTCTGGTCGACATAGCCGAGCTGGACGCTCTCGCCGATCTTGATCGTGCCGGCATCGGGCTTCTCGACCCCGGTGATCATCTTGAACAGCGTGGTCTTGCCGGCGCCGTTGGGGCCGATGACGCCGACGATGCCGCCCGGCGGCAGCTTGAAGGACAGGCCGTCGATCAGGAGCTTGTCCTGGAAGCCCTTCGACAGGTCCTCGAAATCGACGACGTTGTTACCGAGCCGCTCGGCGATCGGGATGATGATCTGGGCGGTGTCCGGCCCCTTGTTCGAGGCCTTCTGCACCAGCTCGTCATAGCGCTGGATGCGGGCCTTGCTCTTGGCCTGCCGCGCCTTCGGCGAGGCGGCCATCCACTCGGCTTCGCGCTCCAGCGTCTTCTGGCGCGAGACATCCTCGCGGCCTTCCTGGGCGAGGCGCTTCTGCTTCTGCACCGACCAGGCTGAGTAATTGCCCTCATAGGGGATGCCCTGGCCGCGATCGAGCTCCAGAATCCAGCTCGTGACGTTATCGAGGAAGTAGCGATCGTGGGTCACGATCAGGATTGCGCCCGGATAGGTCCGCAGATGCCCTTCGAGCCAGGCGGTGGTCTCGGCATCGAGATGGTTGGTCGGCTCGTCGAGCAGCAGCAGTTCCGGCTGCTCCAGCAGGAGCTTGCACATGGCGACGCGGCGGCGCTCGCCGCCCGAGAGCTTGTCGACCTGCCAGTCATCCGGCGGGCAGCGCAGCGCGTCCATCGCCTGGTCGACCTTGGAATCGAGATCCCACAGCCCCTTCGCCTCGATCTCGTCCTGGAGATTGGTCATCTCGTCGGCGGTCTCGTCCGAGTAGTTCATGGCGAGTTCGTTGTAGCGGTCGAGGATCGCCTTCTGCGGCGCGACGCCGAGCATGACGTTCTCGCGGACGGTCAGCTCCTCAGCCAGCTTCGGCTCCTGCGGCAGGTAGCCGACGCGCGCGCCCTCGGCGACCCAGGCCTCGCCGGTCCACTCCTTGTCGAAGCCCGCCATAATCTTGAGCAGGGTCGACTTACCGGCGCCGTTGACGCCGAGCACGCCGATCTTGGCGTCCGGGTAAAAGGACAGGTGGATGTCCTTCAGCACCTGCTTGCCGCCCGGATAGGTCTTGGACAGGCCACGCATATGGTAGATGAACTGGCGGGACATGAGGCGAGCGGGCTCCGCTTTCAGGCGCTTGGCGACGGGATGTCGGGAAATCTGGCCGCTATGTAGCGAGCAGCCGCGCCCGCCGCAACCGCATCGGCGATTGCGGCGGCTGCGCGTGTCCTGAACAATGGACCGACTGCGGCTGGGACTCGATCCGAGATGTCAGATTACGATGGCAAGGCGATGATCGAGCTGCGGCTGCGCGACGGCGCGCAGCTCTTCAACAGCCTCGACCCTTTCCCCTTTCGCGAGGGCGACCTCGCGGCCGAGGCCGAGGGGTATATTCTCGATTGGGCGCGCGACCTGCCAAAGGACAAGCCGATCGCAATCGTGATCCATCTCGAAAAGCCCGATGCTCCCGACAAGCCGCTGCCGGACCTCGCCACCGCCATCACCCGCTGGTTCGCAGGCCGGGCGAGCGCCGAAACCCGCGCATTGCACGAGCTTTTCCACGACGGCCGCCTCGCCTTGATGATTGGTTTTGCCGGGCTCGCCGCCTGCCTGTCCCTCAGCTGGCTGCTGACCCAGGACAGTGAAGGCCCCTTCGCGCGCGTCTTCCGGGAAAGCCTGATCATCATCGGCTGGGTGGTGATCTGGCGCCCGGCCGAAATGTTTCTCTACGACTGGGTGCCGATCCTGCGCCGCAGAAAGCTCTACCGCCGCCTCGCCGAGGCGAATGTCGAGGTCAGATTGCCCGAGCAGTGAAATGCGTATGGCGGGCCGCGTCTCGGCGCCAGTTCACAAAACCGCCAGAGCGCTTCCAACGGCCCGCCATTTGCCTGATCGTCGCCGGAAAAGGGAAAGCAGGAGCGTGCGATGAATCTGTCGAGCCCCTTCGCAGCACTGGCATTTGTCGTCGCCGCTATCGCAGGTTTCATCCCCTCGGCCACCCGCGCCCAATCCGGCGAGCCGGGCTGCCGCCCGGAGATGGCGCGCCTTGGCCTGCCGATCCAGCGCGTGCAACTGGCCAAGGACGAGGTGCGGCTGACCTTCGTCGGCCATGCCACCTTCCTGATCGAGACGCCCGGCGGGGTGAAGATCGCGACCGACTACAACGACTATGTCCGTCCGCCGGTGACGCCCGACATCGCCACGATGAACAAGGCGCATGCGACCCACTACTCGAACCATCCCGACCCCGGCATCAAGCAGGTGCTGCGCGGCTGGGACCCGGAGGGCAAGGGCGCCGCTCATCACGACGTTACGCTGGGCGACGTCCGCGTGCGCAATGTGCCGACCAATATCAGGACCTATGACGGCGGCACCGATTACGACGGCAACTCGATCTTCGTCTTCGAGATCGGCGATCTCTGCATCGCCCATCTCGGCCATCTGCATCACCCGCTCGAACCCGGCCATCTGCGCGCGCTCGGCCGGGTCGATGTCGTGCTCTTCCCGGTCGATGGCAGCTATACACTTGACCAGGAGGGCATGATCGAGGTGCTGAAATCCCTTCAGGCCAAGATTATGATCCCGATGCATTTCTTCGGCGGCGGTACGCTGAACCGCTTCCTCGCCCGCACGCAGGATCTCTGGCCGGCCGAGCGGCGCGAGCAGCCGGCGATCACGTTGAGCAAGGCCACATTGCCGGCGACGCCCACCGTGATCGTCCTGCCCGGACATTAGCTCTGGGCGTCAGGTGTTCACCCCACCATCCACTGCAAAGCCCGCGCCGGTGAGGAAGCGCCCTTCCTCGCTGGCGAGATAGGCCACGGCGCCGGCAATATCCTCCGGCCTGCCATAGGCGGGAATGGCCATGCGCGCGAGCTGCGCCTCGGCACGCGGGCCGTTGGCCGGATTCATGTCGGTATCGGTCGAGCCGGGATGAACGATGTTGACGGTGATGCCGCGCGGGCCGAGATCGCGCGCCAGCCCCTTGGTGAAGCCGATCAGCGCCGCCTTGCTCATCGCGTAGAGCGTCACGTTGGGTTCGACCACTCTATCGGCGAGGCAGGACCCGATCGAGATGATCCGCCCGCCCTTGCCGAGATACGCGGCGGCCGCCTGCGAGGCCAGCACCACCGAGCGGATATTGACCGCAAGGGTCGCGTCGATGTCGGCAAGGCTCCATTCCGCGACCGGCCCGCCGCGATAGATGCCGGCATTGTTGACGAGGATGTCGAGGCCGCCGAGCGCCTTCGCCGCCTCGTCGACCGAGCGCTTCACGGCGGCGGGATCGGCACTGTCTGCGGCGATGGCGACGCCCTTGCGCCCGAGCGCCTCGACCGCCTTCACGACCTCGGCCGCCTTGTCGGCGGAGCGCTCATAGGTCAGCGCGACATCGGCGCCCTCGCTTGCCAGTCGCCGGGCGATGGCGGCGCCAATTCCACGGCTGCCACCGGTGACCAGGGCGCGCTTTCCAGCAAGGCGGGACATGGCAAACTCCATTTATGTGATGATCGATACACAAATGGGTGACGCGCTTGCCTCACGCCGTCAAGAGAAATATATAACGACCGACACAGAAATTTCGGAGATGGAATGGCGATGGCGGAGCGAGGGCGGCCGCGCAGCTTCGACCGGCAGTTCGCGCTGCAGCGCGCCATGGAGGTGTTCTGGGATCGCGGCTATCAGGCGGCGTCGATGAGCGACCTCACCGGGGCGATGCGCATCAATTCGCCGAGTCTCTACGCCGCTTTCGGCAGCAAGGAAGAGCTCTATCGCGAGGCCATCGCCCATTTCGCCGCGACGGAGAGCGACGACATTCTCAGCCCCTTGCAGGACGCGCCGACCGCGCGTGCGGCGCTGGAGGGTTATCTCATGGCCAGCGCCGAGACCTTCACCGGGCCCGGCCGCCCACCCGGCTGCATGGTCGTGCTCTCGGCGGTCAACGCGGTCGGCGTCGGCGAGGAAACCAGCCGCATTCTGCGGGAAATGCGGGCCGGCAGCGTCACCATGATCGAGAAGCGGCTGATCCGTGCGGTCGCGGAAGGCGAGTTGCCCGCTTCGCTCGATCTGCGGGCCCTTGCCAGCTACTACGTCACCGTCCAGCAGGGCATGTCGATCCAGGCCCGCGACGGCGCCTCGCGCGCGATGCTGGAAGCGATCGTACAGGGCGCCATGGCGGCATGGGACGGCCTGACCCGGCCGCGCACTGCAGCCTGAGCATTCGCGTTAACGCCTCGCTGAGGCTGATCCGAAGCTTCGCTTGCCCTTGCGGCAGATCGCGACATCCTGCCGGCAACCGGGAGATCGCCCATGCGCCGCGTCGCCGCCGCCTGCCTGTTCGCCGCCGCCACCTTCCTGCCCGTTCAGGCGGAAGCCGCCGGGTTCCGTGGCGGGCGCGGCAGCGCCGCCACCAAGACCAGCCGCAGCGTTGTCATCGTCCCCGGTGCAGCCGCCGCCAATCGCGCTCAGGCTGCGGAGACCGGAAAGCCCGAGCGGGTGCCCTTCCCGCCTTCCGACACGCCGCGCGAGGAACCCGTTCTGCTGCGCCTGACCGCCAATGAAGGCAACCAGAAGCCCTGGTGCCGGACCGATGTGGTCGTCGGCGGCTTCTGCATCCTGAACTGAGCCCCGCCCTCAGGACTCCCCACCGATATCGTCCGGCAGATTCGCCGGGATCTGGCCGGGCCGCTTCGGCTTGGTCAGCGGCGTCGGGACTGGCGCGTTGTTCCTGAGCAACTCCCGCCCGGAGTAGAGATCGCCTGCCAACTGCAGGTCGAAACGCTCATCGTCGCGCCGGCGCACATCAACCTCGATCGCCTCGGCCTCGTCTTCGGGAACGCCGAGGCATTTCAGCAGGGCCGTGCCGAAGACCATCGCCGATTCGAAGGTTTCCCGGATCTGATACTCGACGCCGGCATGGACAAGATCGAGCGCGTGCCCCCGATCATAGGCCCGCACGAACAACTTGGCGTGCCCGAACTCGGCCTGCGCCAGCCGCACGATCGCATCCGTCGTCTGCTGCCGGTCGACGCAGACCACGATCACCTCGGCCCGCTCGGCGCCAGCGGCTTGCAGGATGTCGCGCCGGGTTCCGTCGCCGTAATAGAGCTTGAAACCGAACTGCGACGCGGCCCGGATCATCCCGACATCGAAATCGATGATCGAGACGCTGATGCCGCGGGCGAGCAGCGCCTGGCTCGCAACCTGGCCGAAACGGCCGAAGCCGACGATCAGCGCCTGCCCCTTCAGCCCGTCCGCCACCTCGATGCCGTCGAGATCGGTCGGTGCCGCAGGCATGAAGCGGTCGAGCGCCAGCGCAAGCAGTGGCGTCAGCGCCATCGAGATGATCACGGTGCCGCTCGCGATGGCGGTGGTGCGCGGATCGAAGATGCCGGCGGCGGCAGCCGCCGCATAGAGCACGAAGGCGAACTCGCCGCCTTGCGAGAACAGCGCGACGCGCGTGATCGCCTCGCGCCAGTCCGAGCCGAAGAGCTTGGCGACGATGAAGATGCCGAGCGCCTTGACCGCCATGAAGCCGATGACGGCGGCCAGGACGAGGCGCCATTCGCGCGCCACGACGCCAAGATCGAGCGACATGCCGACGGCGAGGAAGAAGAGCCCGAGCAGGATGCCGCGGAACGGCTCGATATCCGCCTCAAGTTGATGCCGGAACGTGGATTCGGAAAGGAGCACCCCGGCGAGGAAGGCGCCCATCGCCATCGACAGGCCGCCGAGTTGCATGGCGAGCGCCGAGCCGAGCACGACGAGCAACGCCGCGGCGGTCATGACCTCCCGCGCCTCGGCCGCCGCCAGCACGCGGAACATCGGGTTAAGCAGCCAGCGCCCGGCCGCGATCAGCCCGCCGAGCGCGCCTGCCGCGATGGCGAAAGAGACCCAGGCCTGCCCGCTGCCGCCCCGCTGCGGCGACAGCAGCGCCACGATCGCAAGCAGCGGCACGATGGCGAGGTCTTCCAGCAGCAGGATCGAGACCGCCTTCTGGCCCTGCGGCGTCGAGGTCTCGCCGCGCTCGTTCAGCATCTGCATGACCACAGCGGTCGAGGACAGAACGAAGCCCATCGCCGCGATGAAGGCGACCTGGGGGCCGAGGCCGCCAGCCATGCCGAGCAGCGTGAGGAGGAAGCCGCAGGTCAGAACCTGCGCGATGCCGAGCCCGAAGATGCTGCTCCTGAGGCCCCAGAGCCGCGAGGGCTGCATTTCCAGCCCGATCACGAACAGGAACATCACCACGCCGAATTCGGCGATGTGGAGGATGCCTTCCGGATTCGAGAACAGGCCGAGGCCGAAGGGGCCGATCACGATCCCCGCGCCGAAATAGCCGAGCACCGAGCCGAGCCCGAGCTTGCGGAAGACCGGCACGGCCACGACCCCGGCGCCGAGCAGCGCCACGACCTTGACGAGGTCGCTCGTCAATCCTGCCTCGGCAGCCATTCGCCTTCCCTTCGTGGCGGGCTCGACTGCGGCCCGCCGTTCAAACCTAGCGGGCGCGCCGAAGGTTCAACAAGGCGGTTGTTCGATAGTAACGCAGCGAGCCACGCGGGCACGCCCATCCGGTCGGTGTCAGCCCGCGCGGCTGGTCCGCCCTTCCAGCGGATAGGCCGGATCGGAATAGCCGGGCGTCGAGGGGTGGCCCGGGGGCACGAGGCCGTCGACCAGCGCCTCGTCCTCGCTGTCGAAACCCGCATCGACCGCCGCGAGATAGGTCTGCCATTGCTCGAAGGTGCGCGGCCCGGCGATCGCCGCCGTAACGAAGGCGTTGTTAAGCACCCAGCGCACCGCGAACTGGATCGGCGTCAGCCCCTTCTTAGCGGCATGCTCCTTCAGCGTCTGGGCGATGGCGAGGCTCTCCTCGCGCCATTCCGCCTGCATGATCCGCTTGTCGCCGCGGCCGGCGCGCGTGCCCTCTGGCGGCGCCTCACCAGGCGCGTATTTCGCCGTCAACACACCGCGCGCCAGCGGCGAATAGGAGGCGACGCCCAGCCCGAAATAGCCGCAAGCCGGCAGATGCTCGACCTCGGGCATGCGGTTCATTGCGTTGTAATAGGGCTGGCTGACGACCGGCCGGTCTATGCCGAGCTCGTCGCAGAGCCGGCAGATCTCGGCCAGCCGCCACGCCCGGTAGTTCGAGACGCCGAAATGCCGGATCTTGCCCTGGCGGACGAGATCGGCAATCGCGTGCACCGTCTCCTCCAACGGCGTCTGATGATCCTCCTTGTGGAGGTAATAGATGTCGATCGTCTCGGTGCCGAGCCGGCGCAGGCTGTCCTCGCAAGCGCGCATCATCCAGCGACGCGACAGCCCGCCGCTCATCGGCCCCGGCCCCATCGCACTCGCCACCTTAGTCGCCAGCACCCAGTCATGGCGATTGGGGGCGATGGCGCGGCCTGTGACCTCCTCCGATCGCCCCTCATTGTAGACATCGGCCGTGTCGATGAAATTGATGCCGGCCTCGCGAGCATTGTCGACGATGCGACGCGAGGTCGCCTCGTCGGTCGGTCCCCCGAACATCATCGTGCCCAGGCATAACGGCGAGACCTTGAGGCCGGAACGGCCGAGGCGGCGAAAATCCATGGCGATCATCCTACGGATGGGGAAGCGCCGAGCCTGCCGCAGCACTACCCCCGACGCCAGTGCCGACGGCGCAGGCGCGCCCTGCACGGCACGGCCAACAGCAAGGAAACGCTTAATCTTTCGTGACAGGATGAGTCGTCGTCACATGGCAGCCAGATGAACCTCGCCCAGCTCGTCCAGAGCCAGACCTTTGCCACCCTGCTGCACGCGCTCGAATCGGCGGGTGAGCTGACGGCCGGCCGGACGGTGCAGGCCAGATTGCTCTCGCTGGAGACGGACGGCACGGCAACGGCGATGATCGGCGACGGCAAGGTCGCGCTCGTGCTAGCGGGCCCCCAGGCCAAGCAGGCGGAACTGCAGCCGGGAGCCACCCTGCTGCTGCGGCTGGACCCGCCCGAGCAACCAGGCGGCGATCTACGCGCCACCCTGGTCGAGGTGCGTCCGCCCACTACGTCGCCTGCCCCCCCGGCCGCCTCGCAGCCGACCGTCGCATTTCCGGCGCCCCGAACCGGCGTGCCGCTGCCGGCCGGCAATACGCAGTCGATCGCTCCGGCACCGACCGCGCCGCCTTTGCCGCCGGCCACCAGCCAGCCGCCGCTTTCAGGGCCGGCAGCCATGCCCGCCTATACGACCGTTTCGTCCGCCGGCAGCCCGCTTGCCGCCCCTGCGTCGGTGGCCGCGCCCGGCATCGCCACGCTGCCCCGAGCGCCTTCGCCACCGCCGCCAGCTGGCCCCGCCATTCCAAATCCCGCCACGGCGCGCAGTCTCGCCGGGCCGCTGCTCGGCTCCGTGCTGCAGACCCAGGACAGCCTCGCTCCGCTCTTCGCCAACCTGCGCGGCCTCGCGCAGGGTTCGATCGCGCTGACCTTGCCGAAGCCTCTGCTGACGGCGATCGACCGCGTGCTCGCCCAGGCGATACCGGCCGAGCGCCAGCCGGTCACGGCGCAGCGGCTGAAGGAGGCGTTCCAGAGCTCGGGTCTCTTCACGGAGGCTCGCCAGGCCAGCGGAGCGCCCGCCCCGCGGCAAGGCGATCTCAAGAACGGCCTCCAGGCGCTGCGCGAGACGCTGCTGCCGATCATCGAGAGCCTGTCGCCCGGGCCGAGGGCGAGCCAGCCGGACCGCTCCGCCGCTGCGCTCGCAACCGACCGGCCCTCCGACAGCCCGCCGGGCGCCACGGCGGACAGCGCCAGCCGCACCGCTCCGCCGCGCCGCGATGGCCCGCTGCTACCACAGGCAGCCACCGAGCCAACGCTTTCGCCGGGCGAGAAGCCGCTCGCCATCGTCGAGACGCTGCTCGATCAGGCCGATGCGGCGCTGGATCGCATCAAGCTCACCCAATATGCCTCGCTGCCTCTGGACCAGGCGCGGCACGACAGCAGCCAGCCGGCGCAGCGCTGGCTCGCCGAGATCCCGATCGCCTTCCAGCACGGCACAGCAATCCTGCCGCTGCAAGTCGAGCGCGAAGCCCCGCGGCGGGATGTCCAGGGTATGAGCCCGCCCCTCTGGCGTATCCGCTTCGCCCTCGATGTCGAGCCCATGGGGCCCCTGCAAGGAGTGGTCACCTTGCAGGCACGCGATGTCGGCGTGACGCTCTGGGCCGAGCGCGAGGAAACCAGCCAGCTTCTGCGCGGTGCCGCGCCCGGTCTCGAGAGCGCTTTGCTCCATGCCGACTTCAGCAGCGGCGCCATCGATATCCACACCGGACAGCCCCGTGTGATGCAGCCGACGGCCGGCCAGTTTCTGGATCGCCTGTCATGAATCCGCAGCCGCCCCGCATCGCCGTCGCGCTCGAATATGACGGGCATGGCGCACCGCGCGTCACCGCCAAGGGACGCGGCGAACTGGCGGAGCGTATCGTCGAGACCGCGCGCGAGCATGATGTTGCGGTGGAGCAGAACGCTATCCTCGCTCAGGCGCTCTCGGCCGTCGAACTCGACGACCAGATCCCGGAAGAACTCTATCGCGCGACGGCCCAGGTGATCGCCTTCGTCCTCGCATTGCGCGGCGAATGGCGCCGGCCGAACCGCGACGGCCATCGATCTTGAGCGGCATCGTCGTCAGGCGCATCGGCCCAGCCGCTTACGCGGAGCTGGGGCCGGCTTTCGCGGAACTCGCCGATCATGCGGCCGAGCCGAATCCACATATGGCGCCGGCCGCCGTCAGCGCGGCGACCCTGCTCGTCCCCGAGGAGGAGATCATCGTCCTCTGCGCCTGGTTCAGCGAGGCGCTCGATTTCGAGCGGCTGGTCGGTGTCTGGGCCTTCAAGCGCGTGCGGGGCTGGCGCAGCGGTTTCGCCGGCGCCCTCGCCGCGCCGCTCGTGCCGCTCTACGAGGTCTCTTCGCTGCCCGTGCTCGACCACGACCACGCGGCGGAGGCCGCGCGGGCGCTGATGCGCTATCTCCTGGCCTCGCGCGACCTGCCGCATGCGCTTCTGCTGCCGCTGCTGCCACTCGACGGCCCATGCTATGCCGCCCTTTCGGAAGCCAGCCGCCAGACGGGCAGCCGGATCTCGATCTACGAGCGCTGGACCCGGCCGGTGATGGTCCCTCAGCCCGGCGACGATTTGGAGCGCTATCTGCGGCGCTCGCTCGGCTCCAGCTACAAGAAGCGGATGCAGCAGTTCCGGGCGGTGGCGAAGCATGGCGCGCTGACCTTCCGCCGCAGCCGCGGCCCCGCGGCGCTCGAGGCGCTCGAGGCCTTCCTCACGCTCGAAGCCGCGGGCTGGAAGGGCGCGGCCGGGACGGCAATCGCCTGCATACCGACGGACGCCGCCTATATCCGCCGGATGGCCGAACTCTTCGCCGAGGCGGACGCCCTCCAGATCGATACCTTGCTGCTCGACGGGCGCGTGCTCGCGATGGGCCTGCTCGTCGAGAGCGGCAACCGCCGTCATTTCCTCAAGATCGCCTATGACGAAGCGCAGGCGCGCCATTCGCCTGGCCGCACCCTCACGATCGCGATGCTGCAGGCCGACCTCGCCGGTACGCCACCCGCATTCTTCGACAGCGGTGCCGGCGAAGGCGTCGATGCCGGCACCTATGCCTGGGGCGAGCGCCGTGAGATGGGCAACGTCATCATCCGCATTGGACCCGGCCGGCCCAGCCCGGCGCATATCGCGGCCTTCAGCCGGATGTGGCTGCGACGCCTGCGGGAGGCCGCTCGAAGCCGATCTGACCGAGTATCTCCTTCCAGATAGTCTCAAGGAGCGGGAGCGGGGAGAGTTCGCAACGCCGCCCATGCGCTTGACCGCCCTTCCCGCCGGCCGATAGAGCCGCAGTGCTGCGTTGGAGACGCCCGATGACCGTTGTCGCCCGGATTGGAATTGTCACGGTCTCGGACCGCGCCTCGGCCGGCGTCTATGCCGACGAAGGAGGCCCCGCGATCCGCAGCTACATGGCGAAGGTGCTGACCTCGCCCTGGGAAGCGGTCGAGCGCGTCATCCCCGACGATCGCAAGCTGATCGCGCAGACCTTGACCGAGCTTGCCGACCGCGAGGGCTGCTGCCTCGTCGTCACCACCGGCGGTACCGGCCCCGCCCCGCGCGACGTTACGCCGGAAGCGACCGAGGATGTGATCGAGAAGCCGATGCCGGGCTTCGGCGAGCTGATGCGGCAGGTCAGCCTCGCCAAGGTGCCGACCGCAATCCTTTCGCGCCAGACGGCCGGCATCCGCGGCAAGACCCTGATCGTTAACCTACCCGGCCGCCCCCGTGCCATTGCCGAATGCTTGGACGCAGTGATGCCGGCGATCCCCTATTGCATCGACCTGATCGAAGGCCCCTATCTGGAGACCGACCCGGCGGTGATCACCGCGTTCCGGCCGAGGAAGTGATGAGCGAACAAGCCCTGCGTCATGCTCAGGCTTGCCCCGAGCATCTCCTGCCGAAAGAGGCTCCGGCGTCTTGTTCTGGCGGAGGTTCTCGGGTCTACGCTTCGCTTCGCACGAGAATGACGGCGCTGTGCTAGCCGGAACCGCTGAAACTCAACCCGCCACCAATTCCCGCCCGATCGCCTGGACGAGCTGCGGGGAGAGCGGATCGGTCGCCGCCGGGAAGCCGCCGATCAGCGTGCCGTCGCGGCCTATCAGATATTTGTGGAAGTTCCACCGCGGCGTCTCAGCCGGCCGCTGCGCCGCCGCCCAACGATAGAACGGGTGAGCCTCCGGCCCACGCACGACGGTCTTCTCGACGAAGGCGTAAGTCGCGCCATAGCTCTCATGGGCGGCCTCGGCGATGGCGGCGCCGTCCAACGGCTCCTGCCCGCCGAAATCATTGCTGGGCACGGCGACGAGCATCAGCCCGCGCGTCTGATAACGCTGCCAGAGCTGCTCCAGCGTCGCCATCTGCCCGGCATAACCGCAGCGTGTCGCGGTATTGACGACGAGGATCGGCCGGTCGCGGTAATCAGACAGGGCAAGTCGCCCCCCGCCCGGCCGGTCGAAGCCGAAGGCGTGCGCTCCTGCGAGCGATTGCGCGAGAGCCCCGCGCGACATGACGCCAGCCGCCATGGCGGCTGTTCCAGCAAGCACTCCCCGCCGCGACACGCTCATGGTGCTTCTCCATGCCATCCGACACGCCAATCATGCCCCAAAGCAAAAAGCCCCGCAGCCGGTCGGCGCAGGGCTTTGCTTCACGATGGCGCTATCAGGAGCCTCAGCAGGAGAGAACCTTCTTCACCCGCACCTCGAGGTCGCGCAGCTCGTAGGGCTTCACGACGTAATGATCGGCGCCGTTGCTGGTCGCCTCGTCCATTTTGTCGACCGAGCGCTCCGAGGTCGCCATGATGATCTTGATCTGGTTGAGCTCCGGCACGGAGCGGATGGCGCGCAGCAGGTCGATGCCGCTCATGCCTTCCATGTTCCAGTCGAGCAGCAGCAGATCGTAGCGCTTCTGCTGCATCTTCATCAGCGCCTCGCGGGCGTTCTCTGCCTCGTCGATGTCCTGAAACTCGATCTGCTTCAGGAAATAGGTCGCCAGGCCGCGCATGCTCTTCTGGTCGTCGACCACCAGGATGCGGAACTCGCTTCTGGCCTTTGACATAACTTTGCTCCTTACGCGCTCCGCAGATTCGGGCGCTCGCCGATCAGCTGCCCGACCGCCGCGCCGATCTGGCAGAGCGGAACGACTCTGTCGGCGGCTCCCATCTCGAAGGCCGCTTTCGGCATCCCGTTTACCACGCAGGTCTCACCACTTTGGATTAAAGTTTCGGCGCCTGCTTTGCGCATAGCTAACAAACCGTCAGCGCCGTCGCGCCCCATGCCCGTGAGCAAGATGCCGATCGCATGCGCTCCGAGGCTACGCGCGACCGAATGGAACATGACGTCGACCGAGGGCGAATGGCCGCTGACCAGCGGACCCTCCTTCAGGACGCAGACGAACTCGCCGCGCCGCTCCTCGATTTCGAGATGCCGCAATCCCCCCGGCGCCACCACAGCCGAGCCGGGCCTTAGCCGGTCGCCATCCACAGCCTCGCGCACATCGAGGCCGGTCGCGGTCGCGAGCCGTGCCGCGAACTTTGCCGTGTAGCCCGGCGGCATGTGCTGGACGACGACGACCGGCAGCCGCAGATGGGCGAGGTCGCGCATGACCGTCTGCACGGCCGGCACGCCGCCCGTCGAGGCGCCGATGGCGATCAGCGAGGTCTTGCCGGCACGGGCCGGTTCCTTCGGCGGCGCCGGGCGCGCCGGCGCAGCGATCTGCGCGATCTGACGAGCGGCCGCGATCATCTTGCGGCTTCCCGCCGCACGTTGCAGCCCCGCGACCAGATGCTTCATGAAGCCTTCGAGCGTGTGGGTCGTGCCGTCCGGCTTTTCGATGAAGTCGATGGCACCGAGCTCGAGCGCCTGGATTGTGTTGTCGGCGCCCGGCCCGCCGAAGGCCGAGACGATCAGCACGGGCAGCGGGTCCTGCTTCAGCACCCGTGCCAGCAACTTGAGGCCGTGCCGTCCCGGCAGTTCGAGATCGAGCGTGACCACATCCGGGCGCAGTTCCTGGATGGCGTCCCAACCCTCCTCGGCGCTGCCGGCGACGCCGATCACCTCGAAGCCCGGCGCAGAATCGATGATCTTGGTCATCAGCTTCTGCATCAGGATGGAATCGTCGACGACGAGAACCTTGACCGGCGCAGCGGACGACGTCGGCATGCTCATTACCAGACCTCCACTTCACCAGCCACGGGCTGAGTCTTGAGCCGGTTGAGATAGGCGATTTCCTGCTCGTGGCCGCTGTCCCGCGCCGTCGGCTGGACATGCTGCACCCAGGCCCGTCCCGTCGAGGGCTGGTAGTGGATGCGCCGCGAGCGCGTGCCGCCGACATCCCGCGAGACGACGGGTATGCCCTCAACCTTCAGGAATTCGTTGACGAAGGCGATGTTGCCGTCGCCGATCGCCAGCATGGTCGCGCCCGAAAGCACGCGCGCCCCGCCGAAGACCTTGGCCTCGAAATTCTGGCGCCTCGCCCCACGCTTAAGCAGGTCGTTGATCAGAACCTCCATCGCCGTATCGCCATAGCGTTCGCCGGCGCTGGGGTCGGCATTGCCGTTGTTCTTCGGCAGCAGGAAGTGGTTGAGCCCGCCGACGCCGATCTGCGGGTCGCGCAGGCAGACCGAGACGCAGGAGCCGAGCACGGTGGCGACGATCTCGTCCTTGGCCGAGGTGATCTCATGTTCGCCTGGAGCGACGGTGATAATCGTCGCCTCGAAACGCGGGTCGAAATAGCGGCGCGAGGACCGGGAAACGCTCATGCTGTCCTCTCGTAGATCGTGCGTCCGATCAGGCGCAGATGCTGGTGCGGTTGCGGCAGCGATTCCGAATGGCCGAGATAGAGGAACCCGCCCGGCGACAGCAGCGCTACGAACCGATCGAGGATCGAGGCCTTGGTCTGCGTATCGAAATAGATGAAGACGTTGCGGCAGAAGATCACGTCGAACGGCCCGCTCATCGGCCATTTCTCGATGAGATTCAAACGCTTGAAGGCGATCAGGCGGCGCAGATCCTCAGCGATGCGCGCCTCTGCGCGCCCCGCTCCGCCTTCCAGCTTGAGCAGCGGCTTCACATCGGCGGGCAGCCGCTCGAACAGCTCCGCCGGATAGATCCCCGCTTCGGCCCGAGCCAGGATGTCGGTGTCGATGTCCGTCGCCAGGATCTTGAAATCGAGGTCGCCACGCGCGCCCATCACGTCGCGGCAGGAGGCCGCGATCGAATAGGGTTCCTCACCCGACGAACAGGCCGAGGACCAGATGCGGATGCGCCCGCGCCGGCCCGCCCGCTCCTGCAAAAGCCGCGGCATTACCTCCTTGCGCAAGTGATCGAAATGGTGACGCTCGCGGAAGAAGGCGGTGTGATTGGTCGTCACCGCGTTGATCAACTCGGGCAACTCGCCCGCCGCCTGCGGCGTCTTCAGGAAAGCGCAGTATTCGGCCACCGAGCTCAATCCAAGCGCCTTGACGCGGCGCGCCAGCCGGCCGCGCGTCATCGCTTCCTTATGCTCGCGGATGACGATACCGGCTTGCTCGTAGACCAATGCGGCGATGAACTTCATGTCGTCGCGCGTCAGGCTGATGTCGGCCATTGCGGGCTGGAGCGACGGCACCATGCTCGGGAGCGATGTCGGTCTGGACATGCCTCAGCCTCCCGCCCGTGCGCCAGCGGCAAGGCGGCGAGGCTGCATGTGCGGCGGCAAGCGCTGTTCGGCCGGAACCGGTGCAGGCACGGCGCGGCGCGCGCGCGGCGGTTCGCTGCGCACCGGCACGCTGGCGAGGCGGAGCGTCTCGACGATCTCGCTCAACGTAGCGGCTTGATCGGCGAGTTCGCCCGCCGCCTCGACGCCGCGCCCGGCGAGCTCGGCATTCGCCCGGATATCCTTGTTCACCTGCGCCACGCTGCGACTCATCCCTCCCATGCCGCGCGCCTGCTCGGCGCTCACGGCGGAAATCTCGGCGACCGTCTCGGAAACCTTGCTCACTGCTGCGGCGATGCGGCCGAGCGTCTCGCCGGTCTCGCGCACGAGGCCGACCCCCTCGGCGACCTGCCCGTTCGAGGTCGCGATCAGCCCCTTGATGTCTTTTGCGGCCTGGGCCGAGCGCTGCGCCAGCGACCGCACCTCGGAAGCGACCACGGCGAAGCCCTTGCCGGCGTCGCCGGCGCGCGCCGCCTCGACCGCTGCGTTGAGCGCCAGCAGATTGGTCTGGAAGGCGATCTCGTCGATCACCCCGACGATCTCGGCAATGCGCAGCGAGGAACTCTCGATCCGTTCGATCGCGCCGACCGCCTTGGCAACCACGCTCCGGCCTTCCTGCGCCACGCCCATGGTCGTGCCGGCGAGCTCGCTGGCCTCGCGGGAACGCTCATGGCTCCGTCCGACCGAGGCTGCGATCTCGACCGCCGCTCCCGATGTCTCGCCCAGTTCGCCGGCAACCTTCTCGGTCCGCGCGGCAAGGTCCGTCGCCACGCTGTTCACGTCGATGGCGACATGGCAGACGGAGCCTGCCGTCGCGCGGATCATTTCGATCCGCTCGTCGAGCAGGCCGAGCGCCTGATTGAGCTCGTGCTGGAGCCGGCCCAGCCGGCCGGAGCGGTGGCCTGCCATGCGGCGGGTCAAATCGCCTTCCGACAGGGCCTCAACCACCGCGTCGATATCGGCGAAGGTCTCGTCCAGCTGGCCGTTGATCCGGTTCATGCCCTCCGCGATCCGGGCCACCGTTTCGGATTTGCCCTGAGCGGCGATGCGCCGCGAGAAATCGCCTTCGATGGCAGCCTCGATCAGCTGCGAGATTTCCTGGGCAACAGCCAGCTCGTCGGTCAGTTCGTGCCAATCCACGGCCGTCCCGAGGCTGCGCCCGTCGGCGGCCTCGACGGCCGTCAGGGTCAGGCAGACGATCCGGCGGCCGAGCGTCAGGCGAACGGAGGGGCCGGTCGCCAGGCGGGGCTCGGCCCGCACACGTTCCATCACGCGCCCGAGCATGTCCTTGGCCGAGCAACCCGGAAACGCCGCGCGAAAATCCTCCTGCGCCTCGGCGAAGAAGCGCAGAAGCCCCTTGCTGGCATAGATGACGCGACCGTCCGGATCGCAGATCATGACGCTGGCGCGGCCATGGTCGAGGACGGAGCGCAGGCGGACCGCTTCCTGCGCCCGCTCCTGCAAGCTGGCGAGGACACGCGACAGCTCTGCGCATTCGTGGCTGCCGCCGGCCTTTGGCAGAACCAGATCGACGTCATCCACCAGACCCGGCGCGATCCGCGACAGGCTCGCGACGGATCGGCCCGCGCCCCAGGCGGCGAAGCCGCCGAGCAACGCCACGGCCGAGACCGCGAGAGCTCCCATGACAGGAGTTCCCGACGCCGCCGCATAATAGGCGAGCCCCCCGGCAAGTGCCGCGGAACCGGCGGCGGTCAGCGGCTGGCTGACCGAGAGTCGCGAAAAGGGGCCGAGCGCGCTGCCCATAGGACCTGTCGTTTCTTGTTCTGGCCCGCCTGGACGCTACGCTCGGGCTATGTTTTGAAAGCTGTTCAGGCGGCGCGGCTGGTCTTGAGCTGCACTTCGCCGCCACCACCGTCACGGATGACCGCCGCCAGATCGAGCAGCGCCACGATGTCGCTGTCGAGCAGGACGAGGCCCTCGATCAGGCCGTGCTCGTCGCGCTCCAGGTCAGGAGCAGGGCGAACCGCGGAAACCGGGACATCCACGATGTCCGACACCGAGTCGACCAGCAGGCCCGCGGTCTTGTCCTCGACATCGACGACGACGATCACATGCGTGGCTGAGGCATCGGTGACGCCCATGCCGATCGCGGTACGCAGGTCGTAGACGGCGAGAATCACGCCGCGCAGATTGAGCACACCGCGCACATGCGGGGCCGCATGCGGCAGCGGGGTCGTCGCCTGCCAGCCCTTGATCTCGCGGACCATGCCGACATCGATGCCGAAGGTGCGGTCGCCGACCTTGAAGGTGACGATCCGCCTCGCCGCCGCTTCCGGCTGCGCAGACGAGAAGTGCTTTTCGCCGAGTTGGAGGGTCATGGTCATCCAGCCATCTTGAGATCTGTCACGGGAGTTCGGCCGCCGGACGCGGCGAGCCGCAGCATGGAGTCGATATCCAGGATCAGGGCGACGAGGCCGTCGCCGAGGATCGTCGCCGCAGAGGCGCCGTTGACGGTGCCGTAATTCGCCTCGAGGCTCTTCACGACCACCTGTTGCTGGCCGACGATCTCGTCGACCGCGATGCCGACATTGTTGCCGCGCTCGTTCTCGGCGATGATCACGATGTTCTCGTTGGGCGTGCCGATCGAACCCATTACTTCGCCGAGGCGATAGAGCGGCGTCACCTCGCCGCGCCAGCGGAGCACCTCCTGGCCGAAGGGCAACCGCTCGATCGGTGTCGAGGCGAGATGCTGGGTCTCGATGACGGAGGCGATCGGGATGACGTAGCGGTCGTCGCCGCAGCGGATCACCATGCCTTCCAGAACCGCGAGCGTCAGCGGCAGCGCCAGCGTGAACTTGCAGCCGCGGCCCGGCTCGGAATCGACGCTGATGCGTCCGCCGAGCGACTCGACGTTGCGGCGCACGACGTCCATGCCGACGCCGCGGCCGGAGATGTCGCTGACCGCTTCCGCCGTCGACAGGCCGGCGGCGAAGATGAGCTGGTCGATCTCCTCCGGTTGCAGCCTTTCGTCGGCGCCGACGAGGCCGCGCGAGCGGGCCTTGGCCAGCAGCCGGTCGCGGCCGATGCCGCGCCCGTCATCGGTGACGGAGATGACGATGCGGCCGGCGCGATGCTCGGCGATCAGCTTGATCGTGCCCTCGCGCGGCTTGCCCGCGGCGACGCGCTCGTCCGGCGTCTCCAGCCCGTGATCCATCGAATTGCGGATCATGTGGGTCAGCGGATCGGCGAGCTCTTCGATGATCGTCTTGTCGACCTCGGTGTTCTCGCCTTCCAGTACGAGACGCACTTCCTTGCCGAGCGTCTGCGCGAGCTCGCGCACCAGCCGCGGCATGCGTTGGAACACTGCCTTCACCGGCTGCGCGCGCACCGCCATGACATGATCCTGCAGCTCGCGCGTCTGGCGGGAAAGGGTCAACATACCTTCGGCGGTCTTGGCGTAGACGTCGTAGGGCAGCGAGCGCACGCACTCGACCAGCATCGACTGGGTGATGACGATCTCGCCGACGAGGTTCATCAGCTTGTCGATGCGATCGAGATCGACGCGCACGCTCACAGCCTGGCGCTGGCGCGTCGCTTGGTCATTGGCCGGAGCCCGCGCGGCCGTGCGGGCGGCGGCCGGCACTTCGGCAGCCGGCGGGGCGGCGACGGCAGGCGCCTCGACCGGCGGCATGGCCGGTGCAGACGCGACATCGGGCTGGCTCGCAGCCTCGGGCATCGGGCCGAGTTTGGCGAGGATCGCCGAGAGATCGGCAGCGACCGAGCTTGGAACCTCGGCCTCCGGAGTCTCTTCGACGATGGCGGCGGCTTCGAGCGCCTCGATCTCGAATTCCTCGTTCGCCAGGCTGAAATCGAAGCGCCCGTGCAACTCCTCGACCGACAATTCGGTGCGCAGATCGACCTCGAAGCGCATCCAGCAATCGGTGACGTCGAGGGTTTCGAGCGACGGCACCTGGCTGAGATCGCAGCGGATCGCGACGACATCGTCCGCCGGCAAGGAGGCGAAGACGACGCGCGGCTCGATCACGCGGCGGAACAGATCGTTCTCCGGCGTGATGCGCAGGCGCAGGTCGCGACCCGCCTTCAGGGCGACGGGCGGCGGCGCGGGCATCGCGGCGGGCTCGTCATCCCAGCCGTCGTCTGCAGACGCGGTTGCAGCTGTCTTCGCCTCGACCATGGCAAGGAGGTTACCGAGCGCGGCGATGCCGAGAGGCGCATCCTTGTCCGCAGCAGGGACGGCAGGCGCGGAAACGGGAACCGAAGCGGCCGGAACGGGCGCAAGCGCCAACGCCACCGGTTCCTTGCCGACCTGCTCTAGCGCTGCCAGCAGATCCGGGCGCTCGGTCGCGGGCTCGTCGCTGCGCGCGGCCGCGACCAGATCGGCCACGGCATCCGAGCAGCGCAGGAACAGCGTGAAGGGTGCATCTTCGATCGCGACACGGCCCGACCTCAGATGGTCGAGCGAGGCCTCGAAGACATGCGCGAAGCCGACCAGCTCCGTGCAGCCAAAAGCCCCTGCCCCACCCTTGATCGAATGGATGGCGCGAAAGGCGGCGTTGACATCCTCGGGATCGACGGAACCCTCGTCGAGAGCCTGGAGCTTCTGCTCCAGCGCGCCGAGGAGTTCTTCGCATTCCTGGAAGAAGGTCTGCTTCAGTTCTGCCAACGGATCCATCGGCCGACCTTCAGTTCTGGTAGCGCGCGACGAGGCCGAGCAGCGTGTTGGGTTCGAAAGGCTTGACCATCCAGGCGCTGGCGCCGGCGCGGCGGCCTTCCGCCTTGATCTCGGCTCCGTTCTCCGTGGTCAGCACGATGATCGGCGTGTTCTGCCCGGCGGCCCGCGAGCGGCAGGCGCGAGTGAACTCGATGCCGTCCATGATCGGCATGTTGAGATCGGTGATCACGAGATCGGGCTTGAACTGGTCGAATTTGTTCAGGCCGTCCTCGCCGTTCTCGGCCTCCGCCACTTCGTGACCGGCGTTGCGCAGAGTCAGGCTGAGCAGGCTGAGCAGGGTCTTGGTATCGTCGATGGCCAGGATTTTCATGCCTGTCACTCCAGAACGAGAGCGCTGTGAGCGGCATCGAAGCCGATCGCCCGCAGGGATTCGCGGCATTCCGAGGAGGCCACCTTGAGCGTGACCGAAAGCCCCCGCGCCTTGGCGCTGGCGGCTGCGGAATGAAGGAGCTGGATCCAGAGGCTCGGCAGCGGCCCGGCTTCCGCGCATTCGACGGCGACGCTTTCCTTCTGCTCCAGCGCGACGAGCAACTGGTTGCGAAAGGTCGCGGCCTCGGAACGGCCGAGGAAGGGCGGAAGCGAGACGGTGATGACCATGAAGGGCGATCCAGGATTGCCCGTGGAGCATCACAACAAACTGGTAAAAACTTCGCTAAATGGCGCGAGGCCCGTCAACACTCGTGACGTTTTCGCGACGATGGCGCGGCGGCCGGCCCGGCTCAGAACATATTGTTGCTGATCGCCCGCGGCACCAGTGTGATCTTGCCGTTCGTCTCCCGGTATTTTCGCGGCATGTTGATGATCCCCGACATATGCAGCCAGAGATTGTTGGGCGAGATCGGCTTGGTGATGATCTCATGCGCGCCGAGCTTCGCTGCCTGGAGGATCGAGCGCCGGTCCGGCCGCTCCATCATCACCAGCACCGGCGCCTTGGCGAAGGGCGAAGTCTTGAAGGAGCGGATCGCGGCCAGGCATTTCACGCTGCCGCCATCCGGCAGATCCCAGTCGAGAATGACGATGTTCGGCTGCTTCTGAATGAAGGTCGTGGCGGCCGAGGACAGATCCGGCGCCTCGAAGATGCGATTGAGCTGCGTCTGGTACAGCATCGTGCGGACGATCCGCCGATAATGCGGGCTCGGGTCGATGAGCAACACCGACAGGTTCGGGAAGGAAGGCGCGATATGCATGGCGCTCGCTCGGGTACTCGCTCACTCAACTCCGCAGACGGCACGAATGGCCGCTACGCCTTCAGCCCGATGCGGAAGCCGCCCCAGTGCCGCCCCTTCACCAGGATCGGCGCCGACAGATCCTCCATCACCAGGAACTGCCCGCCGCCCATGTCACGCCTGTAGCTCTGCAGCAGGAAGGGCTTGCGGTTGCGCGCGGCAGCGAGCCCGGTCCGGTCGTCGAAGATGCGCCGGTTGCGGCAATTCGCATTATTCCACGCCGGGTCCCGGCCCTGCGGCTGGGCATATTTGCGGTTATGCGTCGGCAGGAAGCCGTTGCGGTCGACGGCGGCGCAGAACACGATGCGCCCGTTCGAGCCCAGCAGTTGCTCCTGCAGCGGCGGCAGCAGGCGGTCGGTCAGGCCGACGAAGCGGGTCACGTGCTGGACCGGGTCGGAGCCCGGCACCGGCCGATAGCCCTCGTCGAACAGATCGGCGAGCGTCACATCGCCCCGCGCGAGTGCGGTCTCGAACAGCGCTCCGATCGTCGCCGCCGTCTCCATCACCGTCGCGATCAGTTCGGATTGCGCGGTCCGCACGCCGGAGGCGGCGATCGAGCCGAGAATGCCCTCGCTGATCGTGACCAGCGCGTCGGTGCGCTCGACCGCCTGTTCGAGGATGTGGGTCGACGCGTCGACCCCCGCAACGAGCCCGGCAAGATCCTGCCCGGCCTTCGCACAGGCCTCGGCGTTCTCCCGCGTCGGCCGCGACACTGCCTCGATCTCGCCTATCAGATCGACGACCGAGCGGCCGAAGCTGTCGAACTCGCTGACCTGCTGCGAGATCGTCTGGCTGCCCTCGCGGGCACGCTGCGCGGTCTGGGCATTCTGCTGACTGCGGCGGGAAAGCGCGTCGACCGCCTTGACCGGAAGATCAAGTTGCGCCGCGCTCGCGGCTGTCGCTTCCCGCGTCTGCTCGGCCAGTGCCTTCACGGCGGCGGCGATCACGGCGAAGCCCTTGCCGGCCTCGCCGCTGCGCGCTGCCTCGACGCCGGCATTGATCGAGAGCAGCTGAATCTCGCGGGTGATCGACTGGATCGCATCGCTGGAGGCCCGCGCCTTGTGTGCGTCGCTGACGGCCTGCGCCAGCGCCCGCGACATCGACTGCGCCTCCTCCGAGAGCGTCTCGATATCCGTCTGCGCCGCATTGAGACCGAGCTTGACCGAGCCGGCGACACGTTCCAGCCCGCTGCGCACTACCGAAGCCGCAGCTTGCGCCCCCTCGGCGGATTGCCGGATCGCATGATTGGCCCGCGAAACCTGCTCGACCGCCCCGACGACGCGCCGAAGCCCGGCGGTCTGGGTCTCGAATTGCTGGGTCACATCGCCGATTCGGCCGGCGACATCGGTGATCTCGGCGCTGAGCTTGCCGAAGCGATCCGCGATCTCGCGCACGGCGCGCTCGGCGCCGGTCTCCGGAGTTGCAATCGGGCGAATGGATGCGCCGGCGGACGCCGCAGCATCGTTGAGCAGCTCGTTCGGGGTCGCCAGATCGGCCTTGAGAGCCAGTGCGTGCATGCGAGGCGTTTCCCGAACTGACGGATTTCCTTCCAGACCGTAGTGAAACGCGGTAAATCGCTGGTTAAGAGGGTGTTTCGGGGCGTTAAGCGTGTTGCGGGCGGTTCGACTTGCCGTCGCCGCATCCGGCGGAGCCAGATGCCGCTGGAACCGCCCTGAACCTTTCGACGTAGATGAACGACAACAACCGGCGGCGGGCGGACGGGCTGCCGGCCATCATTTCCTGCAGGAGAACGCCATGACGGAATTCGCAGCCCTTTCTCGCCGCGGCGTGCTGACGCTTGGCGCAGCAGCCCTCGCGGTCGCTACTGCGCCGAAGGTCTGGGCGCAGGCCACCGCCCCGGCAGCACCGGCCGGCCCCTTTTCGCTGCCGAAGCGCGCCTATGAGCCCAATGCGCTCGAACCACATATCGACGCGACCACGATGGATATCCACTACAACCGCCACCATGCCGCCTATGTCGCGGCCCTCAACAACGCCGCCAAGGACAATGGCGTGATCGCCAAGGCCTCGGTCGCAGAGCTGCTCACGGACCTCAACCAGCTGCCGGAGAGCGTGCGCACCCTCGTTCGCAACAATGGCGGCGGCCACGCCAACCACACCATGTTCTGGGAGGTGATGGGTCCGGGAGCCGGCGGCGCACCGACCGGCGACGTCGCCGCCGCGATCACCCGCGACCTCGGCGGCTTCGACAAGTTCAAGGCCGATTTCGAGGCGGCGGGCCTGCGCGTCTTCGGCTCGGGCTGGGTCTTCGTCACCGTCGACAAGGACGGCAAGCTCGCCTTGCTGCCGAAGCCGAACCAGGACAGCCCGATCATGGAGAAGCAGATGGTCCTGCTCGGCAACGACGTCTGGGAGCACGCCTACTACCTGAAATACCAGAACCGCCGGGCCGACTATCTCAAGAGCTGGTGGAACGTCGTGAACTGGACGAAGGTCAACGAGCGCTACGCCGCTGCAAAGGCCGGCAAGCTCGCGATCTGAGCTGCCGCGGACTGACCCGGTTCAAGTCGGAGAACAGTCGCATGCACGCTGCCAATCGGCAGTGTGCATGCGAAACTCGCGACGAACGCGGCACTCCAGGGCTCAGGCGACGCCGACGCTGCCGAAGACCATGCGGCCGCGATGGAAGGTTGCGCTGCGCTCCGGTAGGCGCGCGACAGCCTCCGCCGAACAGCTGGCCGGAACCAGCGTGAAGGCCGCGTCGTCGCCGGCCTTCGGCCATGCCCGCTTGCCGCTGTCGTCGAGCGGCAGCACGCCGCCGGTGGCGATCGCCATGGCGCGCGACAGCCGGAACTCGTCGCTGCCCCTGTAGAGCTGCGCGTGGAGATTGGCCTTCTCCAGCATGTCTCCCTTGCCGAACGGCGACCAATGGTCGATCACGCTGTCGGTCCCGGTCATCACGAAGACACCCTTCTCGCTCAGCTGCGGCAGCGGCATCGTCAAACCACCGAGCGGCACCGTCGAGGCGATGGTCATCTGCTGAGCCGCCATGCGGCCGATGGTCTCCGTCAGCGCGCCCGCAGACAGGGTGGTCAGGGCGAAGGCGTGGCTGATCGTCACCTTGCCCCGCAAGGCCGGGTTCTTCTCGACGGTGTCGATCATATGATTGACTGCCGCGACACCCGCCGGGTTGGTCTCATGCAGGTGGATGTCGACGCCCTTGCCCGAGTCGAGCGCGATCTGGAACATGGCGTCGAGCGATTTCTCCATCGCGCCGTCGACATTGGTCGGATCGAGCCCGCCGACATAGGCGGCGCCCATTTTCATCGCCTCCCGCATCAGGCCGTCGACCTTTGAATGCAGCAGGCCGTGCTGCGGGAAGGCGACGATCTCGCAGTCGAAGTCGTCGCGATGGTTCTCCAGCGCGCGCTGCAGATGTTCGAGGCTCTTGAGGCCGCTCACCGGATCGATGTTGCAATGGCTGCGGGCTACGGTCGTGCCCTTTGATTGCAGCAGGGCGATCAGCGCCTCGGCCCGCTGCTGCGAGGTCGGCAGCAATTGCGGGATCAGCTTCTCTTCGCGAGCGATCATGTCGAGGATCGTCTTGCCCTGGCGCGGTAGCGGCGCCTGCCACGGACCGCTGTAGAAGGTCTTGTCGAGATGGATGTGCATGTCGCGCATCGCTGGCAACGCAAGCTGGCCATGGGCGCGGTAGCAGGGCACGCCTGCTGGCAGTGCGGCTCCGGCCGGATGCAGCGCGGCGATCTTCCCGGCCTTGATCTCCAGCGTGTAGAGCGCCGTACGCGTGCCGACGACGATCTCGCCCTCGCGCTCGAAGCCGTCCTCGAGTCTCACA
The DNA here is from genome assembly GCF_052113585.1 of Allobosea sp. TAF32. NCBI lineage: Bacteria > Pseudomonadati > Pseudomonadota > Alphaproteobacteria > Hyphomicrobiales > Alloboseaceae > Allobosea > Allobosea sp. TAF32. The sequence continues at coordinate 298,988 of NZ_JBFRDM010000006.1, read as the reverse complement.
TCGGTCAGGCAATAGTGCTGGTCCGTCAGCCTGCTGACGCCCGCCTCAGACGCCGAACGCGGCTGCGCGGCCGTGCTCGGGGCGGCCTGGGCGTCGCCGCTCGCCAGCCCGGCGACGGCATAGGCGGCAGTAACCTTTCCGGTCTGGCTGAGAAAGGCCCGTCGGCTGTGATGATGCCCGGTATCCATGGCGGTTTTCCGTTGCCTCGATGGTTGCGTTTCCGCTCCCGGATTTACGCTCGGGCAGCTGCGCTTGGCAGCGATATTTGCCAATCCTGGCTATTGGAAACGGCAATGGCGCCTGACAGCGGCCACCCACTCACCATTCCAGCTGGCAGAATTCGGCCAAGCGCTCCGCCAGCACGATGACAGCCGCAGGCGCGGTGTCGCGATAGTAGAGCGCCAGCTCGAAATCCTTGATCTCCGGCAACCCCTGGGCCACGCCAAGCACCCGGTGGCCGGGCAGCCGGCAGCTCGATGGCAGCAAGGTCACGCCCAGCCCGGCAGCCGACGCGGCAGCGAGCGCGGCCAGACTGGCGCTGCTGTAGCTCACGCGCCAGCGAATGCCGAGGCCGTCGAGCGCCTCGCAAAGCTCCTCGCGGTAGAGGCCATTGAGCGGAAAGACGGCCAGCGACACCGGCGAGCGCTCGATCGCCGGATGAGCCGTGCTGTCGAGCCACAGCAAGGGCTCCCGCCGGGCTGCGCGAGGCGGCTGGCGGCGGCGCTGCTTGACCAGGATCAGGTCCAGCTCCTCGCGGTCATAGGCGCTGCGCAGATCGGCGCTGAGGCCGCTGGTGACGTCGAGCCGCAAATGCGGCTGCTCGCGGCTGAACGCGGCGAGCAGGTCGACGGTCGGCACCGTGAAGTCCTCGGGCATGCCGAGCCGCAGCACGCCGTCGCGCCAGTAACCGGTCAGCGCGTCATGCGCCTCCTCGTTCAGCGCGATGATGCGCCGCGCATAGTGCAACAGCCTGCCGCCTTCTTCGGTCAATTCGACCTGATGCGAGGATCGCTCCAGCAGGGGCTTGCCGAGGAGCTCCTCCAGCCGCCGGACCTGCTGGCTGACGGTTGATTGCGAGAGGGATACGCGGTCGGCCGCGCGGGTGAAGCTCAGCGTCTCGCACACCGCGACGAAGCTCAGCAGCAGTTGCGGGTTGAACATCGGATAACGGTTCATTGGCCCGCCGCGAGGCACGTCATCGGCCGATTGTCCAAGACCTTGAGGGCGTTCGCCACGCTGCCGCGCACGACCATCGCAGGGTTGGCCAAGCCTTCGGACCTGTCAACGCCGAAGCATCGTTCATCGAAGCGTAAGGCGTTGCCGGCGCTTTTGGCGTATCCTGTGCGAAGCTACGCCGCTAAAGCACGCGCCCTCTCCGCCAAATCACAAGCCAAACACTGCGTGCTTTGGATGGGCGAGGACGGACATCTACCCCGCGCGCAAGGATGAGAGGTTCCGGGATGGCTGAAGACGAGCAGGAGGCCTGGCTCAGGAAGCTGAAGGAAGCCCGCCGGCTGATGATGGTTCACTATCTCGCCGATCGTCATGACGAGGGCGACAAGATGAAGAGGCTCGCAGCAGATCTCGAACAGCTCGGCCGGTCCCGGGCTTGGCCGATTCCAGACGAAGAGTATGCGCGGAAATCCGATCGTTGAGATCGAATTGCCGCCGTCCCACATGGCGGACCGGCAGCTATCTGTGGCGATTTCGGCCTCGCGGAACCCAAAGTGGCCTTTGCTCGGCAAGAACTGGTGGGCCGGGCCGGACAGAACTGGGAACATCTTTGGCCCGTTGAGGTCACCCAGAGCTTCCGCTTTCCGGCGGGGCTGGCTGAGATAATCTTGAACCGCCAAAAAATGGTCCATTCGCTTGCGCCCGGAATGTCGATTTTGTGGCGCGCTATTGAGGTCGGTAGCTCCGCAGGCGGAACCGATGATAAGGCGTTTGCGCGCCAGCGGGGGATTGCTGCAAGCGCGGGCGCTCTGAGGGTAGGCAATAGCCGACGAAGACGAATCTGACGGCAATTGGGGCTTCCGCTGGCCGAAGGCGCGGGACTGACATTTTGCCCAATCCGACCATCACCATGAAAACGCTGACCTCAACCTTTTCGGCTTCAGCCGCACATGGAGGATGACGAGCGAGTACGGGATGGTGGCGGACTTCATGGTCGAGCGGGTAGCCGCAGATTACCACGATAAGGACCTGCTCGTTTTTCCCCATGATCTTCAATTATCGGCACTGGATCGAGCTGTCGTCGAAGTCCCAAGCGCGTACGGCCGAGCCGCGCCGCTGGGCAAGGCCTCCTCGGGCTCAAGAGGGGAAGGCGGGCGCCTATAGGCATGGACCTTCCGCTCCTGCATCCAAGCCGAGCGCTTACGAACCGGAGAGGCTTCGAGGTTCCCACTGGCGCCAAAGGCCGTAGAACGGACCCTCGGTAGATGACTGCTCGCGGCGCCCGGTCCGCAACTTCGCGCAGCGCATCGACGTCTCCGAGGCCGTGATCCACGTCGTAATGGTCAGCCTCTTGCGTGTCAGCCACTGAGCTCAATCTCAACGGAGTCTGAGGCGGCCGAGGCGCCTTGTCGTCAGGGAACGCCCGGGGGCAGCGGCGGCTCCGCATTGAGCAGCGTGATCGTCACCCGTCGGTTCGACGGGTTGTAGGGATCATCGAGGAAGAGCGGCTCGGTGTCGGCACGTCCTACCACGGAAGCAAAGCGGTTGCTGGGGAGCCCGGCACCCGACAGGATCTCGCGCACGGCGAGCGCGCGCCCGGCGGTGAGGCTCCAGGAATCGGCGGCCTGCACCGAGCCCGGGCGCGCAGGGGCCGTGTGGCCGGCGACAGATAGTTGGTTGGGCAGCCGGCGCAGGGTGGGCGCGAGCGCCTCCAGCACGAGACGGGTGCGGTCGTAGGGCTGGACCGAGCCCTCGGGGAACATGGAGCGGCCGTACTCGTCCACGAGGGAAACGTTCACCCCCTCCTTGGTCGGCTCGATCACGATGTTGCGCGACAGCTCGGAAATTTCGGGCATTTTCTGGAGCGCCTGCCGGAGGCTGGCTATGGCGCTGTAGTTGGCCTGCACGCCGGCGGCCGGGCGGCTGACTTCACGGTCGCTGCGGCCCGAGCTGGGTGGGCGCGCCTTGTCCTCTTGCCCGTTAGTGCCCCTCGCCGCGTCGCGGGGCGCCGACGGCCTGCTGCCTGACTTGTCCAGGGCGGTGCCCATCATGACACCGCCGGAGCCACTGGTTGTAAGACTTGGAGCCGCCGGCGCGAAGTATTCCGCCAAGCCGACTTTCTGCTCCTGCGTCGTCATGCTGATCAGCCACATCAGCAGAAAGAACGCCATCATGGCGGTCACGAAGTCCGCATAGGCGATCTTCCAGGCCCCGCCATGGTGCGCATGAGCGGCCTTCTTGACCTTCTTGATGATAATCGGCTGGGTGGGCTTGGCCATCGAGTCCCTGCTGGAGATTGGGTCAGATCTAGGCGGGCAGATTGGCGGTTGCCGCTTCCACTTCGCTGAAGGTCGGGCGGACGTCGCTCATCAGAGCCTTGCGGGCAAATTCTACCGCCACCACCGGTGGCTGGCCGCCGATATGGGCGAGGAGACCAGCCTTGAGTGAAAGGAAGTATTTGGATTCCGCCTCGAAGGTGCCCTTGAGCGACTGCGCCATGGGCCCGAAGAAGCCGTAGGCGACGAAGACGCCGAAGAAGGTGCCTACGAGCGCGCCGCCGATCAGATGTCCCAGCACCTCCGGCGGCTCTGTGATCGCCCCCATCGTCTTGATCACGCCGAGCACGGCGGCGACGATGCCGAGCGCCGGTGTCCCATCGGCAAGCGACTGCATGGCCGCAACGAGACGCTCCTGCTCCTGATGGTGCGTCTCCAGTTCCTCGTCCATGAGAGCGTCGATCTCGTGGACGTTGTTGGCGCCCATCGTCAACATACGCATGTAGTCGCAGACGAACTCGACTGCATGATGGTTCGCTGCAAAAGTCGGGAAGGCGTTGAACAGCGTCGACTCGCTTGGATTTTCAATATGCTCCTCGACCGCGAGCATGCCCTTCTGCTTCACGAATTTGTACAATGAATACTGCATCCCCAGCAGTTCGACATAGCATTCCTGCTTGTACTTGGAGCCCTTCATGAGCGTGCCGAGCATGGCGGGCACGGCCTTGAGCACCGGCGCGGGGTTGCCGATGACGAAGGCACCGATCGCTGCACCGAGGATGATAACAAACTCGAACGGCTGCCAAAGGACCTCGAGGTGGCCACCCATCGCCGCGTAGCTGCCGAAGACGCAGACGAAGACGATGATTGTGCCGACGATCAGCCGCATGGTTTGCCACCCTCGCGCCGCAGCAGGTACAGCCCGCGCGAAGCCACTCACTAGTCCGACGGATGACCGATCAAGGTTAAGGGCGCGTTTATGGCAGCTGGCCCGCAGGTTTGTCAGCGTCGTCCTCCGGCCGCGGCTTTGAGGCTCGGGGCGGCAAGGTAGGCCCAGGGAAGAGATCGGGGGTACGATGCGTCTCCCGCCAATTCCGGTGATCGGCGTCCAATAGGGAACCGTTTCCCGGGATCATCTACGCTGCGCCGCTTTGCTGTGGCGCGGCGAGGCGATGCTCAAATGTCCGGTTATGGCGCCGTTGCGACCCGTTTCGGGATGCGAGCAATTTCCGAAACCATCATATGACTTCGGATAGCATTCCGGATCGTGCGCTCTTCGAACTAGCCTCGAATGCCCGGTGGTGGGAGAGAGGAACTATCCAGGCAGGACGCGGACCGCTGCCCCGATGCAGATGATCAACATCATCGCCGGTACCGCCCAGCGCAAATGCCAACGCAAATCGGCGGCCTGGTCGCGCCAGCGAAAGCTGGGGTGAGCGATCGCCACCGACAGGGCAATCTCGAACATCAGCACTGCGACGAGATAGAGGTATCCGAGCGATATCATCTCGGCGACGGGGGTATTGAGGGAGATCGAGCCCGGAAACGAGGATTCGAAGGTGAAGCTGATCGCGGCAAGGGCCAGTAGCGAGGAAAAGATCAGGCCTCCTTTGTCTTGCTCCTTCAAACCCGGAGACCACAGCACGAACAGCGAGACCGCGAGCACCGCGATAATGGGAATGAAGACCCGCAGGTGATAGCGCTCCGCATAGCGCGCGATCGTCACGGTCGCGTTGAGGCGCGAGTAGGAGCGCGCGTTCCAGCCGATCGCGAGATCGTTGGTGAAGCGCAGGCCGACCGGCCGCCAGTCGACGACCGAGAGCGCATCCTCGACGCCAGAGAAGGGACGGTCGGCCTCCGTCGTCAGAATGATCGCCTCCTGCTGCGCATAACGCGGCAGCGAGAGGCCGATCGTCAGGTTCTGCCGATCGAAGGGAAAGGCGTCCATGTCCATCCGAAAGCGGAAATCGCTTTCGAAGCGCTCGATCAACACCACCTCGCCATCGGCATGCACTGAAAGAGCGACGATGCGTGCGTCCTTGTCTCCGATCTGGTTGTCGAGCGCGAGGCCGGGCGACCATATGGTCTTCAGATAGTCGTCGGCCTCTTCGCCGACCCGATCTTCCCGGGCAAGGCCGCGCGCGACCGCATCGAAGGCCAGGCGCGGGTCTTGCCAGCGCTGGGTCAACTCGAGATGCAATCGCCCCTGCCCTGAGACTTCCTTGATCTCCAGGACGTTGAGCACGCGCAGCGCGATATGGACGCGTACGGGCAAGCCGAAGGCCTCCGGCAGCGTGGCCTTGCCGTTACCCGTCCTTTCCTCGCCCCATGCGCCTTGAGCGAGGCCGAGGAGGATCAGGGGGAGAAGAAGCAGGCGGCCGATCATCAAACGGCCCGCCGCGGGCGCGACAATACGAGAAAGCCGACAAAGGCGAGTATCCCGCCGCAGAGAGCGATGACCCATAGTTCGGTGCTCAGGCGGCGCCAGTCGGACCGGGTTTCTTCCTTGAGCATCAGGACGGTTCCGACCAGCTTGCCGGAGAAGTCGACCAGTGGCTGGCTCATGAAGGCGTAGCTGCGCTCGCCGATCTGCCTGCGGCCGAACTCGATGTCCCGTTGCGGCTGCGCTCCCCGGGAACGCAGCAGGTTCAGGAAAAGCTGATCGTCGGTCGATGCCATGACGCTGAGACCGCCGACCGAAGGCAGCTTCGGATCGAGTGCGACGCCGGTGAGAGAGGCAGCAGCGACGACCCCAATCTCGCTGTTGGTCGCCGTCTTGACGAGCTCGATCAATGGCCGAAGGTCCAGCCCGACCTCCATCGTCCCGAAGAACTCCGAACCGCGCTGGACCAGTGCGACACCGCGGATGCCGATACCGGCGATGCCGATCTCGATTCCGGTCTGGGCGCGCCGCAACCGGTTTGCTGCGACGATCATGGCCCGGAAGGCGGATATGTCGTCGCCATGCTGATCAGGGCGATGCATGCGCAGCAGGTAACGCAGCTCCTTGTCGTGATAGCCGAAGATCTGCACGTTCGCCTGCCGGCTGAGATACTGGTAGGTGTCCTCCGACAGGGCCCGCAACCGAGCGCGATCCTCGGCCGCAAGCGCGTCGCGAATCTCGGCATTGCGCGCGAAGGATTCGGCGAGCGAGAGCGAGAACCTGGCTGCTTGATCAAAGCTCGAGCCGAGCAACGTGCCGACAAGCCGCATTTGTTCCTCGCGGTTGCGGGAGGCGACCTGTTCGACACTGCGATGCTGGTGCAACAGCATCGCCCCGAGAATGCAGGCGAGGAGGAAGGCGGGCAGGCCGGCGCCCAGCAGGCGTCGTCCGAAGGGGGGCAGCATAGGCATCTCCGGTCGGCCTACCAGCGGGTCATCGCCTGGAAGGAGAAGCGATGGGTCGTGGCTCCCAGCCGCAGGTCGCCGTCATAGGAACCGGCCACCTCGATCTGCGGGGTGACGAAGCCCGACAGGCTTGCGCCGATCACCGCTCCGTCGCGGGCTGCCTGCGGGCTTCGCGTCACGACACTCGCACCCAGCAGGCTCGCTTGCAGGACCGCGACGTTGTCAGCGAACTCATGAGACCAGTAAGCCTTGAGGTCGAGGCGCAGCTTCGCGTCGCCGGCCAGGGGCGTCGACAGCCGGGCGCCCGCCAGGGAACGCACGGAAGTCTGGCCTTGACCACTCAGGCTCAGCGCGAAAGCCCCGGCCTGCGTCTCGGTCAGGCCATCCTGTCGGGAATGAAGCAGGCTGATCCCGGCTTCAGGCGACAGATCGAGGCCCGCTACGGAGGCGAGGCGATATCCGGCGACGGCATTGCCGAAGAAGCCGTAGCTATCGCCCTCTCCATGTGCGACCCGCTGGGCATTGCCGAGCTGGATCGTCCTGCGAACGTCCGTCTTGCCATAGTTGGCGCCGATCGAGCCGCGCAGGGTCAGGGCACCGAAATCGGCGCGGCCATAGGTCGCCAGACTGTAGCTGTCGAGCGCGACGCGGCCCGCCGCATCGGCCTTCGGGTCTGCGCTCGAACGCGTGTATCCCAGGGCGGCGCCGATCGTTCCGGCCGGGAAGGCGGCGGTTTCCGCACCGATCATGGCGCCGGCGAGGCCGAAGCGCGAGCCCGTCCCGTTGACGTCTCCTCCCGTCCGCCCGAAACCGTAGAGGGCCTGCCCCCAGATCACGCCGTCCCTGGCCGGCTGCACTCGCCCGGGCTCGACCGAAGCGCTGCCAAGGCTGGCATAGCCCGCCGCCCCCAGCCCGGTGAGCTGGTCATATCGGGAGGACCAGCCGGCCGTCAGGCGCTGATCGAGAGCCGCGCTGACCGTGCGCTGGGCGTTCATCATCGCCATGCGGGCATCGGCGTAGCTCTGCCCTGACAGCGAGCTCAGCGCACCAGGCAGCGTGCCCGATGCGGCCGAGTAGAGCGCGTCGAATACCTCCTGCCGCGCGGCATCGGGGCGCGTCCCGGCGGCTGGCCGCACGGAATCGAGCGCCCTTGCGACGGAAAAGCCATTGCCGTTCAGGCCTGCGAGCGCGGCATAGGAGCCGGGTGTCACGACCAGCGACAGCCCGGTGGCGCCGTAGAGGGCGTCGAAGCGGGCATTGGCAGGCAAGCCATTGGCCGGCTGGTCCAGCCCGGTGAAGCTGCCGCTCAGGCCTCCCTCGGCCACCAGCACCCGGAAAGCGGTTCCGGACACGGGCGTAAAGCCGTTGCTCGCATCGCCGGCGATGCCGCGCAGCACGGGGGCGATCCGCCCATCCACGGTGACATGTCCCGAAACGGTCTGTGCGACGAGACGCGAATAGTTGCCCGCACCGTTGCCCGTGCCGGCTCCGTCGATGTCGAGGACGAAGCGGTTGGTGCCGCCGAAGCTCACCGGGCCCTTGACGAACAGCGTGCCGGGGGAGTTGCCCGGCATGACCGTGCCGGCGCTGAACAGGCCAGCCTCGATCGAGCCGGTGCCGCGCAAGGTGCCTTGCTGGCCGACGGAGACTGCGGAGGTAACGGAGCCATTCAGCGCCAGCGTTCCGGAGATGACAGCGGTGCCGCCGGCGTAGGTGTTGCGGCCGCTCAGTTCGAGCCGGCCTTCGCCCCGCTTGACCAGCCCGCCCGCGCCGGTGATGTCGTTGCCGAAAGTCGCCGAATAGCCCTTGGTGTCGACGTCGAAGGTTTGCACGAACTGGCCGGGGCCGCGCACCGCCTTGCCGACATTGAGCAGGCCCCAGCCATAGATCTCGGGCGAGCCTAGATCGGTCGCCGTGGTGAGGATGGACTGGACCACCTGCGGCGCGGTCATGAATGGAAACGCTTCGCGGACGAGGGCTGCTGCCCCTGCCACATGCGGAGCAGCCATCGAGGTTCCGCTGGATAGATTGTACGGCTCGGTCGGCGAGCTGCCATTGGCCGGGGTTACGGTCGAGACGATGTTGACGCCGGGCGCCGCAAGGCACCAGGCGGCGGCGATGCCGCAATAGTTGCTGAACGACGCTATCTTGCGATCGCGGTCCACCGCGACGACGGCGATCGTGTAGGGCTGGAGATCCGAATAATTGAGGCTGCTCGAACTGACCTGGTCGCCATTGCCGTCGAGGAAGACATAGAGATTCTTGCCGGCATTCTGCGGCCGGATCGCGGGGTAGAAGGCCGCACCCGTCGGATTGTGCGCGATCACCGGCTGGTCCTCGCGCTCGTTGCCCGCGGCGAAGACCATGACCATGTCCGATGCGCCGGCCTGTCGAATGGCTGAGACTTCGGCAGAGGTGCCGTCGATATGGTAGGGCTGGATCGGGAAGACGACGTAGTCGGGGTTGGGGCTGCCGTCCGGCAGGGTCGGCGAGGGATAAGAAGGGCCGTAGCTGCCGTTCAGGACCTTGGCGCCGTGCTCGCTCGCATAGCGGATGGCGGCGGCGATATCCCCGCCGCCCGGAACGATCGCGCGCAAGGCCAGGATCTCCGCGTTATAGGCGACGCCCTGCATGCCGTTGCCGTCTCTCGCGGCGGCGATCGTGCCGGCCACGTGGGTTCCGTGCGAGAACCTATCCCGATCGAGGATGTCGGCCGGGTCGGGCCGATCGAACCCGAAATTGCGGGATAGCGGCGAGAGTCTGCCGTCGAATTCGGGATGCATGAGGTCGATGCCGCTGTCGACGACCGCCACCAGCACGCCCTTGCCGCTGAGCCCAAGCACATAGGCGTCGGCGGCGTTGATCTGCGCCAGGCCGTAATTGGCGTTGTATTCTGGCGTCGCGAAATACGCGGGCGCAGAGGTCATTGCGACACGCGGGAGATTGCGGACGGGGCGGCCGAAAAACGCGTCCGGCAGCGCAGGCAGATCCGATGCCGAAGCCGCCATCGGCATGAGAGCGGCAAGAAGCGACGCCGCGGTCGCGCAGAGGAAGGCGGAGCGATGGACGGCGCGGTGCGCGGCGATGGCAGGCATAGGCAAGGCTCGTCAACGTGGTCCAGCAGGCGTGGACCGGTCGTTCGGCGCGTAACATGGAACGAAAACCGGGGAGACGGCGGAGAGGCGACGCTGCGTCCCAATCATCCGGGGCGGCGTATCAGCGCTCTCTCGTCGGCCTCTTTACGTTATCGCAGCTCTCTTTCGTCTAGAAAAACGTCGCGGATGCCTGGTAACGGGCGGTGCGGCGATGGGGGGCAGGCCGGGCGATGGGCAAGGAAGGCGATCACGCGCGCCAGCTTTTCGGGAGCTGGCGTGAGACCATTGCGCCGATCTTCGATGTCCGGCCGCTCGCGGGCGATTGGGATGCCGGTTTCCACGCCGAGCTCGATCGGCACCATCTGAGCACCGCGCTGGTCGGGCAGGTGGCGACGAGCGCCCAGCATTATGAACGCTCGGAAAGCCTGATCGGCGCGGTCGGCGTCGATCACCTGCTGATCCAGCGGTACGAGGCCGGTCATACGACGCTCGACCTGGATGGGGAGGAAATTCATGCCGGCCCGGGCGACGTCCTGGTTTTCGACCTGTCCCGTCCGGTCCGGTCTCATGCCACCGACATGCGGGCGGTCAGCCTCGTCCTGCCGCGCGGCCTGCTAGCACTCGACGCCGGCAGTCTGGACCGCGTGCATGGCACCGTTCTGTCCGGGACAAGCGCTCTCGGTTCGCTGGCGGGGGACCATCTGCGCAGCCTGCTGAAAGGGGCGCCCACACTGGAACCGACAGCAGCCCCGGACATCGCCAAGGCAAGCGCGCAACTGCTTTCGGCCTGCCTATCGCCTGTACTGAGGCGCGACAAAGATGCCCCTGCAACGCTGACGGCAAGCGTAGCGATGATCTGCCGCTTCATCGATCGCCGGATCGGCGATCCCGCTCTGGATGCCAGAATGCTCTGCAGTGCATTCGGCCTGTCGCGCTCGGCGCTTTACCGCCTCTTCGCCCCGATCGGCGGGGTCTCAAACTATATCCGCCAGCGCCGGTTGGCGCGAGCCCGTCTGGCGCTTAATGCTTCGACGCGCGGAAGGGGCGGCATCGGGAAAATCGCGCGCCAGTTCGGCTTTTCGAGCGACGATGCCTTCTCGCGCGCCTTCAAGGCTCAGTTCGGCATCGCGCCGCGCGACGTCGTGCATCTGCGCCTGTCGCCATCGCTCGAAGCGGGCGATGGCAGCCTGGCGAACTGGCTCCTGCACCTGGTCTGACCGTCGGCTTTCAGCTGCGCGGCCAAATGTCCGGTTGTGGCGCCACGCACGAGCGGCGGATGCGGTACGGTTGGTCCCGGATGCGGCATCCCGATGGAGGATGCGTCATGCTCTTCAAAGCTCAGGAGACTCATCGGAATCCAGCCTGGAATACGGGGCGCATTATCGGCCCGAAGCCGCCACTAAAGCCGCGTCACATCCGGGCTATCAGGACACGGCTGCAGCACGAACGCCGTATGCGAGATTTGGCAATGTTCAATCTCGCGATCGACAGGAAGCTGCGCGGCTGCGGTCTTGTCCTGCTTCGCGTGGCTATGTGGTGCTCGGCGGAACCGTGAGGCTGAGGATGTCGATCATCCAGCAGAAGACCGGCCGGCCGGTGCCATTCGAGTTGACGGCTCCGACCCGAGAGGCGCTGACAGCTCGGCTCAGGAGACGACCAGCAGCAACTGGCGATTGGCTGTTTCCGAGCCGCGGCCGACCCGGGGATCACGTAACGACCCGGCAATACGGTCGCACGCTCGGCGGCTGGGTCGCCTCGATCGGCCTCGATCCCGCGCTCTATGGAACGCACAGCCTTCGGCGAACGCAGCCTGACATCGCTAAGAACGGACGGTTCCACCTCATGGAAAACGGATCTGACCGTGTGGGCCAATGTCGGTCGCGGTACCCCCCGGCGCAGAATGGCCGCTTCCTGGCAGGGACCGAATGTCTGATTGTGGCGCTCATCGATGCAACCGACGGGCGCTACACCGCATCGTCAGCCTCGGCATGTTGCTATCGCCAGACCCGCCCTGAGTTGCAGAAACCACGCCGCTGGGCACGGTCCGGTTCGCAGTTCTGATTGGAAATGGTGGGCCGGGCCGGACTCGAACCGGCACCGGCGCTGTTATGAGCAGCGAGCTCTAACCATTGAGCTACCGGCCCGTCACTCGCCTAGCACCGTGCGAGGCCGGCAAGCAAGGCGATAGCGGCCACATCGAAAAGGAAAGGGCCCTGCGCAGCTGCGCAGGGCCTTCGTTTTCTCGGCGTGCCGTTGTTCAGGCTGCGGTCGCCATGGCCGGCTTGTCGTGATGCCCGGCGGCATGGCCTTCGCGGAAGGTGAAGCGGGCGATGTGCTCGGTCAGCGCGCGCGTCTGCTCGTCCGTCAGCGCCAGTGCCGCGTTGGTCTCTTCGACGAGGGCCGCGTTCTGATGCGCCATCGTGCCGATGCCGTCGATCTCGGTGTTGATGGCCGAGACGTCGTTGGCCTGGTTGCGCGCCGTCTGCGAGATGCCGTTCATCAGCCCGGTCAACTCGTTCACGGACGAGACGATCGCACCGAACATGGCGGATGTCTCCTCGACGAGGCCGACGCCGACCTTGACGTCGCCATGCGCGGCCTCGACCAGCTTCTTGACGTCGTTCGAGGCATCAGCCGAGCGCTTGGCGAGGCTGCGCACCTCGGTAGCGACCACCGCGAAGCCCTTGCCGGCATCGCCGGCGCGCGCCGCCTCGACTGCCGCGTTGAGCGCGAGCAGGTTAGTCTGGAAGGCGATCTCGTCGATCATCGCGATGACCTCGGAGATCTTGCTCGAGGACTGGCGGATGCGCTGCATCGCTTCGAGCGCGGAGGCGACGACCTTCTCGCCCTGCTGGGCGCGCTGCTCAGCGCCCTCGGCCATGCCCGTGGCCTGGGCCGCCTCGCTCGCGGTCTTCTTGACGGTGCCCGCGAAGGCGCCGAGCTGGTTGGTGGCCATCGAGACGGCGTTGCTCTCCTCGCTGGTGCGCTCGGCGAGGTCGGTGACGCCGTCGAGGATCTCGCTGGTGGCGCTGCGCACGGCCGAAACCGTCTCGGCCAGCCGCGCCAGCGTGCTCTCGAACTCGTCGGCCAGCGCATTGGTGCCGTCCTTGAGCTCGGCAAAGGCACCCTGGTAGAGCCCCTCGATGCGGGCCGAGAGATGACCGGCCGAGAGTTCCGCCAGGACGTCGCAGGTCTCGGACAAACCGGCCTGCACCGTCTCAAGCAGCGTGTTGACCGAGCCGGCGAGCGCATTGAGCTCGGCATCGGCGAACTGGGCCGCGACACGCTGGCTGAAGTCGCCGGCGGCGGCGGCGGCCACCACCACGCCGAAGGCCTCGCCCAATTCCTGCATCATCTGCCGGCGCTGCTCCTGCGCACGGACCTGATCCTCGATCTTGGCGGCTTCGGCGGCGCGCAATGCCACCGCATTGTCGCGGAAGAGCAGCACGCTCTTCGCGATATCGGAGATCTCATCGTTGCCCTTGGTGTCGACGGCGGTCTCGAGCGCGCCGTCGGCGATCGCCTTCGTGGCGGCCCAGAGGCGGTTGAGGCGCCCGACGATCATCGGCCGGACATAGAACAGCGACAGCGCCAGCGCGATCAGCAGCGAGCCGAGCCCGATACCGCCGAGCCAGAGCTTGCTCTGGTCGATCAGCGCCCCGCTGGCCTCGCCCGAGGCCACGGCTTCGCTGCGCGCCGTGCTGACCAGCTCGCCGACCTGGGAGCGAACCGCTTCGGCAGCGACATGGGTCTGCTTGAGGCCGGCCTGGATCGCCGTGCTGGTGTTCAGGTCGCGCTCGCGGATCGCGATCAGTCCGCTCTGCCCCTCGCCGAGGTCGATCACGGCGTTGACGGCCTGGGCGCGCGCCGGATTGGCCTGGATCTTGTCCGCCGCGGCGAGGAAGCCGCGAACCTGGCCCAGGATCGCCTTGAAGCGCGCCTTCGCGTTCTCCAGCTTCTCGGGGCTCTCGATCTGGGAAATCTCGCGCAGCAGCCCGACCAGCTCGCTGACCTGGAGCTGCAGCGCCTGTGCCGTCTGCAGCGCCGCCAGATCCTTGTCGATGATGTTGGACAGCGCTTCCTCGACTTCCTTGCCGGTGAGCTGGGTGGCGCTGGCGATGTTCATCTTGACGTTGAACTGGGCATCGCCGGTCTCGAAATCGGCGAGCGCGGTGAAGCCTTCACGGGCCTTCGAGAGCTTGCCCAGCGCTTCGCCCTGCTCCGAGGCGTTGCGCAGCCGGTCGCCGGTCAGGTCGTTGATGTCGTTGATCTGGCGCCACAGCGCGTCGATCGCTCCCTGTGTCTTCGCCTTGTCGACCTGACCCTGCTCGGCAATACGGCGCAGCAGGTCCATCTGCCGGACTTCGACCTTGTCGAGCTCGCCCGTCAGGGCGGAGCGCTGCTGGACCGACTCGATCTCGCTGAAGCGCGCCGCCAGCGCGGTCGACTGCGTCGCCGCCTGCGACAGCTCGAGCGCGAGTTCCACGACCGGCATCTTCTTGCCGACGAGATCGTCCACCGTCTGGTCGACGCGATTATAGGAGAACCATGCGACCGAGGAGGAGACGAGGGTCAGAGCCGTCATCATACCGAGCGCGGCATAGATGCGTGCTGCGATGCCGATCCGCAACGGCTTGCCCTCACGCGCGGGCTTGGCTTTCGTCATGAAGTCGTACTCCGGATATCACGCAACGCTGAACGACGAACTTAAGGGAAACGAGGTGCCGGCCGGGCCGCAGCCGGGAGGCGGCTGTTCGACGGCGCCGCGGCCACGGGAATCCCCTCCCTCCCCTGGCGGCGGCCAGGCGGCTGGACCCGCATGCGGCATCGAACGGACATGAATTCCCCCGGCCGGGTCTTCCCCGGTCTGTCGGAGCAAAGCATCGTCCGGGCGCGCTTAAAGAACGGTTTAAAAATGGATTCTTTTGAATCACATTGCCGGAGGGCGATTTCATCCCCCGTTAGGAATTGAGGCGCGGTCAGTCCTTGGCCGGCTTCGGCACCGGGCGCGGACGGCCCTCCTCGTCGATCGCGACGAAGGTGAAAGTCGCGTCGGTCACCTTCTCATGCAGCGTGGTCCGGAAGCGCTTCGCCCAGGCCTCGACATGGATCTTCATCGACGTCCGGCCGATCGACTCGATCTCCGTATAGACGCTCAGCACGTCGCCGACCTTCACAGGGTGGATGAAGGTCATCGCATCGACAGCAACGGTGACCACGCGCCCCTGCGCCTGATCCACGCCAGCGATGCCGCCGGCCTGGTCCATCCGCGACATCACCCAGCCGCCGAAGATGTCGCCATTGGCGTTGGTATCGCCGGGCATGGCGATTGTCCGCACCGTCAGCGTGCCGCGCGGCTCGTGTTCGTGGCGGTGGTCGGCTTTGGTCATGGGAGTCCTGCGAGTCTCGGCGGGGTATTCGCCGGCGATGATGGCGAGGCGGCCGGCGACAGGCAAGCGCGCCGCTGCCCACTGTGCCTCGCGCAACGCCCAGAGCACGGGCCGGCAGGCGGCGCCCGATAGAGCCCATCGGCCACGCCCTCGCCGCGCCGCTGGGGCTGGACAACCTGCCCTTGGCCACCGACACGCCCTTCGCGATCACCGTGGGGCCGGCATCGGCTGCTCCGGCCGGACTCGTTGTCGCCAAAGGGCTGATGATGCGTCGCCTCTGACCGCGAGGGGCCGCGGAGTGAGTGCGGAACGCTGCGGGCGTCAGCGGCCCCGCAGGCTGATGAGGTTGACGTCGATCGTCCGCGCCCGGAAACCGGCTTCGCAATAGCAGAGATAGAACTCCCACAGGCGGCGGAACGGCTCGTCGAAGCCGAGCGGCGCGATCTCGTTCCAGCGTTCGAGGAATCGCCGCCGCCAATCCTTCAGGGTCAGGGCGTAGCTGTCACCGAAGTCGAGTTGCTCGACCACGCCGAGGCCGGCCGCCATCGCGCTTCGCTTTAGCGCCGGGACCGATGGCAGGCAGCCGCCGGGGAAGATGTAGCGCTGGACGAAATCGGTGCCCTGCTGATAATCCTCGAACATCGCGTCATCGATCGTGATGGCTTGCAGGACCACGCGGCCCCCGGGCCGAAGCGAGCGGCTGAGCGTGGCGAAGTAGGACGGCCAATAGGCCCGGCCCACGGCCTCGATCATCTCGATCGAGACGATGCGGTCGAACTCGCCCGAGACGTCTCGGTAGTCCTGAAGCAGGACGCTGGCGCGCTCGGCAAGGCCAGCTTCCGCGATGCGCCGTTGCGCCGCTTCGAGCTGGGCGGGAGACAGCGTGATTGCGGTCACGCGGCAGCCTTCGCGGGCGAGCCGCTCCGCGAGCGCGCCCCAGCCGCAGCCGATTTCAAGGACACGCTCCCCCCCGGAGAGGCCGAGCATGGCGACGAGCCTGTCGAGCCGCCGCTGTTGCGCTGCCTCGAGCGTTTCCGTCGGATCCGCATAGAGCGCCGAGGAGTACATCATGCTGGCGTCGAGCCAATGGCCATAGAACTCATTGCCGAGATCGTAATGCGCCGCGATGTTGCGGCGGCTGCCGCTGCGCGTATTGGCGTTGAGCCGATGCCGCACGCGGTTGAGCAGGCGCGCAGGCCAGGCGCCGGAGACGAGCTTGCGCAGCGTCGCATCGTTGCGCGCGCCGAGTTCGATCAGCGCCGTGAGATCCGGCGTGTACAGGTCGCCGTCGCGATAGGCGTCAGCCAGGCCGATATCGCCGTCGAGCAGCAGCCGGCGCATCGCTCGCCAGCTTGTCAGGATCATCGTCGCCTGGGGTCCGGCCACAGCCTGAGCGCTGCAATGGCGCGCACCGTCCGGTGTGAAGACCGTCAGACGGCCGATCTTGATGTGGGACAGCAGCCGACGCAGGAACCAGCGCGACAGGCCGACGCCACCTGGCAACGCGAGCGGCTGCTCGCCCGTCCGGAGATGCTGTTCGGTATCGGGCCGGCTCATGGCTGCATCGGTCCTTTCGCATGCTTGGTCACGGCGCAGCCCACGCTGAAGGGGCGCTCCGGCGCGGCAGGATGACGCCGCCAGGGAATGCGCTTCGCCAGCAACCTCAGCGCATGCCAGTGGATGGCGGCGGTGACCTTCAGCGTGAGGAGCGGGTGGGTCGCCAGGAGCAGCAGCAGCGCCGCGTCGCTCAGTACCCGTCTTTTGCCGCCGAGCGTCGTGGCGATGAGGCGCCCCTCGGCATCATGACCGTCGATCGCGACGGAGACGCGCTCGCCGGGTGGCGCGACTGAAAAGGCGTAGCGCATATCCAGGCCCATGAAGGGCGAGACGTGGAAGAGCTTGCAGGCTTCCTGGCGGAGCGTTCGCCCGGCAGCATCGGCGGGCGCGACGTAGCTGTGGGTCTCGCCGAAGGTGTTGTGCACCTCATAGACGGTGGCGCAGAGGCTGCCGTCGCGGCGATAGCAGAAATATGTGCTGAGCGGATTGAACGCGTAGCCGAGGATGCGCGGCATGGTCAGGAGGCGTATTCGGCCGCCGTCATGCGCGATCCCGGCATCACCAAGGGCGGCTTCGATCTGCGGGCGCAGGGGTCGCCCGCTGCGATCTCCGTAATCCGCGTCACGAAAAGCGTAGAGATTGAAGCGGTTGCGCGAGAACAGCGAAAGCCTGGCGGCCAGCTCATCGATCTCGTCGAGATCGATGAGCATCCAGAAGACGCGATAGGCCAGCGCGTGCGGCCGGGGCCGGAACCGATGATGCCGCACCCGGCCGACATAGAGGGCCGATTGGCAGGTCATGCGGCCTGCTCCAGCCGGGGCAGAACGGGAATGCGGCCGGATTCATCGCGAACCCGCCAGGGCCGACGGACGCCGCCGAGCGCCTCGGCAACGGCGAGCCCCGCCTGCAAGCCATCCTCATGGAAGCCCGATCCGACATAGGCGCCACAGAACCAGCTTCGACGCGCTCCCTGCAGCGCCCAGAGCCGCTGCTGCGCATCGAGCGCCGCCGCATCGAACAAGGGGTGTTCGTAGATTTCCTCATGGAGAACGGCATCGGCGCGCAGCGAATCGGGCGGGTTGAGCGTGACGAAGAGAGGCGGCGCGTCCGCCAAGCCTTGCAGTCGGTTCATCCAGTAGGTGACCGCACAGGCGGCGTCCGGCCTGGCACGGTCGCCGATATGGTTCCAGCTTGCCCAGGCGCGGCGACGCGTCGGCATCAATGCGGCGTCGCCATGCAGCACGGCGCGGTTGCGGCTGTAGCGGAAGGCGCCGAGCGCCTGCACCTCGGCCATATCGGCGTCCGTGAGCATCGCGAGCGCCTGGTTGGCATGGGTTGCGAAGACGACCGCGTCGAAGCACTCGCTCCAGCCCTCGCCCACAAGCACGACCCCACTCGGACCACGCTTGACCTGCCTCACCGGCGAGGACGTTCGGACTTCGCCCGAGAAGGCCTTTCGTAGCCTGTCGACATAAACGGCGCTGCCGCCTGCCACCGTGCGCCAGGCGGGCCTGTCCGCGAGCTGCAGCAATCCGTGATTGTGATGGAAGCGCAGGAAGGCGGCAGCAGGATAGGACAGGATTTCCGAACAGGGGGCCGACCAGATCGCGGCCGCCATCGGCAGGAGGTGGTCGTCCCGGAAAGCGGCGCCGTAGCCGCCGGCGGCGAGGTAATCGCCGAGCGAAATCTCGGCCGCGCCACCCGCGAGCGCGTCCCTGGACGCGTTCCGGTAGAAGCGGGTGATGTCCTGCAGCATCGCCCAGAAGCGCGGCCGCACCAGATTGCTGCGCTGGGCGAACAGCCCGGCGACGCTGGTACCGCTATATTCGAGCCGGCCTCCGTCGAGCGACACGGCGAAGGACATCTCGGTCGACTGGGTGGCGACGCGAAGATGGTCCATCAGCGCGATAAAGTTCGGATAGGTCGCCTCATTGAAGACGATGAAGCCGGTGTCGACCGCGGTCTCGCTGCCAGCGCTGGCGACGCGAACGGTGTTGGCGTGACCGCCGAGGCGGCGCGACGCTTCGAACAGCACCACCTCATGCGCTTGCCCCAGCAGCCATGCCGCCGCCAGGCCGGAGATGCCGGCACCGACCACGGCGATCTTCATCGCCTTTCCCCCTGCTCGCTCCATGGTCGCGTCCCCGCTTTTCATGACCGGTATACGCGGCCCGCGCCGGACTGGATTTGCTGTGGCGCGACCAAAAACGCGCGGGCGAGGTGACCCACCCTTGGGTCTGGCTCGTAAGCGAAGAAAGGTCGGAACATTCCGCGAGGGTTCGATAATGCCGATGAGCCGAGTGAAGCGCTTGGTCGCGGCGATCGGCGCCTATTCAGCCGATCCCGATCCGCGGGCTGCGATCGCCAATACAGTCGCGATCGTGGTCGTCTCCAACCAACCCTTCTATCCGTTCTATCTCCACTGGGCGGTCTCGCCCGTCGCCACGCCGTCCTATGTCGCCTTCCTGTCGACGCCGTTTTTCGTAGCCGTACCGATCGTCATGCGGCGCAGCCCTTTGGCCGGGCGGGCGCTGCTTCTCCTCGCCGGCATCGGCAACACATTGCTCTGTCGCGTTGCCTTCGGCCCAGGCTCCGGCGTCGAAGTCTTCCTGTTTCCCTGCCTCATGCTCGCGCTCATGCTGTTTCATCGCTCGGAGCGCGCCTTCGCACTAGGCTTCGCGGCGCTCGCCTTCGTCACCTATCTGCTGCCGACGGCGCTGCTGGGCGCGCCGCTGCACCGCTACCAACCGAGCGAATACGAAGCTTTGCAGCGCCTGAATTTTCTGAGCGCCGCATCCCTGACCGTGCTGATCGGATGGCTCTTCGCCACACGCCTTCACACAATTTCGCGCCCCGATGAAACCGACCGCGACCGTGGAGCGTAGACGAAGTCATTCGCTGAAAGGACACCGCCATGAGGCGTCTGCTGCTCGCTCTCGCGCTGGTTTCGTCTTCGGCTGCTGGCGCGGCCGCCGCCGATCTCGATGGAACGTGGCTACGCGACGACGGCAATGCGCGCGTGCGCATCGCGCCATGCGGCGACAAGATTTGCGCCACCAACCTCTGGATCGGCGACACCAGCAAGGGCGAGGCGGCTGGCGACAAGCTCATCATGACGCTTGCGCGTCAGCCCGACGGAACGTTCTCGGGAAATGCCTATGACCCCAAGCGCGACTGGAATTATTCGATGACGATCACGGCGACGGCCGGCGCGCTCACCACGCGCGGCTGCATCCTGGGGCGCCTGATCTGCCGTGACGTGAACTGGAAGGCCGTCGAGTGACGGTGGATGATGTCACCGCCGAAGTCGGGCCGGTGATCCGATGCGACGACGCCCACGTATTTCGCATATGGTTCCCGCACTCGCCCTGACTGTCGATGGCATGCGCAAGGCGGGAGCTATCGCGCAAGGAGGTCGGTTCGTCGTCTTGTTCGACCCCAACATATTGATTGCCGCCATTGCGCGCTCGGGCGACCGGGCGGCCTTTGCAGCGCTGTTCGATCATTTCGCGCCGCGCGTGAAGGGATTGCTGATGCGCGGTGGAACCTCGGCCGAGCTCGCCGAGGAGGTCGCGCAGGAAACGCTGCTCGCCGTCTGGCGCAAGGCGGCGCTGTTCGACCCCGAGAAGGCGAGCGCCTCGACCTGGATCGCGACGATCGCGCGCAATCTGCGCATCGATATCGCCCGCCGGGAAACCCGTTCGCGACTGTCGCAAGTGTACGAGATTCTGGATGAAGACTCCCCCGAAATGCCCGATGCGACGCTCTCCGGCGCCGAACGTGACGCGCGCGTACGGGCAGCGATGACGCAGCTCTCGACCGATCAGTACCGCGTGGTCGAACTCGCCTTCCTTGAAGGCTTCAGCCATCAGGATGTTGCCCGCCGCCTCGCCATCCCGCTCGGCACAGTGAAATCGCGGCTACGCCTGGCACTGTCGCATCTGCGCAGCCGGCTGGAGGATCTGCGATGAGCATCATGCATCGCCCATCCGACGAGACGCTCGCCGCATTCGCCGCAGGGCAGCTCGACGAGGGCTTCGCATTGGTCGTCGCCTGTCATATCGAGGCGGATCGGAAGAGCCGGCAGCGGCTGCGGGAACTCCAGGCCGTGCAGGGCGCGCTGCTGGATGCTGTGGAGCCCGTCGCGATGGCGTCCGGCCCACGCGATGCGGGCACCGCGGCAGGGGAAATTCCGGTATCGGTTGCGGCCGCCCCGACGCCCGAGGCCGGGATGCCGCAGGTGCTGCGCCCTTACGGCCTCGGTCCCTGGCGCCCGATCGGCATCCGCATCGCCATGCGGCGCATCGAGGTTCCCGGCGCCGAGGCTCGTGTCTTCATGCTGCGCGCCGGGCCGGGCATCGCTTTGCCCCATCACAAACATAGCGGCCTCGAATGGACCACGATCCTCTCCGGTGCCTATGAGCACGAATATGGACGCTATGCGTCCGGCGATTTCGACGAAGCGGATTCCGAGCACGACCACACCCCGCGCGTCGATCCCGTCGAAGGCTGCACCTGCATCGTCGCCATGACCGGCAACGTGCTGTTCCAGGGCTGGCTCGGGCGCTTGCTGCAGCCGCTGGTGCGGCTGTGACGATCGCCTCCTTCGCCGGAGCTGCGGTGTTTACGGCCCTGGCGATGTCCGCCTTCATGTCGCTGGCCGCGTCGATCGAGCGCCGGACCGGCAATTCCGGCTGGATCGACGTGGTCTGGACCTTTGGGCTGGGTTCCACGGGCATCGTTGCCGCGCTGCTGCCTTTCGGGTCGGGCCCGATGTCGCGGAGATTGCTGGTGGCCGGCCTCGCTCTCGCTTGGGCGCTGCGCCTCGGCATGCATATCGCACACCGCACGAGCGGCATCGCCGAAGACCCGCGCTATGCCAAACTCAAGCGCGATTGGGGCACCGAGGCGGCGCCTCGGATGGTCCGGCTGCTCCAGATGCAGGCGCTGGTCAGCATCCCGCTGGCGCTGGGGATCGTCCTGGCGGCCCATAATCCCGCGCCTTCGCTGGGCTCGCGCGATCTCGCAGGGTTGGCCGTGTTCGTCGCCGGCCTGGCGGGCGGCGCCCTCGCGGACGCGCAGTTGCGCGCTTTCGCTCGTTCGGGAAAGGGCGGGGTCTGCGAGCGTGGCCTGTGGGGCTGGTCGCGGCATCCCAATTATTTCTTCGAATGCCTTCTCTGGTGTTCCTATGCGGTGATCGCTCCCGGAGCCGGCTATCCCTGGGGCTGGCTCGCCTTGCTGGCACCGGCCTGCATCACTGTGCTGCTCACCCGCATCTCCGGCATCCCGCCACTGGAAGAGCACATGCTCGCCAAGCACGGCGACGCCTATCGCGCATACCAGCATCGCACCAGCGCCCTGATCCCGCTGCCGCCGAAAGGAGCGACGTGATGACGATCATGCAAAGGCTCTCGACCTGGGGCGAAGGGCTGCCCGTGCCCGATGCCGTCAGCCGCATGGTGATCGCGTCGTTGGTCGGGCGCACCGATCGGTCGCTCGCCGCGCAATCGGCCGACGCCGCGGCCTTCGCCCGCGCGATGGCGACGTTCCCCATCGCCGTCCATACCGACGCCGCCAACGCCCAGCACTACGAGCTGCCTGCCGCCTTCTTCGATCTGGTCCTGGGCCCTCGGCGCAAATACTCCTGCTGCTACTACGCCGACCCTGGCGACACGCTTGCGGCAGCGGAAGAGACGGCCCTGCAACTCACGGCGGAGCATGCCGATCTCGCCGATAGGCAGGACATCCTCGAGCTTGGCTGTGGCTGGGGCTCTCTGTCCCTGTGGATGGCGGAACGCTATCCGAAGGCGCGGATCGTCTCGGTCTCCAATTCGACCTCGCAACGCGCCTATATCGAGGAGCAGGCGCGGCGCCGCCATCTTGGAAATCTGCGCGTCGTCACCGCGGACATGAACGACTTCGCGTCGCAGCAGCGTTTCGATCGCGTCGTCTCGGTCGAGATGTTCGAGCACATGGCGAACTGGCGCGCGCTTCTCGGGCGGATTCGCGGCTGGCTGAAGCCGGACGGCCGGCTGTTCATCCATGTCTTCGCTCACAGGCAGGGCTGCTATCGCTTCGATGCCGCCGACGCGGGCGACTGGATCGCCCAGCATTTCTTCACCGGCGGCCTGATGCCGAGTGCCGCGCTCGCGCACCAGTTCCCAGATCTCTTCGACGTCGAGGACGAGTGGCGCTGGAGCGGCGAACACTACCGGGCGACCGCCGAAGACTGGCTGGCGAATTTCGATCGCAACCTGCCGATGATCGATCCCATCCTGCGACAAGTCTACGGTGCGGAAGCGCCGCTGTGGCGCCGGCGTTGGCGCCTGTTCTTTCTGGCAACGAGCGGGCTGTTCGGCCATGCGAGCGGCGATGTCTGGGGTGTCCATCACTACAGACTGCGCGCTACCTGAGGGGACTGGCCGGTAAGGGACGGCTAAACCCAGCCCCAGTCGGCCGCACGGCGGACGACGCCATAGGCGATCCATGTGCACAGACCGACGACGACCGTGCCATAGACGATGTCCGCGAGCGTGATCGTCAGAGTCCAGGGCCGCAAGGTGGCGTAGTTCGTCAGGTCGTAGGTCGCATAGGCGAGCAAACCGATGAGCGCGCCATTCAGCAACGCAGTGCTTGCGCTCCCATCCCGCAGCGCGGGCATCAGCGCGAAATAGATCACGCCGAGCGGGAAGCCGAAATAGAACAGAGCAGCCGGCCAGTATCGCACCTGCTCGACGATCAGGTCGCCGAGTGCGGGCCTATAGAGCACAGCGGTCATCGTGCCCAGCCAGATGGCATCGCTGATTCCGAACGCGACGAGGAAGGCGATGTAACCGGCAACGAAGCGCATGATGACCTCCCGGGTTGTGTGGAGGATACGCCGGGAATGCCGAAGCGGTTCAGTATCGCATCCGGCCTCTGCGCCATCCGGCGAACAGATCCATCGCGGCACACGAGGCGTATGATTTCGCACGCTCCTCCGGCCGATGGCGACATGACGACCAAGATTTCCCGCCGCGCTATCATTCCGATGCTCGCTGCAGCGCCTCTCCCGGGCTGCGCAGCCCTCAGGCCTGGCGGCTTGGCCGAGGGCAAGCGCGACGTCGCCTATGGCTCGCATCCTCGGCAGCGCATGGACATCTATGTGCCGCGCGCTGCCGGAGCGGCTCCAAGGCCGGTCGCCTTCTTCGTTTACGGCGGTTCATGGGCCAGCGGAGACAAGGAGACCTATGCCTTCGTCGGAGACGCCCTCTCCTCGCGCGGCTTCGTCACCGTGATTGCTGACTATCGCCTGGTCCCGGAGGTCCGCTTTCCGGCCTTCATCGAGGACGGCGCGCTGGCGCTGCGCTTCGCGCACGACAATATCGCCAGCTTCGGCGGCGCGTCCCAGGCGATACACCTGATTGGGCATTCCGCCGGCGCGTATAACGCGATGATGCTGACCTTGGACAAGCGCTACCTTGCCGCCGCCGGGCTTCATGCGAGCGCGATCCGTTCCACCGTCGGCCTCTCGGGCCCCTATGACTTTCTCCCGCTCGACATCGACGTCACGAAGCAGGCGTTCGGCAACGCCCACGACCTGGCCCAGACACAGCCGGTGAACTTTGCCCGGCGCGACGCCCCGCCGATCCTTCTGGCGACGGGCTCTGAAGATACGACGGTCCTGCCGCGCAACAGCGAGCGCCTTGCGCAAGCGCTCAGAAGAGCCGGCGCCAAATCGGTGTCGCTAAAGATCTATCCAGGGCTCGGGCACGCGGGAACGGCGACATCCATCGCTCGGTTGTTGCAATGGCAGGCGCCGGTTCTCGACGATCTCGTCGCCTTTCTCAACGCGACGTGACGCATAACTTTGGCATTTTGCCGGCAGCGGATGCGCCACCAGCTTGGGCGCGCCCCGTCGCAATACCCTTCATCCGCAAGGACCCGGAAGGGCATGTCTGGTGCTTCGGCACCTACCGCCCCGCCTCGCCGGCGAGCTGAGCCGGCGGCGCAGGGCGCCGCGACCGCAGCATCAGCCAGCAGACCACGCTCAGATTGACGAGGTTCCAGGCAAGGCCGTTGAGGAAGGCCATCCGGTAGGAGCTGAAATAGTCGAAGATCACGCCCGACAGATAGCCGCCGACCGCCATGCCGAGCACCGTCGCCGACATCACGAGGCCGATCCGCACGCCGGCCTGCTTGGCCGGCAGGTATTCGCGAATGACGACCGCGTACATCGGCACGATGCCGCCCTGGAACAGACCGAAGATGCCGCTGACGACATAGAGCGAGGTCAGCCCGTCGAACCAGAGATAGAGGAAGAGCGCGACGCCCTGCATCAAAGATCCCAGCGCCAGCGTCGCCACCCCGCCGATCCTGTCGGCGACGAAGCCCGAGCCGACGCGGCTGATGATGCCGAGCAGCATCATCAGCGACAGCATCTCGGCGCCGCGGGCGACGCCGTAGCCGAGGTCGCCGCAATAGGCGACGATATGCACCTGCGGCATCGCCATCGCCACGCAGCAGGCGAAGCCGGCGACGCAGAGCAGGAGCTGGAGCTGGTTGGCGCTGAGGCCGAGATCGCCGCGCGCCCCGGCACTATGCGCCTCAGCGGCTGCGAGCGTGGCGGCTGTGGGCTGGCGGCGGAAGAACGGGGCCAGCGGCAGCATCACCACCAGCGCCACGACGGCGATGCCGAAATGGGTGGCGCGCCAGCCATGATGGGCCAGCCCCCAGGTGATGACCTGCGGCCAGACCACGCCGGCGAGATAGCTGCCCGAGGCACCGCAGACCACGGCAAGCCCGCGATGGCGGCGGAACCAGTGCGACAGGTCGGAGATCAGCGGCGAGAAGCCTGCCGCGCTGCCCATCCCGATCAGCAGCCCATGCGCCAGCGCGAACTGCCAGAGCGAATGCGACAGCCCCGCCGCGGTGTAGCCGGCGGCCAGCAGCAGAGCCCCGGCGATGATCGGCACCGTGATGCCATAGCGGTCCGCGACCCGGCCCATGACGATGTTGCCGGCGCCGAAGCCGAGCATGGCGAAGGTATAGGGCAGCGAGGCGCCCGCGCGCAGCGTCTCGAACTCGCCCTGCATCGCCGGCAGCACCACCACGACCGACCAGGAGCCGACGCAGGCGACGGTGCCGATCACCAGCGCAACGGCAAGGCGCAGCCAGGCATAGGGAGAATCGGGCTGATAACGGTCGGCAGGCTGGGACATGTTTCCTCGGCGGCCACCTGTTTGGAGATGGCTCTTCTCCCGGCAGCTTTAGCGACTGGGACGTCCCGGACAAGGGCACCGGGGGCAGGGCCGCCGCGCGACCGCAGCAGGATCGCCTTGCCGAGAGCGCTTGATGCCTCTCCGCTTTGACGGGACACCGGAACGGCTGGAGCGCGCGACATGACGAGGATCTGCATCTACGGCGCCGGGCTGATCGGCTGCTATATCGGCGGGCGCCTCCTCGCCACAGGCAGCGATGTCCGCTTCGTCGGGCGCCCCGCCATGGGCGAGGTGCTGGCGCGCGAGGGCCTGAGCATCTCGCATTACGACGGCCGCGACTGGCATGTACCGCCCGCTTCGATCGTCTTCGGCTCGGATGCCGCGATGGCTTCGGGCGCCGATCTCGTTCTCGTCACCGTCAAATCAGGCGGCACGGCCGTGGCCGCTCGCGATCTGGCGGAGGTTCTGCCTCCTGCGGCCGCCATCGTCAGCTTCCAGAACGGCCTCGGCAACGGCGCCCTGTTGCGCGATCTCCTGGATGATCGCACCGTTCTCGACGGCATGGTGCCGTTCAATGTCGTCTCCAAGGGACCTGGCAGGTTCCACCAGGCCTCGGAAGGAAACCTCTATGTGCAGGCCGGCGGCGACGCCGATAAACGCCTCGCGATCTTCGACCGGGCCCGGCTGGCGCTCACGCGGCCGGTCGACATGCGCTCCGTCCAGTGGGCCAAGCTGCTCCTCAACCTCAACAACGCCGTCAATGCGCTCGCAAACCTCCCGTTGAAGCAGGAACTGTCGCAACGCGGCTATCGACGCTGCCTGGCCAAAGCGCAGCGCGAGGCGCTGTCTCTTCTCGGCAAGGCGGGCATCGCGCCGGCGCGGCTCACTCCATTGCCCGCGCGGTGGATCCCGGCCCTGCTCGAATTGCCGAATTTCGTCTTCAGCGTGCTGGCGCGGCGCATGCTCGCCATCGATCCGAGCGCGCGCTCCTCGATGGCCGAAGACCTCGCGGCCGGCCGCCCGACCGAGATCGACTGGATCAATGGCGAGGTGGTCCGGCTCGCGGCAAGCCTCCGACGCGCCGCCCCCGTCAATGCCCGGCTTTGCGAACTCGTCCATGACGCCGAAGCCCAGAGTCTGCGGACCTCATGGACCGCAGACCAGCTTTTGGGAGCGCTGCGGCGGCTCCCCGGCAAATAGCGCGCTTTGGGCGGCTTCGACGGCACCCGCGCCGATGCTCAGCGGAAGATGCGCTCGCCTTCCATGTCGACGATCTGCTGGCCCTTCACCAGGGTGAAGTCTGCGGCTTCGGCCTGTCCCGGGAAGCGGTCGGCGCGGATGAAGCGATGGCTCTTCGTCTCGCCGTCGATCACCTTCTCGATGACGCCGCAAAGCTGGTACTGGCCGCCCTCCTGATAGGGCGTCGCATGAATGGTGAAACCGTTGTGCTCGATGCTCTTGACCGGGCCGGCCGGCTTCTCCTCCGCGGGCTTGCGACCGCCGAACAGTGTTTTGAAGAAAGACATGGCACCTCCGGATTGCTTGCCGCTGATATAGGACAGGAGCCGCGCCAAGGGGAGCACTGTTTCGGCATGCCGAAAGCGGCGCGTCTCGCTGCTTCAAGCGCTTGAACGACCGTACGGAACTTCCCACATCCAATCTGTTCTGGGCGGTCGCAAGACTTGCCGTCGTCGTGCCGCCCGGGCGGCCGCTTCCGGACAGGAGGTGGCCATGACGTTGATCAAGGTCCTGATGATCGCTGGATTGGCGGGGGTGGCGTTTTCGCCCAGCGCCCTCGCCCAGAAAGCTGCGCCGCACGAGACGCCCTGTGCCGAACGCGCCCATGTTGCCGAAAAACTCCGCGAGACTTTCGGCGAGCGCATGGTCGGGAGTGGCCTGACCGATAGCGGCGTCCTGTTCGAGCTCTATGTCGGCCCCGCCAGCACCTGGACCTTGCTCGCCACCACGCCCGCCGGCGTCAGCTGCCTCGTCGGCGCCGGCGAAGCCTGGGAGCCCCTGCCCAGCCCAGACATATTCGTGGCGCGGTAGACGGCTTGGCACGATCCCGGCAATCGACTATGGAGCCATCATCGGGCTCCGTTCCCGTTCGTAAGCGTCTCACGTCAGGCAACGCGTCCAGCCGGCCCATGGCCGCATCGGATGCATCCGAACGGCCTGCCACTTGCGAAAGCCTGACCTATGCCTCGCCCTGTCTTCCGCCGCCTGCCCGCCCGCTACGCCGGGGTGGCGATGCCGTTCTTCCTATCCGTGCTGATGACCTTCGTCGTCTCCGGCATCTCGACGCTGAAGGCGCTGGGCCCGACGGCCGAATTCCTGCAGACCTGGCCCGGCTCCTGGGCCCTTTCCTGGATCGTCGCCTTCCCGACCCTGCTGCTGGTGTTGCCTGTGGTCCGGCGCCTCGTCGCGCTGGTCGTCGCCCCGCCGGCTTGAACGCTGCTAGGCGCCGAGGTGCAGCGCGACCTCGCGCCGATGCGGCCTCGCCCGGTGCTCGAAGAGATAGATCCCCTGCCAGGTTCCGAGCGCGAGGCGCCCGCCCATCACCGGAACCGAGAGGGAAACCGGGGTCAGCGCCGCCTTGATATGGGCGGGCATGTCGTCGGGCCCCTCCGCGCGATGGACGAGATAATCCATCGCCGGATCAACCGCGGATGGCACCAGCCGGCGAAAAAACGCGTCGAGATCCCGCTGCACATCGGGATCGGCATTTTCCTGTATCAGCAAGGAGCAGGAGGTATGTCGCACGAACAGCGTCAGCAAGCCGCTGGTCTCCCCGCCCGCACGCACGAAGGCGACGGCGCGGTCGGTGAACTCGTAAAGCCCCGGTCCGCGCGTATCGATCGTCAGGATTGCCTGGCGCGACATCGCCGTTTCATCGCTCGGTGAGAGCAAGCTTGGCGCCGAGCGCGACGAAGGCGGCCGCGAAGCTGCGGCGCAGCCACGCCATCACCGCCGGGCGGCCGATGACCTTGTCGCGCATCGCAGCCGCGAAGAGCCCGTAGAGCGCGAAGACGATGAAGGTCATCGCCATGAACACGCCCGAGAGTTCCAGCATCCGCGCCATCGGACTGGCTTCATCCGCCGCGATAAACTGCGGCAGGAAGGCGACGAAGAAGATCGAGAGCTTGGGGTTGAGCAGGTTGATCGCCAGCCCGTCGCGCAGCACGAGCCAGGCCGAGCGCGCATCCGCCTCGGTTTCGACCTTGAGCGCCCCATGCTCCTTCAGCGTCTGCCAGGCCATGTAGAGCAGATAGCCGACGCCGGCATATTTCACGATGGCGAAGGCGAGCGCGCTGGCATGCAGCAGCGCCGCGATGCCCATCATCGCCGCGATCAGATGCGGCACGATCCCGATCGTGCAAGCGAAGGCGGCGAGCACGCTCGCTTGGCTGCCGCGCGTGAGGCCGGCGGCGATAGTGTAGAGCGCGCCCGTTCCCGGCGAAGCGACGATGATCAGCGAGGTGAGGAGGAATTCTGGGGACATGAGGCCTCCGGGCAGTTGGCTCCAAGAAGCCTCTTCCAACCGGCGAGATCAAGTGCCCGGCAACGCTGGGTCGCCATCGCGGTGTCCGATGCACTTTGCTTCAGCGCGCCATCCAGAAATAGAGCTGGCCGTCATGGCTGTTGCCGCTGAGCAGATACTCCTCGGCGACCATGTTGATGCCGTTGAACAGATCCCAATGATCGCCATTCACGCGCTGGAAGAACAGGAAGGACGTGCTCTTGTCGCCTTCCGTCTGGTAGCAATCCTCCAGATAAAGCACGCCCTTCTTGCCGAGCACCGAACGCCATACCTTGTTCGAGGCGCCCTTGACGTCCGGCTCACCATAGACCCGCCGGACTCGCGGCTCCAGTTCCGCTGCCCGGATGAAGAAATTGGCGCTGAGCGTGCCCATCGGGCGCGCTCCACCCACGGGTCCGGCATCGCCATTCACCCGGCTCGCGATCTTCGCCAGATGCTCGATCGTGGCATCGTCCTCCGAGGGCGTCAGCCGCAGCGTATAGCCCATGCAGATCGCACAACGATTGGTGGCATCGCCGACCGTCTTCTTCGCCCAGGGTCGGACCGTCGCGAACCGTTCGGCAAGCGCAGCATAGGTAAATGGCAGCATCGTGCGGTTTCGAGCCTCTACGATCGAGTGGCGTAGCAGCGTACCCTGCTTCGCCCGCTCTCAAGCCGCATCCTGCGTTCGTGGGACATCCTCCGACAGGCTGTCGGAGGGCACATATGAAAAAGGCCGGCGTTGCGGCCGGCCTTCTTTGGATCAGTTGTCCAGGAAGCTCCGGAGCTTCCGGCTCCGGCTCGGATGCTTCAGCTTCCGGAGCGCCTTCGCCTCGATCTGGCGGATGCGCTCGCGGGTGACGCTGAACTGCTGGCCGACCTCTTCCAGCGTGTGGTCGGTGTTCATGCCGATGCCGAAGCGCATGCGCAGCACGCGCTCCTCGCGCGGGGTGAGCGAGGCGAGCACGCGCGTCGTCGTCTCGCGCAGATTGCTCTGGATCGCCGCGTCGATCGGCAGGATCGCGTTCTTGTCCTCGATGAAGTCGCCGAGATGCGAATCCTCCTCGTCGCCGATCGGCGTCTCCAGGGAAATCGGCTCCTTGGCGATCTTCAGGACCTTGCGCACCTTTTCCAACGGCATGGCCAGCTTCTCGGCCAGCTCCTCCGGCGTCGGCTCGCGGCCGATCTCGTGCAGCATCTGGCGCGAGGTCCGCACGATCTTGTTGATCGTCTCGATCATGTGGACGGGGATGCGGATCGTGCGGGCCTGGTCGGCGATCGAGCGGGTGATCGCCTGCCGGATCCACCACGTCGCATAGGTCGAGAACTTGTAGCCGCGACGGTACTCGAACTTGTCGACCGCCTTCATCAGACCGATATTGCCTTCCTGGATCAGGTCGAGGAACTGCAGGCCGCGGTTCGTGTACTTCTTGGCGATCGAGATCACGAGACGCAGATTCGCCTCGATCATCTCCTTCTTCGCCTGCCGGGCCTCGCGCTCGCCCTTCTGGACCATCAGCACGATCTTGCGGAATTCCTGGATTTCCAGGCCGGTCTCGGAGGCGAGCGTGTGCACCTCCTCGCGCAGTTGCTTGATCCGCTCCAGCTCCGACCCAACGAATTCCTTCCAGCCGCGCGAGCCCAGCTTGGAAACGCGCAGCACCCATTTCGGGTCGAGCTCGCCGCCGACATGCTGCTTGAGGAAGTCCTCGCGGCCGACGCCATAGCTCTCGGCGAGGCGCAGCAGGCGCGTCTCATGGCCGATCAGGCGCTTGTTGATGTCGTAGAGCTGCTCGACCAGCGCCTCGATGCGGTTGTTGTTGAGCGAGAGCGACTTCACCGCGGTGATGATGTCGTCCTTGAGCTTCTTGTATTTGCGGTCCTGCGACGGCGAGAGCTTGGTGTTCTCCAGCCGGTTGGCGATGTCCTGGTCCTGCAGGCGGCGCAGCTTCTTGTAGTCGTCGGCGATGGCGTTGAACGTCTCGAGCACGCGCGGCTTGATTTCGGCTTCCATGGCCGAAAGCGACACGTTGTTCTCGATGTCGTCGTCGTCCATTTCGGGCGGAGCTTCGCCCTCGGCGGCCTCGGCCTGCTCGCCTTCCTCGCCCTCCTCCTCGCCGGACACGGCCGGGTTCTTGCCGTCCGGGCCGGCATAGGTCGCTTCGAGATCGATGATGTCGCGCAGCAGCACCTTGCCGTCGACGAGCTCGTCGCGCCAGATGATGATGGCCTGGAAGGTCAGCGGGCTCTCGCAGAGCCCGGCGATCATCGCCTCGCGGCCGGCCTCGATGCGCTTGGCGATGGCGATCTCGCCCTCGCGAGAGAGAAGCTCCACCGAGCCCATCTCGCGCAGATACATGCGCACCGGATCGTCGGTGCGCTCGGTCGGCTCGAGATTACGCTTGGTTTCGGCCGGAAGCGCCGGGCGCGAGGCATCGACCAGATCGCCGCCCTCGGCCTCGTCGTCGTCGCTGCCGGCGGCATCCTTGCGGTTGGCACGTTCCTCGCCGGCCGCTTCCGGATCCTCGTTGTCGACGACGTTGATGCCCTGCTCGCTGAGCTGGCCGAGCACGTCCTCGATCTGCTCGGAAGAGAACTCCTCCGAGGGCAGCACTTCGTTCAGTTCGTCATAGGTCACATAGCCGCGCTTCTTCGCGAGCTTGATCATGCGCCTTACGGCCTGATCGGTCAGATCGAGCAACGGGCCGTCGGTAGTCGGGGGGGCGTCGGGCGCGACCTGATCGGTCTTTTCCCGTTCGCTCGCTTTCGTCGCCATCAATCAGCGCTCCGCATTCGCGCGCCGGCGATGACAAGAGCTGTCATGTACCGACGCATAAAAGGGCGGCGCGACCGCAGGCCCGGCGCGCTCACCCACCCAAATCCATTCGCAGATGGCACCAGACGTCGTTGACGAATCGTGAACCACCCCGCAGCCCCGCGCGCATCGAACCTGCGTCCACCATTCGCTGGGCTATCAATCTCCGGACATGGCCTCGGTGCCGTCGATTGTCTCGAGGCGGGCCTTCACGTCCTTGATCCAGGCGAAATTGGCTTCGGTCGCGTCGTCAGCCAATGCGCGCTCGGCTGCTCTCAACTCGCTATTTAGCGTTCGCGCGCGATGATGCAAGACGATGGCCTGATGAATCGAGTCAAAAACCGATTCAGGATCAGCATCTTGTGCCAGTTTGCGCCTCTCTGCGGGGCCGGTGACAGCCATGAGTTGATTGCGGGCCTCCCGCACACGCGGCTGTACCAGCCGATTCGCCAGGATCTCCAGGTCGAGCTTGTCCTCCACCGCATCGAGCAGCGCCTGACGGAAGCGTTCGGCGGCCGGACCGTCGAGCGACAGCTCGGCAATTTCGTCGGCGCAGCGCAGGATGAGATCGGGATGGCTCGCCAGCGCTAGCAGGATGAAGGCCTCGCGCTGATCCTCACCGCGCAGCTTCGCCATCATCCGCGACTGGGTCACCGCGCTCGAGGCCTTGAGCGGTCCAGCGAGCCAAGGGGGCACCTGCCGGCCGAAGCCGCCGCGCCCTGCGCCCTTACCGCGTTGAAAATTTGCCCCACCGCCGCGTTCCGGCCGGGCCGGGGCGGCGCTGGCGAAGAGCTGCGCCAGCCGCTCATCCATCTCGCGGCGATAGTGCTTGCGCGTGGTCTCGTCGCGGATCTGCCCGAGCGGCTCCTTCAGCCGGCGCTCGAACGCGGCTCGGCGCTCCGGCGTGTCGAGCGGCCCGGCCTCGACCTCGCGTTGCCAGAGCATGTCGACCAGCGGACGCGCCGCCGCAACCACCTCCGCGATCGCCTGCCGCCCGCCCGAGCGGGCGAGATCGTCGGGGTCCTGCCCGTCCGGCAGCAGCGCGAAGGAGAGCGACTTGCCCGGTTCGAGCATAGGCAACGCCAGATCGATGGCGCGGCTCGCCGCCTTGCGCCCGGCCTTGTCACCGTCGAGGCAGATCACCGGCTCGTCGGCCATGCGCCAGAGCAACCCGAGTTGGTCCTCGGTCAGCGCCGTGCCGAGCGGCGCCACCGTCTGCGGGAACCCCGAAAGCGACATGGCGATGACGTCGACATAGCCCTCGACCACGATCACCTGCCCGGTGTCGTGGGCGGCCTTGCGGGCATTGTGGTGGTTGAACAGGAGATGGCCCTTGTGGAAGAGCGGCGTCTCCGGCGAGTTCAGATATTTCGCCGCGACCTCGGCGCTCATCGCCCGCCCGCCAAAGGCGACGACGCGTCCGCGCGAATCGTGGATCGGGAACATCACACGGTCGCGGAAGCGGTCATAGGGCACGGCGATCTCCTCGCCATGCACGAGCAGCCCCGCCTCCATCATCAGCTCGGCTGGCACGCCCTTGCCGGCAAGATGGTCCCGCAGTGCGAAGCGATCCACCGGGCCGTAGCCGAGGCGAAAGCGCGTACGCGCCTCGCCGTCGAGGCCGCGCGTCGCGAGATAGCGCCGAGCCGAGCCGCCGCGATCGCCCATGAGCTCGGCCTCGAAGAACTGCGCCGCGAGCTCCACGACCTCGTGCAGCCCCTTGCGCTTCTCTTCCTGGACCTGCGCCTCGTGCGTGATCTTCGGCAGGATGACGCCGGCTTCCGCGGCGAGCTTCTCGACGGCTTCCGGGAAGGAGAGCCCCTCGGTCTCCATCACGAATTTGAAGATGTCGCCGTTCTTGCCGGAGGAGAAATCGAAGAACGACGCCTTCTGGTCGTTGACGAAGAAGGATGGCGTCTTCTCGGCATTGAAGGGGGAAAGCCCCTTCCATTCGCGTCCGGCCTTCTGGAGGCGCACGCGTTTGCCCACGACCGCCGAAACCGGCAGCCGCGCCTTGATCTCCTCAAGGACGGAGGGCGGGAATTTCATGTTTCCTGATGTGGCCTCTGCGTGTCGGAAAGCCAACCTCGAACATGGCCTCGACAGAGCTTGTCGGGAATATCCACAAGGGGAGGCGTCCAAGCAGGCTCGTCATTCCCGGGCGAAGCACAGCTTCGACCCGAGAATCTCATGACCAGAGGGCGCGAGTTTCCGAGATGCTCGGGTCAAGCCCGAGCATGACGGCCTGAGCTTTTCGGCCGCGCCGGCTCAGCCGCCGAGCGCGGCCTTCACCATCGGGCTGACCTTGCCGAAATCCATCTGGCCGGCATAGGCCGCGCGCAGGGCGGCGATGACCTTGCCCATGTCCTTGACGGCGGTCGCGGCGGTCTCGGCGATGGCCTTGTCGATCGCGGCCTTCACCTCCTCGTCCGACATCTGCTTGGGCAGATAGGAGGAGATCACCGCGACCTCGGCGCGCTCGCCATCGGCGAGCTCGGGGCGGTTGTTGGCGTCATAGATCGCGATCGATTCCTGGCGCTGCTTGATCATCTTCTGGAGGACGCCGAGGATTTCGTCAGCCGTGGCCTCGCCCTTGCCGGCGCCGCGCGCCTCGATGTCCTTTTCCTTCAGCGCCGCCTGGATCAGACGGATCGCGCCGACCCTGCCCTTCTCGCCGGCCTTCATCGCTTCCTTGAGGTCGCCGGTGAAGCGCTCGCGCAAGCTCGTCATCTCGTTGTTCCTTTTTCTCTTGTGCGGCCTGCGCCTGCCTTGATTGACGGGCAGCGCCCGGCTCTTTATGGCTCGCGTTCCAGATCGGCGGAGCGGATTTCTGCAGCCCCGCCTCCGCATTCTGCCGCTGGCGCGGCCTGGACCGAGACATAGACATGACCGCCTCCGAAGGAAACCCCGCCGATAGCGGCTGGATCGAACCGCGCGCGACCGCGCTCCTCGTGCTCGCCGACGGCACGGTGCTGGAAGGCTTCGGCCTCGGCGCCGTGGGCGAGGCGCCGGGCGAGGTCTGCTTCAACACGGCGATGACCGGCTATCAGGAAATCCTGACCGACCCGTCCTATGCCGGACAGATCATCACCTTCACCTTCCCGCATGTCGGCAATGTCGGCGTGAACGAGGAGGATACCGAGACGGTGAACGCCGCCGCTTCTTCCGGCGTGCGCGGCTGCGTGCTGCACGCCGCCATCACCGAGCCTTCGAGCTGGCGCGCTAACCGCCATTTCGACGCCTGGCTTAAAGCCCGCAACATCGTCGGCATCTGCGGTATCGACACCCGCGCCCTCACCGCGCTGATCCGCGACAACGGCATGCCCAACGCCATCCTCGCCCACAGCCCGGACGGCGTCTTCGACATCGACCGGCTGAAGAAGCTGGCGGCGGAGCTGCCCTCCATGGCCGGCCTCGACCTCGTCCCGCTCGTCACCGCCGCCCAGCGCTACGACTGGGACGAGACGCCCTGGGTCTGGCCGGCCGGCTATGGCAAGCGCGAAACCAGCGACTTCAAGGTCGTCGCCATCGACTACGGCGTGAAGCGCAACATCCTGCGCCTGCTCGCGAAGGCTGGCTGCGACGTCACCGTGGTGCCCTCGACCGCGACGGCCGAAGACATCCTGGCGCTGAATCCCGATGGCATCTTCCTCTCGAACGGCCCTGGCGACCCGGCTGCGACCGGCGAATACGCCGTGCCGGTGATCAGGCAGCTGCTCGACCGGAAGATCCCGACTTTCGGCATCTGCCTCGGCCACCAGATGATGGCGCTCGCCATCGGCGGCCAGACGATGAAGATGAAGCAGGGCCATCACGGCGCCAACCACCCGGTGCAGGACAAGACCACCGGCAAGGTCGAGATCGTCTCGATGAACCATGGCTTCGCCGTCGATCCGGCGAGCCTGCCGGCCAATGCGGTCGAGACCCATGTGTCGCTCTTCGACGGCTCGAACAGCGGCATCGCACTCACCGACCGCCCGGCCTTCAGCGTCCAGCACCACCCGGAGGCCTCGCCCGGCCCGCAGGACAGCCACTATCTCTTCAACCGCTTCGTGGAATTGATGGTGGCGGAAAAGGGCAAGAAGGCCGCCTGACGGCCGCCACGACGAGAGGAGGCAGGCATGATCCACCAGTTGCGCATCTACGAGATCTTCGAGCGCAACAAGGCGGCCTTCCATGCCCGCTTCCGCGACCATGCCGCCCGCATCATGGCGCGCCACGGCTTCAGGATCGTGGCGATGTGGGAGACGGCCAGCGCCGGGCGCACCGAGTTCGCTTACATCCTCGCCTGGCCGGACATCGAGACGAAGGCCAAGGCCTGGGCGAGCTTCATGGCCGATCCGGAATGGAGCGAGATCAAGCGCACCACCAAGATCGAGCATGGCGACATGGTCGGCGCGATCGAGGACCGCACGCTGACGCCGACCGCCTATTCGCCGAAGCTCGATTGACAGCGCCGCACCCGCACGCTTTAAGTGCGTCATGATCAGCCTGCTGACCTTTCTTCACGGCTATTACGCCCCGTCCTCATAGAGGCGGTGGCATTCCCATGTTCAACCGCCGCGCTGGCGGTTGAATTCAGGCAGATCACCCGGCATCGCGGCCCACCACCGGACCAGAGCGATGTCTTCCAAAATCAGCACCATCTCCACCATCGGCATCATGGGCTTCGGCGCCTTCGGCCGCCTGATGGCCCGTCATCTCCAGCCGCATTTCGCCTTGCGCGTCTGCGACCCCGCGCAACCGCCCGAACCGGACCTATCAGGCAAGGGGCTCCTGCCGGTCAGCCCCGCTGAGGCGGCCGCTTGCGACCTCGTGATCCTGGCCGTGCCAGTCCCGGCGATCCCAGAAGCGCTCTCGGTGCTGCGCCCCCATCTCAAGGCCGGCGCCGTCATGCTCGATGTCGGCTCGGTCAAGATCGGCCCGGCCAGCGCCATGCAGGCGGCGCTGCCCGATGATGTCGAGATCATCGGGACGCATCCGCTTTTCGGCCCGCAGAGCGCCCGCAATGGCCTCGCCGGGCTCAGGATCGCGCTCTGTCCTATCAGGGGCGGCAGCGCGCCGCGCATCGCCGCCTTCCTGCGCCGCGTCCTCAAGCTCAAAGTCATCATGACGACCGCCGATGCCCATGATCGCGAGGTTGCGATGGTGCAGGGCCTGACCCACCTCATCGCCAAGATCCTGGTCCGCATGGAACCGCTGCCCCGGACGATGACGACGGCGAGCTTCGACCTCCTGATGCAGGCGACCGAGATGGTCCGCTACGACGCACCCAACGTCTTCATGGCGATCGAGCGCGCAAACCCACATGCCAAGGCGGTGCGGGACCGCTTCTTCGCGCTCGCCGAGGAGATGCGGCTGTTCCTGGAGGATGGCCATGCCGAAGCAGCACAGCCGGCCGCCGACCTGCCTCACAAGGTCGCAGAGGTCGCGCAGGCCTAGCCTTTGCGATCCTCCCCTACGAGAATACCGGAAACATGAACGTCCCTGCGATGACCGACAATCCCCTGACCCACCCGGGCGCTGCCCATCCCGACCTGCGCGAGCCGATGATCGCGGAGCTCGTCCGCACCTTCTATGCGAGGGCGCGACAGGACAAGCTGATCGGCCCCGTCTTCGCAGCGGCCGTCGAGGACTGGGACGAGCATATCGCCAAGATCACCGATTTCTGGAGCGGCGTGATGCTGCGCAGCGGCCGCTACAACGGCCGCCCGATGCGCCCGCACCTGATCCTGCCGCTGAAAGGCGAGCATTTCGACCGCTGGCTCGACCTGTTCGAGATCACCGCGCACGAGGTCTGTCCGCCCGAGATCGCGCAGGCCTTCATCGTCCGGGCGCGGCGCATCGCCGACAGCTTCGAGATGGCGCGCGCCAGCCAGCGGGGCGAATTCGCGGCTCCGCGTCATAGCTTGCGCTGAATGCAGTCCGTCATTCTCGGGCTTGTCCCGAGAATCTCAGGCCGAAAGAGATTTCGGCACCTGCTGGTCACGAGATGTTCGGGTCGAGCATGACGCAGATACGGCTCAGGCCGCCCGCGCCTCGCGATTCAGGAACGCCTCGCTCTCGGCTGGCGCGGCACCTGCCTCGCGCGCGATCCGCTCAGCCAGCGCCGCAGCCGATGGGCGAAGCGCTCCCAGCGGCCGGTCGAGCCAATAGGAAACCGGGTTCAGTGCCTCGCGCGCATCGACCCTGACGATCCGTCCCACCGCCAGTTGCTCGCGCGCCAAAGGCGGCCGCGCCAGCGCGATGCCGAGGCCATGCGCGGCCGCATCGAGCACCAGATTGTAGTCCTCGAAGCGCCGATCCTGCGGGCGCGGACGGTAGTCCAGCCCCTGCGCCGCGAACCAGGCCTTCCAGCCGGCGGCGTCGGAATCATGGATCAGTGGCTGCGCCAGCAGCCGCTCCGGTGCCCCCTCCCCGATTGCGGCGGCGATCTTCGGCGAGGCGATCGGGAAGCACCATTCCTCGAACAGCTTCAGTGAGAGCCGGTCCGGCGCGCCGCCGCGCCCGCAGCGAATGCCGAGATCGACGCCCTCCTCCTCGAAATCCACCTTGCGATGCTCGACCTGCAGCACGATCCGCAATGAGGGCGTCCCCGCCTCCAGCACAGCCAGTCTCGGCATCAGCCAGAGTGCACAGACCGAGGGCGGCGCGCTGACCCGCACCACCGAAGCACCTCGCGCCTCGCGCCAGCGTTCCGACGTATCGGCAATCAACGCGAAGGCCTCCTGCGTCCGCTGGAGCAGGCGCTGGCCCTCCGGCGTCAGCGAAACCCCGCGCGCCTGCCGCAGGAAGACGCGCAGGCCCAGCCAATGCTCGAGCTTCGCGATCTGCCGGCTGACAGCGCCATGCGTCAGGTTCAGGGCCTCGGCGGCGGCCGAGAAGCTGCCGGTGCGCGCCGCAGCCTCGAAGGCACGCAGGGTATCGAGCGGCGGCAGGTTCGAGCTGTGATCCATCCTCACAGCTCATGCGCGAATTGATCGTTTGTCAATCAGCTCGCCGAGGCGTCTATCGGGAACAACCTTTTGTCACCGATGGATCGACGCCATGTCCTCCTCAAGCTGCGCCACTCCCGCGCTGACCTCTTCGGGTTCCCAGCGCCTCGACCCCACGCTGCTCTTCACCGTCACCTTCACGGTGATGGCCTGGGCCTCCTCCTTCCCGGCGATCCGGGCCGGGCTCGCCGGCTTCGGCCCGGCCGAGATGGCGGCGCTGCGCTTCGCGCTTGCCGGCGTTCCCGCCGCGCTTTTCCTCGTCGCGACCCGGGCGAAGCTGCCTGAACGCGCCGACATCTGGCGCTTCCTCGTCGGCGGCGTGATCTTCATCGCGGGCTATGCCCTGCTGCTCAATTTCGGCCAGCGCGTCGTGCCGGCAGGTCCCGCCGCCTTCATCATCAACACCAACCCCATCATGACGGCCGTGCTCGCCATGATGATCCTCAGCGAGCGCTTCAGCCTGACCGCCTGGCTCGGCACGGCACTCTCCTTCGCCGGCATAGGCGTCATCGCGCTCGGCAAGGGGCTCGATGTCGAGATCGGCATGAGCGTGCTCTTGATCCTCGGCGCCGCCTTCTGCAACGCCATCACCACGGTCGTGCAGAAACCGCTCTTCGCCCGCTACAAGCCGCTCCATGTCGCGGCCTGGAACATGGCGATCGGCGGCTTCGTGCTGCTGCCCTTCCTGCCTTCCGCAATCGCACAGGCGCAGGTCGCCCCCGCCGTCTCCTTTTGGTCGGTGGTCTATCTCGCCGCCGTGCCGAGCCTGATCGCCTACGGCACCTGGGCGATCACCCTCTCGCGCCTGCCGGCCGCTCGCGCCGCGAACTTCCAATACGCAGTCCCACCGGTGGCGATGCTGATCGGCTTCCTCTGGCTCGGCGAGGTGCCGACGCTCTTCGGCCTGATCGGCGGCGCCATGGCGCTGGCCGGCGTGGTGGTGGTCAACCTGAAGCGCTGAGCTATGAGCTAGAAGCCCTTCGCCGCTAGCGCCTTCTCGTCATCGGCGATGTAGTCGCGGATGATCGGGACGGCGCTCTTGTGCGGTCCGAGCAGCAGCTGGAACACCATGTCGCCGCCGATGTCGAACGAGATCGAGCAGGCGCAGAGATAGAACTCCCACATCCGGGCGAAGCGCTCGCCCATCATGCCGACCACCTCCTCGCGCCTGGCCATGAAGCGCTCGCGCCAGGCTTCGAGCGTCCAGTGGTAGTGCCGCCGCCAGAACTCGCAATCGGAGGACCACAGCCCGGTCTGCTCCACCGCCGCGAACACCTCCGACAGTGCCGGCGCATAGCCACCGGGGAAGATGTATTTCTCGAAGAACGGCCCGGTGAAGCCGGGCGGCCCGGCGCGGCCGATGCAGTGGACGAGAGCGATCCCGTCCGGCGTCAGCAAGTCGCGGATGCGCTCGAAATACTCGCCGTAATGCGCGACGCCGACATGCTCCATCATGCCGACCGAGACGATGCGGTCGAACGTTCCGGTGAGCTCCCGGTAGTCCTTGTTGATGAAGGTCACGGCATCGCCGACGCCGGCGGCGTCGGCGCGTTGCTGCGCCGCCGCCATCTGGTCGGGCGAGACGTTGAGGCCGGTCACCTTGGCGCCGCAGGCCTTGGCCAGATAGATCGCCAGTTCGCCCCAACCCGAGCCGATATCGAGCACGCGCATGCCCGGCTCGATCTTGAGCTTGGCGGCGATATGCCGGAGCTTGGCCTTCTGCGCGTTCTCCAGCCCCACCTCGGGACTGTGCCAATACGCGCAGGAATAGGTCATCGTTTCGTCGAGCCAGAGCCGGTAGAAATCGGTCGGGATGTCGT
This sequence comes from Allobosea sp. TAF32, assembly GCF_052113585.1. Taxonomy (NCBI): domain Bacteria; kingdom Pseudomonadati; phylum Pseudomonadota; class Alphaproteobacteria; order Hyphomicrobiales; family Alloboseaceae; genus Allobosea; species Allobosea sp. TAF32. Next base: position 257,799 of record NZ_JBFRDM010000006.1, on the reverse strand, counting down.
AGTGGTGCTTGACCTTCTTGCCGGCGAGGCCGAGCGGGTTGTGCATGCGCCAGCGCCGGATGCGGAAGCGCACCTGCCGAATCGCCTTCTGCAGCGGATGCTTCCGCAATTCCTTGCGCTGCAGCCAGAACAGCGTCAGCAGGTCGTGGATCGTGCCTTCCTCGAAGTCGATCCGGCCATCCATGTAGCCTTCGGCCAAGGCGAGCTCGGGATTGAGGAAGAGTTCCCGCTCGATGCGGTCGTCATGGAAGCGAACGGTGACCGACGGCGCCACCTTGCGCACGCCGGCGAACAACATCTCGGCCGGACCGGGCCCGAAGGCATGGCGCTTCCCGTCCGGAGTGATGACAGTCAGGCGTCCCTGCCGGACGAACCCCTTGAGCAATCGCGGCAGCAGCAGCATCGGCATCCCCCTCCCGCGCGTCCCCGACTCGCGGACGCATTCACGACTTAAGCGGAAACGGACGCGTCCCGGAACCCCGGCTGTTGCGGAGCCACGCCGCTTGCGTCTAGTCATCGGATGACGGCCGCGAGCGGCCACCGAGGATCGACACTGCCCATGTCCTGGCGCGATTTCTGGAACGGCGAACATTCCATCTACGTCTCGCCGCGCCACAAGGCGCTGCATTACCGCGCCATCGCGAGCGACTTGATCGCGCATGTTCCCGCGCGTGACGCCGTCGTGCTCGACCATGGCTGCGGCGAGGCGCTCGACGCCGCGCGCGTCGCCTCCGCTTGCGGCCGACTCTACCTCTGCGAAGCTGCGTCCAGTGTGCGCGACAAACTGCGCGCCCAGTTCGGCCGCAAGGACAACATCGCGGTCGTCTCGCCCGAGGAGGTCGAGGCCCTGCCGGAGGCATCGCTCGACCTCGTCGTCGCGAATTCGCTAGTCCAGTATCTCTCCCGCGACGAGCTGAAGGCACTGCTCGAAACCTGGCGCGGCAGGCTCAAGCCCGGCGGAAAGCTGGTGATCGCCGACGTGATCCCGCCGAACGTCAGCCCGCTCACAGACGCATCGCAGCTCCTCGCCTTCGCCTGGCGCGGCGGCTTCCTGACGGCGGCGCTCGGCGGCCTCATCCGCACCGCCTTTTCCGACTACCGCAAGCTGCGCGCTCAATACGGGCTGTCGACCTATACGTCCGAGGCCATCTCGGCACTGATCGGCGAGGCCGGCTTCGTCGACCTGCAGCGGCCCGCGAATTTCGGCCACAATCCGCACCGGATGACGTTCAAGGCGGTGAAGCCGGCCTGATCCGCAACACGGCGCATCCAACGGCTCGCCATGGCGACTAATACTAAAGTTCCGTAACTGTAATGCATCAGGCATCTTGATTTAACGACGCAAACATGGCTCTGAGCGCGGCTTGCCCCAAAGGCGTGAGAGCTCCGTGCAGGACCAGTTCAACTGTCCCTATTGCGATGCCACGCTCAATGCGGGGGTGCTGTCCTGCCGTTGCTGCGGACGTGACCTGACGCCCGTGCTTCCCTTGCTGCGCCGTCTCGGTGCGCTCGAAGAGCGGCTCGCCGCCTTCGAGAGACGTGCAGAGGAGGACCGCGCCGCGCTGGCTGCAAGACCCGTTGCAGCCCTCGACCCCGCAGCATCGGAGCCGGCAGACGCGCCAGGGCCTGCAGCGCCGGTCGCCCACCCCGCCGCACGCCGCCGCTACTGGGTGCTGCCCTTCGGCCTGACTTTGCTGCTGCTGGCCTATTGCGCCGTCGTCCTTTGGCTCGACCTGCCGCTCTGGGCGCTGCGCCTCGCCTCGATCGGGATCCCCTTCTTGACCGGCATGCTCTATTTCGGGCTTCGCCCGCGGCTGCTCGCTTTCGATATCGGCATCGCCATAGGTTTCGCGATTTTTTCCGTCGCGACCATGAACGCGTTGCTGGGTTGGCACGACAATATACCGCTCCTTCCGCAAGGGCTGGCAGCCTGGCGCGAGACTTCGTTCTACGCGCTGAGCATCGGCGCCTCGATGTTCTCGGGGATGTTGATGCGCGTGACGCAGGCTGCGCTTGCCGCGCGGGGTCTCGTCTCGTTGCCGGAACTGCGAAAGGGGCTGCTGGCCGTGCATGGCAAGGTGCCGATGGAAACGCTGAAGACCATCGAAACCACCATCCTGATGGCCGGTACCATCATTTCTGCCATCGCCGGCCTCATCGCCGGAATTCTGGGAGTGAAATAGGACGATGATGAAGACTGTGCTCATCCCGCACATTCTGCGTGTTGTTCTCGCCACCGCTGCGATGTCGACGGCGTCGCACGCCGCCGAGCCGGTTCAGCTCATCACACGCGAGGAAGCGGGCTTGCCGACCACGGCCAAGGCGCCGGCCAGCACGCGCAACCTCACCCGCGGCCCCGGCATCGACACCTTGCCGACACCCGACAAGGGTGTCGATGGCAAGCCCTTCCGCCTGGCCGTTCGCTTCATGCCGAGCAATGGCGTACCCATCGATCCTGCGACCGTGCGCGTCTTCTATCGCCGCCAGCCCCCGGTCGACATCACCGAGCGGATCAAGCCCTTCATCACCCCGGCCGGGATCGACGCGCCCTCGGTCCTTGTCCCCAGCGGAAGCCACATCATCGAGATCGAGGCGACCGACAAGGAAGGCCGCATCGGCCGCCGCCAGCTCACGCTGACCGTCGCCCCGCCGCAGTAAGGCGGCGCGCAGCAGCCCGAATACACCGTGTGCGTCATCCAAATGGGTGACGCCACATGCAGCCCACGCGCCTTCAATCAACGATGCTGGGGAAGCGCCGTCGCGCCTCCGTCGCCGGCGGGGCTGCCATGTCGTCGAAGATTCTGAGGCCTGGCCAGTTGCTGTCGGCTGGCAGCCAAGGGCCTGAAGTCAAGCAGGTTCAGCGCCTTCTGAACCTGTTCCCTCCGACCAAGCTGGCAGCTCTCAAGCTCGACGGCATCTTCGGGGAGAAGACGCGCCGGCGCGTGCTCGAATTCCAGCAATCGGTAGATCTGCGGCCGGACGGGATCGTCGGCCCAGCCTCGGTCAATGCCCTCTGCGTGACGTTTCCGGAGTTCGAGGCACTCGGAGCCCGCTACGGCACGGTGATTCAGGGGCCCCGTCGTATCGCCTATCAGCGCCAGCTCCACGCCACGGTAAACGGATTTCGCCCGGTCGCCGCCGTCCCGGGCGTCGTCGTGGTGGTCGGGCTCGTCATCGCGATCATCATCGTCTTCTACATCGCGATGCTGAACCTTCTGCCCGCGCATCAGAAGGCGCATCGCGAATTCGCGAAGTTCATCGAGACGAAGATCGACGAACTACGCGAGGCGATGAACCTGCCGGGTCCCGTGCAGGTGATGGAACGCGCCATCGAGAACATCCGCGAGACGACCAAGGAATTCATCGAGCGGCTAAAGCAGAGCCGGCTTAACTGCGACCAGTCGCCCGAGGCCCTGACGCGATGTGCCAAGCAGAGCATGGCAGTCGCCGTTGCCACGCAGAACCTGCTTCACAAGCTCGGCGAGCTCACCTTCATCGGCACGCGAGGTTTCAAGCTCGACGATCTGGTCACCGGCATCCTGGCCTCCTGCGCAGCGCTGGTGAAAGCCTATTCCGAGCTCGGCAAATGCCTGAACTGCAAGGACATCTCATTCCTGGACTGAGTTCGGGCTGCGTCGGGACGCCCCCTCGTCGCTAGCTGGCCTTATCGGCGAAGCTGAAGAATTTGTGGCCGAGGAACGAGAACACCATCACCACGCCGGTGGTGACGATCTGCATCGGCAGATAGGGCAAGCCGGCCCGCGTCACGAAGAGATGCATCATGATGCCGGTCAGCACGAAGCCGCCGGCCGCGATCAGGGCGAAGCGCCACCCCGCCTGCGCATGGCTGCGCGTGGCGTCGAAGGTCATCCAGCGGTTCAGCGTGTAGGACACCAGCGCTCCGACGACGAAGCCGGCGAGCGTCGCGGGAACGGGGTCTACGCGGCCGAGTTCGACGAGCCCGATCAGCACGCCGTAATGCGCGACCGCCGTCAGCCCTCCGGCGACGACATAGGCCATGAGCTGTCGGAACTGGCGCGGATAGCGGCGAAACGGCATCCGCGCTTCCTAGAGCATTTTCGCGCGAAGTGGACACCGGTTCGCATGAAGAAAATGCGATAAGGTCAAAGCCGGAGGACGGACGCGCCGGGCGAATGGTTTTTCACCCGGCGCGTCCGGTCCGTCAGCCCGCGTCGCTGCCGGCGAGATTGGCCGGCATGCCGCCGACCGGCATATCGAGCCCCTGCCTCAACGTATCGAGATGGTATTCCCGGATGCGCCCACCGGTCGGATCGCTGACGAAGGCGCTGCCGCCGATCACGGCGAGGCCGGGCGTCGGAGTCTTCGCGCCAAAGGCGCAGTCGAAAGCCGGGACGGCATCGAAGGAGGCCAGTTCCTTCCAGGCCGGCGCAACCTCATAGACCCTCAGCTTGCCGTCGGCTGTGAGGTTCGCAAGCCGGGTGCCGGTGCTGCTCAGCTCGAACTGGCAGACGGCCTGTCCGCCAGGCACCGACAGCACGTCCTCGGCGGAGAGCGCCTTGGCATGCGGATCGATGCGCAGCAGCGCATCATAGGGCGCCTTCAGTCCGTAATTGCCGACGACATGGCGTCCGCCCTCGCGGGATTTGAGCGCGCTGGTACGGCGCTCGTCGGGATAGGCGAGCTTTCGCGCGCTCCAGCCCGCCGCCTCGCCCTTGCCCGCCTTGGAAAGCACGAGGACGCCGCCCCCCTCCCCTTCGGCGCAACCGAAGAGATGCCGCCCGCCGCGCGCCGGCGCATAGCCGTGATAGAGCTTGCAGGAGGCATCCGGCCGCGCCGGATCGTTGAAGTTCGCGATCCGCTTCCAACCGTCTCCCGTCGCGGACGACTTGGCCCGCTCAAGGATTTCGAAGCCGTTGGGCCGCGGCGAGGCCCCGCGATCGTCGCCCCCGGCATAGGCGGGGTTGGGCACCGAGATCAGCCATTGCTTCGCGCCCAGCGGCACGGCGATGCCATGCTGCGGCGCCGGGCTTGGCCAGATCGTCATATCGGGCTTCGGCTTGGCAAGGCCGTCGATGGCGAGCATCACCACCTTGGGCTCGCTCTTGCCCTCCCAGGGTCGCAAGCCGTCATAGAACAGCCCGAGCTGGCCCTGCCCCGAGATGACATGGGCGGGCCGATCACCCTTCGTCATGAGCTCGAGCAGCTTTGGCTCGGCCTTGGCGAGGTCGACATGGTCGCCATGCGATTCGGCCATCAGCCCGGTGTCGAGGATGCGCAACGTACCGGCCTCGTCGCCGGTCTTGACCACGACGTAGCGCCCCCCGGATACGCCTGCGAAACCCGGATTCGCCTTCGGAACGTCAAAGCTGTGCGTCACCTCGCCGCTGTCGAGGTCGAGGATGCGGATAACCGACTTTTCGTGGTCGGCGAAGACGAGGCGCCCGCGCAGAACCGCATGATCATGCGCAAGGGCCGCGGAAGCGAGGAAGCAGCCGGCGAGCCCGAAGCCGGCTGCGACGAAGCGAGACGAAGGCAAATGGAGCTCCAATCATTTATGCAATGATATAACATTGCACATTTATGATCGCAGCTTCAACCCGCTTCGGCCGCAAGCGCTGGGGAGACGCCGTCCGGGACGCTTCGGACAGCGCCTCGCCGGATTCAGGCCTCAGGCCCGCACCTCGAACACCATGTTGAACGGCGTCTCGGTCGCACGACGGAAATGCGAGAAACCCGCATCCATCGCGACCTTGCGCAGCCGCATCTCGCCGGCCTGCGCGCCGAGGCAAAGCCCGACCTCCTGCGACTGCGAGGCCGGCGTGCAGATCATCGTCGATGCCCCGTAGAAAATCCGCCCGACGGGGTTGAGATTGTCCTTGAGATGGTCATGCGCGAAGGGCTCGACGATCATCCAGCTGCCGTCACGCTCCAGCGACTCGCGCACATGCTTGCCCGCACCGACCGGATCGCCCATGTCGTGCAGGCAGTCGAACATCGTCACGAGGTCGTATTTCCGCTCGGGGAAGTCCTTGGCGGAAGCGCGCTCGAAGACGATGCGGTCCGCGACCCCGGCTTTCTCGGCGGCCTCTCGCGCCCGCTCGATCGACGGTCCGTGATAGTCGAAGCCGTAGAAGCGCGATTGCGGATAGGCCTGCGCCATCAGAATGGTCGAGGAGCCATGCCCGCAGCCGACATCGGCGACGGTCGCGCCCTGCATCAGCTTGGCCTGGACGCCCTCCAGCGCCGGAATCCACTCCGCCGTCAGATGCGCGTTGTAGCCCGGCCGGAAGAAGCGCTCGGTGCCCCGGAACAGGCATTGGCTGTGTTCATGCCAGCCGAGACCCGCCCCCTTCCGGAACGCCTCTTCGACCTTCGGCTCATCGACCCACATCGACTGGACGATCTCGAAGGCGCCGGCGAAGAAGGCAGGACTGTCTTCCTCGGCGAAGGCCATGGCCTGTTCGGGTGACAGGCTGAAGCTGTCGCTGCCTTCGTCATAGTCGACATAGCCGGCCGAGGCCTGGCCTGCGAGCCATTCGCGCACATAGCGCTCCTTGAGGCCAGTCTTCTCCGCCAGTTGCAGGGAGGTGACGGGCTCGCCATCGCCCATCGCCTTGTAGAGGCCGAGCTGGTCGCCCAGCACGATCAGGGCGCCCGTGACGGAGGCTCCGACGTCACCGACGAGACGTCCTACCAGCGCATCGAGTTTCTGAGGGTCGGCTGCACGCATGGCCATGCTCCTCGTGTTCGGGCGTGGCCGGTGCCGCGTCGCGATCCGGCTCGACGCCATCGCGGAAGAGAGGACGCTAAACCCGGATGGACCGCTGTCAACGGGGCGAAGTGGAACCCTGCGCCTCATCGCCGCCTGAAAGCCATTCGGGGCCGAGCCGCGGCAGGTCAGGATCGCGCCGCGCGGTCTCGATCACGCTGTCGATCAGCCCGGGAAAGCGCTGGTTCAGCTCGTCGCGCCGGATGCTCAGATAGCGTGACGTCCCCTCCACCCGCATGCGGGTGATGCCGGCCTCGCGCAGCTTGGCGAAGTGATAGGATAGCAGCGAAGGCGAGGCGAAGGCGGTGAAATGGCTACAGCGCGCCTTGTCGACCTCGCTGACATCGGCGAGCGCGACGAGGATGCCGAGCCGGATCGGATCGGCCAGCGCAGCGAACACGTCGGCGGGCGCGACATCCTCGATATCGGGATGAAAAACCGGCTTCATGACCGACGAGATAGGCGATCCCCGCGCTCCTGACAATATTCAACATTCATTGAAATTACCCTTGCGGTAATTGTCGGGCCCGACTAATTCAACGATCCTTGAATTTCAAAGCCTGACTCCGAAACAGCGATCATCCGCAAGGATCATTCCCATGGATACGCGCCTTCTTTCGCTTGCCGGCGGCGCCTTCGCCATCGGCACGGGCAGCCTGATCGTCACCGGCATTCTGCCCCATCTCGCCAACGGCCTGAGCGTCTCGGTCGACACCGCCGGCCTGCTTATCTCGATCTTTGCGCTCGCCTATGCGATCGGCTCACCCATCCTCTCCACCGTTCTCGGAGACGCCGACCGCAAGGCCGTGCTGGTCGGAGCGATGACGGTGTTCGGCCTTGCCAATCTCGGCGCCGCCTTCGCCAGCGACTTCTGGGTGGTGATGGGCGCCCGCATCGTGATGGCGCTTTCGGCCGGCGTCTTCATGCCGGCGGCGAACGCCGTCGCGGTGGCGGTGTCCGCTCCGGAGCGGCGCGGCCGCGCCATCGCGCTGGTCACCGGAGGCATGACGGTCTCGCTGATTCTCGGCATCCCGATCGGCACCGCCGTCGTCGGCTTCGGCGGCTGGCACCTCGCCTTCCTGATCGTGACGCTGTTCAGCACGCTTTCGCTGGCGGGCCTGCTCGTCAAGCTGCCGCGGGGCCTGCCGCGCGGCACCAACACGCTGCGCGAGCGCCTCCAGGTCGCAGGCCGCGGCGACGTGCTGCTGGCGCTGGCCACGACCATGCTGTGGACCACCGGCGCCTTCGTCCTCTACACCTATATCGCCCCCTTCCTGACCAACCACACCGGCATCGTCGGCCCCTGGCTCGCTGCGACGCTCGTCGTCTCCGGCATCGGCTCGGCCATCGGCAACCAGCTCGGCGGCATAGCCAGCGACCGCTTCGGCCCTGAGCGCACGCTCACCGTGGTGCTGACCGTGCTGGCTGCGGCGCTGCTCGCGGCTTCGCTGATCGCCGTCAGCCTGCCCCCTGAACTGGCGATCTGGCCGATTCCATTCGTGCTGCTGATCTGGAGCGCGGCGGGCTGGGCTGGCCATCCCTCGCAGATGTCGCGGCTCGCGGCGATGGCGCCGGACGCAGCCGTGGTCGCGCTCTCGCTCAACGCCTCAGCACTGTATTTCGGCATCGCGGCCGGCGCCGCGCTCGGCCAGCAAGTGATGCGCCATGCCGGCACCTGGCCGCTCGGCTTCGTCGGCGCCGCCTGCGAGATCGCAGCGCTCGCCGTCCTCTTCATCGCCATGCAGCGCAAGCGCCGGTTGGAGCGTCGCTCGCCGCGCCCGCTGGAGATCGATCTCGCCCTTCCGGCACCGCGGCCTGTGCGTTGAGCAAGGACCGAAGCGCTTTTAGCTTCCTTCCGCCGCCTTGCCCGTCTATAGCGAGCGCCTAGCATTCATTCAGACGCTCGCCAGGCCTCCGCTCGCCCGATCGGACCGGCCTTGCGCGCGCCCGCAAGACCGGTCGAGATCATGCCCAAGCGCACAGACATCAAGTCCATCCTGATCATCGGCGCCGGCCCCATCATCATCGGACAGGCCTGCGAGTTCGACTATTCTGGCACCCAGGCCTGCAAGACGCTGAAGGCCGAGGGCTACCGCATCATCCTGGTCAACTCGAACCCGGCGACGATCATGACCGATCCGGACCTGGCCGATGCGACCTATGTCGAGCCGATCACGCCCGAGATCGTCGCCAAGATCATCGAGAAGGAGCGCCCCGACGCGCTGCTGCCCACCATGGGCGGCCAGACCGCGCTGAACTGCGCGCTCTCGCTCAACAAGAAGTCGATCGTCCAGCCCGATGGCAGCAAGATCAGCGTGCTCGAGAAGTTCGGCGTCGAGATGATCGGCGCCACCGCCGAGGCCATCGACAAGGCCGAGGACCGCGAGCTCTTCCGCGAAGCCATGACCAAGATCGGCCTGGACACCCCGCGCTCGCACCACATCAAGACGCTCGGCCAGGCGCTCGACGCGCTCGAGGATATCGGCCTGCCGGCGATCATACGCCCGTCCTTCACCATGGGCGGCACGGGCGGCGGCATCGCCTATAACAAGGGCGAGTTCATCGACATCGTCGAGCGCGGCATCGACGCCTCCCCCACCAGCGAGGTCCTCATCGAGGAGAGCGTGCTGGGCTGGAAGGAATACGAGATGGAGGTGGTCCGCGATAAGAAGGACAACTGCATCATCGTCTGCTCGATCGAGAACTTCGATCCGATGGGCGTCCACACCGGCGATTCGATCACCGTCGCGCCGGCGCTGACGCTGACCGACAAGGAATACCAGATCATGCGCGACGCCTCGCTGGCGGTGCTGCGCGAGATCGGCGTCGAGACCGGAGGCTCGAACGTCCAGTTCGCGATCGATCCGGCCACCGGGCGCATGATCGTCATCGAGATGAACCCGCGCGTCTCGCGCTCGTCCGCTCTCGCTTCCAAGGCGACCGGCTTCCCGATCGCCAAGGTCGCGGCGCGGCTGGCCGTGGGCTACACGCTCGACGAGATCGAGAACGACATCACCGGCGGCGCGACGCCGGCCTCCTTCGAGCCGACGATCGACTACGTCGTCACCAAGATCCCGCGCTTCGCCTTCGAGAAGTTCCCGGGCTCCGAGCCGACGCTGACCACGGCGATGAAGTCGGTCGGCGAGGCCATGGCGATCGGCCGTACCTTCCAGGAATCGCTGCAGAAGGCCCTGCGCTCGTTGGAAACGGGCCTCGACGGGCTCGACGAGATCGAGATCGAGGGCTTCGGCCATGGCGACGACCGCAACGCCATCAAGGCGGCGATCTCGATTCCGACGCCGGACCGCATCCTCCACGTCGCCCAAGCCATGCGCTTCGGCTTCAGCGACGAGGAGATCCACGAGAGCTGCAAGATCGATCCCTGGTTCCTCGCCCAGATGCGCCAGATCGTCGAGACCGAGGAGAAGATCCGCAAGTTCGGCCTGCCGCAGACACCCGGCGCCTTCCGCCAGATCAAGGCGATGGGCTTCTCGGACAAGCGCCTCGCCGCAGTTGCAGGCAAGACCGAGGCCGAGGTCAGGGCGCTGCGCAAATCGCTTGACGTCCGCCCCGTCTACAAGCGCATCGACACTTGCGCGGCGGAGTTCGCCTCGCCGACCGCCTACATGTATTCGAGCTATGCCATGCCTTTCGCCGGCAAGGCGGCGGATGAGGCCAATCCTTCCGATCGCAAGAAGGTCGTCATCCTCGGCGGCGGCCCGAACCGCATCGGCCAGGGCATCGAGTTCGACTATTGCTGCTGCCATGCCTGCTACGCCCTGCGCGACGCCGGCTACGAGACCATCATGGTCAACTGCAACCCGGAAACAGTCTCGACTGACTACGACACCTCCGACCGGCTCTATTTCGAGCCGCTCACCGCCGAGGACGTGCTCGAGATCCTCGAGACCGAGAAGCAGAACGGCACGCTGCACGGCGTCATCGTCCAGTTCGGCGGCCAGACCCCGCTGAAGCTCGCGAATGCTCTGGAAGAGGCGGGCATCCCGATCCTCGGAACTTCGCCTGACGCGATCGACCTCGCCGAGGACCGTGACCGCTTCAAGCGCCTGCTCGACAAGCTGCATCTCAAGCAGCCGAAGAACGGCATCGCCTATTCGGTCGAGCAGTCCCGCATCATTGCGGGCGAACTGGGCCTGCCTTTCGTCGTCCGCCCCTCCTACGTGCTCGGCGGGCGCGCCATGGCGATCATCCGCGACGAGGTGATGTTCGAGGACTATCTGCTCGGCACCCTGCCCTCGCTGATCCCCTCCGAGGTCAAGGCGAAGTATCCCAACGACAAGACCGGCCAGATCAACACAGTCCTCGGCAAGAACCCGCTGCTGTTCGACCGCTACCTATCGGACGCCATCGAGGTCGATGTCGACTGTCTCGCGGACGGCAAGGACGCCTTCATCGCCGGCATCATGGAGCATATCGAGGAAGCCGGCATCCATTCCGGCGACTCGGCCTGCTCGCTTCCGCCGCGCTCGCTCTCGGCCGAGACCATCGCCGAGCTCGAGCGCCAGACCAAGGCGATGGCGCTCGCGCTCGATGTCGGCGGGCTGATGAACGTGCAATACGCCATCAAGGACGGCGATATCTACGTCCTCGAAGTGAACCCGCGCGCCTCGCGCACCGTGCCCTTCGTCGCCAAGGTCATCGGCCAGCCGATCGCCAAGATCGCCGCCCGCATCATGGCCGGCGAGCCGCTGGCGGGCTTCGACCTGAAGCCGGCCAGCCTCGACCATGTCGGCGTCAAGGAAGCCGTCTTCCCCTTCGCGCGCTTCCCGGGCGTCGACGTGCTGCTCGGGCCCGAGATGCGTTCGACGGGCGAGGTCATCGGCCTCGACCGCTCCTTCGACACGGCCTTCGCCAAGAGCCAGCTCGGCGCCGGCTCCAAGGTTCCGGTCAAGGGCACGGTCTTCGTATCGGTGCGGGATGATGACAAGCCGCGCATCGTCCCGGCCGTCCGCATCCTGGCCGATCTCGGCTTTCGGATCGTCGCGACCGGCGGCACGCTACGCCTGCTGCAGGAACAGGGCATCGATGCCGCGCGGATCAACAAGGTTCTGGAAGGCCGGCCGCATGTCGTCGACGCGATCAAGAACGGCGAGATCCAGCTGATCTTCAACACCACCGAGGGTCCACAGGCGCTTGCGGATTCCCGTTCGCTCCGTCGAACAGCCCTCTTGCACAAGGTGCCCTATTATACCACCTTGGCCGGAGCGATCGCTGCGGCGGAGGGCATCAAGGCCTATTGCAGCGGCGATCTCGAAGTACGATCGTTGCAGTCATACTTCGAACGCGCGGCCTGAGACAGGCCGTTCGTGGCGAACGAGGATTGAGCGGAAGCGCGGAAACGCCGGCGGCTGATTTGCCGCCGGCGAACTGCGCTTTCGGAGCTTATGGAACGGAAAGAATGGAAAAGGTTCCGATGACCGCGAGCGGCTTCGCCGCTTTGGAGGTGGAGCTGAAGCAGCGCCAGCAGGTCGAGCGTCAGCGTATCATCACCGCGATCTCCGAGGCGCGCGCCCTCGGCGACCTGTCGGAGAACGCCGAATATCACGCGGCGAAAGAAGCACAGTCGCTGAACGAGGGCCGGATCCTGGAACTCGAATCGCTGATCGGCCGCGCCGACATCATCGATGTCAGCAAGCTCGGCGGCGACACGATCAAGTTCGGCGCCACCGTCAAGCTGATCGATGACGATACCGAGGAAGAGAAGAGCTACCAGATCGTCGGCGAGCCGGAATCGGACGTCAGGTCCGGCAAGGTCTCCATCGGCTCGCCGATCGCGCGCGCGCTGATCGGCAAGAAGGTCGGCGATTCCGTCCAGGTCAACACGCCCGGCGGCGGCAAATCCTACGAGGTCGTCAGCATCGCCTTCCGCTGAGCTCAGCCTCCCCGCAGACCGCACCATGCTCGCCCTCGTGGCGAGCATTTGTGTTTCGGGTTCTACCGGCGATGGCGACTAAAGCGCTGGAATAAATCCGGGCGCGACGCAGGCGGCCGTCATCCCGTCACGACGATCCTTACCGCCTTGATGATGCCGTCCACCGCGACGCTCGCCAGGATCAGGCCCATTACGCGGCTGATGACGCTGGCACCGGCATTGCCGATCACCGCAATGATGCGCGAGGCGCAGAACAACAGCCCGACCAGGACGACAAAGATAATCGTGATCTGAAGCACGGTCTCGGCCTGCTCGGCGATGCTGAATCGCGAATTGTCGGTGACGGTCATCACCGTCAGCATCGCGCCGGGGCTGGCGATGCTCGGGATCGCGAGCGGATAGACCGCTTTCTCGAGATCCGTGGAGCTCAGCAGCTTCTGATCCTCGTCGAGCTTCGATTCGCCGAAGATCATCGTCAGAGCGAACAGGAACAACACGATGTTCCCGGCGATCTGGAAGGAGCTCAGCTCGATATCCATCGCCGTCAGCAGGATCTGGCCAAGCACGACGAAGAACAGCAGCACGATGAAGGCGACGAGCGATCCCTGAAGGGCGATGCGGCGCGCCGCAGCAGCGCCGAGCCCTGCGGTGACGGCCAGGAATACCGGTAGGGTCCCGATCGGATCGATCACCACCCAGAGCTTCACGAATTCCGTCAGCCAGCGTTCCATCGAATCCCCCAGCGATTCTGACGCCCATAGAGCATGCCGAGACGATGGCGACTATGCTGCCTACCCGCGACACGCCTTGGAAACCAAGATCGAGTGAAGATGGCGCGCGGGCCCGCAGCCATGGAATATCGCAGCCGCGCGCCTACATTGATGTGGCAAGCCTTCGGAGACCCCGGCCATGATGACGCGTCGACTTTTTCTGGCTTCCTCGCTCGGTGCCGCGGCGTGGACTCTGGTGCCCCGCGTAGCCTCCGCTCAGGCCGTGCCGATCGGCTCGATCAAGATTCAGTTCTCGCCAACCGTGACTCACGCCTGGGGCGCGAATGTTGCCATCGTCAAGAGCGAGCTTGAACGCACGCTCATCGACCTGCTCGGCCCGTCGTTGCAGCGCGGCGCCGGCACATCCCTCGTCGTCAATGTCAGCAGTATCTGGCTGGCGAGCTTCGCCGGCGGCGGCGGCGGCGGCAAGCCATCCGATGGCGGGGGTTCCAACGACTACCTGGAAAGCATCGCGACGCTCTACGATCGCAACGGCCGCGAGCTCGCCAGCTATCCGATCATGTCGACGGAACTGTCCGGCGGGGCCGGCGCCTGGTATCGGCCGGACATCGATCAACTGCGTCTGAAGGCGCTCGCCCGCAACAACGCCTACTGGATCAAGCGCTACATCGGCTGAGCGCTCAGAGCCCGTTTCGAAACTCGCTGCGGCCAGTCAGATGGCGGTGCTTTCGGGAACCGGAGCGCAGCGGACATTAGATCAACCTGCCATTGGGCGGAATCACCCAATGGCAGAAAAGTTTATTGATTCCAATATCTTGAGCATAATGTTCTCCAAAAAGTGGAAGCTACTTTTTGGCATCGCGCCCCGGTCCGCGGGCACCGGACGCGCAGCCAACGCCGTCTGATGGCCGCTGCAGCAGAGTTTCGAGACGGGCTCTCAGCCGAAGGGCACGATCGGCTCGTCCTTGACCCGGTCGAGGGCGAGCGCAGTGCGGACGTTGCGGACATTCGGCATGGCCGTCAGTTCCCCGACGAAATCCTGAAAGGCCTTCAGGTCCGGCGCCACGCATTTCAGCGCGAAATCGATGTCCCCCGAGAGCGTCCAGCATTCGCGCACCGTCGCCCATTCGCGGATGCGGCCCTGGAATGCTGTGAGATCGGCTTCGGCCTGGCTCGCCAGATGCACGAAGGCGAAGCAAACCACCTCATAGCCCAGCTTTCGCTCGTCGAGATCGGCATGGTAGCCGCGGATCAGCCCAGCTTCCTCCAATGCCCGGACGCGACGCAGGCAAGGCGGCGGCGAGATGCCGACGCGACTGGCGAGCTCGACATTGGTCATGCGCCCATCGGCCTGGAGCTCGCGCAGGATGCGCAGGTCGATATCGTCGAGTTTCGGACGCACGAAGATCCCCGAAGGCAAAGTATCCTCAAAGAAAAGCCGGGCTGGTGTAGACGGCAGTGACGGGCGATACAAGGCGCATGCCGCGGACGCAGACAGCCATGCACGAAAATCCGACGCCGACCGTCTGGGTCCTGAGCGACGGCAAGGCCGGCGACGAGTTGCAATGCCTCGGCGTGGCCGAGCGCCTGGGTGCCGCCCCGGAGATTCGCCGGGTGAACCCGCGCAAGCCATGGGCCTGGCTGATGCCGCGCGGCCCGATCGACCCGCGAGAGGCGCCGGATCGGCCGGGGAGCCCGCTCAGCCCGCCCTTTCCGGAGATCGCGATCGCCTCGGGGCGGCGCGCCGTCGCGTATCTGCGCGCCCTCAAGAAGGTCTCGAACGGCGCGACCTATACCGTGTTCCTCAAGGACCCGCGCACCGGCCCGGGCACCGCCGACCTGATCTGGGTTGCCGGGCATGACCGGCTGCGCGGCGACAATGTCCTCGTCACCACCACCTCCCCTCACCGCCTGACGCCGCAGAAACTGGCGGCCGCGCGCGCTGCTCCGCCCCCCGCGATCGCCGGACTGCCGCATCCGCGCGTCGCCGTACTGGTCGGTGGCGACAGCCGCCATCACCGCTTCACGCCTGCCGACATCGAGCGCTTCACCGGGCAACTCGACGCGCTGGCCCGCTCGGGCGCGTCCCTGATGGGCTCGCCTTCCCGGCGCACCTCCCCCGCATTGGCCACCGCCGTCGCCGCCGTCTTCACCCGTCACGGCGGCTGGTGGTGGGATGGCTTGGGCGAGAACCCCTATCTCGCGCTGCTCGCCAATGCCAACGCCGTCGTGGCCACCGCCGATTCAACCAACATGATCGGCGAGGCAACCGCGACGGGCGCACCGATCCTGGTTTTCGAGCCGCAAGGCGGCCATCCGAAGATCGCGGCGCTGATCCAGGCGCTGGAGCGCGAGGGCGCTGTGCATCGCTTCTGTGGACGCCTTGAAGGCGAGGGCTATCAGCCGATAGACTCCACACCCGTCATCGCCGATGCGATACGGCAGGGCTGGCAGCGCCACAGGGCCCATTTGGGGCTCGGCGCCGCTTAAGTCCGAGGGCTCTTGTTTTGGCGCCGCGCCGCCGTATCTGACGGATCGAGGCTGCGGCCCGGCCGCAGGAGAGGAACTGAGACGATGGCCTCATACCCACGCCCGCGTCATGGCCATCGGCTCCGGCCCGGCCGCCCGATCGCCCCCATCGCAGGCAGTCGCGGCACTCCGATGCATGCTCTCACGGCCGCCTGATTCCAGCAGCTACCTTTACGGGTTTCACTGATGTCGAAGACTCATCACACCAAGACGCTCATCATCGGCGCAGGTCCTGCCGGCTACACCGCGGCGATTTACGCAGCACGAGCCAGCCTCAAGCCGATGCTGGTGACGGGCATGACACCGGGTGGCCAGCTCACGATCACAACTGACGTGGAAAACTACCCTGGCTTTGCACACGCCGTGCAGGGGCCCGATCTGATGGAGCAAATGCGCCAGCAGGCGGAGAATGTAGGAACGCAGCTCGTCTACGATCTGATCGTCTCGGTCGACCTCGCGGCCAATCCAAAGAAGGCGATCGGCGACTCCGGCGATATCTATCTCGCGGATACCGTGATCATCGCAACCGGAGCCCAGGCGCGCTGGCTAGGCCTCGAATCCGAAAAAGCCTTTGGCGGCCATGGTGTGTCCGCTTGCGCGACCTGCGACGGCTTCTTTTACCGGGGCAAGGAAGTCGTGGTCGTCGGTGGCGGCAACACGGCCGTCGAAGAAGCGCTCTATCTGACCAACCATGCCAGCAAGGTCACCGTCGTCCACCGGCGCGACAGCTTTCGGGCCGAGAAGATCCTCCAGCAGCGTCTTTTCGCCAATCCGAAGGTCGAGGTGATCTGGGACCACGCGGTCGACGAGATCCTCGGCACCACCGACCCGCTGAAATCGGTCACCGGCGCAAGGTTGCGACATGTGAAGACCGGAGAGGCCAGGGACATCGCGACTGACGGCGTCTTCGTCGCAATCGGCCACGATCCTGCCACCAGCTTGTTCCGTGGCCAGATCGATATGGACGAGACCGGCTACATCAAGATCGCACCGTGGTCGACCAAGACCAGCCAGAAGGGCGTGCTCGCCGCGGGAGACGTGGCCGACCCCACCTATCGCCAGGCTGTCCTTGCGGCCGGCATGGGTTGCATGGCGGCTCTGGAAGCGGAGAAATACCTGGCCGAGCACAGCTCGAACCCCGAGGTGGCCGCCGAAGAGAAGCAGCATTCCGAGATGATCGAAGCCTGGTGAGTTGAACTTCCCTGACCGCGCCCCGCAATGCCGGCGTGGTCGCCACAAAATCCAACGTGGATCGCGACGATCGCGCCCGGGCCTTCGCGCGTAGGCGAGATCGCTTTGGCGGATTGCGCTCGTTTCCACGGCAAAGCTTCCAAATGGTCCGGATGCGGCTTCAAGCCTTCGCGATCGGGGCCTCGCGGCCGATGGCAGCGTCGCGCTCGATTGCCGGTTGCATCGGTCCGGCCGCATCCGAGAAGAAGATCGGCTTATCCTGGCCGCCTGTCCCCGAAGCCGCCAGCAGGCCGCTCCATCAAGGCGGAAGACAAAAGCGGTTGCAGGTGAGTTGCGCCATGCATCATTTCGTAAATGCACTGCAGCATATGTTTCTGCACGCTCTGTCTCTCACTTGAGATGAGCGCGGTTCTAAGCGAAGTTAGATAGGCAGCGCTACCGAGCCGCGTGAGAGCCTGACTGTGCAGGGTGAGTGACATGCGAATTGGCTGGACGACAGTGTTGGCACTCTCTTTAGCCGCGCCGCTGGCGCCTTCGCCCGCAAGTGGCAGAGAAGTCGTCAGCTATAATGGCACGGAAGGGCCTGGCTCTATCGTCATCCGGACAAAAGACCGACGGCTATACCTTATTCTGGAAGATGGAACGGCCATCCGATATCGCGTAGCGGTAGGGAAATCAGCGAAGCAATGGCAAGGAACCGTTCGGATTGAAGGCAAATATGTCGAGCCAGCCTGGTCTCCCCCGGACGAAATTAAGCGCGACAACCCAAATATACCCGATGTCATAGCGGGAGGTTCTCCGCGCAACCCAATGGGCGCCCGCGCAATGACGCTTTCCGGCGGCGGGCAATACGCGATACACGGAACGAACAGGCCCGACTCCATCGGGACTTTTGCGTCTTATGGATGCATCCGCATGCTGAATGACGACATCATCGACCTGTTCGGTCGTGTCCCGGTTGGAACCCCGGTCATAGTGGCTAGATAACACGAGAAACACCTCGTGTTTCGAACGGATCTATTGACCACTATGCGATGAGAACTGCGGCTCCGACATTTTACGACTGTTGAGATCGCGAAGACTGGAGATATAATCCGCCGGGTACAGCAGCGTATTATCCGGCGCTCTCATTCCCATGAAAGTAGCAACCTCGCCAACCCAGCGATTGCAGTTATAAAGCACGGCATGCCACATCGTGGCAGTCCTTTGCTTTTGCTTGATATAAGCTAGCACCCGCCGGTACTGAGCCTCATCGAGTAATACGCGAAATCGGTTGGAAATGTACTGATCTTCCGTGTCGCCGTCGCTGGCTCCGGTTTCTGCCGGGACCGGTATGACGTGCCCGGCCGACCAGAGCTGAGGCCCCTCTCCCGCGGGGTGGAGGCCAGCGACTTGATCCGCCGTGACCGGGCCGACCTCACCTCTCGCGTTGAGGCGTCCATGAACCAGGAATGTGTGCCCATAGCTCAAGGCGTAGCGGGAGCGAAACTCGACGAAATATTGCGCTCTCTCGCGCGGTGCGTATGGCGATCTCGGCGCCGACACCGTTCGCGTCGTCGATGCAGCAGCCTGGCTCCTGCTCCCGCCCGATTCATGATCGCGCGCGGCCGCTACACCGCTACCAAATACGAGCAGAATGCTCGTTAGGCCACAAGCGAAGATCCAGGAGCGTATTGGAGGGTTTTTGGCGAACCGCATCGCAAGCCTCCGATCAAGCTTCAACGTGCCAGCGACTGCGCCTCAGTAATCCGAACGCCGCATGCGCCGCACCAAAGGAGAAAGCGGCCGAGTACTCGACCGCTTTCCTTATAGATAATGCTAACCCTTGGTTACGATGGGGGCAGCAGCGGGAGGCGGAGCCTTCCCCTTACCCTTACCGATGGAAGCACACCCGCCAACGCTAATGAGTGCAACAGATACGGCCAACACTACGATCTTTTTCATCGGTTCGCCCTCGGTTAAACAAGCCCACTTTGAGGTCAGCGCAATCATTAGCCTAGTGCAACTGCGCAACATCGTGCCGAAAAATACAAGTCGTCGTGTGGCACCTGCCCATCATCTCAGATGCCATAAGCAATTTCAATTGACAAAAATCCATTAGCTGCGGGACGACGATTTATGGTTGCCAAACAACATGAAGACGGCCGCCCTGGCCGAAGAATCCGCGCTCCATGGCAACTCGTCAGTGGGGAGGATGAGCGCTATTCAGACGTGGCACAACCCGGCCGGTACGATTGATGTAATCCTGGTACTGCTTGCCGAACGCCCCGCTCATGAGCCTTTCCTCCTCCCCGACACGAAAGAAATACAGCGTACCGAAGCCAATGAGTCCAGCCGGACCCGAAATCCAATTAGGTAAAAGCAGCGCCTGCGCTATGGCCCATAACCAAAAGGCGCTATACATCGGGTGACGAACGTAAGTATACACTCCGCTGGTTACTAACTTGTGGCTCTCTCGAAGATCGAGGGAGACAGACCAGTTGCGCCCCAAAGCGCGGTGAGTAAGGTAAAACAATAGCAATGACGCGGCTGCGAGAAGCGCCCCTGCCCAGGCCAAGGTGGGCTGGAACGCGTATTTCGCAAACCGCGGAAACCCGAATGCGACATAGGCAAAAGGCAGGATCCCCAAACCCGTAAAAGAGATGCTCAGCAGGATGCGTTCCTTGATTCCGCGCGCTGACCGGGAAACAGGCGTCCGACGAGAACGCCGCTCGTGCGGAATGCGGATGATGTACCAACCAATTGCGAGAACCAGATAGATCGCCTTGGCAACGGAAAGGGTCATAGCTTCACGACCCCGGCGGCATCGAGATCGCCTGAAAGCTCAACTGATTCGATCAGTTGACCGTCTGCGTCGAATAAATCCATCACACCTCGCTCCGATCGCGCGCTCTGCTCCGCGGAGATCGGGCCGCAGATCGACATGAAGTAATCATAAGGGGCCCGCCGATCGTTGGCCCTCACAAATTGACAGTGCATTTTGTACCAGTTCCTGCGGATTCTCGGATAGCGCTCCGGGGCGATCATCCGTCGGATGCTGACATTGCGAACCATTGGAGAGCCGGTGGCAGGCAGCCTCAAATCTCGCAGCAGGTCCGCGCCATAGAAGTTCATGACATCGGAACGAGCGCGGTAATCCGCCCACACGACGTCCGGATTCGAGCTGACACGACCGACCGCCTCGCGAAATCCGCGTGCAGCGCGGTGGAGGCCAATTTTGAGAATGGAAGCCCCGACCGAAAAAAAGGCCAGCTTCCGGCTTACCCGGCGCTCGAGCTGAAGCTTCGTGGCGCGATCGATGAGATCGACAGCGAGCACGGCGCCCAGACTGTGCCCGACAATGAGAACCTCATCCACCGCCTCGCTTTGAGCGCTGGCGGCGATATCCGCGGCGACCCGCTGCAGGCGGACGTCCAAAACTTCATTGCCAAATCGGATATA
This sequence comes from Allobosea sp. TAF32, assembly GCF_052113585.1. Classification (NCBI taxonomy): domain Bacteria; kingdom Pseudomonadati; phylum Pseudomonadota; class Alphaproteobacteria; order Hyphomicrobiales; family Alloboseaceae; genus Allobosea; species Allobosea sp. TAF32. The sequence continues at coordinate 237,263 of NZ_JBFRDM010000006.1, read as the reverse complement.
GTGACGCGAAAAAATCCAATCATCTAACAATAACCCAAGATATAACAAGCGATCAGACACGTATAGCAATAAACAAACAACCAAAAATAAGACAGCCAAACCAAAAAATACACTACCGACAATCTTCGACACCAAATAAAATGAACCTATAGCGAGCGCGATAATCGACATCAATATCACGAACGGATAAATGAAAAACATCGCGTAACGCCAGCTTGATCGAAGATATCCTACGAACGCTCCTGCACTCAAAAAATCGAAAAAGGCCGCAGCCCCCGGTATCAAGCGTCCCCATGTCGGCCCTGCGACCGATTCAGCTATCAGATCATCCCACCGAACCAGACGAACTTCCGTTTCGGTGCGCCAGTTGGGGCCCGCTGCAGACACCTGCCATGTCGCGAGATCTGGCTCGGCCGTCAGCTCAGAGATCGTCGTGCGCACATTCCAGGCGCGTTCGAAGCGCTTCAATTCCTTGGCGAAACGTTCGAACACGGCCGATGGCGGGGCCGGGTCATAGCCACCAACATGGTACACGCGACGCTTGAGAACCCGAGTCTCACTCGCTCCAGGCTGATTTTGGCCGCGTTGTTCCGCTCCATGATCCTGAAGATCGGTCCTATGTGGAGCAGGCGTCATCTCTTGGAACCCGAAGTCAAGACTCATTCCACTGCAAACGCGGCGAGGTCACCCGTAGGATTGCACCGGTTGAGATCATCACCATCTCGCCCCGGCGTAAAACACGAACGACTCATAGCTCGCTCGGCCTTTTAAATACGGCGACAGCGCCTTTACCCCTTATAGGTCGTTGCAGCTCGTAAACATTGCAGCTCACGCGAAATCCTGTCGGCGGCCTCCAGAATGTGTTCTGCCATCGCCGGAATGACTTCGTCGGTCAATCGGCTCGACGAACCCGATATGCCGACTGCTGCGTGGATTGCCCCGTCGGCGCATCTGATCGGCGCCGCCATCTCGCATTTCGCTCCATCGCCGCCGGTCCAGTGAGCAGCATATCCTTGCGAGCGGATCTCCTCGAACTCGCGTCGAAATGCATGGGGATCACCCTGTGCTGGGGCGGCCGCAAGAGCGCTTTTCTCTAGTTCACCAATCACCTCGAGGGATTGGAAAGCGAGAATAGCCTTCCCTGCCGCGCAAGCGAGGGCAGGCACTTTTGTTCCAACCTCGAACTCCGCCCCCATCGGCCCGGGCACGTTAAATCCGGCCGCGACGACAATCTCCGTATCCGCAATGATTGCCATACACGCCGACTCGCCAGTGCTCATGACAAGCTCGGAAAGATGATGATCCGCAACACGTGTTAGATCGGCCGTGGCCTTCGAGCAAAATCCCAAGCTCCATAATTTTGGCGACAACGTTATAATTTCAGATGCCTGAGATATGGATATATAGCGCGTCGTTTCGAGTATCCTGAGCGTCTCTTGAACTATTTCCTGATCGAATCGCGTCTGAGACCTGATTTGATCAATGGTCTTTGGATGTTTACTTCCAGCTAAAGCTTCAAGGACGGCCATTCCGGCTTCAAATGATACGTTCATGATCAACCTCATGACATTAAGATGGTTGAGAGCCTATGTCCGCTTTCTCAAAGCCACGATACCGGCGCTTGCGCGAACACGGCATCCGGCAACTCAACGTCTACGCACGGATACGCGAGGTGGTCAGGTGCGATGAATACTGATCCGATCGCCAGCCCAAGGCCAGCGCAGATCAAGCTGTCCCCCCAATTTTTTGCCGCAGCGCTGTCCGTGAACTCGCCGATCCGCTGTGGCGCTATCGGAGGCAAGGGACGGCACCCATCCGACCGTCGACGATTGCAGCCTTTTCAACCGCACGCAGTGCGCGCGGGTCGCTGCCCGTTCAACGGGGATGCGCTTTTCGTTGGGCCGAACCGCGGGCAAGCCGTGTCCGCACAATTGGGAACGAAAGATCGGCCGCTTCCGGCACTAGCCAAACTGCATGGATGGCACGCAAGATCGAACACCGGCGTTGAGCCCCGCGAGCGTGGCTGATGGCGCTTCACCGAACAATCGTCGGTAGTACGCAGCGAATTTCCCAAGTTCCGAGAAGCCACATTGAGTGGCCGCTTCGGTGACGCTTTCTCGTCTACTGACAAGACGGCGACGCGATTCGTTCAGTCGATAATTTCGAACGAACTTTGCCGGTGGCATGCCCGTTAGACTGACGAAAGCCCTATGGAGCGTTCGCCTCGGAATGGCGAGTTCGGCACAGATGCTGTCGATCCCGCTGCCCCGTTCGATGCTCGACCGCGTGAACTCGATAACGTCGTTGACGATCTTCCGATCTCTTGTCGGGTCTCTTCTGGAATCCGACGTTTCCGGATCGAGTCTGGAGAGATATGCACCTAGAAACCGGTCGCGCACTTCAGCTGCGAAATTCGGGCAGGAGAAGCGCTCCGGGCTGTGCTGCAAGAAGTTCGAAAGAATGCGGCCGACCCAGAAGGCGCGCTTTCCGTCGGCAATGATGCCCTCGGACTGCAACTGTTTGCGGCCCAGTCGGAATTCGTTCTGATCCGCGAACGCGGCCAATCGATCTTCAGACAAGGCTAAGGTCAGATACTCGGCCGAGCCCTGATAGAGTGCCGTCTGCGGGCTTCCAGCCGGGAAGAAGCCAAGATCGCCGGATTCCACCTCGCTTGCCCAATGCGTCACGGGCCGCATGCACGACAGCAGAACACCTAAAACGACGCGGTCCGGCGACAGCGGGCCCTCCAGGTAGAAATCCCCCGCGACCCTGCCGAACGAGAGAACGGCCCCGTCCAAATCTGCGACGAGGAGCGAACCATGAATGCCCGCGGCAGAAAGTTGCGTCGCGCGGACCTCGGCGCCAGCGATCGGGCGCTGGAGCGCTTCGATGTTGTCGAGAACAGACTGGTGAACCGCATCCACCATCGGCGTCCTCCATTGGCAGAAATGGCATAGCCTACTTTCCGCAACAGATTATGGTCGCGATACGGCGGGATGTCGACAGCATTCAATATTGAACGATAGTTTCAGCAATATCTTGAAAGCAATCACGTCGGGAGGCTGATGGCTGAGTGCGGAGAACTGATCCTCTCGCAAGCTCACGAAACGGAGATCAAAAGGAATTCCGAAGCGCTAGTTGGAGTTGATCCTGTGTTTTGCTGCGCTTTTTCGCTGTGCCTCCTCGCCGCTGCCCCACTTGTCTGGGCGCAATCGACAGGCGCAGATAGGCTCGCCAGGCAGCTCGCAAATCCGGTCTCGGACCTGATCATGTCATGGGCGGCAGTTGGACGGCGATAGCGTACGGGAGCGACGCGATAGCCGTCGGCGGGACTGCCGCGTACAATATGAAAACGGGCGAGGTGTCGGCCTCCGCGCGGTGCAAGATTTACAGGCAGTTCGATGCCTGCAATTGGCAGGAAGGAACCGAGGACTTTCCGACCTGCCGTTGCCGCTCGGCGGGCAGCGGCCGCAGCCGAGCACCGCCAAGACGATTGGGCCGGTGGCGGACGACCGGAAAGGCCCCGCTCTCAGTGCTTTATGTGCGTTGGAGGGTTTCATGAAGGGTATCAGGAAACTCATTGCGGTTTTGACGCTGGCCACTGCGGCCCTCACGACGAGTTGGGCATCGGCGCAGCCGGACCCGCTGCCTGGGTGGAATGACGGCAAGTCCAAGGCCGCAATTCTGGCGTTCGTTCGCAAGGTTACTCTGGAGCGCGGACCCGATTTTGTGCCGCCAGCCGAACGAATCGCGACCTTCGACAATGACGGGACGCTTTGGGCCGAGAAACCGATCTACTTCCAGGCGCAGTTTGCTCTTGACGAGATCAGGAGCCAAGCCGCGGCGACACCCGCGCTGAAATCCAAGGAGCCGTTCCGGACCGTTCTCGCGGGCGATCTGAAGGCGCTGATGGCTGATGGCAACAGGGGCCTCGGCCTGGTTCTCGCGCGTACCCATTCCGGCATGACGACAGAGGCCTTTTCCCGCTCGGTCGCCGAGTGGTTGGAGACCGCGCGTCATCCGCAAACCAAGCGCCGCTATACGGAAATGGTCTATCAGCCACAGCTCGAATTGCTGGCCTATCTGCGCGCAAACGGCTTCAAGACGTTCATCGTTTCGGGCGGCGGGGTCGAGTTCATGAGGGTGTTCGCGGACAAGGCCTACGGGATCCCGCCCGAACAGGTCGTCGGCTCGTCCGGCGTCGTCAAGTTTCGTCTGGGCAAAGACGGGAAGCCTGAACTGATCAAGGAGGCCAAGGTCGAGTTCGTCGACGACGGCCCGGGCAAGCCCGTCGGCATCAATCGCTTCATCGGCCGTCGTCCGATATTCGCATTCGGCAATTCCGACGGCGATCTCCAGATGCTGCAATACACTGTCGGCGGCAGCGGCCCGAGGATGGCCTTGATCGTCCACCACACCGATGCCGAGCGCGAATGGGCCTATGATCGCAAGTCCGAAGTCGGGAAACTCGACAAGGCGCTTGACGAGGCCGCGGCAAGGGGCTGGACGATCGTTGACATGAAGAACGACTGGAAGACCGTTTTCCCGCCGCCCCCGTGACGTCGGCCGCCGACATAAAGCGGGGAGCTCCCTGCCCCCGGCTGGCATGCTGCGGCTGGAGCCGCGCCGTTCGCTTCTGCGCCGCCCGTCAGAGGCGATAGATGCGACTGGCCGTGTCCCAAAACAGTGCCGACCTGTCGTCGGCCGAGTAGTCGGCAGTCAGACGCTTGAAGGCGTTCCAGCCTGCCGCGCAGGCATAGGAGCCCCGGTCCACCGGTGCATTGCTTTCCAGCATGCAGCGCCTCGGGTCGAAAGCCTCGATGGCGGTCTCCACATAAGGCCGCCATGCCTCGGCAAGCGCGCGTGAATCGGGTGGCCGCATCCCTTGCTCGAAGCCGAACCCGTTGATCCGCATGCCGAGGCCGCCGATCTTGGCGACCACGTTCGGGCAGCGGGCGAGATCGCGGATCGCGCGCTTCCAGTCACCGAACAACTCGTCGCGTCGCCCCTGATAGTCGCCGGCGCCGAGAATGCCGCCGAGATGGTCGAGCACGATCGTCGTCTCGGGAAAGGCTTGCGCCAGCGCCGTCAACTCGTCGAGCTGGGGCTGGAACAGCCAGGCGTCGAAACTCAGCCCGAGCGGCGCTAGCCGGGCGAAACCCTCCCGGAAGCGGGCATCGCCGAGCAGACCGGGCGGACCGGCGCTCAGCGGGTTCATCAGGCTGGAATCGGCATCCCACACCGTGATGTGACGGATGCCACGGAACCGGCCGCGCCCCTGCTCCATATGCGCGAGGAGAACCGCCTCGACCCCGGCGCCCAGGCGCAGATCGGCATGGCCGACGATGCCTGCGCAAAAAGCGGGCCCGTCCGGACCGAGCCGCTCGGCCTCGGCAGCGACATAGGCGGTCTCGCCGACCGGGCGCAGATGCGGCGACTGCGTCGGGTCGTAAGCGGTCTGGCATTGCATGAAGACGGAGGCGATGATGCAGTGGCCGCTCGCGGCAAGCTCTGTCTTGTAATCGTCGATCAGAAATCGCCAGCCCGGCCGGTCCCAGAGATGGTGATGGGCGTCGACGATCGGCAATTCTGGTTCGAGGGCCGCCTCTGGGGTGCTCGCCAGCCAGTCCGGGCGCACCGGCAGATAATTGGCGGCCGGCGCGCTCATGGCTCGCGGTTGGGCACCGGCCGTCGCGACGGCCCGTCATAGCGATAGGCGAAGCTGCGTGGGATCGGCCCCTTGTTCCGTTCGCCGCGTCCGCTCTGCTCCCAGGCATGGGCGAGGATGCCGACTGCCCGCGACAGACAAAATACACCGCGCGCGAGCGGAGCGGCGAAGCCGAGCTCGCCATAGATCACCGCGGTGGCACCATCGATATTCATCGGGATGAGCCGCCCCTTGCGTCCCTCCAGGCAGCCCTCGACGGCTCGCGCCGCCGCTGCATAGCGTCCGGTGATGCCGCCCTTGCCGACCGTAGCGTCGACAAGCGCCAGCAGGCGGCCGGAGCGAGGGTCGACCGGATGGAAGCGGTGGCCGAAGCCGGGCAGGTATTTCCCGCGCGTCGCGATAAAGGCATCGATCGCGGCTGCCGCCGCCTCGTCCATGCCACAGCCCGCCGCACATCTCGCCAGCAGGTCGTCATAGAGTTCGAGCGCCTGCTCACCCGCGCCGCCATGCACATCGTCGAGGGTGTTGAGCGCTGAGGCCAGCGCTCCGTTGAGCGGCAGCCCGCAGGACACCGCCATGCGCGAGATGGCGATGGAGGGCGCGTGCGGGCCGTGGTCGACCGAGGCGACGAGCGCGGCCTGAAGCAGTTGCTCCTGCTCCGGGCTCGGCAGATCGCCGCGCAGCATCAGCCAGATCATCGCCGGAAAGGAGACGGCGCCGATCAGTTCCTCGATCGGATAGCCGCGAAAGGCGATGCGACCGGGTGCGATATCCGCGATCGCGGTCGACCAGTACTCGGCGATCATCTCGCGATCGGAGGGTGAAGCTTCGTCGTTCATGCTGCGCTCTTTTGCCGTTCGCAGCCGACGATCCGACGCGCGATCAGGCTCTCGATCTCGTCTTCGCCATAGCCGAGGCGCCGCAGCCAGGCGGCGGTATCCGCCCCCAGCGCGGGCGGATGGGCCGGTGGCTCGAAGGGCTCGTCAAGCAGAAAGCCCGGCCGGGTCACGCGCAGCGAGCGGCCGCCGCGGCCCTTGGCATCGACGGGCTCAACGAAACCGCGCTGCGTCACCTGTGGCTCCGCCATCACCTCGGGCACGGTGAGGACGCAGCCGGCCGGCACGCCGGCAGCGTTCATCAGGCGCTCCCATTCGCGTGCCGGGCGCGTGGCCAGCGCCTGTTCCAGCGCTGCGGTCAGCGCCCGGCGATTGTCCTTGCGGGCCTGGCGGGACGCGAAGCGCGGATCGTCGATCAGTTCTGGCCGTTCGATCAGGCCGCACAGCGCCTCGTATTGCTTCTGCTCGTTGGCGGCGATGTTGAGCGGCCCGTTCCCCGTCCGGAACGTCCCGGACGGGGCGGCTGTGAAGTTTTCGTTGCCGATCGGCTGCGGGTCGACATCGGCATTGAGATGGTTCGACACCACCCAGCCCATCGCGGCGAGCGTCGATTCGAGCAGGGACACGTCGATGAAGCGCCCCCGCCCGCTCTGCTTCTGATCGACGAGCGCCGCCGATATCGCGAACGCCGCCGTCAGCCCGGAGATGGTGTCGGAGATTGGAAAGCCGGTCCGCAGTGGCGCGCTTTCCTCATCGCCGGTCACGCTCATGACGCCGGAGAGACCCTGTACGATCTGGTCATAGGCCGGACGCCCGGCCCAGGGCCCCGTCTGGCCGAAGCCGGAAATCGCGCAATAGACCAGGCGCGGATTGATCTGCGACAGGTCCTCATAAGCGAGACCCAGCCTCTTCATGACGCCGGGGCGGAAGTTCTCGAGGACCACGTCGGCTGTCCCGACGAGCCGCAGGAAGACTTCGCGCCCCTCCGGCGCCTTGAGGTCGAGCGCAATCGACTGCTTGTCGGCATTGACGGCGACGAAGGACAGGCCGGAGAGGCGCGCTGCCATCTCGGGATCGGCGCCGAGCTTGCGGGCGAGATCGCCGCCATCCGGTTTCTCGACCTTGATTACCTCGGCGCCGAGGCGGGCGAGGTTGTACCCGCAGAACGGGCCGGCGAGCACGTTCGAGAGGTCGAGAACGCGCACGCCCGCAAGTGGCATAGTCATTTTCTGTCTCCGACTGCGCGGGATTATTTGCCGATCCGCCTTGCGGCTTCCTCGGCGAACTTGTTCGTGTAGGTCTTGGACAGGTCGATGCCAGCCGCGGCAATCGCGGGATCATAGGCGGTGAGCACCGAGAGCGGCGTCTTCAGGGTGTCAGGCGAGAACCGGCCATCCTTGGAGAACAGACCCGTCGAGGCACGCATGATCTCGATGTTGAGCACGCGATCGTCGAGCTTGTAGGCCGACGGGATCGCATCGACGACAGCCTCCGGGCTGTTGGAATGAATCCAGCGCACAGTCCGCAACATGGCGTTGGCGAGGCGCTGCACGGTTTCCGGATTCTTGTCGATATAGCTCTGGTTAAGATAGAGGCAGGCGGTCGGATAGACGCCGCCGAAAGCTTTCTTCGAGCCTTCCTCGGTGCGGCCGTCGAACAGGATCTTCACGGCGTTCTTGCGCGTCAGGATGGTCGCGGTCGGATCGTAGAAGCCGAGCACGTCGACCGCCTTGCTTTCGAGCGCCTTCATACCCGGGGCGCCGCTGCCGACGCCGATGAACTCGACATCGCGTGGCCCAAGCCCGTTCACCTTGGCGTAGTAGCGAGCGATCATGTCGGTCGAGGAACCCGGCGTGGTGATGCCGACCCTCATGCCCTTCAGGTCGGCGCCGCTCTTCACCTTGTCCGCGAGATCGGCGCGGACGCCGAACACGATGCCGGGGACGTCGTTGAGCAGAAAGACGCAGGAGATGTCCTTCTTCTTCGCCTGCATCTGGATGGTGTGGTCGTAGAAGCCGACCACGCCGTCGACCGAGCCGCCGACCAGTGCCTGGAGCGCCTTGGCGCCACCGGCCTGGAAGTTCTGAATGGTGACGTCGAGGCCTTCCTTCTTGAAGTTCCCGAGGGAGTCGGCCAGCGCCAGCGGCATGTAGTTGAGAATGGCGGAGCCGACGGCGATGGTGACCGCCTTGTGCTCGGGTTCGGCGGCACGCGCAGCGCCCGCCGGAAGCAGCAGCGCGATGGCGAGGGCCGCAGCCCGGCTTGCGATCGATGTCATCTGTTTCCTCCTGCTCGGTTATGTTTGTGGTTGCGATGCGGGTCAGGCGTCATCATGCGAGGGGGCCGGACGCCAGACGAGGAGCCGCTTCTCGAGGCGGTCGACCACGAGATCGAGCAGCACCACGAAGACGGAGAGCACGACGATGCCGGCGAAGACGCCGGTGGCGTCCATCACGCCCTCGGCCTGCGCGATGATATGGCCGAGGCCCATCGAGGAACCCAGATATTCGGCGACCACCGCACCCATCACCGCCATGCCGACCGAGACGCGCAGCGACGACAGGATCCAGCTCATCGCCGACGGGATATAGACATGGCGCAGCAGCGAGAGCTTGCTGGCACGCAGCAGGCGGGCATTGGCCAGGACCACCGGATTAACCTCGCGCACGCCCTGATAGGTGTTGAAGAAGGCGATGAAGATCACGATCGTCATGCCGAGCGCGACCTTGGAGGCGAGCCCGAGGCCGAACCAGATCACGAAGATCGGGGCCAGCAGCACGCGCGGGATGGCGTTGAAGACCTTGATGATCGGCTGGATGACGTCGGCGGCGAAGCGCGAGAGGCCGAGCCAGATGCCGAGTGCGGTACCGCCGGTCACACCCAGCACGAAGGACAGCACGGTCTCGAGGAGGGTGATGCCGAGGTCGCCCCAGATGTCGCCCTCGGCGAACCATTGCGCGATGCGCCCGACGATGGCCGAAGGCGTTGGAAAGAAGAACGGGTCGATCAGGCCGGATCTGGCGCCGGTTTCCCAGGCGGCGAAGAAGCCGCCGATCAGCACCAGCCGGGTCAGCCTGACCTTCATGCGATAGGCGGAAGCGGCGCTGCGCCGGCGCGCCTCGACGGCATCCTCGGAGGAGGCGGCACCCGCTGGCGGCGCAAAGGCGAGCGTCTGCGACTTACTGGACGACATAGCTCTTCTCCACTTCGGCGCCGAGGAGATTCCAGATCTCCCGGTAGAGGCTGACGAAAGCGTCGGTGGTCGCCAGCGCCGAGACGTCGCGCGGCCGGGGCAAGGTGATGTCGACCTCCCCGACCACACGGCTGGCGGGACCTGCGGACATGACCACGACCCGGTCCGCCAGGGTGATCGCCTCGTCGAGATCGTGAGTGATGAAGACGAGCGAGCGGCGGTCGGCCTGCCAGAGATCGAGCAGGATCCGGTGCATCAGCCGGCGGGTATGCACGTCGAGCGCCGAGAACGGCTCGTCCATGAGGACGATGCGCGGTTCCATGATCAGCGTCTGCGCCATGGCGACGCGCTTGCGCTGCCCGCCCGAGAGCTGGTGGGGATAACGCTTCTCGAAGCCCTTCAATCCAACCTTGGCGAGCCAGGCCCGCGCCTTGGCTCGCGCTTCTTCCTTGGCCATGCCGCGAAAGATCAGACCCAGCGCGACATTGTCCTCGGCGGTCTTCCAGGGAAGGATCGCTTCCTGCTGGAGCATGTAGCCGCTGTCGCCGTTCAGGCCCTCGAGCGGCTTGCCGAATATGGCGACCTCGCCGGCGGCCGGGCGAAGCAATCCGGTGACGACGTTGAGAATGGTCGACTTGCCGCAGCCGGTCGGCCCGACCACAGCCACGAACTCGGTGTCGCCCACAGTGAGATTCATGTTGCCGACGGCGGTGAAGGCGCCAAAGCGCACAGCGACGTCGTGCAGCCGAACGGCTGCTGTTCCCTCGGTCATCGTTCCTCCTGACAGAATAGCATTCTATTTTGCTGCGCTTCTAGCAGGACACAGGTGGCCGGTCAACATCCGTTCCGTTAAGCGGAACATAAAATCAGCGTGATAACGGCCTCCTTGCACAATGCAGAAAGTTACGTTCTATTAGACAGAACGATTTTGATGACGAGGTAGACATGTCCGAACCCGGCACGAAGCGGGAGGGAGTCGACGCGGTGGAGCGGGCTCTGGCCATTCTCACGGCGTTCAGTGAGCAGGCCCAGGAGCTGAGCCTTGCCGAATTGGCCCGGCGGACGGGGCTCTACAAAAGCACGATCCTCCGCCTGGCCGCCTCGCTTGAGCACACGCGCTTCCTGACGCGCGGAAGCGACGGCGCCTTTCGCCTGGGACCGGAGCTCTGGCGGCTGGGCTCGCTTTATCGCCGGAGCTTCGATCTCGGCGAATATGTCCGCCCGACGCTGCGTGCCCTGGTCGAGGCGACGCAGGAGACGGCCTCCTTCTACATCCGCGACGGCGATCAGCGCATCTGCCTTTATCGGCTCAACTCGCCGCGCTCGGCCCGCCATCACCTTGATGAGGGCGTGCGCCTCCCGCTCGGCCGCGGCGCCGCCGGGCGCGTGCTGCTCGCCTTCACCGAACGTGACGATCCTTCGTTGCAAGCAATCCGGGACGCTGGCCTGGTGATTTCGCGCGGAGAGCGTGATCCCGAAGTGGCGGCGGTATCCGCCCCGGTCATCGACAGCGCCGGCCATTTGCGCGGCGCGCTCTCGCTCTCAACGCTCATGAGCCGCTTCGACGAGGAGGCCCAGCGCAAGCTGGTGGCAGCGATCGTGCCGGCAGCGACGAATCTCGCAGCGCGGCTGCCGGCTGAATAAGCGCGTTTTCGGGATATCGTCGCGCAGCCCGACAGTGCAGCCGGGGCCGCCGGACCTTCGCCCGAGCCCCCTGGCCGCTGCGCATCCTTGGGCGAGCCATATTCGGCTTTTGGCCGGACACACTGATCGGCCACAACAGGCGGCAGCAAGCCGCCATTGCGCGCCCATCAGGGGAAGCTGCCGAGCAGCCGCCCTTTACGTACTCATCACCGAAGCTGATGGGTTTAGTCACCAGATTAAGTACGGATAATGGGCGACATTTGTCACACGGACATTGACGCACAGCAGCTTTATCCCCCATCATGCAAAAAACGCATAGCGGGGGAAGCGCGGTGGATTGGGACCGCATTAGAATCTTTTATACGGTCGCGGAGTCAGGCAGCTTTACCAAAGCTGGCGATGTTCTCGGCTTGAGTCAATCGGCCGTCAGCCGGCAGATCGGGGCGCTTGAGCGAGAGCTGCGCGCGCCGCTGTTCCATCGGCATACGCGGGGTCTCATCCTGACCGAACAGGGCGAGTTGCTCTGGCGGGCGGCGCGCGAGATGACGCAGCGCCTCGAACGGACCCGCTCGCAGCTTTCGGAGACGCGCGAGCATCCTTCCGGCGAGCTCAAGGTTACCGCCACGCGCGGCCTGGGTGGCCATTGGCTGACCCCACGCCTCGCCGAGTTCATGGATCTCTATCCGGACATCCGGGTCGAGCTCATCCTCACGGATGAGGAGCTCGACCTGTCCATGCGCGAAGCCGACATCGCGATCCGCCTGCGCCAGCCGCAGCAGCCGGATCTGATCCAGCGCAAGCTCTTCACGGTGCACTTCCACGTCTACGCTTCGCCTGCCTATGTGAAGCGCTTCGGCGAGCCGAAGACCTATGACGACCTGGACAACCACCGCATCCTGTCCTTCGGGGGCACCTCGCCCTCCTATCTGACAGCGGTGCACTGGCTGGGCACGATGGGACGCGACCAGCGCAACCCGCGGCCGATCCATCTGACGGTGAACAACATCACCGCCATGAAGCGCGCGGTGGATTCGGGCGCCGGCATCGCCGTGCTGCCCGACTATCTGATCGAGACCGGCTCCCCGCTCGTGCAATTGATGCGCGAGACCGAGATGCCGCAGCTCGAAAGTTATCTGGTCTATCCGGAAGAAATGAAGTCGGTAGCCCGCGTCCAGGTCTTCCGCGACTTCCTGATCCAGAAGGCCCAGCGCTGGACCTACTGACAGCAAGCCGCCCTCTTCCTCGAAAGGCCGTTGAATCGGGCGCCTGCGGCGCCCGTTTTCAATTCTGACAGTTTTGTGACCAGGGCAGCATAATCCCTGCGCAAATCCACACGCCGGGAACGCAGGAAAGCCGCCAAAAGAGCGAAAATGCCCCGCTAATCGACTTAAAATTGTACCGCCGCGCCAGAAGCGTGTGCAACGAATGCATATTTCTCAATCATTTAGGATCAAATTCGTACCATTTGCCACTATCTCATGCAGATAACGCATAGCGGCCCCAAACTATGCTGCATTGCAAAAAGGCAGATCATGCCCGATATTGTGCTCACGGTTGTTCGGAACGGGCTCCGCAATCTCCTCCCGGCGTTGAGTTCGTTTCAGCCGTTCCCCTCTGAGATGTTTGGCGTTTCGCCAGATGTTTCAAACTTTCAAAGCCGGCTCCCCTCGGGGACGCCGGCTCTTTTTTTGCCTGGCCACCGGTCAGCAAAAAAGCGCCGCCCCGAAAGGCGGCGCCTGCGATGGAAGCTTGCGAAGGGCGCGGCCTGTCAGGCCGCGAGCTTGGTCGCAATTTCGGCGAACTGATCGAGGAAACCCTGCAGGAAGGCCCGCGTCCCTTCATTGGTGATGTTGTGCTCCGCGTCGATCAGGCCATCCTTGAAGGTGATGAAGACCTGCCCGCCAACCACGACGCCGACAAGGTTGGTCAGGATCATGCGCAGTTGCTGCTGCGACACGGCGGTGCCGACCGCGCCGCTGCTGGTGCCCGTCACAGCCACGGTCTTGTTCGCCCACGAGTTCTGGCCATAGGGCCGAGAGGCCCAGTCGATGGCGTTCTTGAGCACCGCAGGGATCGAGCGGTTGTGTTCCGGCGTCACGATCAGGATCGCGTCAGCCGCCTCGATCTCTCGCTTCAGCCGCAGCGTCGGCTCCGGCCGCTGTGGCTCAAGATCCGGGTTGAACATCGGCAGGTCGTCGATCTGGACGAAGGACGCGTCGAAGGCGTTCGCCCCCAGCTTCACGAGCGCCTGGGCCAGCTTGCGATTGATCGAATCGCGACGATTGCTGCCCACGATGACGGCGAGCTTGAGTTTGGCCATGATACCTCTCGAAGGAGCGTGGAAAGGCCCGAACAGTAGCGGCCCCTGCACGCCTCGCAAGCAACCTCGCTGCAAACGCGTATTGCGCGATTTCAAGGAAAACAGGTGCACGAAAAACGGGTGATTGCGCGACTCAGCGTCGGGCAGGCCGTGCCGCAAGCGGCAGCTCCCCGAACAGGCCGGGCTCGGCGCTCGTGCGCGCCTTCTCGATGGTCAGGATTCTGAGCTTGGTCTCGACGCCCCCATCGGCAGAGAAGCCGCCAGTCTTGCCGCCTGCCGCCAGCACGCGGTGGCAGGGCACAATGATCGGCCAGGGATTCTGGCCGAGCGCGACGCCAACGGCCCGCGCCGCGCCGGGCTCGCCGATGCGCTGCGCCACCTCGCCATAGGTCAATGTCTCGCCCGGCGGAATGGAGAGCGCGACTTCATAGACCTTGCGGTTGAAGTCGGAGACCGTCTCCAGCGCGACCGGCAGATGGGCCAGCTCACGCTTCTCGCCATCGAACAGCGCCCGGATGCCGGCTACCGCCTCGGCGACGAAGCCGGTCGCCCTTGCCTCGTCAGCCTGCGGGTAGCGCCGCGCCAGTCGCCTGCGCGCCGTATCCTCGTCACGTTCGGGCAATTGCGCGCCGACGAAGCGCTCACCCTCCCAGATCAGCGCACAGGTGCCGATCGCTGTGTCGAAGAGATGGAAATGCTGGATAGCCATGGGCGTTTCGTGCCGTTCCAACTGCATGGTAGCTGCACGCTACCATGGCCCCGCTCGGCTTGGGCACCCGAAACCTGCTCCCTCACATGAACAGGCGCTCGTTCTCCAACCCCTTGTAGAGGCCGGCAACCTGCTCGCCATAGCCATTGTAGATCAGCGTCGGGCGCCGGTCCCGCGAGCCCAGCACCTGCTCGCTCGCCTGGCTCCAGCGCGGATGCGGCACGGCCGGGTTCACATTGGCCCAAAAGCCGTATTCAGAAGCCTGTAGCCCTTCCCAGAAGGTCTTCGGCCGTTCGGCGACGAAGCTGATCTTCCGGATCGATTTCACCGATTTGAAGCCGTATTTCCACGGCGTGATCAGCCGGATCGGGGCGCCGTGTTGCGTCGGCAAGGGCTTGCCGTAGATGCCGGTGACGAGCAACGGCAATTCGTTCGTCGCCTCCGCGATCGTCAGCCCCTCCGTATAGGGCCAAGGGTACCAGCGCTGGCCCTGGCCGGGCGCGACACGCGGGTTCAGGAACGTCTCGAAGCGGATGTATTTCGCGCCCGAGAGCGGCTTGGCCAGCGCCACGAATGACTTGAGCGGAATACCGGTCCAGGGCACGGCCATCGCCCAGGCCTCGACGCAACGGAAGCGGTAGAGACGCTCTTCGAGCGGCAGCTTGCGCACGAGATCGTCGAAGCCGATCTCGAACGGCTTTTCGACCATGCCGTCGACCTGAACGGACCAGGGCCGTGTCGCCAGACGCTGCGAGGCATCGACGATGTCCTTCGACATCCCGAATTCGTAGAAATTATTGTAGTTCGCCGCATCCTCCGCCTTGGTCAGCGGCACGTCGAGCTTATAGGCGTCGTTGCGCTTGGCGGGGTAGAGGTCGAGCGTCGGATCGGGTGCCTCCGCTCCGGCACGGCCCGGCCACGCTGCCGCTGCGATCAGCCCCGCTCCGGCACTCATCAACTGGCGGCGGTTGAGGAACGCGCTCTCGGGCGTGGCCTCGCTTTCCGGCATTTCCCAGCCGGCACGGCGCTTGATCAGCATGACGGACACACTCCGCTTTCGATGGCGCTGTTAGGCCATGAAAGCGGAGGCACCGCAATTCACGAGGGGGAGAGGTTTTCTCCAGCCGTCATGTTCGGGCTTGCCCCGACCATCTTGTAAACCAGCCAGATTCTGCCGGAGCTGGTCGGGTCAAGCCCGACCATGACGCGGCGGGATCAGCTCACCCACGCGCTTCCAGCGCCTTGATGATCGCGGCGCCCATCTCGCTGGTCGAGACGGCGTTGGCGCCATCAGCGGCGATGTCCTTGGTGCGGGTGCCCTGGCCAAGCACGTCGGAAATCGCGCCCTCGAGCCGGTCGGCCGCCTCGCCCGCGCCAAAGGAATAGCGCAGCGCCATGGCGAAGGAGCCGATCATCGCGATCGGGTTGGCGAGGCCCTTGCCGGCGATATCCGGCGCCGAACCATGGACCGGCTCATAAAGCGCCTTGCGCTTGCCGGTGGCCTTGTCCTCGGCACCGAGCGAGGCCGAGGGCAGCATGCCAAGCGAGCCGGTCAGCATCGCCGCGACGTCGGAGAGGATGTCGCCGAACAAATTGTCGGTGACGATGACGTCGTATTGCTTCGGCCAGCGCACGAGCTGCATGGCGCAGTTGTCGGCCAGCACATGCTCCAGCTCGACATCCCCGTACTCGGCCGCGTGCAGCGCGGTGACCGTCTGCTTCCAGAGCACGCCGGTCTTCATGACGTTGTGCTTCTCGGCCGAGGAGACCTTGTTGCGGCGGGTGCGCGCCAGCTCGAAGGCGACGCGCGAGATGCGCTCGATTTCCGGCGTGGTGTAGAGCTGGGTGTCGACGCCGCGCTTGGAGCCGTCCTCCAGCGTGACGATCTCCTTCGGCTCGCCGAAATAGACGCCGCCGGTGAGCTCGCGCACGATCAGGATGTCGAGACCTTCGACGACCTCCGGCTTCAGCGACGAGGCCGAGGCCAGCGCCGGGTAGCAGATCGCCGGGCGCAGATTGGCGAAGAGGCCGAGATCCTTGCGCAGGCGCAGCAGGCCGGCTTCCGGGCGGTGCTGATAGGGCACCTCAGCCCATTTCGGCCCACCGACCGCGCCGAACAGCACGGCGTCGGCGTCCTGCGCCAGCTTCATGTCGCCTTCGGAGATCGCCGCCTTGTGCGCGTCATAGGCGGCGCCGCCGACGAGCCCCTTCTCGATCTCGAAGGAGGCCAGGCCCTGCTTGCCGAACCAGGACACGATCTGCTCGACCTGGCCCATCACCTCGGGGCCGATGCCGTCGCCGGGGAGCAGCAGGAGCTTGTGGGTCGCCATGATCGTCGCCTCGCCTTGTCGCGTGTTTGCGTTGGCGGGGTGATTACGAGCGCAGCGCCCGGCGCGCAAGCATGCGAATGCAGGCCCGTCCTGTTCACGCCGTGGCGCGGTCAGCCCTTCGGCAGGCGCGCCGTCACCTCGATCTCGATCTTCATCTCCGGCCTGAGCAGCCCGGCGACGACATAGATGCCGGCCGCGGGCCTGATCTCGCGAAAAAACTCGCCGCAGACGGCGAGCACGGGTTCGCAATAGCTGCGATCGGTGACGAAATACTGCGCCCGCACGGCCTGTGACAGCGAAGACCCCGCCTCCTCCAGCACGGAGCCGATGGTGCGGAAGATGTTGCGCGCCTGCTCGGCCGGGTCCTCCGGCAGTGTCATCGTGGCGTAGTCGTAGCCCGTCGTGCCGGAAACGAAGACGAGATCCCCGTCGACGACAGCGCGCGAATAGCCGAAGGAGCGCTCGAAGGGCGATCCGGTGGAAATCAGGCGGCGTGTCATGCAGGCGTCTCCAGAGGATGTGGAAGAAACGCTTCCCCGAAATGCGTTCCCGGCGCCACCCGATTTCTGGACCTCAAACTCGCCCGCCTTTCAGCGCGCGCAACACTTTCTCGCCAGGCCGCCCGGTCTGCGGCATGCCGAGCTTGCCCTCGATCTCCTTGATCGCCGTCCGGGTCAGCGACCCCACCGCGCCGTCCGGCTCGCCGACATTGTAGCCGCGGGATATCAGCAGGCGCTGGAGCTCGCGCCGCTGCTCGCGCGACAGCGGCAGATCGTCGGTCGGCCACTCGCCCTGCACGCCCGGCTTGCCGCGCAGCCGGTCGGAGAGCAGCGAGATGGCGAGAGCATAAGAGTCCGCACCGTTGTAGCTGTAGGCTGCATCGTAATTCTTGAAGACGAGGAAGGCCGGGCCGTTGCGGCCGGCCGGCATCAGCAGGCCGGCATTGCCGGTGCCGTTGAGCGGCGAGCCGTCATATTTCACGATGCCGCGCCCCGCCCATGTCGAGACCGGCTGCTTGGGGTTGCGTCCGGTCGGGCCGGAATAGCCATCGGGCACGCGCACCTCGTAGCCCCAGGTCGCGCCGGTCACCCAGCCGGCCTTGGCCATGAAGTTCGCGGTCGAATGCAGCGCGTCGGGAACGGAATCCACCAGATCACGCCGTCCGTCACCATCGCCGTCGACGGCGAGCCGCAGATAGGTCGAGGGAATGAATTGGGTGTGGCCAAAGGCACCCGCCCAGGAGCCGAACAGCCGCTCGGGCCGCACGTCGCCGCGCTGGATGATCTGCAGCGTCGCGATCAGCTCGCCCTTGAAGAAGGCGTTGCGGCGCGGCGCGAGGCAAGCGCCAGTCGAGAGCGCCTGCACGAGCGGCATCTTGCCGCGCGCCTTACCGAAATCGCTCTCGACGCCCCAGACAGCGGCAATGGTGTAGCGGTCGACGCCGAAGCGCTGCTCGGCCGCCGCAAGGGTCGAAGCATGCTGTCGCATCATCGAGCGTCCTTCCGCGACCTTCTCGTCGTCGACCAGCGTGCCAAGATAGTCCCAGATCGGCGTCTTGAACTCCGGCTGGTTGTTCATCGCCTCGATGACCTTCATGTCCGGCTCGACGCCGGCCATGGCCCGGTCGAAGGTCGCGCCCGACACGCCCTTGGCCGCCGCCTCCGAGCGCAGGCCCGCAAGGCAGGACTGGAAGCTGCCTTGAGCCGAAGCTGTGGAAGCAAGCAGGATGAGTGGCAAGGCCAGTTGATAGACGCGCATGGTCTCCACCGATTCGGACAGATTCTCGGACAGGCTAGGTTGCTGTGGTTAACGGAGATTAACCGTCGAGAATGGCGGCACGAAGGAACGAATTCCGTTATGGGGAGGCAACACTTCTTCCTGCGATTCGCCGCCATGTCGCCAGCCGCCATCGAGCTCCTCGGCTTCGCCGCAGCCGCGCTGACCAGCCTGTGCTGGCTGCCGCAGGCCTGGCGGACGATCCGCACCCGCGACACCCGCGCGATCTCGCTATGGACGCAGGGGCTCTTTGCCGCAGGCACCGCGCTGTGGCTGAGCTACGGCATCCAGATCCTGTCCTGGCCGGTCATCGCCGCCAATGCGCTCACGCTCCTGCTCGTCCTCGTCATCATCACCATGAAGCTCCGCTTCGGCTGACGGCGGGAACCGCCCTCCGAAGAGCCGGCAATCTGTCGTCATCGATCAGGCCGTCGCGAAGAAAGCCCCCGGCATGCCCTCCCTGACCGCAGCTCATATCCTGCCGATCGCGATGCTGTTCGGCTCGAACATCTTCATGACCTTCGCCTGGTACGGGCACCTCAGCTACAAGAGCACCGCGATCTGGCTCGCCATCCTCGCGGGCTGGATGATCGCCCTGCCGGAATACATGTTGGCGGTGCCGGGCAACCGCATCGGCTCGGGCGTCTATTCGGCCGCCGAACTCAAGACGATGCAGGAAGTCATCACGCTCATCGTCTTCGCCGGCTTCTCCGTGCTCTGGCTCAAGGAAGCCTTGACCTGGAGCCATGCTGTCGGCTTTGCCCTGATCACAGCGGGCGCCTTCTTCATTTTCAACGCCAAGGGCTGAGACACGCCCCACCGCCGCCTTTCCCCAAACTCTCTCGATAGGATTTCCTGCCTTGAAAATGACGGCACTGATTGCCTGCGCCCTCCTGCTCGCTCCTGCGGCAGCCCTGGCCGGCCCTACCTGCAGCCCCAGCGATGAAAGCGCCCGCATCCTCTCGGCCGCCTCGCCGAGCGCCGTCCACCGCGCCTGGCAGGGCGGCAAGCAGGTCAGCTATGGCTGGTCACTCCAGGTCGAGCGCAGCACTCGTGACGCGGCGGGCACCGAGTATTATGTCGGCGATCTCTTCGACGCCAACGGCCACCTCGCCACACGCAAGGTCTTCGTCATGGAGCGCGAATGGGATTGCGGTCCCTGATCCAAAACACATGTGCGGCCATCATTTGGCCGGCCGCACCCGCAGGATCTTGCCGTTGTCCTCGTCCGTGAGCAGGTAGAGGAAGCCGTCCGGCCCCTGGACGACGTCGCGGATACGCTCGCCGATCGTGGTGAGCAGCCGCTCCTCGCCCGTCACGGTCTCGCCCTGCGTCGAGAGCCGGACCAGCATCTGGCCCGCAAGCGCCCCGACGAAGAGCGAGTTCTTCCAGGCCGGCCAGACCGGGCCGGTATAGAAGGCGGCGCCCGAAGGTGCGATCGACGGATCCCAGTAGAACAGCGGCTGCTCCATCCCCGGCTTCGCCGTGCCTTCGCCGATCTTAGCGCCTGAATAATCGACGCCGTAGGTGATGACCGGCCAGCCATAATTCAGCCCGGCCTTGGGCGTGTTGATCTCGTCGCCGCCGCGCGCGCCGTGCTCGGCCGTCCAGAGCTGGCCCGTGTCGGGGTGCAGCGCCGCGCCCTGGACGTTGCGATGACCGATCGACCAGACCTCAGGCGCCCAGCCCTGCTTCTTTGGATTGTCGGCCGGCACGCCGCCGTCTGGGCGGATACGGATGGTCTTGCCGAGATGATTGGCCGGGTTCTGCGCCTGGTCGCGCTGGCTGTAGCGGTCCCCGACCGTGACGAAGAGCGCCCCCGTCCTGTCGAAGACGAGGCGGGAGCCGAAATGCATGTTGGAGCTGATCGTGGGCATCTGCCGGAAGATCACCTCGACATTGGTCAGCGCCGTGCCCTGCTCGTTGAGGCGCCCGCGCCCGACGCTGGTGCCGTTGCCGCCCGAACGCGGCTCCGCGAACGAGAAGTAGACGAGCCGGTTCTGCGCGAAGGCCGGATCGAGCGCCAGGCCGAGCAAACCTCCCTGCCCTCGCGCCATCACGCTGGGGACGCCGGTGATCGGGCGGGACAGCTTGCCATCCGCATCGACGATCCTCAGCCGCCCGGGGCGCTCGCTGACGAGCATGCGCCCATCCGGCAGGAAGGCGAGACCCCAGGGATGCTCCAGCCCGGTGGCGACGGTCTCGACCGCGAGTTCGCCCGCGCTGGACGGGAAACGCTGCTGGGCATCAGCAGCGTCCGTAATGAGTGCCGCCAGCATTGCTGCCGCGAACACTCTGCCCACCAATACGAGCCGCATCGCCATCTCCCTTTCCATCCTCCGAGCCTGTCAGAGATAGAAGGGAACGCCGCCGATCACCAAGCCGTTGCGACGAGCTCACGGCGAAGTGAGACGATCGGCTGGCTGTCGTCGAGCGTGACATCCGCCTCCGTCACCGCCTGGCCGGCTGCGACATCCCGCTTGAGCTTGACGCCATGGGCGAGGCCGATCGGCAGCGCCCCGCAAGCGCGGCTCGCGGCCGCCGGCATCAGCCGTCCATAGACGGTGTAGCCGCCCTCGCCGTCCAGCATCTCGCCAGCCTTGAGCGCCCTCTTGGCGACAGCGACCGCATCGCCGCGCCAGCCGCGAGTCGTACCGGTCGGTTCGGCCCTGAGTGCCGCATTCAGCACCGAGATCGGCAATTCCAGGCCGATGAGGTGAAAGGGCTTGTACATCGCCGCATAGCGGCCGGTCGCGTCTGTCGGCAGGCCATACTGCTTGAAGCAGGCAGCGGCATAATCGTTCGGTGCCTTCAGCACGACATAGACGCCCCAGCGCAGGTCGCGGAAGACCGGCCGCCCGTCGCGCTCCAACGAGGAGACGACCTCGACCATGCCGTCGCGTTCGAGCTGCCCGCCGACGCCGCGCGGGCGCAGCACATGGGCGAGGTCGTCGACGCCGCAGGGCGGAAAGGCAAGGCCCGCCTCCGGCACGTCGAGATCGCAAGCATTGGCGATCGCCGCCATCTCGATGGCCGACTTGGTGCCGTCGAGGAAGGAATTGAACATCTGCGGGTTCATGCCGCCGGCCTTCGCCGCCTCCGGCGTCAGCCCGTAATGCGTCCAGACATCGTCGGGCGTGACGTTGTGATAGGCCGGCAGGTATTTGGTGCCCTTGCCGGCAGCCGCGACGGTGAAGCCGGTCGCCCGCGCCCAGTCGACCATCTCGCAGACCAGCGCCGGCTGGTCGCCATAGGCCATGGAATAGACGACGCCGGCCTCCTGGGCGCGTTTGGCCAGCACGGGCCCGACCAGCACGTCGGCCTCGACATTGACCATGACGACATGGCGCCCGGCCTCGATCGCGGCCAGGGCGTGCCGGGCACCGGCCGCCGGATGCCCGGTCGCTTCCAGCACCACCTCGACGCCATCGGCGCGGGCAGCCTGAACGCCGTCATCGACGAAGCGCGTCCGCGCTATCCGCGCCTCATCCCAACCGACATTGCGGCAGGCCACCTTGGCGCGTTCGGGGTCGAGGTCGGCAATGACCGCGACTTCGAGCCCTTCGATATGCGGCACCTGCGACAGGAACATCGAGCCGAACTTGCCGGCGCCGATCAGCGCCGCGCGGACGGGTTTCCCGGCCTCGCGACGGGCGGCGAGCTTGGGCATCAGGTTCATGATTTCACTCCGTCCGGAGCGCCGTCATGCTCGGGCTCGACCCGAGCATCTCTCCAACGAGATTCCCGGGTCTGCGCTCCGCTCTGCCCGGGAATGACGCTTCAGGCAGGTTATTCCGGCTTCACGCCGGCGTCGGCGATGATCTGCTTCCAGGTCGCGATCTCCTGGGCATGGTAAGGCTTGAACGCGGCGGGATCGCGCACTTTGAG
Organism: Allobosea sp. TAF32; assembly: GCF_052113585.1. NCBI lineage: Bacteria > Pseudomonadati > Pseudomonadota > Alphaproteobacteria > Hyphomicrobiales > Alloboseaceae > Allobosea > Allobosea sp. TAF32. Next base: position 214,899 of record NZ_JBFRDM010000006.1, on the reverse strand, counting down.
CGTGAAGCCGAGCTTCAGGATGGCCTCGCGCGTCTCGGGCTTGTTCAGCGAGGCGAGCACTGCCTTGGAGAGCGTGCCGAGCACCGCGTCCGGCGTGTTCACGGGGGCGAAGAACGCCGCCCAGGAATCGGCGTCGGCGTTGGTCACGCCCTGCTCGCGCAGCGTCGGGATGTCCTTGGCGCGCGGATTGCGCTCCGGGCTGGCAAGAGCGAGCGCGCGCAGGGCGCCGCCATTGATCTGCTCCAGCACGCTCGGCAGCGTCGAGTTGGCGATGTCGATGCGGCCGGCGACGATCTCCTGCACCAGCGGCGCGGCACCCCGGAAGGGCACATGCGTCATCTTGATGCCGGTGCGCTGCATGAACAGCTCCATGGCGAGATGCGAGCCGGAGCCGACGCCGGTCGAGCCGTAATTCAACTTGCCCGGCTCGGCCTTGGCGAGCGCGATCAGCTCCTGGATGTTCTTGGCCGGCAGGTCGTTGCGAACGACGAAGGCATGCTCGAAGGCACCGACGCCGGCGAGCGGCGCGAAGTCCTTCACCGCATCGTAGCCGGGCTCCTTCAGCAGGAACATGTTATTGCCATGCGTCTGGTTGTTGCCGAAGACGATGGTGTAGCCGTCGGGGGCAGCATGGGCGACGGCGCGGGTGCCGACCGCGCCGGAGGCGCCGGCCCGGTTGTCGACGATGACGTTTTGGCCGAAGGCGGTCGACAGATCCTGTGCGACGAAGCGCGCGATGGCGTCGGTCGGCCCACCCGCCGGATAGGGCACGACCAGGGTGACCACTTTGCTGGGGAAGCTCTGGGCCCGGACGATCGACGGAGCGAAGACGGCGCCGGCCATCAGGCCGAGCGTGGAACGGCGGGTCAACGACATGAGCTTCCTCCGGAGCGCCCGGTTTGGATACGGGCCTTGGTTGCGGCGAGAATTAGGGTGAAACCCCGCCGAGGTCCAGCGCGGCAGGGAATACCGGGATGACATCCCGCCCTGCGCTCGGCGCGCTGTAGCGCGGCTGGCCCCTCGGGTAAGCGTAACGCGGCGGCCGATTCGGGCCGCAGGCGTGGGGGCGTTTTCTGTCTATGGCTAAATCGTTGTTGAGGATGGCCGCGAAGCTTGTCGCGGCCATTTGTGTTTTACCCGGCGTTGCCGCCGCACAGGATGCGGAAGAGCTCTCGAAGAGGCTCCAAAATCCGGTTTCACCGATGATCAGCCTGCCCTTGCAGGGCAATTTCGAGTTCCGCGGAGGGGCCAAGAACGATGGTTTTTCCTCGACGACGAATATCCAGCCCGTCGTCCCGGTTCATCTGAACCAGGACTGGAACCTGATCATCCGAACGATCCTGCCGGTCATCCAGCGCGAGCGCTATGGCGCGGCCGACGCGGTCGGGGTCGGCGACATCACCCAGAGCTTCTTCCTCACGCCGACCTCACCCAAGAACGGCGTGATATGGGCGCTGGGCCCGGTCTTTCTCTGGCCCACGGCCTCGAGCGACAAGCTGGGCTCCGGCAAATGGGGCGCAGGGCCCACCGCGCTCCTGCTGGTGCAGGAAGGGGCGTGGACCGTTGGCGGCCTGGCAAACCACATCTGGTCCTATGCCGGGCCGGATGGTCGCAGCGACGTCAGCACGACCTTGCTGCAGCCATTCCTGTCCTACAGCTTCGGGCAAGGGTTCAGCGTCGGTCTCAACACCGAGACGAACTATGATTGGGTCAACCGCAAATGGACCGTCCCGATCAATGTCAGCGCCTCGCAGGTCTTCAATGTCGGCAAACAGGCGATGAGCGCCAGCATCGGCCTTAAATACTATGCCGTCAGGCCCGATGACGCCCCGCGCTGGGGAGTGCGTGCCGTGCTGACGTTCCTGTTCCCGGAGCGCTGAGACGGGCGCAGGTCAAGGCCTGCGGTCCACATGTCTATCGACTGGCCTGGAAGCCGGCACGCCTGAGGCGCTGGATCGCGAGGTCGAGCGCCTGCAGGAAGGCAGAGCGGTCCTTCGGCGAAAACGGCTTCGGCCCGCCGATGGCTGCGCCCATCGCGCGCAGATCCTCCATCATGTCGCGCGTCGCCAGCGCCATGCCGATCGAGGCTTCGGTGAAGGGCTTGCCGGTCGGTCCGATCACGTCGGCGCCGGCCTTTATGCAGCGATCCGCCAGAGGAATGTCGGCCGTGACGACGATCGCGCCGCGCCCGACGCGCTCTGCGATCCAGTCATCGGCGGCGTCGAAGCCGCCGGAGACCGTCACGCGCTCGAGCCAGGGCTCGCGCGGCACGTTGATGAAGCTGTTGGCGACGACGAAGACCTTGACGCGATGGCGCTCGGCGACGCGATAGATCTCCGGCTTCACCGGGCAGGCGTCGGCATCGACATAGATCGCAATGGTTGCGGCAGCGCTCGTCATGCCCCGCCTTCGCATGCGGTGACCGCAAGGGCAAACCGCCTCGAATTCATGACGCTTCTGCAAAACATCAAGCAGTTGCGCTTGCGATCATTGCCGCCGAGTCATACACCACGCGCGCGCCTGCTCCGGCGCTCAACCTCCCCCTCCCTCGGAGATCAGTCCCATGGCCTTTCTTGCCGATGCCCTGAAGCGCGTGAAGCCCTCAGCGACCATCACGATCACGCAGAAGGCCCGTGACCTGAAAGCCCAGGGCAAGGACGTGATCTCGCTCTCCGTCGGCGAGCCCGATTTCGACACGCCGGACAATATCAAGGAAGCCGCCATCGCCGCGATCCGGCGCGGCGAAACCAAGTACACCCCGGTCTCCGGCATCCCGCAGCTGCGCGAAGCCGTCGCCCGCAAGTTCAAGCGCGAGAACGGCCTCGACTACAAGGCGAGCCAGACCATCGTCTCGACCGGCGGCAAGCACGTCATCTACAATGCGCTGCTCGCCACGCTGAACCCCGGCGACGAGGTCATCTGCGTCTCGCCCTACTGGGTCAGCTACCCCGAGATGGTCGCGCTCTGCGGCGGCACGGCGACCTTCGCCGAGACCTATCTCAAGAACGACTTCAAGCTGCAGCCTGAAGACCTCGAGAAGGCCATCACCCCCAAGACCAAGTGGGTGATCCTGAACTCGCCGTCGAACCCGTCGGGCGCGGCCTACAGCCATGCCGAGATGAAGAAGCTCACGGATGTACTGATGCGCCATCCGCATGTCTGGATCCTGACAGACGACATGTACGAGCACCTCGTCTATGGCGACTTTCAGTTCGTCACCCCGGCGCAGGTCGAGCCCGCCCTCTACGAGCGCACGCTGACCATGAACGGCGTCTCGAAATCCTATGCCATGACCGGCTGGCGCATCGGCTACGCCGCCGGCCCGCAGCATCTGATCAACGCCATGGACCTGGTCCAGGGCCAGCAGACCTCCGGCACCTCGGCGATCTCGCAATGGGCCGCGGTCGAGGCGCTCGACGGCACGCAGGAGCACATCCCGGTCTTCAAGAAGGCCTTCGAACGCCGGCGCGATCTCGTCGTCTCCATGCTGAACCAGACCCGCGGCCTGAAATGCCCAGTGCCGGAAGGCGCGTTCTACGTCTATCCCGACTGCTCGGCCCTGATCGGCAAGACCCTGCCGAACGGCAAGAAGATCGAGACCGACGAAGACCTCGTCATGGGCCTGCTCGAGACGGAAGCCGTCGCGGCCGTGCACGGCTCGTCCTTCGGCCTCGGCCCGAACTTCCGCATCTCCTACGCCACCTCGGACGAGAAGCTGGAAGAGGCCTGCCGCCGCATCCAGCGCTTCTGCGCCGAGCTGCGCTGAGCGTCATGCGCAAGGGCGCCGCAACGCGCCGAATTTTTCTGGCCGGGAGCCTCGTGCTCCCGGCCTCTTTCGTTTTCGGTCAGGACGCGAACACGCTCTCTTCGCGCGAAGCCTTTGAAGCCGCTCAGGCAAAACGGATCCTGCTGATCGATATCCGCAGGGCGGAGGAAAGGGCCGATACCGGCCTGCCGCAGGGCGCGCTGCCATTCGATGCCGATGCGCCGGCCTTCGAGGTCCGCCTCGCCGGGCTTCGCCTCGACAATCCCGGCAAGCGCATCGTGCTGATCGACCGCACCGGCGCGCAGGCCGTGGCCATCGCGCAGAAGCTGGCCGGACGCGGCTGGCGCGATCTCGCGGCCGTACGAGGCGGCGTGCTCGGACCGGGCGGCTGGCTGCCCGAAAAGCTGCCGGTGGCGGCGTATCCATAACAGGCAGCCGTCATGCTCGGGCTTGACCCGAGCATTTCATGCCGAAAAAGGCGTCCCTTCCGAAAGGAATTCTCGGGTCTGCGCTGCGCTTCGCCCGGGAATGACGGCAAGAGCTTAGCCCTCGCCATGCCTCTTCATCAGATCCGGCCGGCGCTCCCGCGTGATCTTTTCCGCCTGCTCGCGTCGCCATTTCGCGATGCGGGCATGGTCGCCGGAGAGCAGCGCATCGGGCAGGCCCCTGCCCTCCCATTCGCGCGGCCGCGTATAATGCGGATATTCGAGCAACCCGTTCTCGAAGCTCTCATCCTCGCCGGAGGCCGCCTTGCCCATCACGCCGGGGATCAGGCGGACGCAGGCGTCGAGCAAGGTCAGCGCCGCCATCTCGCCGCCGGAGAGGATGTAGTCGCCGATGGAGACCTCGATCAGGTTGCGCCCCTCGATCACGCGCTCGTCGACGCCTTCGAAGCGCCCGCAGACGATGACGAGCCCCGGTCCTTCCGCCCAGTCGCGCACCTGGCGCTGCTGGAGCGGTCGGCCCCGCGGCGACATCAGCAGGCGCGGGCGCGCGTCATCCGCCGACACCGCCGCATCGATCGCTGCCGCCAGCACGTCGCAGCGCAACACCATGCCGGCGCCGCCGCCGGCCGGGTTGTCGTCGACATTGCGATGGCGGCCGATGCCGTGGTCGCGGATCTGGTGCGTGTCGAGCGACCACAGCCCCTTGCGCAACCCTTCGCCTGCCAGCGAAATGCCGAGCGGCCCGGGGAACATCTCCGGATAGAGCGTCAGGATCGAGGCGCGGAAGGGCATGCCTTCAAGCAAAGCGCAGCGCCGGGAGCCCGTCCAGCGCCGTGAAATCGCGCGCCGATGCGATCAGATTGTCATAAGCGGCAAAGCCGCTCGCATCGAGCATCGTCAAGAGCGCCACGGCCCGCATGCCGGCGCGCCGCGCGGCCTCGACACCGAGCGGCGCATCCTCGAAGACGATGCAGTCGGCCGGCGCGACCTTCATCCGCTCCGCGGCGGCCAGGAACATGTCCGGATGCGGCTTGCCGCGGAAACCCTGGCTCGGCGAAACGATGGTGGCGAAGCGCTCGCGCAGGCCGAGCGTATCGAGCACGACCTCGATGTTCGCCGGCGGAGCGGCTGTCGCCACCGCCATCGGGATGCCCGCTGCTTCGGCCCGCATGATCAATTCGAGGAAGCCGGCATTCGCCGCGACATGCGGCAGATAGGCTTCCCGATAAAGGGCTTCCTTGGCATCGCTCATGGCATCGAGCTCGGCCACGGCCGCCTGCGGGAAATAGGAGGAAATGATCTCATTGCCGGCCATGCCGGCAGTCCGCGCCGCAAAGGTATTGCGGTCGAACGGCAACTGGTTGCTGACGTGCCAGCTTTCCCAGGCGTCGTCATGGAAGCGCATATTGTCGACGATGGTGCCATCCATGTCGAAGATCAGCGCGCGGGCGGGCCTATTGTTTGTCATCGTCGGGCTCGAACAATCCCAGCGGTGGCTCGGCATCGATCCGGCGCGCGGCAATGTCGATGCGTGGCGCGAAGGCCTTGGTAAAGGGCATCAGGACGAAGCGCCCATCCGGCGTCTCGATGTCGAGCAGATCGCCCGCACCAAAATTCTCAACCGAGGTGACGGTGCCGAGCAGGATGCTGTCCGGCCCGACCACGCTGCAACCGATCAGATCGGCCTGCAGGAACTCGTCCTCGTCCTCGCCTGCCGACAGCTTGTCGCGCGCAACGAACAGCTCGACGCCGTTCAGATCCTCGGCCGCCTCGCGCGTCGCAACGCCCTTCAGGCGAGCGACGACCACTTCCTTGGCGGGGCGGATATCGGTGATCTCGAAGCTGCGGCCCTTGCCGTCGGAGAGCGGGCCGTACTCGGCGATCGCGAGCGGATCGCCGGTAAAGGTCTTGATTCTGACCTCGCCGCGCACGCCATGCGGCGCGCCGACGATTCCGAGCAGGATAAGCTCGGCCATATCAGCACGCCACGCCCGGGCAGCGCCCGAGCGTCCCTCGCGAGAGGTCCCCGGGCCGAAGCTGCGCTTCGCCCGAGACCGACGTGCCGACGGTCAAGCTCACGCCTCGGCTGCTGCTTCGGCAGCCGGAGCAGCGGCCTTCTCGGCCTTCTTCTCGGCGCGCTCCTTGGCCTTCTCGCCCGGAACGGCCTTGTTCGGGTTGTTGCGGGCGGGGCGCTTGACGAGGCCGGCAGCGTCGAGGAAGCGCAGCACGCGATCGGTCGGCTGGGCGCCCTTGGCGAGCCAGGACTGGACCTTCTCGGTGTCGAGCACGACGCGCTCGGCGGAGTCCTTCGGCTTCATCGGGTCATAGGAGCCGACCTTGTCGATGAAGCGGCCATCGCGCGGCGAGCGGGCGTCGGCGACGACGATGCGGTAGTAGGGGCGCTTCTTGGCGCCGCCGCGGGTCAGGCGGATCTTGAGGGACATGGTCTTCTTCCTTTGGTTTGAAGTTTGAAGTCGTGTGTAACGTTGAAAGCTACTTCTTCTTGCCGAACGGGTTGCCGCCCAGCCCTGGCAGGCCGCCGCCGCCGAGGCCCGGCAGTTTCGGCATCATGCCCGCCGGCGGGGTGACGCCCTTCGGCAATCCGGGGAAACCGCCCGGCGGCATCGACGGCAGGCCGCCGCCCGCGCCGAGCTGCTTCTGCAATTCGGCGAGCTGGGCCGGGTCCATCTTGGAGGGATCGGGCATGCCGGCGGGCAATCCGCCGCCGAGCCCGAACATGCTGCCGAGCTTACCGAGCATGCCGCCCTTCTGCTTGCTCATCGCCTTCATGGCGTCGGCCATGCCGCGATGCATCTTGAGCAGCTTGTTGATCGACTCCGCCGAAGTGCCGGAACCGGCCGCGATGCGTTTCTTGCGGCTGTTCTTGAGCAGATCGGGATTCTTGCGTTCGGCCGGCGTCATCGAATCGATCGCGGCGATCATGCGCTTGAACATCTTGTCGCCGACGCCGGCGTTGGCGAGCTGGGACTGAGCCTGCTTCATACCGGGCAGCATGCCCATCACGCCGCCGATGCCGCCCATCTTCTCCATCTGCTGGAGCTGGGCGCGCATGTCGGAGAGGTCGAATTGACCCTTCGCCATGCGCTGCGCGGTCGCCTGCGCCTGTTCGGCATCGATGGTCTCGGCCGCGCGCTCGACGAGGCTGACGATGTCGCCCATGCCGAGGATGCGGTTGGCGACGCGCGAGGGATGGAAATCCTCGAGTTCGCTGACCTTCTCGCCGGTGCCGACGAGCTTGATCGGCTTGCCGGTGACGGCGCGCATCGAGAGCGCCGCGCCGCCGCGCGAATCGCCGTCCATACGGGTCAGGACGATGCCGGTGAGACCGACGCGAGCGTCAAAGGCGCGCGCCGTGTTGACCGCATCCTGACCTGTCAGCGCGTCGGCGACGAGCAGAACCTCATGCGGGCTGGTCGCGGCCTTAACCTGTGCGACCTCTTCCATCAGCGTATCGTCGAGCGTGACGCGGCCGGCCGTGTCGAGCATGACGACGTCGTAGCCGCCGAGGCGGGCCGCCTCGATCGCGCGCCTGGCGATCTGCACGGCCGACTGGCCGGCGACGATCGGCAGCGTCTGCACGCCGACCTGCTGGCCGAGCACGGCGAGCTGTTCCATGGCGGCCGGGCGTCGCGTGTCGAGCGACGCCATCAAGACCTTCTTCTTGTTGCGCTCGGTCAGGCGCTTGGCGATCTTCGCCGTCGAGGTGGTCTTGCCCGAACCCTGCAGACCGACCATCAGGATCGGCACCGGCGGCACGGCATCTAGGGTGATGACCGCGCCCTCGCCGCCCAGCGTATCGATCAGAACGTCGTTGACGATCTTGATGACCTGCTGGCCGGGCGTGACCGACTTCAGCACCTCGGCGCCAACAGCGCGCTCGCGCACCCTGTCCGTGAAGCTGCGAACGACCTCGAGCGCGACGTCGGCCTCGAGCAGCGCGCGGCGAACCTCGCGCAGCGCGGCGTTGACGTCCTCTTCGGTCAGCGCGCCCCGGCGGGTCAGCCCCGAAAGGATGCCTGAGAGTCTGTCGCTGAGCGTGCCGAACATGCGGACCTGCCTGCTTGCCTCAAGGAACCGCCAGCGCCAGAACCTTCCGCCAAACGGTTTCGCGCCCGAGGGCGCAATCGCGCTGTCGGACGTTGACCTCCGGGCTCATGAAAGCGCTTGGCGCGGCCCAGTCGGCGGATGTGGTTTCGGCGATGTCGGCGAAACGAATGCGGTCTTAAAGCGGAAGAATGCGGCGAAAGTCAAGGTTGGGATTGGTTTTGCCTCGGATACGCGTGTCTTTGTGGCGCTGGCCTCCATCGCCGCAGGAAACAGGTCTGGCAGCTTTTTGCCCGGGAGTGCGGGAATCGCGAGCCTTGGCCGCAGAATGGCCCTGATCTGGCCGCATCGCTGCCGCCCCTGATTCGACAGCGATGCCCATGAATATTGCGACCGCCCTGCCTCTGCTGGCCCTCACCCTCTTCCTTGCCGCCTGTGCCGGCGACCCGCGGCGCGAGGGTCCGCTCGATTCCCGCATGGTCGAGAAGCTCAGTGCCGTTTCGCTCGATCCGGCGCAGGCCGGACGCATCCTCAACGCGTATCGCGCCAGCAACGGCCTCGGCCCGGTCCGGCCTGATCCGCGGCTGATGGCGATGGCACAGCGCCAGGCCGATGCGATGGTTGCCGCCAACGCGCTCTCGCACGACGCGGGCGGCAACTTCACCGCCCGCATCCATGCTGCGGGCATCGATAGCGCGCGGGCGGCGGAAAACCTCGGCGGCGGCTATTTCTCGGTCGAGGAGGCTTTCGACGGCTGGCGCAAGTCCCCCGGCCACGATGCCAATCTGCGGATGAAGGAAGCGACCCGCTACGGCATCGCGCTGTCCAAGGACCCGCGTACGAGCTACCGGGCCTGGTGGGTGCTGGTCGTCGCGGCCGACCCGGAGGTTCGCCGCGAGATCGGCGCCGCAGGAACGGGACAGACGGTCTGGTTCGGCAACAATCCCCAGCCGATCCGCTGACCTCTTTACAAACACCCGCTTCTGGTGATGGCTCTGGTTTTTAGCGGAGCCATTACCATGACCTTCGAAGCCTGGGCCGCCTTCGCCGCCGCCACCGCCGTCCTCCTGGTCATCCCCGGACCGACAATCCTCCTCGTCATCTCCTATGCGCTCGGCCAGGGCTGGCGCACGGCCTTCCCGATCGCCGTCGGCGTCGCGCTCGGCGATTTCACGGCGATGACGCTCTCCATGCTCGGTGTCGGCGCCCTGCTCGCCACCTCCGCCATGGTCTTCACCGCGCTGAAATGGATCGGCGCCGCCTATCTCGTCTGGCTCGGCATCAAGCTCTTCCGCGCCGGCGGCTCGCTCGACGCCAGGCCGCGAGAGGATGCCGCCCCCGCCTGGAAGATGCTCGGCCATGCCTGGCTGGTGACCGCGCTGAACCCGAAGAGCATCACCTTCTTCGTCGCCTTCCTGCCGCAGTTCCTCGACACCAAGGGCGATTTCTGGACTCAGATGCTGATCTTCGAGGCGACCTTCATCAGCCTCGCCTTCGCCAATGCCATGGGCTACGCGCTGATCGCTTCGCGCGCCCGGGCCGTGGTCAGCAATCCCCGCGCGATCGGGCTGTTCAACAAGGCCGGCGGCACGCTGCTGATCGGCGCCGGCGTCGCGACGGTCGCGATCCGCTCCGGGAGCAACTGACCCCGGCCATGTCGAGCAAGGATGATCAGACCCTCGGCTTCTATGCCGAGGAAGCCGGCGCCTATGCGGGGCGTGACCGGCCGGCAGAGCACCACCGCATCGACATCTTCGCAGCGGGGCTTGCGCCGGGCGCGCGGATTCTCGAACTGGGTTGCGGCGGCGGCCAGGACAGCGCGGAGATGCTGCGGCGCGGCTTCGATCTGGTCCCGACGGACGGCTCTCCGGAACTTGCACAGCAGGCCGCAGAGCGGCTCGGCCGCGAGGTTCGTGTCCTGCTGTTTGAGGATCTGGACGAGGTCGCGGCCTATGACGGCGTTTGGGCTCATGCCTGCCTGCTGCATGCCCCCCGCGCCGCCCTGCCCGGCATCATCGACCGTATCAATGCCGCGCTGCGGCCGGGGGGCATCTTCTACGCCAGCTTCAAGGCGGGAGAGGCCGAGGGACGCGACAGCCTTGGCCGCTATTTCAACTACCTCTCGGCCGCCGAGCTGCGCGACGCCTACCGTGCCGACGAGCGCTGGCATGACCTGAAAATCGAGGAAGAGATGGGCTCCGGCTACGACCGCATGGCCACACGCTGGCTTCACGCGCTGGCGATCAAGGCGCCGGAGGCTTGACGCTGCGTTGCGGCGGCCTACCTCTTCTGGACCATGACCCGCCGCAAACTTCTCTCTTTCGTCGGTCTCGGTGCGCTGCTGGCCTCGACCGGAGCCGCCTGGGCCACGATCTCCCGCTCACGCAATCCCTACTATCAGGGCCCCGTCAGCGACCATTTCGATGGCGTCGTCTTCAGCGATGGCCGGTCGGTCAGCAAGGGGCTGTTCGACGTCCTGCGCTGGCAGACCGGCAAACGCGAGCGCGAGGCCTTCCCACCGCAATACGCCGCGCCGCCGCAGGACAAGCCGCCGGAGCGCGTCGACGGCGTCCGCATCGTCCATCTCGGCCACGCCTCGTTTCTCTATCAGCTCGGCCGCCTCAACCTGCTTGTCGACCCGGTCTATTCCGAGCGCGCCAGCCCCTTCTCCTTCGTCGGCCCGAAGCGGGTGAACGAACCCGGCGTCGCCTTCGACGAGCTGCCGCGGATCGATGCGGTCCTGATCACGCACAACCACTACGACCATCTCGACATCGAGACGTTGGCGCGCCTGCACGACCGCGACCGGCCACGCATGATCATGCCGCTCGGCAACGACGCCATCGTCAGGGCCCGCATCCCGGACGCCCGCGCCGAGGCGCATGACTGGAACGACCGACTTCAGCTGTCCGATGCGGTCGCGATCACGCTATTGCCGAGCTACCACTGGTCGGCGCGCGGCGCGTTCGATCGGCGCATGGCGCTGTGGTGTTCCTATGTCCTCGAAGCCGCCGGCACCAAGGTCTTCCATATCGGCGACACCGGCTATCACGACGGCTCGCTCTACGAGCGGCTCGGCCGCGAGCACGGGCCGTTCCGCCTCGCCGTGCTGCCGATCGGCGCCTATGAGCCGCGCTGGTTCATGTCGGACAACCACATGAACCCGGAGGAGGCAGTCAAGGTCATGCTGGCTCTGCGCGCCGAGCAGGCGATCGGCCACCACTGGGGCACCTTCCAGCTCACCGACGAGGGCGTAGAGCGCCCGCCCGAAGCGTTGAAAGTGGCGCTTGCCACGGCCGGCCTGCCCGAAGAGCGCTTCAGGCCGATGCGGCCGGGCTTGAGCTGGAGCGCTTGAGGGGCGCACCGCCGTCATTCTCGGGCGAAGCAACGCTTCGACCCGAGAATCTCAGGCCGAAAGAGGTTCCAATACCTGCTGGTCACGAGGCGCCCGGGTCAGGCCCGAGCGTGACGCGTTTGGAAAGCCCTATTTCGGCTGGACGTAGACGTTGATCTCAAGATTCGGGTCGCCGGGATCGTTAAGCTCGCTGACATACTCCTCGAGGAAGGCATCCTTCACGACGATGCTCTTCGCTTCGAGATAGGCGGTGATCGTCTCGTAGGTCGAGTCGATGTCGTCATAAGGCGCCTGATGCAGGAAGCGGAACGCCGGCCCGGCGGGCGACGTCCCCATCCTGAAATCCGGGCCCAGCGACGGCGCCTGCCCACCGGGCGGAATCGCCACCGGCAGCATCGCCTCGAAGCGGAATCCGTCATCGGTGGTCTCGACGAAGAGCGAGAGCGGCCGGCCGGCCACGGCCAGCCCAGCCCTTTGGGCCTCGGCTCGCAGAGCCCTGATGCTGTTGGACAGCTTCTGGAAGCCCTGATCCCAGGTCGCCTGCCCCGACTGCATCAGGACAGGCTTCGGCGCGAGCACGACCTCGCCGACATCGCTGGAATCGGAGCCTTTTCCGGCCAGCGTCGAATTGGGATCGGGCACGCCGGTCTGCTGCTGCGATGGCGCGGGCGGTAGCGGCTGTCCCGGTACAGGCAGCGTCGGCGGCGGCTGGACCGGCTGCGGCTCGATCGGCATCGACGGAGTCGGCGGGGGCTGAACCGGCTGCGGCGTCACCGGCCCTTGCAACGCCGGAGGCGGCTGCACCGGCTGCGGGGTCGCGGGTTGCTCGGGCCCCGGTTGCGCCTGCGCCGGAGCGACAGGAACCTGGGCGGGAGCCGCGCCGGGCGGCGGCGCGAGCGGCACGGACTCGACCGGGCTCGGCGAAGCCACCCGCCCCTGCGCGAAGACCGTTCCGCTGATCACGCTCGCCACACCGGCGAGTGCCAGAACACAAATCCGGGAATACCGCATCGTCACGGTCCTGAGTTTCACGCGATTCGCGCCCTTGCACCGCAACATAGAATGTCCACCTTTCCTCAGGAACCGGGATGAGGGTGGCTTTTTCACGTCGCCTCGGCCATAGACCCACTATTCATGGGACGTGTGACCAAATGAACGCTCTGGCCAATCGCCGGTTCCTGAAGATGAACGGGCTCGGCAACCAGATCACGGTGCTCGACCTGCGCGGCACGAAACATGTCGTCAGCGAGGCCGAGGCCCGCGCCATCGCCGCCGAACCCCGCGCCCGTTTCGACCAGCTCATGGTCCTGCACGATGCCGTGACGCCCGGCACCGATGCCTTCGTGCGCATCTATAACACCGATGGTTCCGAGGCCGGCGCCTGCGGCAACGGCACACGCTGCGTCGCCTGGGCGATGGTCGCAGATCCGCAGATGGGCGATGCCGGCAAGACCCGCCTCGCCCTCCAGACCAAGGCCGGGCTGCTGCCGACGGTGCGCGAGGGCGAAACGCTCTTCACCGTCGATATGGGCGCGCCACGCCTCGCCTGGGATGAAATCCCGCTGGCCGAGCCCTTCGAGGATACCAGCCGCTTCGAGCTGCAGATCGGGCCGATCGACAATCCGATCCTGCACACGCCCTGCGCCGTCAATATGGGCAATCCGCATGCGGTCTTCTTCGTCGAGGATCCCTACGCCTACAATCTCGAGCAAATCGGCCCGCTGCTCGAAAACCACCCGATTTTCCCCGACCGCGCCAATATCGAGCTCGCTGCGGTGAAGGCACCCGATCATATCGTGCTTCGCGTCTGGGAGCGCGGCGCCGGCATCACCCAGGCCTGCGGCTCCGGCGCCTGCGCGGCGCTGGTCGCGGGCGTGCGCCGCGAGCTGACCGCCCGCGAGGCCACGGTCAGCCTGCCCGGCGGCGATCTCGCCATCGAATGGCGCGAGAGCGACGGCCATGTGCTGATGACCGGCCCGGTCGAGTTCGAATGGGAAGGCACGCTCGGCCCGGCGTTGTTCACGAGCGCGGCCTGATGGCCCGGAGCATTTTCAAGCGAAGTGCTGCCGGTTCGCGTGAAGAAAATGCGACCAAACAGTAACCCGGAGCATTTTCGCAGTTCGGAGAAACGCGAAAATGCTCTGGAGGTCGTCACCTTCGGCTGCCGCCTCAACATCGTCGAAAGCGAGGCGCTGAGGCTCCAGGCAGAGGCCGCCGGGCTGAAGGACGCCGCCATCGTCAACTCCTGCGCCGTCACCGCCGAGGCGACGCGCCAGGCGCGGCAAGCGGTGCGCCGCCTCAAGCGCGAGCAGCCGGACCGCCCGGTCATCGTCACCGGCTGCGCCGCGCAGATCGAGCCTGCCCGCTTCGCGGCGATGCCGGAAGCGGACCGGGTTCTCGGCAACGACGAAAAGCTACGTCCCGAAAGTTGGGCCGCGCTCGCGCGGTCGAACAGTCTCGGCAGCGCGGACGTAACGGCCGCGGACAAGCTCGCGGTCGGCGACATCATGGCGCGCACGACGTTGCGCGCGCCGGTCACCGGCCGTTTCACCGGCCATACACGCGGCTTCGTCCAGGTGCAGAACGGTTGCGACCATCGCTGCACCTTCTGCGTCATCCCCTTCGGCCGCGGCAATTCGCGCTCGCTCTCGATCGGCGATGTGCTGGCGCAATGCCGCAAGCTGGTCGAGGCCGGCGCCCTCGAGATCGTGCTGACCGGCGTCGACCTGACCAGCTATGGGCGCGATCTGTCGGAGCAGCCGTCACTCGGCGCTCTCGCGGAGGCAATTCTTCGGGCGCTCCCCGAGGTGCCACGCCTGCGCCTGTCCTCGATCGATGCGGTCGAAGTCGACGACAGGCTGCGCGGCCTGCTCGCGACAGAGGCAAGGCTGATGCCGCATCTGCATCTGTCGCTGCAGGCCGGCGACGACCTCATTCTGAAGCGCATGAAGCGTCGGCACAGCCGCGCCGACGCCATTCGCTTCTGCGCCGAGATTCGGGCCTTGCGCCCCAATATCGTCTTCGGCGCCGATCTCATCGCCGGCTTCCCGACAGAGGACGAGGCGATGTTCGCCCGCTCGCTCGAACTGGTCGAGGAGTGCGGGCTGAGCTTCGTCCATGTCTTCCCCTATTCCGCGCGCCCCGGCACGCCGGCCGCGCGCATGCCGCAACTGCCCGGCGAAGTCGTCGCGGAGCGTGCGGCGCGGCTGCGGGCAGCGGCAGGCGCCGCGCATGAACGGCATCTCGCCGCGCGCGTCGGCCGGCTGCTCAGCGTCCTGACTGAGCGCGGCAACACCGGCCGGGCCGAAGACTTCACGCTGGTGCGTTTCGACCGCGATATCGCCGCCGGCCAGATCGTCAGGACGACCGGCCATGCGGCCGATGGCAAGGCCCTCCTCGCCGCCTGACCTCGGCGCGTCACTTTCGGGCGAGCGGAAGCGCAGACTCGAGAATCTCGGCTCTCGAGAAGCGCAGGAGCGTCATCTTGCAGGAGATGCTCGGGTCAAGCCCGAGCATGACGAGCTTGCACGGGCCAGGATGCGCGCGATCAGGGAAGAATAGCCGCCCCGGTCGCCGATGGGAGGAGGAGGAGAGACCGGGGCGGCGGAGCCTTGCCGGTGCGGCGGGCCCGAACATTAGACGCGGCGAGGGCCGAAAAGGTTCAAAGCTTCAGGCGACGACCGAGCCACGCAGGCGCTGCACCTGATTATTGCAATAGCCACGCGGGTTCCAGGCGACCTCCAGCGGCTGGCTGTTGCCGGCGACATCCCGCGCCCGCGCCGTGATGACGAGCGGTCCGACCCGATCGGCGGATATCTCAGCCTCGAAGCGCCGCCAGGCGAAAGGCCCCTCGCCCTGCAGCAACGGCACGTCCTGCCAATTCTGGCCGTCATCGCAGCAGAGTTCGACCGACGCCAGCGGGATGGCGCCGCTCCAGGCAAAGCCGCCCACCGTCAGCCGCTCGCCCTTTTTCATCGTGAAGCCGTCGACCGGCGTGGTGATCAGCGATTTCACCGGCATATCGGTGATAACAGCGAAATTGGCCGGATCCAGCGCCTCGCCCGGCCTCATCGGCCGGAGCGGCATCCGATAGTCGGTGCCGCGCATTCTCTCGCCGTCATGCTCGACCGGGCGCAGGCTGATTCCGTCGAGCCATTTCTGCCAGGCAGAACCGGGATAGCCGGGCGCGACGATCCGCAGAGGGCCGCCATGGAGGCGAGGCAGCGGCTCGTCATTCATCCCGAACGCGATCAGGGTTTCCGGCGCCAGCGCCTTGGCCATCGGCAGGCCGCGCGAAAGGGCCGCCTTCCCCGGCTTGCCGATCTGCCGGTCGGGCGCATGATGCCCGGTATAGACGGCGCTCGGCTTCGGGCCGGCATGTTCGAGCACATCCGCCAGCCGCACTCCGGTCCAGCGCGCGCAGCCGACGGCGCCGAGCCGCCATTGCAGCCCGTCCGTGGCCGGCGAGAACTGCGAACGCCCATTGCCGGCGCATTCCAGGACAGCGGTGATGGTGACAGTCTCGAAACGCTGCCGCAGGCCCGCAATGGTCCAGACCGTCGGGCGCTCGACCTCGCCGTCGATCGTCAGCGTCCAGTCATGTTCGTCACCAATCTCCGGCAGGTCGCCATTGTTGCGGATGAAGAAGGCATCGATCGGCGTGATCGTCTGGTCGAGCAGCCCGATAGCCGGCTCGGCGTTCAGCGCCTCCTCTTCGTAGACATGGAGCCCAGGCTTCAGCCGGCGCAGCAGCGGAAATTCGACGAGACGGCGAGGCAAATGACGATCTACTCCGTGACGGTCCGCGGCGGCGATTCCCGCCCGCGAACCCGCACAGAAGACACGTTGCTGCCCGGGCTGTCGACCGCGCGGCTGCGTTCCGTCAGCTCTTGGCGACGACCTCCTCGCGCAGCGCGCGGCGTAACACCTTGCCAACATTCGTTTTTGGCAGGGTTTCCCGAAAGAAGATCTGCTTGGGCACCTTGTAGCCGGTCAGGTTCTCCTTGCAGTAGGCGCGCAATTCCTCAGCGGTCAGTGTCGGGTCCTTGCGGACGACAAAGGCGGTCACCGCCTCGCCTGAATGCTCGTCCGGCAGGCCGATCACGGCCGACTCCAGCACGCCGGGATGCGCGGCCAGAACGTCCTCGACCTCGTTCGGATAGACGTTGAAGCCTGAGACCAGCACCATGTCCTTCATGCGGTCGACGATCTTGACCTGCCCGTCCGGCAGCATCACGCCGATATCGCCGCTGCGAAAGAAGCCATCCGCCGTCATCGCCCTTGCCGTCTCGTCCGGGCGGTTCCAGTAACCCGCCATCACCTGCGGCCCGCGGATGCAGATCTCGCCGGATTCGCCCAGCGGCATGTCGTGGCCCTCGGCATCGCGGATAGCGATCTCGGTCGAGGGGATCGGATAGCCGATGGTGCCGGTGAATTCCTGGATGTCCGGCCGGTTGATCGTCGCGACCGGCGAGGTCTCGGACAATCCATAGCCTTCGATGATCGGGCGCCCGGTCACAGCCTTCCACTGCTTGGCGACCGCGGCCTGCGTCGCCATGCCGCCGGCGACGGCGAAGCGCAGCTCGGAGAAATCGACGTTCTTGATATCGGGGTGGTTGGCGAGCGCGTTATAAAGCGTGTTGACGCCGGAAATCAGCGTGAAGCGGCTTGATTTCAGCGTTCTGACGAAGCCCGGAATGTCGCGCGGGTTGGCGATCAGCAGGCTCTTGGCGCCGATCCGCAGCAGGAACATGCAGCAGCAGGTCAGCGCGAAGATGTGGTAGAGCGGGAGCGCGGTGACCATGACGTGCTGGTAGTCGCTGCGGCCCTGCGGCGATTCCAGCACCCATTCGAGCCACAGCCCCGCCTGCTGGACGTTCGCCGCGACATTGCGATGGGTCAGCGTCGCGCCCTTGGCGACGCCGGTCGTCCCCCCCGTATACTGCAGGAAGGCGACATCCTCCGGCGTCACGGTGACCGGCGTCATCCCTCCGCCGCCGTGCAGTATTCGTTGCAGCGGCACCGAGCCGGGCAGGTTGAACGGCTTGACGACCTTCTTGATCCGGCGCGCGACGAAATTGACGATCTTGCCCTTGAAGCCCATCAGGTCGCCGGCCGTCGCGGTCACGATGGCATCGAGCTTCAGGTTCGGCTTCGCCTCCTCGACGACATGCGCGAAATTCTCGATCACCACGAGCACGCGCGCGCCGGCATCGTTGACCTGGTGGGTCAGCTCGCGCGCCGTGTAGAGCGGATTGATGTTCACGACGGCGAAACCGCCGAGGAGCGTGCCGAAGATCGCGGCCGGATAGGAGAGGATGTTCGGCATCATCAGCGCGACACGATCGCCCTTCTTCAGCCCCTTCGCCTGCAGCCACCCGGCGAAGGCCTCAGCCGCACGCAAGGTTTCCGCGAAGGTGATCGTCTTGCCGAAGCTCTCGAAGGCCTGCCTGTCGGCAAAGCGCGCGCAGGACGAGCGGATCAGATCGACCAGCGTCCCGATCTTGGCTTCGTCCAGCTCCGCCGGCACCGCGGGCGGATACTGCGCAAGCCACGGGCGCGCCTCGTGTCTGGCCTGCGTGGCGTCGATCGCCTTCATCATTCCCTCCCGTGTCGCCCGGTTACCCGTCATCGCACGGTTCCAAGCCTTGTCGACATCGTTGGACAGTTATCGTCGTAGAGTGCGGAACGGCGAACCAAGGCGCAAGCGCCGGTTGTTCCGCTCCGCATAACGTTCACATATAAACTGTCCGAACGCCGTGAAGGCAAGCGAAACCGCCAGCGCGGTCGAACGCCAGGCTCGCCGGAACGGCGAAACCGAGCTCTTTCCCCACCGCGACGACTTGACGCTCCTGCCAGCCGGAAAAGTCTTGATGAGGATCGCGGCCCTTCGTCGCGATCGATCGGATGCCTTTCGGAAACATCCCTTCCGACCGCGAGCAGGGAACAAGGTCGATTCCAGCCGGTTCGTGCCAAGGGGCTTCCCGTCGAGGGAGGATGCTTCATGTCACGGACAGTCACACGTTCCTACGAGCACCATGCAGATGCCGAGACGGCGGTAACCCGGCTCGAAGTGGCCGGGCTCTCTTCGGAGGATATCAGCATCATCGGCTATCAAACGGCGACCTTCGCGGACGACGCGGCCGCTGGCGCTGAAGTCGGCGACGCGGTTGGCGGCGGTGCCGGCCTGTTGGCGCGGCTGGCTGCGATGCCGGTTCCCGGAGTCGGCCCGGTCCTGGCAGCCGGCTGGATTTTCGGCACGCTCGCTGTCGGGACGAATTCCGGCGCCACGGCCCGCACTCTGATCGGTGCCATGGCCGGCGCCGGTTTCGGCGATGACGAGGCCCATTATCTGGCAGAGACCATCCGCCGGGGCGGAGCAGTCGTCATGGTCCGCACCAGCGACAGCCACGCTCCGGCCATCGAGAAGATCATGCAAGGGGCCGGCCCGATCGATGACGAGCTGCGCCGCGCCGAATACCGTCGAGAAGGATGGACCCGCTTCGACGAGCAGACCGCCCCCTATCCGCCGTCGGCGTGACCGGAACCGTCCGGAGCCGCGCCGCCATCGCCCTGATGGCCCGGCCCGGGCCGCAACCTGCTGGCCTCGTCCAGCAGGGCGCGAACCTCGTCGTCGCCGGTTTGCGAAAAGTCCGAGTACCAGCTGCCGACGCCCAGGAAGTAATGCGGCATCGTCGCGCACACCACCTCGTCGGCGACGGCCTTCATCGCCTGGCAGATCTCCCGGCTGCCGACCGGCACCGCGACCACGATGCGGGCGGGATGCTTGTCTCGCAGCGCCCTCACCGCGGCCCGCATCGTCGCGCCCGTAGCCAGACCGTCATCGACGATGATGACGGTCTGCCCCTCCAGAGAGAGCGGCGCGCGGCCGCCCCTGTAGAGACGCTCGCGGCGAAGCAGCTCCTGCTCCTCTTTCGCGGTCACCTTGTCGAGGACGTCCTGAGCGATGCCGAGCGCGGCGATGACCTCCCGGTTCAGGACGCGTGCCCCTGTCGTGGCGATCGCGCCCATGGCCATTTCTTCATCTCCGGGAACGCCGAGCTTGCGCACGACGAGAACGTCGAGCGGGGCCTTCAAGGCCCGTGCGACCTCGAAGCCGACGGGTACGCCGCCCCGCGGCAACGCCAGGACGACAACATCGCCCCTCTCGCGATACCGGCGAAGCCTGCTCGCCAGCTTTCGGCCGGCGGCACGGCGATCGGAGAAGACGGTGGCCACGTGTCCGGCCTCTTCATGTGCTTGCAAGCATCGCCTTTCGGGATTGTGTTCCGCGCGCGTTTCTCAGACCCAAGCAACCGCCGCAGGCGCTGGTCGCGCGAGGCCGTGCGGGCGAGCCCTCCAGAGCATCCCCTCCGGTCACCGGGAGGGGATGAACTCGGTCGCAGCTTACTGAACGCTGCCCATCCACGGGGATCGGCCCCGTCAGCGGCCCTGGGCGGAGGCCAGGGCCTGCGCGGAGACGACCGCCTCCGCAGACTTCCCGGCGAGCTCCGCCAGATGGTCGAAGCGTGCATTGAACGAGCCGACGCCCGAGGTTGCCGAGCGCAACTCGACGATCAGGCCGGGCATCTCGGCCTCCGGCACCAGCGCCTTGATCTGGTCCCAACCGCGCCAGCCAGGCCGCGTATCATAGCCGAGGATCTGGCCGCGCCGCGACGAGATCAACGCCGATGCGCGCGACATCGCTTCCGACGGAATCACGACATCGACCGACAGGACCGGCTCGAGCAGAACGGGTTTCGCCTGTGGCATCGCCTCGCTCATCGCCAGCCGCGCAGCCTGCCTGAATGCCATGTCCGACGAATCCACCGTGTGGTAGGAGCCGTCGGTCAGCGTTACCTCGATATCGACGATCGGGAAGCCGAGCGGCCCCTTCTCGCAGAAGTCGCGCATGCCGGCCTCGACCGAACCGATATACTGGCGCGGCACGACCCCGCCGGTGATCTTGTCGACGAAGCGAATGCCGTCCCCGCGCGGCAGCGGCGCGACATCGATCACGACATCGCCATATTGGCCATGGCCCCCGCTCTGCTTGCGATGCCGGCCGCGCGCCCCGGCGTGGCCGCGGATGCTCTCGCGATAGCCGACCTGGGGCGCACGGCCCGCGACAGTCACGCCGTAGCGGCCGGCAAGCTTCTCGAGCGCGACGCGCAGATGCATTTCTCCTTGGCCCGTCAGGCGTGTCTCACCCAGCTCGGGGATCTGCATGACCGAAAGCGCAGTGTCCTCCTCCGTCAGCCGCTGCAGCGCCGCCGCCAGCCGGACATCGTCCTTGCGGTCCTTCACGGAGATCGCGACGGCGTGCACGGCCTCCGGCGGCGCGATCGCGCTGACGACGCTCGCCCGCTGCTTGCCGAGCATGAAGGCTTCGCCCGTGCCGATGCCTTCCAGCTTGGCGAAGGCCGCGACCTCGCCCTCCTCGGCCGCCGGCTTGCGGCTCTGCTCCGCGCCCTTCAGCGCCAGCACGCCGGCGATGCGAGCCTCGACCCCACCCGACGAGGTTACGACGTCGCCTTCCGCCAGCCGGCCGCGCATCACCCGCGCCAGCGAGAGCTTGCCGCCCTGGCTCGAATGCCAGGTCTTCATCACCTGAGCGAGCGGCGGTCCTTCTGCCAGGATTCCGGCGCGCCCGCGTGTCTCCGCGAGCCCCGGCGCCTCGTGCCTGAGCGCCTTGAGCAGCCGCGTCACGCCATTGCCGCGCTCGGCCGCGCCGATCAGCACCGGCACGACGTGGCGATGCTGCAATTCGCGCGCGAGATCATCGAAGATGCGGTCGCGCGGCGGCTCCATGTCGCCGAGCAATTCCTCCATCAGTTCGTCGTCATAGTCGGCAAGGCGCTCGAGCATGGAGAAGCGCGCCTCCTTCTCCCGGCCATTCTCATCCACCGCCAGCGGCACGATCTCGCTCGGCGCGTGCTCCCGGTAGATGAAGGCCCGCTCCAGCGCGAGATCGATGAAGCCGACGGCGATGCCGTTCTTCCAGATCGGTATCTGGCGCAGCAGCAGCGGCGTGCGCGAAGCGCGCTGCAGAATGCCGAGCGTCTCGCGGACCCGGCGCGAGGCCGAGTCGATCTTGTTGAGGAAGAGAAAGCGCGGGATGTCGGCTTCCTCGAGTTCGCGCAGCACGAGTTCCAGTGCCGGCGCCTTGCGGTCATCCGCCTCGCAGACGACGACGGCGGCATCGACCGCCGGCAACACGTGGCGCATCTCGTGCAGGAACTCGACCGAGCCGGGACAGTCGACAAAATGAAAGGTGTCGCCGAGGAATTCGACCGTCGCGACACTGGGTTCCGTGCTCATCTGATGCGCACGCGCCTCGGGCGCCGCATCACCGACCGTATTGCCGTTCTTGACCGAGCCCGTGCGCGAAAGCGCGCCACAGCGCATCAGGATGCTTTCCAGCAAGGTCGTCTTGCCGCTCTGGAAGGGGCCGACGATCGCGATGCATCGCGGCCCCGCCCGCCTGGTGCCGCCGGCGGTGTCTCCTCTGCCGTTTTGTGCTGCCATGACGTCCTCCTTCGGGTTGGACCGCGAGGACGAAAGGTCGAGCCCATCATCGGCGCGGATGGCGGCCGGCGCGGCGGGAAGTAAAGCCCGGAGGCGCCGGTCGGGCGGCGGTCGCACCGGCCCGAGCAGGTCGGGCGGCCGTCGAAGAGGCATGTCGGGGAAGGTTCGCGCCGTTCTGGAGCAGGTGCAAGGGATTTGTCCGCTGCACTGCAGCGGCACGCATCAGCGCTCCTTTTCCTGGCCCTGACAGCAAGGCGCGCTCGGTCCCATACGGTGTGGCTTGCGCTGACCGTTGCGCCTTTTGCTCAGCAAACGCCTGTAAGCGCTAGTTGACGGGTTGCGGCTCGGGGAACGTCCACTTGCCGGACAGGATTTCTGCTCGCGGCCGATAGAGCCGCACCGTGTAATTCCATCCCTTCATGATCGGCAGGCAGTTCGGAATCTTGCCGTCGCAACCACCGAATTGGATCAGGGAGGTGCCGTCGCCGCTCTTGTTTGCGGTGATGCTGTTCAGCGAATAGGCGTTGTAGGGGTTCTTTTCGAAATACCCCTGCGCGTTGTAGACGCTGACCGACCAGAATGCGTTCACCGGCACGTTTCTGACGTTGAGCTTGTAGACGGTGCTGCCGTCATTCTTCGCGGGCGTCACGCTCAGATATTTCGCATCCTTTTCGGGGTTGCCTCCCCATCCTCCGGCCGTGCCCAGGAGGTGACGCACCGGATCGACCTCGGCCTTGGAGCCGAATGCTCCGTCGAAACTGCTTATCGTCGACCCCAGGACCAGCAGGGCGTCGCGCACCTTTTTCTGGCTCCCGGTATCCCAGCGCGGCAACTCCAGCTTGCCGCTGTTCTTTTGACTGACTTTGATCGCGTCCTGCAGCGCGTGAACCTTGCGAACATCTTCGGGATCGTTCGGATTCACGAACGTGCGGACACCCAGCAGAACATAGCGGGTCCCGACCTTGTCGCGGGTGAAACGGTGGGTGCCCGCGCCATAGACCGTCGCGGCATAGTGATCCTGGCTGACGGACATCAGCGACATGAAACGCTGCCCCGCATCCGGCAATGTCACCGTCACGGGCCCGGCATCCAGGTCGAACACGGCCGACGAGTAGAGGGTGTCGCGGTTCAGCCGGATGACGGTCTGCTCATCGACCGAGGCGGGCTCGCGTCGATGAAGGAGCCTGCCCAGCCCACCGCTCTCCTGGGCGAGATTGGCGATGTAGGTGTCGGACTCGGCGCGGATGAAGTTGTCGACGGTAACAGGAGCGGCGCTCTGCGCCGATGCCGCCGAAAGGCCGCCGAGCAGAGAAAAGACGATCATCGACGCACGCATCATGGCCTTCCTCCCGGGTTTCTGCGAGCCTGCGTCCTCATCTGAGCAGCGTCAATCGCTGACAGCCGGAACGGCGCGAAGCGGGATTGGGGAGACAGAGCCGCCGATACGAATGTCAGGGCCTGCCAAGCCGCTCCAAGACCAACCTCAGAGGCGCATCGGACACACGGATGTAGCCGAGATACGGATGGTCCATATCGATGATGAGGACCAGCGCCCCCGCGACGGATATCGCCGACACGAGAAGGAAGACGGTCACAGTCGCATTTCCCGGCGTAAGCAATCCGAAGGAAACGAAGAGGAGCGCCAGCCAGAACACGATGAAGACGATGAAAACGCTCGGAAACCCTCCAGCCTCGGTTTCCGGCCGCGACCATCGCGTCTCCGCGACCTGCCCCGTCAGCTGGAGTGCCCGCGACTGAAGCCAGCGCTGCCCATCCGTATTCGGAACCAAGTCCCGCAGGCGATCCTGAATCGGCTCGACGTCCAGCCCGTCATTGAGCGAGTCGCCGTTCAATATGCTGCTGTCGATCACGAGCCTGCGCTGCTCCACAAGCTTGCGGAGCAACTGGCGCATCTCAGCGGTTTCCGGTCCGTAATGATCCAGGACCCGGTCCAGTACCAGGATGCGCGCCGCGGTCGTCCTCAGCTCGGCCCCCGCATCGTCGAAAGAGCGCTTGGCCGAAGCGATCAGCAGACCGAGCGCCAGCGCCGACAGCGTTCCGATGATCGCCGTGGCCAGCTTGATGGCATCTCTCGAGTCAGGGGTGAGATGGTGCTCGGGAAGCCGGTTCTTCACGAACATGCCGAGCAGGGCCGCGCCGAAGATGACGAAGAACGCGAGAATGCCAATCGTGAACGGTTCCATCGCGGACCAGCCTCTCACATCAGCGTGGCAACGATTCCAGTGTCCCCGGGAACGGCCTGGACCCGATCATTTGGAGGACGCGGCGGGCTCCTGACAATCCCCTCGATTCAGCCTGGATCGTGAGCCCAAGCTCTCCGAATTATCGGCCTCACGCGCGAGGCGGCGCGCAGATCGCGGCCAACTTCACTTCCGCCCCACGGGAGTTCACGCTAAGCCCGAGAAGCTGGGATGGAGTTGGCAGAATGGCGAAACTCGTCTTCGGAATGAACCAGTCGCTGGACGGCTATGTCGACCACCTGAAAATGGAGACAGGTCCAGCGCTCTTCCGTCACTGGACAGAGCACGTACGCGACCTGGCGGGCAGTGTGTACGGTCGCCGCATGTACGAGATCATGCGCTATTGGGATGAAGACGATCCCGAGTGGGACGCGGCGCGGCGCGACTTCGCGGCGGCGTGGCGAAGCCAACCGAAATGGGTCGTGTCACGCTCGCTGAAGTCCGTCGGCCCGAACGCGACACTTGTCGAGCATGGCCTCGAGGCAGTGGTCCGCGGGCTGAAAGCTCGACTTGTTGGAGAGATTGCAGTCGCCGGACCGGATCTGGCCCGGACCCTGACCGACCTTGGTCTCGTCGATGAGTATCGACTCTATTTCCACCCGGTCGTGCTGGGTCAGGGCACGCCATTCTTCGCAGGCGCCCGGCCGCCGCTCCGCCTTGTAGCCAGCGATCAGGTGGGCGAGGACACGATCAGGTTGACATACGTCCCCGCCTGATCGCGCAAAGCGGACTGCGCCGACAGGTCAGGTCCGCCGGGCGAAAGGCAGCGCGGGTCCTCGCCTTCGCGGCGGCGCCCCATGCAAGCTCTCGGGCCGCTCCGAAATGCCGACCAGATCGCCCCCCCGCCCCTAGAGGTTCCGCCTCTCCCCGCGCAGCGTCGCCAGCCCGATGCCGGCGGCGTCGAAGCCGCCATCGACCGCCAGAACCTGGCCAGTGATGTAGCTCGCGCGCTCCGAGCACAGGAAGAAGATCGACTCGGCCAGTTCCTCCTCCAGCCCGTAGCGGCCGAGCGGAATCGCATCGCGATAATCGGCGCGGATCTCGGGGCTGTGCACTGCCTTGGCCATCGCCGTCTCCACCGGGCCCGGCGCGACCGCGTTGACGCGGATCCCCAGGCCCGCGAGCTCCGCCGCCTGCTGCTTGGTCAGATGCGCCAGCGCCGCCTTCGAGGTGCCGTAGGCCACGCGCAGCGTCGAGGCGCGCAGGCCCGAGATCGAGGTGATGTTGACGATGGCGCCGCCGCCATTGTCGGCCATCAGCGGCGCGGCGAGCTGTGTCGCCAGGAACGGGCCGGTGAGATTGACCGCAAGCACCCGCTGCCACTCCTCATAGGTCGTCTCCAGCAGCGGCTTGAACACCGCCGTGCCGGCATTGTTGACGAGCGCGTCGAGCCGCCCGAAGCGCTTGGCGAGCCCGGCGAAGGCCGATTCGAGCTGTGCCGGGTCGGCGACGTCGCAGGTCAGCACCAGCGTGCGCTCCGGCTGCGCGATCTCGGCCGCAGCCCGCTCGAGCCCTGCCCCGTCGATATCGAGCAGGCCGACCTGCCAGCCCTCAGCGAGAAATCGCTTGGCGGTGGCAAGCCCGATGCCCCGCGCGGCACCCGTCACAAGGGCGATCTTGATGGCTTGGTCTGTCATGGCCTGCGTCCGGTCGGTGTGGCGTCTCGGTCCGGGCAAGGCTAAGCATGCCGCATGGATCGCCAACAAGCGGTTCGGCGCCAACGCGCTTTGCCGGCATTGCCGCTCGACAAACCCGCCGGGCTCCTGTAAGGCCCCGCACTCAACTGAAAACAGCGAGCCGTAACGCCCGCGTGTCCACACGCGAAACGGCCATGGAGAGACCCATGAACATCATCGAACAGCTCGATCAGGAGCAGATTGCCAAGCTGAGCGAAGGTCGCGAGATCCCGCCGTTCCAGCCCGGCGACACCGTGCAGGTCAACGTCAAGGTCAAGGAAGGCGAGCGCAGCCGCGTCCAGGCCTATGAAGGCGTCGTGATCGCCCGCAACGGCGGCGGGCTCAACCAGAGCTTCACCGTCCGCAAGATTTCCTATGGCGAGGGCGTCGAGCGCGTCTTCCCGCTGTTCTCGCCGAACCTCGACTCGATCAAGGTCATCCGCAAGGGCAAGGTGCGCCGCGCCAAGCTCTATTACCTGCGCGATCGCCGCGGCAAGTCGGCCCGCATCGCCGAGCGCGTCGAGGCCAGGCCTGCCAAGGGCTCGAAGGCGGCCGGCAAGTAAGCCGCAGCTTCAGCGCAGAGAGTTCGAAACGCGGTCCTTCGGGGCCGCGTTTTTTATTGCCCAATATCTATTCATTCCAAAAACGCATATCGAACCGCAAAATCCTCATTTGATATGCATCTATGTCGGCTATAAGTAAGATAATCATTAGCATGCTATTTATATCGACACATCATGGACCTCTCCCCACTTCAGGCCGCCTTCACCGCCGAGCTTGCCGCCGTCAACCGGAAGCTGAGGGCTCTGGTCGACGAGCGCGCACGCGACATGGGGCTGACGCTCTCGCGCGCCCGGCTGCTGATGGAGCTCGCCAAGGAGGACGGACCGATCCAGTCCGATCTCGCCGGCCTGCTCGACATCGAGCAGCCGACGCTGGTGCGGCTCCTCGATGGCCTCGAACGCAACGGCATGATCGAGCGCCGCGCCGTCGAAGGCGACCGCCGTGCCCGCCGCGTCTTCCTCACCGAGACCGCCCGCGCCCAGGCGCAGGACATCCTGAACTTCCTCGCCGCGCTGCGCGCCGGTATCCTGCAGGGCATCGCTCCGGAGGAACTGGAAGCGGCGCTCGATGTGCTCCGCCGCACCTCGCGCAATATCGCCGCCGGGCGGAGCGCCGCCCCATGAGCGCGCCGGAAGCCATGACCGCACCGCCCGCCCAGCCCTTCGGCCTCACCATGCCGCCGGCCCGCGCGCTCGCCTACATGCTGGCTTCGGTGACGCTGGCGATGACGCAGCAGATCGGCCAGAACATCGTCAACACCAACATCTACCAGATCCAGGGCGAGCTCGGCGCCACCCTAGCCGAGACCAACTGGCTGATCGCCGCCTACATGGCGCCGAACGTCTCGCTCTCGATCGCGCTGATCAAGATCCGGATGCAGTACGGGCTGCGCAATTTCGCCGAGATCAGCCTGGCCGGTTTCGTCTTCGCGACGCTGCTCAACCTCCTCTTCGTCCGCGATCTGCAATCGGCCGTGGTGGTCCGCTTCATGAGCGGCATGGCAGCAGCGCCAATGTCCTCCCTCGCCTTCTTCTACATGATCGAGCCGCTGCCGCCGCCGAAGAAGCTCACCGTCGGAATCTCGCTCGCGCTCACCAACACCACGCTCGGCATACCCGTGACGCGGCTGATCTCGCCCTGGCTGCTCGACATCGGCGGCTTCCATGGCCTGACCCTGTTCGAGATGGGGCTGGCCCTGCTCGCCTTCGGTTTCGTCTACGCGTTGCCGCTGACCTCGCCACCGCGGGTGAAGTGCATTGGCCCGCTCGATCTCGTCAGCTACCTGTTCATCGCCATCGGCTTCGGCTCGATCGCCGTCGTGCTCAGCCTCGGCCGGATCTACTGGTGGTTCGAGGCGCCCTGGCTCGGCTGGCTCGTCGCCTGCGCCATCCTCTGCCTGATGCTGGCCGCGATCATCGAGCTGCATCGCGACAGCCCGCTCATCGACATCCGCTGGCTGACGAGCCCGACGACGCTGCACTTCGCCGGCGCGCTGCTGCTGCTGCGCGTGCTCCTGGCGGAACAGACGGTCGGCGCCTCCAACTTCTTCCAGGCGCTCGGCATCCAGAACGAGCAGACCATGCCGCTCTATGCCGTCATCTTCTGCGCGGTCCTGGCGGGAGGGCTGACCTGCGCGCTGCTGCTGCGGCCCGGCCGCGAGAACTGGTTCTACGGCGTGGCTCTGGCCTGCGTCTCGCTGGGCGCCTGGCTCGACAGCGGCGCCACAAGCCTGACCCGGCCGCATGACATCCATTTGAGCCAGGCGCTCGTCGCCTACGGCTCGGGGCTCTACCTGCCGACTGCGATGGCGCAGGGCATGGGCAGCGCGATTGCGCGCGGCCCTGTCTATATCCTCAGCTTCATCACCGTCTTCCTGTTTACGCAGAGCATCGGCGGCCTGCTCGGCTCGGCCATCTTCGGCAGCTTCGTCACCCTGCGTACCAGCTTCCACTATCATGTGCTGACCGAGCATTTCGCGATGTCCGATCCGCTGGTCGCCCAGCGCATCGGCCAACTCGGCGGCAGCTACGGCCACGTCCTGACCGACACTGCGCTGGCGCGGGCCGAGGGTGTGACGCTTCTCGGCCAGCAGGCTACGCGAGAAGCCCTCGTTCTTGCCTATAACGATGCCTTTCTGCTGATCTCGCTGCTCGCCGGCATGGCCCTCGCCGGACTCCTTCTCCATCTTGCCATCCTGCGCCTCAGGGCGCGCTCCGCCACCGCCCCTGCCCCCGCAGCCGGCTGATCACTGCACCGACCATGACCCGCCTCTTCCGCTCCCTTTCGACCTATGTTGCCCTGGCTATCGGCCTCGTCGGCCTCGCCGTGATCCTCTACGCTTGGCGGCTGCCGCCCTTCGCCAGCGCCATCGAGACCACCGAAAACGCCTATGTCCGCGGCCAGGTCACCGTCATCGCGCCGCAGCTCGCCGGCTATGTCGCCGAGGTGCCGGTGCAGGACTTCGCCACGGTCAAGCAGGGAGACCTGCTCCTGCGCATCGACGACCGCATCTATGCGCAGAAGCTGGAGCAGGCCCGCGCCAGCCTTGCCGCCCAGCGCGCGGCGCTCGCCAATTCGGATCAAGCCCGCGCTTCCGCCGAGGCCAGGCTGCGTGCCGCGGTGGCGAATGTCGCCAGCGCCGAGGCCGCGCTGCGCACCGCCGAGGCGAACTGGGGCCGCATCGAGCCGCTGCGCGAACGCGGCGTCGTCAGCCAGACCAGCACCGACCAGAGCCAGCAAGCGCTCGACCAGGCCCGCGCCTCCCTCGCCGCCAGCAATGCCGCTGCCGAAGTGGCGCGGCAGGATATTCAGACCGCCATCGTCAACCGCCAGTCGCTGGTGGCGGCGGTCGAGGGTGCCGAGGCCACGGTCCATCTCGCGGAGATCGACCTCAGCAACACCCGCATCACAGCCCCGCAGGACGGGCGCCTCGGCGAGGTCTCGGCCCGGCTCGGCCAATACGTCTCGGCCGGCACGCAGCTCATGGTACTCGTTCCCGCCCAGACCTGGATCATCGCCAATTTCAAGGAAACCCAGCTTGCGGGCATGCGGATCGGCCAACCCGTGAGCTTCACCGTCGATGCACTGCGCCATGCCACGCTGACCGGCAAGATCGAGCGCTTCTCGCCGGCCGCGGGCTCGGAGTTCAGCGTCATCCGGCCGGAAAACGCCACGGGCAACTTCATCAAGATCGCGCAGCGCGTGCCCGTCCGCATCGTCATCGATCCGGGCCAGCCCCTGGCGGACGAACTGGTGCCCGGCATGTCGGTGGTGGTCAGCGTCGACACCTCGCGGCGCTGATCCCGTGCGCTTCAGGCCAGCGTCGCCAGCCGCTCCAGCAGCAGCCGCGCATCATCCGCGTTCTGGTAGAGGCCGAAGCCGAGGCGCAATCTGTCGCCGCGCAGGTCGACGGTGATCCCGGCCCGCGCCAGCCGCTCATGCCAGAGCGGCGCATCGGCATGGCGAAAGGTCAGGAAATTGCCGCGCGCCGGCTCGGACAGCGGCAGCATGAGATTCTCCGGCGAGAGCACGCCGCAAGGCCGGCGCACCAGCCCCTCCGCGACGATGGCTTGAAGGGCATGGGCGTGGGCGTGGATCGCCGCCGCGTCCAACCCTCGCGCGTCGAGCCAGTCGAACACCGCGCCCATGCGGTAGAGCCCGGAAGGATCGAAAGTCGCGCCCATGAAGCGCCAGCCCGTCTCTGCATAGCCGACGCCGCCCTGCGGCCCGGAGAGCGCGCCGAAGGAGGCATACCAGCCGGTGTCGCGCGGCCTCATGGCGAAGCCGGGCGGGCAGTGCATGAAGCAGGCGCCCTCCCCCGCCATGGCGTATTTGTAGCCGCCGGCGATGTAGAAGGCCTTGTCGGCGATGGCCGAGAGATCGGTCGGTCGCGCCAGGAAGCCGTGATAGCCGTCGATAACGACCAGGCGCCCAGGCGCGGCGACGCCCGCGACCAGCCCGTCGAGATCGGTCAGCACATAGCCGGAATTGAACTGCACCTGGCTGACGAAGACCATGTCGGGATCGCCCGCCTTCGCCGCCGCGATCAGCCGCTCCGTCAGACCTGCGAAGGGCTCGGCCGGCACGATTGTGAGCGCGATCAGTCCCTCCTCCGCCAGCCGTTCGATCTGCCGCCGGAAGGAATGGAATTCGGCGTCATCGGTCAGGATGCGCGGCACGCGGTCCCGCGGCAGACAGGAAAGCAGCCGATTGACGAATTCATGGGTGTTGTTGGCCGGCACGAGCCCATCGATGCCGGGCAGGTTGAGATGCCCAGCCACGCCTCGCGCCACTTTCGGCCAAACGGAGTCGAGAACCTCTTCCCATTTGCCGTCTACGAGGCGGGCGGCATCGTCCCAATAGCGCAGATGCGCCTCGCGGGTGACGTTCGGCCAGAAATGGTGGCTATGGGCAGCGAAATGCAGCTCATCCGGCCAGTTCTGCCGGAAACGTGAGAATGCCGCGGCAAGATCGAAGGGTGGCTGGCCGAGCCGCGCAGGAGCATGGGTCGCCCGATCGATCGCCATCGTCACGTCCTGCCCGCCTTGCCCACACGGCGAAATACTTTAAGCTTAAAATATAGACCGCCTTCCCTTCGTCAAGGCGGCCAGCGAGGAGGTCGGAGCGATGGGCACCGGATCGGGCGATCATCGGAGCCGGATCGAGCCGGGCATGCAGACCGACTTCAAGGAGCGGATGGATTATGCCTCCTATCTCGGCCTCGATCTCCTGCTGGCGGCACAGAAGCCGCTGAGCGATGCTCCGGACGAACTACTCTTCATTACCATCCACCAAGTCCAGGAACTCTGGCTGAAGCTGGCCGCGCACGAGCTCGACGGCGCCATCGCGGCGATCCGGGACGACCAGTTGCAGCCCGCCTTCAAATCGCTGGCGCGTGTCTCGCGCATCCAGGCCCAGCTTGTTACCGCCTGGGACGTGCTCTCGACAATGACCCCGACCGACTACCTCGCCTTCCGTGACGCGCTCGGCCAGTCCTCAGGCTTCCAGTCCTATCAGTATCGCGCGCTGGAATTCCGCCTCGGCGCCAAGGACCCGCGCATGCTGGCGATGCACCGGCACCATGCCGAGCACCACGCCCACCTGCAGGCGCTGCTGGAAGCGCCGAGCCTCTACGACGAGGCGCTGCGACTGCTCGCCCGGCGCGGCCTGCCGATCCCGGCTGACTGCATCCGGCGCGACTGGAGCGTGCCGCATGCGGCGAGCGAGATGGTGAAGGCCGCATGGCTGACGATATACCGGGACACGCAGCACCATTTCGATCTCTACGAACTTGCCGAAGAGCTGGTCGATCTTGAGGACCAGTTCCAGCAGTGGCGCTTCCGCCATATGAAGACGGTCGAGCGCATCATCGGCTTCAAGCCGGGCACCGGCGGCTCCAGCGGCGTGAAATTCCTGAAGACGGCGCTGGAGCGCTCCTTCTTCCCGGAGCTCTGGCAGTTGCGCAGCGAGCTGTGACGCACCGGCCGTCCTGCCCGCTCTCATGCCAGGCCAGACCTCTGCGTCACGGCGATGACGCTCCTGCGCGGCTTCGATTGTCCACCTTCATTGGAACTGCTACATAGTGGCCATGTCGCCGTGTGAGCATCATTTGCAGCGCTTCAGCGCCGTGCAGGGAGAGGGCCATCTGCCGCCCCTGCCGACGACGCAGGATTTTGCCGCGCTGCATGACCATGCCCGCCTGCCGTGGCGCTTCTTCGGCCGCTTCACCGCCTCCATCGCCGCGGGCCTTACCGGCGCCTGAGACCGGCCGCTTCCGCGCGGCCGGCGACAGGCGACTGATTTGAGCGCGTCGGAATGACCGGCGCGGCAATGCATCGATTTTCCAGATCACAATTCCCAAGACCGAGACCAAGCCATGACTGCGTCAACAGGCCTCCGCACCCTCTACGACAAGATCTTTGACGATCACGTCATCGACCGGCAGGACGACGGCACCTGCCTGCTCTACATCGACCGCCACCTCGTCCATGAAGTAACGAGCCCGCAGGCCTTCGAGGGGCTGCGCATGACCGGCCGCAAGGTCCGCTCGCCGGAGAAGACGCTCGCCGTCGTCGACCACAACATCCAGACGACCGACCGCTCCAAGGGCATCCAGGAAGAGGAAAGCCGCGTCCAGGTCGAGGCTCTCGCGAAGAACGCCAGGGACTTCGGCGTCGAGTACTTCAATGAACTCGACAAGCGCCAGGGCATCGTCCACATCGTCGGCCCCGAACAGGGCTTCACCCTGCCGGGCACCACGATCGTTTGCGGCGACTCGCACACCTCGACGCATGGTGCTTTCGGGGCGCTCGCCCACGGCATCGGCACCTCCGAGGTCGAGCATGTGCTGGCCACGCAGACGCTGATCCAGAAGAAGGCGAAGAACATGCTCGTCCAGGTGGACGGCACGCCTGCTCCCGGCGTCGGCGCCAAGGACATCACGCTCGCCATCATCGGCGAGATCGGCACCGCCGGCGGCACCGGCTCGGTGATCGAGTACGCTGGTGAGGCCATCCGCGGGCTTTCGATGGAAGGCCGCATGACGGTCTGCAACATGTCGATCGAGGGTGGCGCCCGCGCCGGCATGGTCGCGCCCGACCAGAAGGCCTTCGACTACCTCAAGGGTCGCCCCAAGGCGCCGAAGGGCGAGGCCTGGGAAGCCGCCATCCGTTATTGGGAAACGCTGCGCACCGACGAGGGTGCGCATTTCGACCGCATCGTGAAG
This sequence comes from Allobosea sp. TAF32, assembly GCF_052113585.1. Taxonomy (NCBI): domain Bacteria; kingdom Pseudomonadati; phylum Pseudomonadota; class Alphaproteobacteria; order Hyphomicrobiales; family Alloboseaceae; genus Allobosea; species Allobosea sp. TAF32. The sequence continues at coordinate 181,515 of NZ_JBFRDM010000006.1, read as the reverse complement.
CTCGACGCCGCCAACCTGCCGCCGATCGTCTCCTGGGGCACGAGCCCGGAGGACGTCATTTCGGTGCTCGGAGCGGTGCCCGATCCGGAGCTGATCGCGGACGAGGTCAAGCGCACCTCGAAGAAGCGTGCGCTGGAATATATGGGCCTCTCGGCCGGCACGAAGATGACCGAGATCCCGCTCGACGTGATCTGGATCGGCTCCTGCACCAATGGCCGCATCGAGGATCTGCGCACGGTCGCGAAGATCGTCGAGGGCAAGAAGATCCATGACAGCCTGGACTACGCCATGATCGTGCCGGGCTCCGGCCTGGTGAAGCAGCAGGCGGAGCTGGAAGGCCTCGACAAGATCTTCCTCGCCGCCGGCTTCGAATGGCGCGAGCCGGGCTGCTCGATGTGCCTCGGCATGAACCCGGACCAGCTCAAGCCGGGTCAGCGCGCGGCCTCGACCTCGAACCGCAACTTCGAGGGCCGCCAGGGCTATCGCGGCCGCACGCACCTCGTCTCGCCGGCGATGGCGGCGGCAGCGGCGCTGACCGGCCATTTCGTCGACGTGCGCACGCTGGGCTGAGACGGACAAGCGGGGAACGCATCATGTCGAACGATCCCCGCGAAACCGCACGCGACGCCGAGGCCAAGGCCGCGCTCGAGCGCGTCAAGCGCGACAGCGAAAGCCTGCTCGGCTCCTCGATGGGCCGGGCGGCACAGCACTTCTCGGGCGCGGACGCGCCCGAAGGCGACAGAATCGAGCTCTGGGGCCGGCGCATCGGCCGCTCACTCTCGCTGCTGGGCGTCGTCGTGCTGGCCTGGTGGCTCGGCCACCAATTGAAGATCTGGTGATGGGCAAGGCTGTGGACGCCAGGGTCACGACAACAGCGGAGATCGACTGGGACGGCGTTAAGGCGCCGTCGCAGGCAGCGTTCGAGGTGCTGGCGCAGGCCGCCTTCGACCGCCTGCCGGAGGAATTCCGCGCGCTCTGCTCGGATGTGATCTTCAACGTAACAGAATTCCCTGAGGACGACGTGCTGAAGGAGCTGGAGGCGGAAAGCCCATTCGACCTGCTCGGCCTATTCAGCGGCGTCGGCCTGCCCCAGCAGGGCTATTCGCCGCAGACCGGCCAGATGCCCAACACCATCCACCTCTATCGCAGGCCGATCCTCGACTACTGGGCGGAGAATGACGAGAGCCTCGGCGCCATCGTCACCCACGTCATGGTCCATGAGATCGGCCACCATTTCGGCTTCTCCGACGAGGACATGGAAGCCATCGAACAGGCGGCCGGCTGAGCCGGCCTTACGCAAGGACAACAACCATGCAGCCCTTCACCACGCTGACCTCGACACCCGCCCCGATGAAGGTGGTCAATGTCGACACCGACATGATCATCCCGAAGCAGTATCTGAAGACGATCAAGCGCACCGGCCTCGGCACCGCGCTGTTCTCGGAGATGCGCTACAAAGAGGACGGTTCGGAGAATCCCGATTTCGTGCTGAACCAGCCGGCCTATCGCAAGGCCGAGATCCTCGTCGCCGGCGACAATTTCGGCTGCGGCTCCTCGCGCGAGCACGCCCCCTGGGCGCTGCTCGACTTCGGCATCCGCTGCGTGATCTCCACGAGCTTCGCCGACATCTTCTACAATAACTGCTTCAAGAACGGCATCCTGCCGATCACGGTCACGCCCGAGCAGCTCGACATGCTGTTCGACGACGCCGAGCGCGGCTCCAACGCGACGCTGACCATCGACCTCGAGAAGCAGACGATCAAGGGGCCGGACGGCGGCGAGATCACCTTCGAGATCGACCCCTTCCGCAAGCACTGCCTGCTCAACGGCCTCGACGACATCGGCCTGACCATGGAGAAGGCCTCGAAGATCGAGGCCTTCGAGGACAAGCTGAAGCAACGCGCCTGGGCTTGATTGCTCCTCCCCTCAGAGGAGAAGGTGTCTGCGAAGCAGACGGATGAGGGAAGGGTCGCGCAAGCGGCCCTTTCTTGTTTTCGGTCGAGGCTCCACCTCATCCGTCGCGGCTTCGCCGAGCCACCTTCCCCCCGACGGGAAGGAGCCTAAACCACCAATCCCTGCATAGGCCTGAGATCCCCCGTACCGGGAAACACCTTCTCGGCCAGGACCGGCCCGGACAGCCCGAAGAGGTCCGCAACCACGCCCTTGGCGACAGCGCGGATATCGGTCGTCGGCGTGAGGTCGCGGTTCTGATAGAGCTGCTCCGGCTTGAGCCCCGGCCAGTCCGCGATCATCCGGCCGCCCTTCGCCGCGCCGCCGACGAGGAAGGCGACCGTGCCGGTGCCGTGGTCGGTTCCGACCGTGCCGTTGACGGCGGCCGTGCGGCCGAACTCGGTCGCGACCATCACCACCGTATCCTTCCAGACCGGCGCCAATCCCTGCTCGAAAGCGGCGAAGGCGCCATCGAGCCCGCCGAGCAGGTTGGCGAGGCGGCCCTTGGCCCCGCCCTCATTGGCATGGGTGTCCCAGCCTTCGAAGGCGAGCGCCGCGATGCGCGGCCCGTCATCGGCGCCAACAAGCCCGGCGACACCCTCGGCGATCCGGCGCATGCCGTCGGCCGTATCAGGCCCGCCGCCGCCCTTCGGCTCAGCCATGCCGCTGCGCCGCGCCACCCCCTCCGTCTCGATCGCCTGCTGCAACGCCGCGGCGAGGCCTGCATCGCGCTGGCCGTAGAGATCGGCGAGCCGCATCGTCAGATCGACGCCCGCTCGCGCCATGCGCGGCGGCGCCCAGCCCAGCACCGGCGCCTGCCCCCGCACCACCAGCGGCGGCACGACGCCAACACCGAGGACGCCCTTGCGCGAAATGCCCTCCCCGGCCGGCAGGCTCGCGATCAGCCGGTTGAGCCAGCCGTTCTCAGTGCGGCCCGGCCCCGGCTGCCCGCTCTCCAGCACATCCTGACCATCGAAATGCGAGCGCTCGCGATAGCCCGTAGCGGCGGCGTGGACGATCGCGGCCCGGCCCTCGCGATAGAGCCGGGCGAGATTCGGCATCGCCGGATGCAGGTAGAAGAAGCCGTCGAGCGGCAGCGCCGCCTCGGGGCCGTCCTTGGCCAGCGCGATGCCCTCGCGCAGGCCGGCATAGTCGGGATCGCCGATCGGGGGCACGGCCGAAAGCCCATCGAGCGCTCCGCGCAGCACCACCAGCAGGAAGCGCGGGTCGCGGCTGCCCGGCGCCGCATAGGCGAATTTCGGCACGAAGGACCAGCCAAAGAGTGCACCCGCCGCGCCGAGCACGGCGCGCCGCGACGGCGTCGTCCGTTCGCAATCATCGTCATCGTCGTGGTGATCCATCGGCCTCACCTCCGCTGGAATTCGGGCGACATCAGCAACAGCGCCAGCGCCTGCGGGCGGCTCTCCGCCCGCGCCACCGCCTGCTTCGTCTCAGGCGAGAGGATCGGACCGAGAACGTCCTCGCTTAGGCCGCGCGGGTCCTGAACCGCATTCGCCGCCTGCCGGCCCCAGCCGGCGGCGACGTCGATGCGTGTCTTGATGCCTTCGGCCGAGGCCCAGGCGGCATTGGTGTCGGCATAGCCGTTCGGCCCGGGGGGCTGCCAGAAGGGCTGCCCCATCGCCGCGAGCGGTCCGACGATCTGCCCGAAATCAGGCTGACGCCCGAGCGCCCGATAGGATGCGAGGAGGAATTCCTGCGGCGAGCGTATCTTGCTTGCAGGCGCTGTCCACGCCTCATTGCTGCCGATCAGCGCTCGATAGACGGAGGGCAGGTCGCCGCCGCTCTGGCGGAAGGTCGCGGCCAAGAGTTCGACGAGCTTGGGCGGCGGCACGTCCGCCACGAAATGCCTTGCGAGCTTGGTCGCGATGAACCGCGATGTCGCCGGGTGGCGCGCAAGGTCGGTCAGCGCGGCGACACCCTGCGCCCGGCCCGGCTGATCGTAGGAGCGGCCGAGCAACGGCGTCACGCCCGGCTCGTGCAGCCCGGCATTGAAGGCGAAGGAGCCGGGAAAGCCAAGCACGCCTTCGCGCCCCACGACGGTCCAGCCGGTGATGATGCGGGCGAGATTGGTGACGTCAGCCTGGCCGTAGCCGCCGGCAACGCCGAGCGTGTGCAGTTCCATGATCTCGCGGGCGAGGTTCTCGTTCAGCCCGCGTCGCTGGCGCCGCCCGGCCGGCGAGTTGGGGCCGACGGACTGGCGATTGTCGAGAAAGTCGAGCATTGCCGGATGGCTCTCGGCCGCGATCAGCATCTCCTCGAAGTGGCCGAAAATGTGCGGGCGGATGGCCTCGCGCTCATAGGTTCCCGCCATGATCCGGGACATGTTGCTCTTGGTCGCACTGACGCAGAAATGGTTCGACCAGAACATCACCAGCCGCTCGGCGAAGCCGGTCTCGGCCGCGAGCGCCAGATCGACACGCGCCTTCACCTCGTCGCGATAAGTCTTGTAGGGCAGCGCCGGCTGGTTCGGCGCCTTCGTTGGCTGAGCCATCTGGTTCTGCGATGCCGCGGGCGGCGTTTCAGCTTGCGCCGCGCTGGCGACCTGCATGCCCTGGGCGGGCTGCTGCATGGCCATGCGCTTGGCCTCGCGCTCCCGCTTCTCATCATCCTCAAAAGCGTAAAGCGCCCTGCCGATCTCGGCCGCGCCTGACAGCAGCGCGCCCTGGGGTTGCGCGACGATCCCGGTCGCGATCTCGGCCAGCAGCCGATCCCGCGCATCACGGCGCACTGCCTCGCCCTGCCCCGGCTTCGGCCCGAGGCCGAAACGCTGGAGGGCGATGGCGCCCGCCTTCAGATCGTCCGGTCCCGCCATGCCGCCGGCCTCCGCTGACCATCCCCACCAGCATCCGCAGCGACTATGGCAAAAAAGCAAAGGGATTCATGACAATTCGGCAATCTTCGACCATGAGACTTCGCTCGTGAAGTATCTAGACCGCCGGCTCCCGGCCCTTTCCAGGCACCGACCCCGCCCGCTCTCGATCAGGCTGCCGCCATTCGAAAACTGGAAGAATTGACGAAACAAACAGCACCTGATCCAACTCGGCCAAGCCGTCGGATTGCCTCGGGAAACAGGACGCCTTCTCCTTGACAGCAAGCAACCGCATCGTCCTCTCCAGCGACCATGCTGCCATTCAACTCCGACGGGCCATTGCCGCTCATATCGCGACGCAGGGCTGGGATGTGGTCGACATCGGACCGACGACACCGGAGAGCACACACTATCCCAAGCACGGAGAAGCAGCGGCGCGGCTCGTCGCTTCCGGCGATTGCCGGCTCGGCATTGTCCTCTGCGGCACCGGCCAGGGCATCATGATGGCAGCGAACAAGGTAAAGGGCATCCGTTGCGGCGTCTGCGCCGACACATTCTCAGCCCGCATGATCCGCCAGCATAATGACGCCAACATGCTGTCGATTGGCGCACGCGTGGTCGGCGAAGGGCTGGCGCTCGATATCGTGGATGCGTTCCTGACCGCCGAATTCCAAGGCGGCCGGCACGCGACGCGGGTGGAGATGATCGAGGCGCTGGAGGGGTAGCGCCGTTCTCGCGCCTCGTTTGGGAGAATGTCCTGTTCGGGCAAGGAAAAATGTCCGGATACGTCCCGGAGCGGACCTGTTGGACGACAGGTTAGCGTGCCCCACCTGCGAGCCTTGGCCAACCTGATGAAGCTGACTCATATTAGCGTGGTTGCCCGCGATGCCGATGCGCTTGCGGGCTTCTACCGAGGTGTTTTCAAACTTGAGCTCCTTCGTGAGCCCACAACGCTCTCGGGCGAAAATGTCTCGCGAGGCAATGGCCTCCCCAACTCGGTGATCCGGTCGGTGTGGTTGAAATTGCCCGGCGCCAACGCCCCGTTTTTAGAGGTACATCAGTACAATACGACGCATGATCGCGCTCTGCCCCAGGTGAATAAGCCGGGCTTCAGCCACCTTTCTTTCGAAGTACCTGACATCAGCGGCACGCTCGCGGCCATAGTCGAAGCTGGAGGGTCCCAAGCTGGAGAAATCACGGACTTCGGATCAAAAGATAAGCCGCTTCTGATCGTTTATGCTCGCGACCTGGAGGGCAACATTCTTGAACTTGAGCAGTTTTCAGCGGCGCCCCGCGGGTGATTGCGGTCGTCCTCCATCCCTCCCCGACGAGGCTCTACATAACCACCGTGATCGTCTCCGCCGCGCGCGTCAGGCCCGTATAGAGCCAGCGCGCCCGGTGCTCGCGGAAGGCGAAGCTCTCGTCGAAGAGCACGACATCGTCCCATTGCGAGCCCTGCGATTTATGCACCGTCAGCGCATAGCCGAAGGTGAACTCGTCGGTGTGCTTGCGCAGCTCCCACGCCACCTCCTCCTCCGTCCCGTCGAAGAAATTCGGTAGCACCGAGACCTTCACCGCCTTGGCGCCGGTGTCGTCCTCCGGCGTGACGCGCATGGTGACCAGCCCCTTCTTCGAGGTCTTGATCTCCTGCACGATCCAGGAGCCGCCATTGAGCAGCCCCTTGCTCTTGTCGTTGCGCAGGCAGACCAGCTTCTCGCCGGCGACGGGGCTGTTGTCCGTGCGGCCCATGAGCTGGCGGATGCGGGCATTGTAGTTACGCCGCGTCTTGTTCATCCCGACCAGCACCTGGTCCGCCGTCATGACGATCTCGGGATTGACCTCGTCGCGCCGGATCACCCGGCTGGGGCCGTACTCGCCATAGTCGAGCCGGCCGCCCTCGCGCACGATCATCGACATCCGTACGATCGGGTTGTCCGCCGCCTGCCGATGCACCTCGGTCAGCATCACGTCGGGCTCCTGCTCGGTGAAGAAGCCGCCACCCTTCACCGGCGGCAACTGCGCGGGGTCGCCCAGCACCAGAACCGGCGTGCCGAAGGAGAGCAGATCGCGCCCCAATTCCTCGTCGACCATCGAGCATTCGTCGATAATGATGAGCTTGGCCTTGGTGGCGGCGCTCTCGCGGTTGAGCACGAAGGTCGGGCTCTCCTCCTCGACCCCACGCGAGCGATAAATCAGCGAGTGGATGGTCTGCGCACCATGACAACCCTTGTTGCGCAGCACGAGCGCGGCCTTGCCGGTATAGGCGGCGAAGACGACGTCGCCATCGACCGCCTCGGCGATATGGCGCGCGAGCGTCGTCTTGCCGGTGCCGGCATAGCCGAACATGCGGAAGAGCTGCGGCTCGCCGGCCTGCAGCCAGCGCGCCACGGCGGTCAAAGCCGCATCCTGCTGGGGCGACCAGCTCATCGCGAAGGAAGCGTCGAAAAGGGCATGGCCCAGATGGGGCAGAGTCGCGCGCCAAAGGCAAGCGCGACGATGCGGGAACCGCTTCAGGCCGCGCGCAGGCGCCGGACGAAGGCGCCGGCCTCAGCCTGCAGCGCATTGATCCGGCGGTCGAGCTCGCCAGCGCTGTGCGCGCCCATATCGGCCTGCCCGACGGTCTGCAGATTAGCCGCGGCGATCTCGGACATCGCAATGGCGGCTGTCGCAGTCACGTCGGAGATCCGCCCGACCGTCTCGCCGAGCGAGCCGAGAAGCTCGACATGCGATCCCACCATCGTCGCGATCTCGGTGCCGGTCTGTTCGACAGCCGCGACGCTCGCTCCAATGGTCGAGACCGCTTGCGCCGCGTGGGACAGCGCTTCGTCGGCTTGCGCGATGCGATGGACAATCCGCGCGGCAGCCTCCGACGCCTGGTTCGCCAGCGTCTTCACCTCGGCGGCGACGACGGCGAAGCCACGGCCATGCGACCCCGCCCGCGCGGCCTCGATCGTGGCGTTGAGGGCGAGCAGATTGGTCTGACGCGCGACCGCCTCGATAATGCCGACGACATCGCGGATCTGCGCCGCGTTCTCCGTCAGCCGCGAGACCAGCGCATGCGTTCCGACGGCTTCGCGGGTCGCGGCCGTCGCCATCTCCGAGACGCGCCTGACCTCGGCATTGATCTGCCCGATGACGTGCTCCATCCGCAGCGCAGCCTCGGTGGAACGAATCGCCTCGACGCCGGCTCCATCGACCGAGGCGGCAGCCGTCTCCGTGCTCTTCGAGACCTGATGGACGCGCACAGCCGAGTCCTGCAGCGCCATGCGCAGCACTTCGCTCTCCCGCCCGATCTCGCCGAGCAGCATGCCGAGCCGCATCTCGAAATCATCGGCGATCCGGGCAAGCTCCGCGCTGCGCATCTGCGCATGGCGTCGGGCGTCGCCGGCTTCCGCCTCTTGCGTGACCAGCGTTGCCCGCACCTCGCTGAACTGGCGCACCACGCGGGCGAGCTGGCCGATCTCGTCGGCCCTCTCGCGATAAGGCACCTCGATGACGCGGTCCGACGCCGCGGCCTCACCGATCGCGGCCATCAGCCGCCGCAGAGGGCGCGTCAGATGGCTGCGCAGCAGCAGGAGCGTGGCAAGCCCACCGCCGAGCGGCAGCAGGCAGGCAAACAGAATGGTCCAGAGGCGGACATCGCCAGCGCGCTCCCCAGCCTGGGCCGTCGCCGCGCTCGCCCGGCGCGCAAGCTGGTCGCGCAACGTCGATGTCGTCGTGATGATCTGGTCGACATTGATGCGTGCGTCCTCCGCCCCCGCTTCCAGGAGCGCCGCCTTCGCCGAAACCCGGTGGCCGATGTCGACGATGCCGCGCTGGAAGGCGATGAAGGTGCGGATCCGCGCATCCAGCGTCGGATTGGCTTCGCGCAAGGCGGCGGGCAAGGCGGACATCAGATGCGCGCGGGCCGCATCGACGAGTTCGATGGCGCCGTCGAGCCGCTCGAGCATGGCTTGGACCTGCTGCGTCGACATCTCGGGATCGACACTGCTCAGCAGCGCCGTGGCAGCGACGCGGCTGGAGAGCAGGGAAGCGCTGCTGGCAAGGCCGATATCGGTGAAGGCCGCAGCATCGATACGCCGGGCCTCGTCGAAACCGCGCAAGGCGCTGACCAGGCCCAGCGCCCCGGCAAGGCTCAGCAACGCGAAGAACGCCATGATCTTCGCCGTCAATCCCAATCGCCTCATGGCCGTCACCACCTCGTAGCCAGGCTCCTTTCGCAGATGCGAACGAACGCAAGGTTAATGCGGATCGGCATACCGGAACAAAATCAATATTTTAGCCGATTACATAAAGCCCCCGACCGCTCCGCTCCGAGCCGGTTCTCCCGCCATTGCTCGCGGCGAAGAGGCAGCCTAGCTTCGCGGCATGAGACCTCGCGCCACCCGGATTCTCCTGCTCTGTCTTGGCCTTGTGCTGGCAGCCTATGCGGCCTTCGTCCTGTCGCCCTGGCCCTCGGCCCTGCTGACGCGGCTTGCCTTCGGCTACGGCGCCTCGAAGACCGATGCCGCCCTCGCCAAACATCTTCCGACCGACATTCGCGAGTTGCTCGACATCCGCTATGGCGCAGCGGAGGAGGCGCGCCTCGACGTCTATCTGCCCCAAGGTGAGGCCAAACCGGGGCGGCCGACCGTCGTCTGGATCCATGGCGGCGCCTTCGTCGCCGGCGACCGCAAGGATGTCGCGCCCTATCTCAAGGTTCTGGCCGGGCGCGGATTTCCTGCCGTCGCGGTAGGCTATACCCGCGCACCGACCGCCCGCTATCCCGAGCCTGTTCGACAGGTGAACGAGGCGCTCGGCTTCCTGCAGCGCGAAGGCCAGAGCCTCGGCATCGATCCTACCCGGATCGTGCTCGCAGGCGACTCGGCCGGCGCCCATATCGCCGCCCAACTCGCCGCCGCGCTGACAGGCGGGGACTATGCCGAATTGCTCGGCCTGAAACCGGCTGTGGACCCGGCAGCGTTGCGGGGCACCATCCTGTTCTGCGGCGCCTTCGACCCGACTGCATTCGAGCTGACCGGCCCCTTCGGCGGCTTCATCCGTTCCGTGCTGCTGGCCTATTTCGGCACGTCGAACCCATTCGACAGCGAACGCATCACCGAGGCGGCGGTGCCCCGCTATGTGACGGAAGCTTTTCCGCGCAGCTTCATCTCGGTCGGCAATGGCGACCCGCTGGCGCCGCAATCAGTGGTGATGGCGCAGGCGCTACGCGACCGCGGCGTCAAGGTCGAGACGCTGTTCTTCCCGCCGGAGACCGAGCCGAAGTTGCCGCACGAATACCAGTTCGATCTCGACCGCCCTGAAGGAAGGCAGGCACTGGACCGGCTGACGGCTTTCCTGAACGACCTGAAGAATTGAACTCCCGGATACGACAATCATGCACGTCACAGTGAACGGGGTTCGCCTTTACGTCGATATCGAAGGAGCCGGGCTGGTCCCCGACGGGCCGCGGATGCGCGAGAAGCCGACACTCGTCCTGCTCCATGGCGGGCCGGGGTTCGACCATAGCATGTACAAGCCTGCCTTCTCGGCTTTGAGCGATATCGCCCAGATCGTCTATTACGATCACCGCGGCTGCGGGCGTAGCGAGAACGGTCCGACAGACCGCTGGACGCTCGACCAATGGGGTGACGATGTCAGGACCCTTTGCGACACGCTCGGTATCGAGAAGCCGATCGTGCTGGGAACGTCCTTCGGCGGCTTCGTCGCGCAAGCCTATGCGACGCGCCATCCCGGCCATACCGCGAAGCTGATCCTGGTCAGCACGGCCGCAAAGTTCGATTTTCAGCAGGTCTATGAGGCCTTCGAACGCATGGGAGGCGCCGAAGCGGAAAACGCGGCAAGGGGCTATTGGTCGGCCCCCTCCGATGCGACCCGGGCGGTCTACGGGAAGGTCTGCGTCCCGCTCTACGCGCCTCGCAACCAGACGGATGACGGGTCATGGATCGCCCGCGCCATCATGCGCAACGAAACCGGCGTCCACTTCAACGGCCCCCGCAACGAGCACGGCCGCTTCGATTTCAGGGATGAACTTGCGCGCATTTCCTGTCCGGTCCTCGTTATGGCCGGAGACAGGGACCCGATCACACCGATCGCGTTCAGCGAGCAGATCGCGGCAAGCCTCCCACCTGAACAAGTCCAATTTCAGCGCTTCGCCGATTGCGGACACGGGATCGTCGCCGATGATCGCGATGGCGCCTTGCAGGCGATCCGTAGCTTCATCCTCGCATAGAGCGAAACCCGCCCCGCCTAAAGCACCAGCCTGAGCAGCGGCCGCCCCGGCTTCTGGCGGGCGACCTCGACGAAGCCAGCGCGCAGGAGCATGGTTTCCGGCCCGACATAGAGCCCTTCCGCGCTGCGCTTGTCCTGATTCGCCATTGCAGCGGCTTCGATCAATCGCGCGCCGCTCGTCCGCGCGAAATCGATCGCTCCATCGAGCAGAGCCCCGGTGACGCCCTTGCCGCGAAAGCCTTTGCGCACGAAGAAGCAGGAAGCCGCCCAGTTCCGCTCGTCGTCCGCCGGCGCATCCGGCAGCGGCGTCGAGGCGCGCTGCGGATTGTTCCATTCGGGGATGTGGGCGCGGGGACCGACCTGCAGCCAGCCGACAGCCTTGCCCTCGGCATAGGCGAGCACGCCGGGCGGCGGCCCCTTCTTCACGCGGTCCTCGAACAATTGCCGCGCGCCCTCGCCTAGCAGGGGCATGCGCAGCCGCTGCGGCATGCGGAAATGGTTGCACCAGCAGCCATAGCAGGGTCCCTGCGGACCGAAGAGATCCTCCAGGTCGTTCCAGCGTTCCGGCGTCAATGGGCACACGAAAAAGCTGGCAGCCCCCATTACGAACCTCCCGTTTCGGCGATGATGTGAAGGGGCTGGACACCCGTCCGACATCGGCAGATCACTAAGCGCCACAGCCGGAGGCCCGCGCCATGTCGCTCGAAGTCTATGCCGCCTATCTCCTCGCCTGCATCGTCATCATCATCGTTCCCGGGCCCACGGTCACGCTGATCGTCGCCAACAGCCTGAAGCACGGTACCCGCGCCGGCCTCCTCAATGTGGCAGGAACGCAGGCTGGGCTTGCGGGCATGGTCGTCATCGCCGGCATCGGGCTGAGTTCGGTCATCGCCGCGCTCGGCCACTGGTTCGAGTGGCTGCGGCTGGCCGGCGCCGCCTATCTGATCTGGCTGGGCTGGAAGATGTTCCGCTCGGCCGGCATTGATCTCGATCGCGGCGCCCCGGCCAAGCCGCCGCGCGGCGGCTTCTTCCTGCAGGGCGCGCTCGTAGCTCTCAGCAATCCAAAAACATTGCTGTTCTTCGGCGCCTTCTTCCCGCAATTCCTCGATCCGTCGCGCGACCACGCCACACAGATCGCGATCATGGGCGCGACGGCGCTAGCCTTCGCCGCGCTCAGCGACGGCACCTATGCGCTGCTATCCGGACGCGCCGGCCATCTGCTCTCGCAGCGGCGCGTCCGGCTTCTGTCCAAGCTCAGCGGCGGCTTTCTGATTGGCGGCGGTCTCTGGCTCGCCTCGACGCGGGCGAACTGAGCCGACGATGCCTCGGCCTCACCAGGCGATCTTCTCGCCTGTGTGGTCGCGGAAGCTGTTGGTCTCGGCCATGCCGGAGGCATCGATGGTTCGGATCAACCCGCGGGCACTCTCGGCCGGCGTGATGTCGGCGCCGCTGCCGCCCATATCGGTCTGAACCCAGCCGGGATGGAACAGCATCACGCTGACATTGCGCTCGCGCACGCTGTTGCCGAACACCACCATCGCCATGTTCACCGCCGACTTCGACGAGCGGTAGATCAGCGCGTTGCCGGGATTGGCGCCGATCGAGCCCATGCGGCTTGAAATCGTCGCGATCTTGCGACCCTGGCCCGCCTCGATGTTCGGCAGGAAGGCCTGCGCGACCCTGACGGGCGCATAGACATTGACTTCGAAGACCTCGCGCCAGGCGTCGAAATCGACGTCGAGCCCGGCCTGCCGGTCGCGCGGGCCGTAGAGGCCGGCATTGTTGAGCAGAACATCGATGGCGCGGCCGGCCAGCGCCTCCTTGGCGGCGGCTACGCTCGCGTCGGAGGTGACGTCGAGCTCGACCAGCGTCAGCGCGCCGGGATGCGCCGCCGCGAGTTCGCCGAGCGCTCCGCCCCAGGGACTGCGCGCGGCGGCGATGACATGGTCGCCACGGCGCAGCAGTTCGATCGTGAGCGCAAGCCCGATGCCGCGATTGGCACCGGTGATCATCCAAGTCTGGGGCATGAGCATTCTCCGTGACGGAGACTGGAGGTAGGGCTTAGCGGCGCCTATTTCCAGACGGATAGTCCGCCTCCGAACATTGGAAAAGGCCGTCGACATGACCGAGCAGCAGATCCGCTTCAACGACGGCGCCGCCTATGAAGAGATGATGGGCAAATGGAGCCGTCTCGCCGGGGACGTCTTCCTCGACTGGCTCGCCGCGCCCGTAGGCCTGCGCTGGGCCGATATCGGCTGCGGCAACGGCGCTTCGACGCAGTTGATCTTCGATCGCTGCGCGCCGGCCGCCCTGAGCGGCATCGACCCGTCGCCGGGGCAACTCGATTATGCCCGCAAGCGCCCCGTCGCCAGCCTCGCCGAATTCACGTTGGGCGATGCCATGGAGCTGCCCTTCCCTGATAGGAGCTTCGATGCGGCGGTCATGGCGCTGGTGATCTTCTTCGTGCCCGCCCCCGCCAAGGGCGTGGCCGAGATGGCGCGCGTCACGCGGCCCGGCGGCCTCGTCGCCGCCTATGCCTGGGACATGCCGGGCGGCGGCTTTCCGCTCGACCCCGTTCTGATCGAACTCAAGGCGCTCGGAATGACGCCGCCACGCCCGCCGAGCGCGGACGTCTCGCGGATCGAGAGCATGGCCCAGCTCTGGACGCTGGCAGGGCTGCGCGATGTCGAGACGCGCGAGATCAGCGTACGCCGCTATTTCGCCGATTTCGATGCGTTCTGGCTCGCAAGCACGCTCGGCGCGACCATCGCCCCCGCCATCGCCGCCTTGCCCTCGCAGGCTGTGGCCCAGCTCAGGGACAAGGTCCGCACGCGTATTACCATCGGTGACGATGGCCGCGCCTCCTATGTCGCGCGGGCCAACGCCGTGAAGGGGCGCGTGCCCATGCCGAGCTGAGGCACGGGACGTCTCAAGCTGCCGCGGCTTCAGTCCTTCGCTTTTCCATAACCGCCCGCCGTCGGCGTGATCACCGTCACCGCCTCGCCGGCCTGAAGCAGCGTCTGGTCGGAGGGCTTCAGCTCCTCGACTGCGCCCGAGAGCCTGCGCACCACGGTCTTGCCGAGTTGACCGGGTTCGCCCCCCTTCACCCCGAAGGGCCGGACCTTGCGGTGCGAGGCGAGGATGGCGCAGTCCATCGTCTTGAGGAAGCGGATGGTGCGGCTGGTGCCGTCGCCCGCTGTCCATTCGCCCTTGCCGCCGGAGCCGAGGCGGATATGGAAATCCTCCAGCACGACCGGGAAGCGCGTCTCCAGAATCTCCGGGTCGGTCAGCCGCGAATTGGTCATGTGGACGTGGACGCCAGAGGTGCCGTTGAAGCCGGGACCGGCCGGCGAGCCCGAGCAGATCGTCTCGTAGTACTGATACTGGTCGTTGCCGAAGGTGAGGTTGTTCATCGTGCCCTGCGAGGCCGACATGGCTTCCAGCGCGCCGAACAGCGTATTCGTCACCGCCTGCGACACCTCGACATTCCCCGCCACCACTGCGGCCGGATAGCGCGGCGCGAGCATGGAGCCTTCCGGCACCACGATCCGGATGGGACGGAGGCAGCCGGCATTCATCGGGATGGCATCGTCGACCATGACGCGGAAGACATAGAGCACAGCGGCGCGCGTCACCGGCGCCGGAGCGTTGAAATTGTCGGGCCGCTGCTCGGAGGTGCCGGTGAAATCGACCGTCGCCTCGCGTTTCTCGCGGTCGATGGTGATCTTCACCTTGATCGCGCAGCCCTGATCCATCGGATAGGTGAACTCGGCATCATGCAGCTTGGTCAAAAGCCGCGCCACACTCTCGGCCGCGTTGTCCTGGACATGGCTCATATAGGCCTGCACGACATCCAGCCCGAAGGAGCCGATCATCTTCTGCAGCTCCGCCAGGCCCTTCTCATTGGCAGCGATCTGCGCCTTCAGATCGTTGACGTTCTGCACGACGTTGCGGACCGGATAGCGCGCACCGGTGAGCAGCTTGACCAGCTCCTCCTCGCAGAAGCGGCCCTGATCGACGATTTTGAAATTGTCGATATAGACGCCTTCTTCCTCGATGTTCGTCGCCAGCGGCGACATCGAGCCCGGCGCCGTGCCGCCGACATCGGCGTGATGGCCGCGGCTCGCCACCCAGAACAGGATCTCCTTGTCCTCGGCATCGAAGACCGGGGTGCAGACCGTGATATCGGGCAGATGCGTGCCGCCATTGTACGGAGCATTGAGGCAATAGACGTCGCCCGGCCGGATGACCGGGTTGTTCGCGATCACCGTCTCGACCGAGCGGTCCATCGAGCCGAGATGAACCGGCATGTGCGGCGCGTTGGCGACGAGTGCGCCGGTCTGGTCGAAGACCGCGCAGGAGAAATCGAGCCGCTCCTTGATGTTCACCGAATAGGCGGTGTTCTGCAGCGTCACGCCCATCTGCTCGGCGATCGACATGAACAGGTTGTTGAAGATCTCGAGCATCACCGGATCGGCCTTGGTGCCGATCGCCGCCTGCTGGACCAGCGCCTTGGTGCGGACGAGGACGAGATGATCCTTGGCCGTCAGCTTCGCCGTCCAGCCGTCCTCGACGACGACGGTCTGGTTGGGTTCGATGATGATCGCTGGTCCCGCGACGCTCTGGCCGGGCTTCATCGCCTCGCGGCGAACGATCGCCGCATCGTGCCATGCGCCCTTGGCGAAGAAGCGCGAGCGCTCGGCCACGGCCGGCTCGCCCGCCTGCTCGGAGGCAGCGGCCTCCTCGAACTTCGCGCCGCCGCCGACGGCCTCGACCTCGACAGCCTCGACGACCAGCGCCTTGGTCTCGTCCATGAAGCCGAAGCGCGCCTTATGCGCCGTCTGGAAAGCCTCCTGCATCGCGGCTCGGGTGCCCGCCGGGACGGCGATGGCGGTGTCGGTGCCGGCATAGCGGATATGGGCGCGGACATGGATGGCGATATCGCCTTCCGGCACACCCTGCCCCGCGACTTCCGAGCGTGTCTCGGCCGCGAGCTTCTCGGCCACGGCGTCGATCGCGGCCTTCGCCCCTCCGTCGACCGGGACATCGAGCGCGGCGGTGCGCGTCGAGCGGATTTCGGCCAGCCCCATGCCATAGGCCGAAAGCAGCCCGGAGAACGGGTGCAGCAGCACGGTCTTGATGCCGAGCGCATCCGCGACGAGGCAGGCATGCTGGCCGCCGGCACCGCCGAAGGAATTCAGCGCATAGCGGGTGATGTCGTAGCCGCGCTGCACTGAGATCTTCTTGATCGCCTCGGCCATGTTGGCGACGGCGATCTGGATGAAGCCGTCAGCGACCTCCTCGGCCGAGCGGCCATCGCCAACCTCCTCTGCCAGCGCGGCGAACTTCGCCCGCACCACCTCGACATCGAGTGGCTGATCCTGCTGCGGGCCGAAGATCGTCGGGAAGTAGGAGGGGATCAGCTTGCCGACCATGACGTTCGCGTCGGTCACCGCGAGCGGCCCGCCGCGGCGATAGGCGGCCGGCCCCGGATTGGCCCCGGCCGAATCCGGACCGACGCGGAACCGCGCGCCGTCATAATGGAGAATCGAGCCGCCGCCGGCCGCGACCGTATGGATCAGCATCATCGGCGCGCGCATGCGAACGCCGGCGACCTCGGTCTCGAAGGCGCGCTCATATTCGCCGTCGAAATGCGCGACGTCGGTCGAGGTGCCGCCCATGTCGAAGCCGATCACCTTGTCGAAGCCGGCCGAGCGGCCGGTCTCGGCGAGGCCCACGACGCCGCCCGCCGGACCGGACAGGATCGCATCCTTGCCCTGGAACAATTCGGCGGCGGTGAGACCGCCCGAGGACATCATGAACATCAGGCGCGCGCCGGTGCGGGCGACATCCAGTTCTTCCGAAACCTGCTGCACGTAGCGGCCGAGGATCGGCGAGAGATAGGCGTCGACCACGGCGGTATCGCCACGCCCGACCAGCTTGATCAGCGGCGAGACTTCGTGGCTGACCGAAACCTGCGGAAAGCCGATCTCACGAGCAATGCGCGCCGCCGCCTGCTCATGCGCCGGATAGCGATAGCCATGCATGAAGACGATGGCGACGGCGCGTAAGCCGGCATCGTACTGCGCCTGCAGCGCCGTGCGGACCGCGGCCTCGTCAATCGCCTGCTCGACCGTGCCGTCGGCGAGCACGCGCTGCTCGACCTCCAGCACGTCGTCATAGAGCTGCTCGGGCTTGACGATCTCCTTGGCGAAGATGTCGGGCCGCGCCTGGTAGCCGATGCGCAGTGCGTCGCGGAATCCCTTGGTGGTGACCAGCAGCGTCCGATCGCCCTTGCGCTCGAGCAGCGCGTTGGTGGCGACGGTGGTGCCCATGCGCACCTCGCCGACGGCCCCGACCGGGATCGGCTCGCCCTTCTTCAGGCCGAGGAGGTCGCGGATGCCCTGTACGGCCGCATCGCGATAGGCGCCGGGGTTCTCCGAAAGCAGCTTCCTGGCATGGAGATTGCCAGCAGGATCGCGCCCGATCACGTCGGTGAAGGTGCCGCCGCGATCGATCCAGAAGTCCCAGTAAGCCGCCGACATAAGACGATCTCCCCCTCCGCCAGGCCAGCAATGGATTACGCTGACGTTTTATCGATAAATCGTCGATGAGTTATTGACAAGGCGATTCCGACGGCTACGATCTCGATTGTGACTGGAACATGGCTGAGGGGCCAGGCCGGTACGAAAGCGGAGGATGTGACGATGCGAGCAACCCTGGCAACCGGGCGCGCACGCGCCATCGACCGGCGGGAGCGGCGCGCGCCATGATCCGCCGCACGCTCGATGCGCTCTATCTTGCAGCCGGCTACCTCGCAGGGTTCTTTCTCGTCGGCATCTTCGTGCTGATGATGCTGCTGTCGGTCGGCCGCGAGATCAATCTCAACGTCCCCTCCGGCGACGACTTCACCGCCTGGTCCTTGGTCGCGATGGCCTTCCTTGGCCTTGCCCACACCTTCAGGAAGGGCGAGATGATCCGCGTCGGGCTGCTGCTCGAGCGCCTGCATGGCCGCGCGCGACGGATCGCGGAACTGGTCTCCCTGACGATCGCCGGGGCCTTCATCAGCTATTTCACCTGGCAGGCCGGAAAGCTCGCCTATGATTCCTGGCAGTTCTTCGACATGTCCACCGGCGTCGTTTCGGTGCCGCTCTGGATTCCGCAGAGCGGCATGGTCATCGGACTGGCGATCCTGCTGGTCGCGATCGCCGAGGAATGGATCACCGTGGCGCGCGGCGGCAAGCCGACCTACGAGCCCGAGCCGCCGCAGACGACGGAAGAGCTGATCGAGCGCGTCGCGCAAGGCGGGGGCGTCTGAGCCATGACCCTTCCCGTCCTCGCCATCGTCCTGCTCGGTTTCCTCGTCGTCATCCTCGCCAGCGGTGTCTGGATCGCTGTCGGCCTCGGCCTCGTCGGCCTGCTCGCCATGGTCCTCGTCACCGATGTCCCGATCGGACAGGTGCTGGCCACGACCGTCTGGAGCGCCTCGGCCTCCTGGACGCTGGCCGCGCTGCCGCTCTTCATCTGGATGGGCGAAATCCTGTTCCGGACGCGGCTGTCGGCGCAGATGTTCCAGGGCCTCGCCCCGTGGTTGCAATGGCTGCCGGGTCGGCTCGTGCATACCAATATCGTCGGTTGCGGCATCTTCGCCGCCGTCTCCGGTTCCTCGGCGGCGACCTGCGCGACGATCGGCAAGATCGCCCTGCCGGAGCTCAAGAAGCGCGGCTATGACGAAGGCATCAGCATCGGCACGCTCGCCGGCTCCGGCACGCTCGGACTGCTAATCCCGCCGTCGATCCCGATGGTCGTCTACGCGGTCACGGCAAATGTCTCCGTGCTGCAGGTCTTCCTCGGCGGCTTCCTGCCCGGCCTGCTCGTGATGGCGCTCTATATGGGCTACGTCATCATCTGGTCCTGGCTGAACCCGAAGAAGGTGCCGCCGCGCGATCCGCCGATGGCGTTCATGGCCAAGGTCCGCCAGTCCGCCAAGCTCGCGCCCTGTCTCCTGCTCATCGCGGCCGTCTTCCTCTCACTCGTGCTCGGCTTCGCCACCGCGACCGAGTGCGCCGCCTGGGGTGTGACCGGCGCGCTGTTCCTGGCTTGGTGGAGCGGCACGCTGACCTGGGGAACCTTCGTCGAAAGCGTGATGAGCGCGACGCGCCTGACCTGCATGATCATGCTGATCCTGGCCGGCGCGGCCTTCTGCACGGCGGCGATGGCCTATACCGGCATCCCGGCGGCGCTGGCGGACTGGGTCAAGGGCCAGTCGCTCTCCCCGCATATGCTCGTGCTGGCGCTGACCTGCATGTACATCATCCTGGGTTGCCTGATCGACGGCATCTCGATGATCGTGCTGACGGCGGTGATCGTGCTGCCGATGGTGAAGGAGGCCGGCTTCGATCTCGTCTGGTTCGGCGTCTACCTCGTCATCCATGTCGAGATGGCGCAGATCACCCCGCCGGTCGGCTTCAACCTGTTCGTGCTGCAGAACATGAGCGGCAAGGACACGATGACGATTGCGAAGGCGGCCTTTCCGTTCTTCCTTCTGCTGAACGTCGCCGTCATCATCATCACCACCTTCCCCGACATCGTGCTCTACCTGCCGAACCTGGCCTTCCCGGATCGGTGACCGTCGCAATCACAATCAACCAGAGAGAGGGAATGTCAGCATGATCAACCGCAGAACCTTGACGGCAGCCGCCTTCGCCCTCGGCGTCAGCGCGCTCGCCATGGCCGCCCCGGCCTCGGCGCAGACGAAGTGGAATCTCCCCAACGCCTATCCGACCGACAATCCGCATACGGAAAACCTCGCCCTCTTCGCCAAGGACGTCGAGGCTGCGACATCAGGCAAGCTCCAGATCACTGTCCATGCCAACGCGGTTCTGTTCAAGGCGCCCGAAATCAAGCGCGCCGTCGCCAGCGGCCAGGCCCAGATGGGCGAGGTCCTGATGTCGCTCCATGAGAACGAGGACCCGATCTACGGCATCGACGTGGTGCCCTTCCTGGCGACCAGCTTCGCCGATGCGAAGAAGCTCTATCTCGCCTCGAAGCCGGCCGTCGAGAAGAAGCTCGACGCGCAAGGCATCAAGCTGCTCTTCATGGTTCCCTGGGCGCCGCAGGGCGTCTACGCCAAGAAGGACATCAACACGGTGGAGGACATGAAGGGGCTGAAATGGCGCTCCTACAATGTCGGCACCGCCCGCCTCGGCGAATTGCTCGGCATGCAGTCCGTCACCATCCAGGCGGCGGAGCTGCCGCAGGCGCTCGCCACGGGCGTCGTCAACTCCTTCATGTCGTCGGGCGGCACCGGCTACGATTCCAAGGTCTGGGAGTCGCTCGACCGTTTCTATGACGTCCAGGCCTGGATCCCGAAGGATGCGACCTTCGTCAACAAGGCGGCGTTCAACGCCCTCGACAAGCCGACGCAGGACGCCATCCTCAAGGCCGCCGCCGCCGCCGAGGAACGCGGCTGGAAGATGTGGCAGGAGAAGGCCGGCTGGTACATCGACCAGCTCAAGGCCAAGGGCATGAAGGTGCAGGCACCGTCGCCGGAACTGGCGGCCGGTTTCAAGAAGGCGGGCGAGACGCTGACCGCCGACTGGTTGAAGAAGGCCGGCAGCGACGGCCAGGCGATCGTCGACTCCTATAAGAAGATGTGAGGCGGGCGCTTCGCCCCCGCGCCAAATCGCGATCACGGTCATCCCGGGCGACCGGAGGAAACCCGGGATCCATGCCGGAGTGATTCAGGCATGGATCCCGGATCGGCGCCGCTCACGCGGCTTGTCCGGGACGACGCAGCGTTTCTATTCAGGACGATCGAGCGCCATGACCTCTTCGCCCCCCGACGACCTCGGCCCGATCGTCTCCTCCGGCCACCTCGCATCGGGAGCATTACCGGCGCTCTCGGAATTCGAGTTCGCCATGAACATGACGGTGCATGCCTTCCAGCGCTGGATGATCCGTTGCATGGCGGCGGCCGGCATCGCTGACCTGTCGCCGCTCGACGTGCTCGTGCTGCACAACGTCAACCACCGCGGCAAACCGAAGCGGCTCGCCGATGTCTGCCTCGTGCTCAATATCGAGGACACTCATCTGGTGAACTATTCGATGAAGAAGCTCGAACGGCTGAAGCTGCTCAAGGGCGGTCGCAAGGGCAAGGAGAAGACCGTCGAGGTTACTCCGGCCGGCGAGGAGGCCTGCCGGCGCTACGCTCAGATCCGCGAGCAGCTTCTGGTCAAATCCGTCCGTGCGACCGGCACGGATCCCGCCCGACTCTCGGAGATCGCCGCCGCGATGCGTTCCCTGTCGGGCCAGTACGACCAGGCTGCGCGGGCGGCGGCGAGCTTGTAGTCAATCCGCCCCGCCAGGTTCCGGCAAGCCGGCATAGCGTGCGGCATATTCGGCTTCGAGCTTCGCGTGCCCTGACCAGAACCCGCGGCGTGCGCTGCCGCTGAGCAGATCCTCCAGCAGGCCCAGATGCATGTGCCAGCCGCCGGAAACGCTGGTCATCTCCGCCTTGCTGGGGAGCTTGCGGTGCGTCACCACCAGCAGGACCTTGTCGCCCTTGGGGGTCAGCGCGAACTCGACCTCGGACTCCGGCTCGCCGCCGCCCCCCCCAGGTGAAGGCGATGATCCGCGGCGCCTCGCAGCGCGTGATCGTGCCGGTCGCGCGCACGCCGTTCTCATGCACGCCGCGGTAGGCCTCCGGCGGTGCCTCATCGGTGATTTCGGAGTGCCTGAACAGCAGTTCGGCCTGCCCGCCTGCCCGCAGCTCGAACGCCCCTGTCGCCAGCCATTTCCCCCGCTTCTCAGATTCCGCGATATAGGACCAAACCCGCTCGATCGGCCCCGGCAGCAAGCGCTCGAAGCGCACCGCCCCGCTTTCCAGCACGACACCATATTCGCTCATCGCGTTTCTCCCTCGCCCGCCTCGGGCTTTGCGAGTTCCTGCTCCAGCAGATCGAGATGGCGTGCCCAGAAGCGCCGCACCCGGCGCAGCCAGGCGTCGAAGGCATCGAGCCCGGCCGGGTCGAGCCGATAGATCCTCTGCTGGCCACGGACCTCGACCGTCACCAGCCCCGCCTCGCGCAACACCTTGAGATGCTGCGAGATCGCCGGGGGGCTCGCACTGAAGTGCGCCCCGATATCCCCAGCGGGAAGCGCTCGCTCCGCCAGCATCTCGACGATGCTGCGACGGGTCGGGTCGGCAAGGGCGGCGAAGCGGTCCATGCCGGAATGATTCCGCTCTCACTTAATTAAGTCAATACTTAAATTATTCAGTGGCGCCCGTGATGCTGCGGCGCAGGATTGCCAGAGCTCCCGGACTCGGCCAGTTGTGGCCCGCTTCAGAGAACCAACGCCCCGCCATGACCGCCCGCAACGCCTCCCTCACCGGCATCGCCATGATGCTCCTTGGCATCCTGTTGTTTTCGCTCAACGACGTGATGGGCAAATGGCTGGTCGCCACCTACACGGTGGGGCAAGTCTTGGTGATGCGCAGCCTGGCCGCGCTCGTCGTCATCATCCCCTTCGTCTTCAAGCAGGGCGTGCACCGGACCTTGAAGCCGGAGCGTCCCCACCTGCAGGCGCTGCGTGTCCTCTTCGGCTCCGGCGAGGTCGCGCTGTTCTATCTCGCCGTCAGCTATCTGCCGCTCGCCGACACCATGACGATCTGGCTTGCCGCACCGGTCTGGGTCGTCATCCTCGCGGCCTTGCTGCTGGGCGAGCGCGTCGATGGCTGGCGCTGGCTTGCCGTGGCGCTGGGCTTCGTCGGCGTCGCTGTCGCGCTCAATCCGAGCGGCGCGAGCCTGTCGATGCCGGCGCTGATCGCCGTGGTCGGCAGCTTCTTCTTTGCTGCGATGATGATCGCCGGCCGACAGCTGCGCGGCACGCCGGACGTGACGCTGGTGACCTGGCAGACGCTCGGCGCGCTGCTGATGGGTCTGGCACTGTTGCCCTTCGGCTGGGTTACGCCGAGCCTGAAGGACGCAGCCCTGCTCGGCCTGCTCGGCATCGTCGCCATGACCGCCCATATCTGCGTCACCCGCTCGCTCAAGCTGGCGGAAGCCTCCGTCGTCGTCCCCTATCAGTACACGCTGATCGTCTGGGCGCTGGTTTTCGGCTGGTTCATCTTCCACGACTGGCCGACACCGGCCATGCTGTGCGGCGCGGCTCTGATCGTGGCCGCGGGCCTCGCCCTGCTCATCCTCGAGCGCCGGGCGGCCCCCGCGCCGTCACCGATTGAAGCGACGGGAGCCGGTGCTCCCTGACGCCCGCCGACCGAGGACAGACGGCAGACAACGGCTTGCCCGGGAACCTCGTTTCGACCTGTCCGGCGCCCGTCAGTACAGACGCGTGCGATAGCCTTCTTCGAGATTGCGATCGGCCTCGTCGCCATCGACCGCCTTGGTCTGGTCGGCAATGATGCGGCCGAGCGTCGGGAAGCTATGGCGTGGCACCTGCGAAGCCGGGTCCCACAGCTTCGAGCGGATCAGTGCCTTGCCGCAGTGGAAATAGGCCTCCTCGACCTCGACGATCAGGCCGGTGACCGGCGCACGCTCAAGCATGGCCGACGGCGCCAGCAGTTCGGCATCGCGCGTAGCCCGCCCCTTGCCGTTCACGCGCAACGTCTCGGGAATGCCCGGCACCATGAAGACCAGGCCGACGCCGGGCGCGGACATGACATTGCCGAGGGAATCGACCCGGTTGTTGCCGCGCCGATCCGGAATCAGCAGCGTCTTGTCGTCGAGCACGAGCACGAAGCCGGGCCCGTCTCCGCGCGGGCTCGCATCGGCATTGCCCTGCGCATCGCAACTCGCCAGCACGAGAAACGGCGAGAGGGCGATGAAATCGCGACAGAACCGGTCCAGCCTGCTCAGGACCTTGCCGGTCGCCAGCGGATGGACCGGGCCGATATGATTGCGCAGCACATCGGCATCCGAGATGCGCGCGGCCGGATCGTCGAAGCAGTTCGTCATGGCGTCTCCCCTATCACGCACAATCTGTCCGAAGCCGGAGAAGCGCACCAGCATGGCATCCGACGAGATGCCCCGGCTGTCTCGCATGACGCGGAGACTGTTACCGCAAAGACCCCAGGGCGCTCCGCAAGAGCAACGAGAAGCATCTTTTCTTGACCCTCGCCCGCGGCATCGCCATCGTGCCGTCTAGCTTTGCCCTCCTGAAGAGGCCTGATTCCATGCGCCGCGCCCTGCTGCGAACCGCCCTCGTCTCTCTCGCGTGCCTGACGGCCTTTGCCGCCGGCGCGACCGGCCGCCGCTACGTTGATCCCGCGGATCGGGCGGAGGCGCGCATCATCCCCTATTCCGGCAACGTCCCCGCCTGCGAGGATCCTGCCGTGCTCGACGAACTGACGAGCTGGTTCAACTCCCGCGAAGCGAAGTTCTGGGGCCCGCTTCGCGCGGTGAACTATGACCGCATCGCGCAGATCGGCTTTCGCCCCTGGGGCGACGACTTCATTCCGCGCCGCTTCTGCACCGGCCGCATCTTGCTCAACGACGGGAACTTCCACCGCGTCGATTATTCCGTCCGCGAGCGTCTCGGCCTCTTCGGGATGACCTGGAACGTCAACTGGTGCGTCAGCGGTCTCGACCGTAACCGGGCCTATGCGCCCGACTGCCAGATGGCGCGCCCCTGACGCGCAGGGCGCGCCATGATGAAGCGCCTCGCGCTCGTAGCCCTGTCGCTGCTTTGCTTCGGCGCCACCGCCTCCGCGCAGGGCTTCGGCTCGCGCGGCGGCACGCCGGGCGAGTTTGATTTCTACGTCCTGGCCCTGTCCTGGTCGCCCGGCTTCTGCGAACTCGATGGTGATCGCACCCGCAACCGTGAGCAGTGCGGCGAGAGCAGCGGCCTTCGCTTCGTCGTCCACGGCCTCTGGCCACAGAACGAGCGTGGCTACCCCAGCGATTGCGGGCCCGCCGGCCGTTCGCCCTCGCGGCTCGCGCTGAGCGAGGCGGATGGCTTGTTTCCGAGCGAAAGCCTTGCCCGCTACGAATGGCGCAAGCACGGCACCTGCAGCGGATCGAGCCCGGGCGATTATTTTCGCGATGTCCGCCGCGCCCGCGACAAGGTGGCTATTCCGCCGGCTCTCGCCAAGGTTGATCGCGACCAGAGCTGGACAGCGATCGATCTCGAGCGCGCTTTCGTCGCGGCCAATCCCGGCCTGCGCACCGACATGATGTCCGTCGCATGCAAGCGCGGCGTGCTGCAGGAAGTCCGAATCTGCTTGAGCAAGGATCTCCGCGAATTTCGCAGCTGCCAGCAGGTCGATCGTTCCGGTTGCCGCGCCCGCGAATTCACCGTCGTCGCACCGCGCTGAAAGCGGCTGTCGCGATGGCCTTTGCCGCTTTCAGGCGCGGGCCGCATGATCTACGAACGCAGCCATGAACTACCGCCACGGCTTCCATGCCGGAAACTTCGCCGATGTGCTCAAGCATGTCGTTCTCACGCGCGTCCTGCTGCATCTCGCCGCCAAGCCGACGCCCTATCGCATCATCGACACCCATGCCGGCAGCGGGCGCTACGACCTCGGCTCCGAGGAAGCGCTGCGGACGCATGAGTGGAAGGATGGCGTGGCGCGGCTCGACCAGTCGCCGCTCGCCCCCGCGGCCGAGGAATTGCTTGCCCCCTACCGTGCCGCGATTGCCGGCATCCGCGCTCTCTACGGAGCCGGCGCCTATCCGGGCTCGCCCTGGTTCTGCCGCAACCTCATGCGGCCCGAGGACCGGCTTATCGCAGCCGAGCTACATCCGCCGACCTATCAGAAGCTTGTCGAGGCGATCGGGCGCGACAGGCGTTGCAAGGCGCTGGCGATCGACGGCTGGACGGCACTCAGGGCCAATGTGCCGCCCAAGGAACGGCGCGGCCTCGTCCTGATCGACCCACCTTTCGAACAGAAGGACGAGTTTGCGACCCTCGCCGCCCAGTTCATCGCGGCCCACCGCAAATGGCCGACCGGCATCTACGCGCTCTGGTATCCGATCAAGGATCTCCGGGCTGTGGAGCGCATGGTGGAAGAGATCGTCGAGAGCGGAATCACCCGGATCCTGCGCCTGGAGATCGCGGTCGATCGGCCCGAAGCGGCAGGCGGCCTCGGCGCGACAGGTCTGTTGATCGTCAACCCGCCATGGCTGCTCGCCAAGGAAGCGGACATCCTGCTGCCGGCTCTGACCGAGCGCCTCGCGCAGGGGCCGCGACCGCGCTATCTCTGCGAAGCGATCCGCCCCGACGGCTGATCGCCCGCTCTTCCCGAAGGAATTCGCCGATGCTCGTCCTGCGCTCCTCCCCCGCCTCTCCCTTCGGCCGCAAGGTCAAGATGGCGGCCCTCGAACTCGGGCTGATGGACCGCATCGAAATCGTCGCAGCCGACACGACCGATCCGTCGGAGCCGCTGCGTCAGCAGAACCCGCTCGGCAAGATCCCGACGCTGATTCTGGAGGACGGCACGACGCTGTTCGATTCGCGGGTCATCCTCGACTATCTCGACCATATCTCCGGCGGCAGGCTCATCCCGGCCGGCCAGGAGCGTTTCCTGCAGCTCCGTCTGCAAGCGCTTGCCGACGGCATCGCCGACGCAGCCCTGCTCCAGGTCTATGAAGGCCGCTTCCGCCCAGAGGAAGGGCGCAACCCGAACTGGCTATCCCATCAGCAAGGCAAGGTTGCGCGCGGCCTCGCCGCGCTGGAGGCAGCGCCTCCCGCCTTCCCGGATCGCCCGCGCATCGGCGAGATCACCTTGGCCTGCGCGCTCGGCTATCTGGATCTGCGCTTCGCGGGAAAATGGCGTGCCGCTCATCCGGCGCTCGTCGCCTGGCTCGACGATTTCGCGGCCCGCGTCCCAGCCTTCGAGACCACGCGCTTCAAAGGCTGAACAGTTCGACCGACATCGGCCATCCCGATGCCTTGATCAATCCGGTCCGCCGGCAGTCAAAAGCTGCCGGCGTTTCCATGGCAGAAGCTGGGCGGAGTATCCGCCGGACCGCGACAACAAAAAAACCCGGTGGCCGAGGCCACCGGGTTCGTTCTGTCTCCGAGAGGAGAAGATCAGAACTTGTAGCTGAGGCGAGCGCGGACGACCGAGAAATCGGTGCCGACCTTGCCGGTGCCAGCCAGCGTGGTGACGTTCTTGTCGCCGAGGTCGACGTAGAGGTACTCGACGCCAGCGATCAGGTTGTTGGTGAAGGCGTACTCGAGACCACCACCGAGGGCCCAGCCGCCGGTGTGGGTGCGGTCGGACGAGAAGCCGATGCCCGGGATCGAGGTCTTCACGTTGCCATAGGCCCAGCCGCCGGTGATGTAGGGCATGAACCGGTCGAAGGCGACGCCGAGGCGAGCACGGACGGTGCCGAAGTACTCGGTCTTGACGCTGGCGCCGAAGAAGTTGCCACCGGTGCTGAGGTCAGCGCCCTGGATGTCAGCTTCCGCGCCGACCACGAACTGGCCGATCTGGTAGTTGTAGCCGACCTGACCACCGCCGACGAAGCCGTCGAGGTTGCCGATGTTGTTGAAGCCGTTGCTGTTCACGTTGCCCCAGCCGTAGCCGGCGTTGGCACCGATGTAGAAGCCGGTCCAGGTGAAGACGGGAACGTAAACCGGAGCAGCGACCGGGCCCTTGCGGGACGGCAGGTCGGCAGCCGAGGCAGCGCCAGCGGCGACAATGCCGAGCGCGGCGACGCTCGCAAGCAGATACTTCTTCATGATAAACTCCTTAGTCGTCGCAAGCGCCGGACAGGCCGGCAGGTGATTTCGATGAACCCTTTATAAGACAGGGGCCACGGCTTTGTCTGTTGCATCGGAAGCACATCTGTCGTGCAGACCGCGGCAGAAATGCGGCACGAATGCGATGACTGCACGCAAATAGGTAAATACAGGTTAACCACGCTCATAGGAATAGGCATGCTAGATCGAATACTAATAACACGCTAGCCCCGCTCGCTGACGGGAACGGGTCCGGGCGACGAACGCAGGCCGCAGGTTAAGGTTCCACAATTTCAACGAGATCTGCCCAGGGCTTCAGGCACTAAACTTGCCGCACCGGACTGGACATGCTTAAGCCGTGGAATCTCAAGAAGTGACGGAACCGTGCCTCCTCTCTCGATTTTCCTCATCGCACTGAATGAAGTGGACCGCATCGGGCGCACCATCGAAGCCGCCCGCGCGCTCAGCGACGACATCGTGCTGGTCGACTCCGGTTCGACCGATGGGACTCAGGCCCTGGCGGAATCGCTCGGCGCCCGCGTGATCTTCAATCCCTGGCCGGGCTACGGCCAGCAGAAGCGCTTCGCGGAAGAACAGTGCCGTCACGATTGGCTCCTCAACGTCGATGCCGACGAAGTGCTGCCACCGGATCTCGTGGCCGAGATTTCCGCGCTTTTTGCCAGCGGCCCACCGCCAGCCGACGCCTACAAGATCCGCATCGCCGAGATCTTCCCTGGCGAGAAGGCGCCGCATCGCTTCGCCTATGCGCTCGCCCCCGTGCGGCTCTATCGCAAGAGCTGGGGCCGCTATTCGCTTTCGCCTGTGCACGACCGCGTCGATCTGCTGCCCGGCACCAAGGTCGGACGGCTGAAGGGTACGATCCACCACTTCTCCGTCCGGTCGCTGGGCGAGCAGATGGAAAAACTCAATGCCTACAGCGATGCCCAGGCGGATGATCTCGACGCCCGCGGCGAGACGCTCTCGGCATTCAGGCTCCTGGCCGAATTTCCCGCCAATTTCGTCAAGGCCTATATCGGCCGCCGCCATGCGCTGCGCGGCGTCTACGGCTTCATGACCGCGATGAATTATGCGTTCTATCGCTATCTGCGCGCTGCCAAGCATTGGGAGCGTCGGTTGCAACGGCGCTCTTCCGTCAAGGGCGTGGTGACGCCCGGCGACCGGCCCTCCTCGGATGACTGAAGTCGCGCTGGTCACGGGCGGTGCGAGGCGTATCGGCCGCGCGATCGTCACGCGACTGGCGCAAGCCGGCTACGCAGTCGCGATCCACCACGGTGACAGTCGCGATGAGGCCGAAGCCCTGGCCGCCGAACTCCGCGGCGCCGGTTCCGCCTGCTGCACCCTCGCCGCCGATCTCGCCGATACGCAGGCCGTGTCTGCCTTGATTCCGGCAGCTGCGGAGGCGCTGGGGCCGGTCACGCTGCTGGTCAACAGCGCCGCGAGCTTCGTCGACGACGATGTCCGCTCGCTCGACGTCGCAGCCTGGGATCGCCAGTTCGCGGTCAATCTGCGCGCGCCCTCGCTGTTGATTGGGGCCTTGGCGACACATTTGCCGGAGCAAGCGGGCGGAGCGGTCGTCAATATCGTCGACCAGCGCGTCTGGAAGCTGACGCCGCAGTATTACTCGTACACGCTGACCAAGGCCGCCCTGCTCACCGCGACGCGAACCCTGGCGCAGGCGCTCGCACCGCGGATTCGCGTCAATGCGGTCGGCCCCGGCCCGACCTTTCCCAACGCCTATGACGGCCCCGAGCTGATGGAACAGGAGGCGGCAGCGACCTTGCTCGGCCACAAGGTCTCCCCGGGCGAGATCGCCGAGGCCGTTCTCTACCTGGCTCGGGCGCGCTCGGTAACCGGCCAGATGATCGCGGTCGATGCCGGCCAACATCTCGGCTGGCGCACGCCCGATATCGTCGGCTGATTCTCAGGCTTCGCTGTCGGGCCGATAGGGAGCACGTCCGCTCGCCAGTGCCGAATCGAGCAGTTCGAGCCGATCCTGCCCCCAGAACACCTCGCCATCGAGCACATAGCTCGGTGCCCCGAAGACACCGGCCTCGACGGCCTGACCCAGCGCGGCCTCGTAGCGTTGCCGGATCGGCGGGCTGTCGGCCGCGGCGAGCAGAGCCAGCCCGTCGAGCCCCGCTCGGTTCGCGCAAGCCAGAAGCGCTTCAGGGCGGCCCATGTCTTCGTCGCGTGCCCAGACGCCCGCCATCACATCGCTGATGAAGGCAAAAGGATCGCCGCCACCAGCCGGAATCGCGGTCGTCATCCGGTCGGCCAAGGACGGATCGAAGGGAAAATGCTTGGGCTGAAGCACGAGCGGCAGGCCGCGCCGCTCACGCCAGCGCTGAAGATCGACCAACCTGTAGTGTTGCCGCACGGGATGCCGTTTCGGCAGTGGCAGCCCGCCCGTCTCGTTGAACACTGAGCGCAAGGGCATCGGCCGGTAATCGATCGTGCAGCCATGCCGGCGCGCAATGTCGTGGAAGGTCGCGTTGCCCAGATAGGTCCAAGGCGAGTGAAGCGAGAAGTAATAGGTGATCGAGCGGGACAAGGCGGCCTCCGAGACTTCTTCCGGGCGCAGCATCCCCGCCCCCCGTGCCACTCGCAAGTCCGTACCCTTGCAGGACATGCAGCCCGGCTCCGCGGGAAGCCGGGCTGCCGTATTCGCGGACCGCTGTCAGGCTGCCCTGTTCTTGAGCGCGCCGATGATCGCGGTCAGGACGGCGCCGCCCGCGCCGCCCGCGATCAGGTTCGTCAGGACCCCGCCAACGCTGAGATTGCCACCCTGTGCAGCCGCGCTGATCGCGGGCAGCACGAGCGGGACGAGCTGGCCGAGCACGCCGCCGCCTACCAGCCCGGAAATCGTATTGCCCAATGTCCCGAGATCGAAGCTGGGACTGGTCTTGCCGGCGGCATTCCCCCCGATCGCACCGGCGATCAGGTTCATCAGAATCTGTTCCATCTCGGCCCCCGCATGTGAATGCATCGCCCGAAGAACGTCTGTGAGCCGGGGAAGCGATGCATTCCCACCAGCCTGCAGCGACGATGACTCCGCTTGCGGGCCGCGACAAGCGCTATGACCGTTCCGTCGGCAGTTTCCCGTTCAGTCGAGCACGATCGCCGAAATCAGGCGGCCGTAATCGGGTTCGCCGCGATGGGTGGTGCGCCGATAGCTGAAGAAGTGCTTCTCGTCGCCATAGGTGCACAGGCCCATATCGACGAATCGGCCGATTCCCGCCTCCTGCGCCTTGAGCGTGATGAAAGCCGGGAGGTCGAACAGCGCATGGGCCGGCCGCTCGGACGGCGTGAAGAAGCGCGCATAGGTCCGGTTCTCGGCCTTGAAGCGCTCGATGAATTCCGGCCCCACCTCATAGGCCCTTGCGCTGATGGTCGGCCCAAGCACGGCCGTGACACGCTCTCGCCGTGCGCCGAGCTTCTCCATCGCGGTCACTGTCGCGCCGACGATGCCGGTGAACGCCCCCTTCCAGCCGGCATGGG
The DNA here is from genome assembly GCF_052113585.1 of Allobosea sp. TAF32. Classification (NCBI taxonomy): domain Bacteria; kingdom Pseudomonadati; phylum Pseudomonadota; class Alphaproteobacteria; order Hyphomicrobiales; family Alloboseaceae; genus Allobosea; species Allobosea sp. TAF32. The sequence continues at coordinate 150,275 of NZ_JBFRDM010000006.1, read as the reverse complement.
CGGCGCCCACCACCCGCGCCTCGCTGTCCGCGAAGAGGATCGGCCCGCAATCGGCCGTGCTGACGCCGAGCGCGACATGCGATGCGGTCGTCACCATCGCATCGGCCTTCGGGCGCTCCCCCGGCCAGGGCCCGGTGACGACCTCCACATCGGCGGAATGCACCTGGTAGAGGCTGACGAGATGTGCCGGCTCGACCGCGAGGTGCTGCGCCATCCGCATCCGGTTCTCCGCGATCGCGGATGGATCGTCCGAAGAGCCCAGCCCGCCGTTCAAGGAAGCATAGATCCCGGTCGAGACGCCGCCTTCGCGGGTGAAGAAGGCGTGGCGGATGCCGGGCTCTCCGGCGAGTTCGCGGGCGGTGATGAACATGGTTCGAGTCCGGTTTGAGCGAAGGCGCTGGAGGCTCGCTGAAGTCAGCCCTGATCTGGCAGTCGATGAAGGTCAAATCCGGGCAAGGGCGGCAGGTTCCGCTGCGATAGCGCGAGAACCTTGAACAAATCGGCCATGCCGGTCTCGCCGGGTTCGATCAACCGGTCGAAGGCGGCGGAGATCGCCCCGCGCTGGGCGGCATCGGCCTTGAGCGACAGTGCCTGCGCCCGCTGCGGAAGTCCCAACGCCAACAGGAAATCGCGCTGGCTCGCGGGGCCGTGCAGCGCCGCCCCCGCCTTGAGCGCGACCTGCCCCATCCGCTCGAAATCGACATGGACGGTGAGGTCGGCCTCCCCCGGCTCAGCCAGCGGATCGACGAATCCATGCCGTTTCATCGCCTGCAGCGTATCGCCGAAGCCGGAGCGCGCCGAGCCATAATCGACGAAGAGCGCCGCGCCGCCCTCCGCCGCGACATGGCCGGCGACCTGTGCGACGATGTCGAGCGCGAGCGTCGGCTGCTCGAAAACCGTTCCGGCTGGAGCGGAGACGTTCAAAGCACCCTCCATCTCCGCAGCCAGACCGAAAGCCAGATTGCCTGTAGTATCCAGCCCCACGAGCCGCTCGCGCCAGCCTTCGGGCGTCATCACGAACTGGTCGAGCGGCAGCGCGTCGAGAAATTCGTTGGCGACGATGATCGCGGGGCCGGACAGCGCCTGGGCGACCGTGTCATGCCAGACCGGTTCGCTTCCCATCAGCGTCGCCGCCTGACGCTGGCGCAGGGCCGGGCTGGTTTCGACGAGATGGACCGAGGCCGCCTCGTGGAAGCCGGGCACGATCCGCGTCGCGCGTAGCATGTCGGCCATCAACGTGCCGCGCCCCGGGCCGAGCTCGACGAGGCGCAGCCGCGCGGGCGCGCCCATCGCCTGCCAGAGATGGGCGGCCCATAGCCCGATCAACTCGCCGAACATCTGGCTGATCTCGGGCGCCGTGGTGAAATCCCCGTCCTGTCCGAAGGGGTCGCGCGTCATGTAGTAGCCATGACGGGGATGGCCGAGCGCCAGCGCCATATAGCGGCCGATGCCGATCGGCCCCTCCTGCCGGATCAAATCGACGATCTCTGCCTTGAGCGCGCTCACGCACGCACCTCGCCCGGCGCGGCGTTCCGGCTGCGCAGCACGAGCCAGAGCCCGGCAAAGAACACCGGCAGCGACAGCAGCATGCCCATGGTGATGCCGCCGGAGAGCGCATTGACCGAGGTGCCGAACAGGAAGCCGAGCTGTGCGTCGGGCTCGCGGAAGAACTCGCAGACGATACGGGCGAGCGCATAGCCCATGCCGAAGATGCCGGCGACGAGTCCCGGCCGCCTGAAGCCGCCGAAGCGGACGACGAGATTCACCAGGATGAAGAGCAGCAGGCCTTCGCCGAGCGCCTCATAGAGCTGGCTCGGATGGCGCGGCACCGGCCCGCCATTGGGAAATATCATCGCATAGGGAAAGTCCGGCGCCGGCCGCCCCCAGAGCTCGCCATTGATGAAATTGGCGATGCGGCCGAGGAAAAGCCCGATCGGCACCACCGCAGCGGCCAGATCGAACACCGACAGCGCCGGATAGCCACGCCGCTTCGCGAACAGCCACAGGCCCAGTGTCGCGCCGATCAAACCGCCATGGAAGGACATGCCGCCCTGCCAGATCGCGAGGATATCCTGCGGGCGCTCGAGATAGCGGGGCAGATCGTAGAACAGCACGAAGCCGATGCGCCCGCCCAGCACGACGCCGAAGGCGACGAAGAGCAGCATATCGTCAAGCTCGACCGGCTGCGGCCGCGCCCGTCCGCCCCAGAGCCCGTCGGAAGCGACAAGGCGGCGCGCATACCACCAGCCGCCGAGGAGGCCGACGACATAGGCCAGCCCATACCATTTGATCGCGAGCGGCCCGATCTGAACCGCGACGGGATCGATCATCGGGAAAGGGATGGCGAAGACGGGCATGACCAATATCCGGCGGCGGGGGCACGGTGATGGCCGCGCGCCCGCTCAATGGTCAAGGAAAAAGGCTTGCCCGTGGCACGCTGCCTCAGAGCTTGACGATCATCTTGCCGAAGTTCCTGCCCTCGAGCAGGCCGATGAAGGCCTCGGGTGCGTTCTCCAGCCCCTCGACGATGTCTTCCTTGTACTTGACCGCGCCTTCCCCGATCCAGCGCGCCATCTCCTCGCGGAAAACCGGGGCCTGGGCGATGAATTCGCGTTGAATGAAGCCGCGGATCGTCAGGCTCTTGGATAGCACCTGGCGCATCAGCACCGGCAGCCGGTCCGGCCCCGGAAAATCGCCAGTCGCATTGTACTGAGCAACGAGACCGCAGACCGGGATGCGGGCGAAGGTGTTGAGCAGCGGAAAGACGGCATCCCAGACATGGCCGCCAACATTCTCGAAATAGACGTCGATTCCGTCCGGGCAGGCAGCCGCGAGCTTCCCGGCCATGTCGGGATCGCGATGGTCGATGACCGCGTCGAAGCCGAATGTCTCGCGCACGAAGGCGCATTTTTCGGGTCCGCCGGCGATGCCGACCGCCCGCGCTCCTTTGATCCGCGCGATCTGCCCCACTGCCGAGCCCACGGGCCCGCTCGCCGCCGCGACGACGACGGTCTCGCCCGGCTTGGGCTGGCCGATGGTGAGTAGCCCGGCATAGGCGGTGAAGCCGGGCATGCCGAGCACGCCGAGCGCCGTCGTCACCGGCGCGCTCTTCGGATCGAGCTTGCGCAGTTGCGAACCGTTCGCCACCGCATGGGACTGCCAGCCGGAATAGGACAGCACGAGGTCGCCGCGCCTGAAGGCAGGATCGCGGCTTTCGAGCACCTCGGCGACGGTACCGCCCTCCATCACCTGCCCGATCTCGGTCGGAGCGGCATAGGACTTCGCCGCGCTCATTCGCCCGCGCATATAGGGGTCGAGCGAGAGATACCGGACCTTGAGCAGCACCTGCCCTTCGGCGATCGCCGGGATGGCCGCATGCTCCGCCCGGAAATTCTGCGGGCTGGGGCGCCCTTCCGGGCGGGAGGCGAGAACGATCCGAACACTGTCAGACTGGGACATGAGCTTCGATCCTTGATGAATGCGCGGCATGGGCCGGGCTTTCCCCATATTGGGCCGGCCTTGCGTCTGCGACAGCCCCGGATCTGCATTCCGAGGCGAGACAAGCGCATCTGCGGCACGGCGAGATCATGCCCGAACCGCCTTCACCCTCGATCGCGACGCTCCCTCAGCCGATCGAAGGCCGATGGCCGCGACCGCCCGCGCCACGCCGCGATGACGACATCGGCATTGGCCTGCATGTCCTGCGTCCCGTCCACGTCGAGATCATAGAGGCAGTAGGAGTGGATGCGGAAATAGTCGCGCCGCGCATCGCCGACCGGCCGGTCGCCCCGCGCCAGCTCGCGGCGCTCCAGCTCGGCAAGCTCGCAATGGACGCCGACGAAGAAGACGTCCTGCCCGGCGAGCGTATCGGCGAGCCTGAGCAGCCAGGCCTCGCTCTCCATGATGTGCTCGACGATGAGATCGCTGCCAGCTTCGACATAAGCCAGCAGCGAGCGCTCGAAGCCGAGGAAGAAAGCCTCCCGCATCCTCCGCCAGTCGAACTCGCCGCTCTTGATCCGCGCCGTCGGCAATACGCCGGAGTCGCGGAGATGGTCGATCGAAATATGCCAGAACGGGGCGCCGATCCGGCCCTGCAGCGCCCGCGCCAGCGAGGATTTGCCGCTGCTCGACGCGCCGTTGAACAGGATGATGCGGCCGGATTTGAACGGCATCATGTCTCGGTCGCCGGCATCGCATCGCTTTCGAGTGTCGCCAGCAGCTCTTTGAGGAGTTCCGCCAGAGCCGTTCGTTTGGGAGGGCTGAGGCTTTCGAGAAACTGTGCCTCGCTCGCCATATCGGCGCGAAGCGCCTCCTCGGCTCGCTGGAAGCCTTGTTCAGTCAGGACGACGAGGACGCTTCGCCCATCCTCCGACGATTTCTCGCGGCGCACCAGCCCGGCCTTTTCCAGCCGCCCCAGCCGGTGCGTCAGCCCGCCGGAGGTAATCATCAGGGAACGATAGAGCGCCGTCGGCGTGAGCCGATAAGGCGGCCCGCTGCGGCGCAGGGTACTGATAACGTCGAACTCGCCGCGATCGAGCCCAAAGCCCGCGAAGGTCTCCTCGATGCTGGGACGAACGAGATTGGACAGGCGATACGCCCGCCCCAGGATCGCCGTGGGCGTCGTGTCGAGATCCGGCAATTCGCGGGCCCATTGAGCCCTGACGCGCTCGACATGGTCCATCTTCGTCATCGCTCGCCCCACACGCGCTTCGTCCCCTCATCTGCCTTGGCCCGGCTCCCGCGCCAAGAGATATCTTGACGAGAAGATATATTCAGCCCAACTATCTTTGTGCAAAGATAACTGAAGGAGTGTGATGCCGATGATGATCGACAGCAACGCCCTGCGCAGCGGCACAAGCCGCACTGCCCGGTTCGAACGCGGCAGCTACGGTTCGCAGGTGTCGTTTTTCCTGATCGACAACGAGCCCGGGCAGGGACCGGGCCTGCATGTTCATCCCTATTCGGAGACTTGGGTGATCCGGTCCGGCGAAGCAGAGTTCACCCTCGGGACGGAAAAATTGCGAGCTGGCGCTGGCACGATCGTGGTCGGGCCGGCCGGCGTTCCGCACAAATTCGTCAACATCGGAACGGGGCGGCTCGAGCTGGTCTGCATCCACGCCAACGAGGCGATCGTTCAGGAGTGGATCGACGACGATGCCGCGGCTTGAACGCGCCCTGGCACAGGTCGCGGCGAAACGAGATGCGGCGGCTCACCGCCTTCGTCAGGGCCGGCGCCGCTTCGACAGTGGCAATGGCCGCCACTCGACGGACAGATGATGCGAGCGAGCTCTTGAGAGCGCCATATCGTGATGGCTGCCCTGCCGGGATATCCTCCCAGCCAAGCGTGTCAGAGCGGCTTGGCCGCAGCTCGGCGCGGGCGCTTCACCGCCGCAGCGCTGCGCGGCGCCTTCGCCTTGGCCGCAGCTTCCTCGGCGTCTCTTGCAAGTCGCAGGGCTCTCAACTTCTCGGTCTTCAGGCGCGTCTGGCTGGATTGGTCCTCAAGCGCCTGCCACGCAACAAGCGTATCTCGCTTGCGTTGCTCGGTCGTCTCGAAAGCCGCCTGCGCCCGGGCCTTGATCTCGTCCAGCTTCATGTTCCGACTAGACATGGGAAACTCCTTCTCGGCAGGCGACAGCTGATCGATGCTGATCAGATGGAAGGCGGACGCGGCGCTCCGCTACGTGCCTTGCCGACGGGCAGCTTGCGCTTCGGCGCCGGCAGCAGCCCTTCGCGCTGCGCTTGCTTGCGCGCGGCCTTCTTGGCGCGGCGAACGGCCTCGCCTTTTTCTCGGGCGCGGCGCTCGGACGGCTTCTCATAGGCGCGGCGCTGCTTCATTTCGCGAAACACGCCTTCGCGCTGCAGCTTCTTCTTCAGGACACGAAGCGCCTGCTCGACATTGTTGTCCCGAACGAGAACTTGCATGACTACCCTTTCCAAAAAACACAAAGGGTCGGGCTAGCTGATCCCGACCCCTTACTCACCGTTGCCGAGAAACGTATCGTCGTGGCCTGGTATACCCGTGACCCCTCAAATCGCCGTTGCTCGCGCCTCTAGCGGCTACTCGGCGCGCAGATTATCGGCCGAGCTCTTGCCGGACCGCTTGTCCTGGACCAGCTCATACGAAATCTTCTGACCTTCACGTAGATCGCGCAGACCTGCGCGCTCTACCGCGCTGATATGGACGAACACGTCCTGTCCACCATCGTCAGGCTGAATGAAACCAAAACCCTTGGTCGCATTGAACCACTTAACTGAACCCGAAGCCATCGGCGCCTCCCGCAAGCGCGCTTATTCAAGCCGCATGGGTCACATGCAGCGGCGAATTCGATAAAAGGAAGAAATCATCAGCGTGTCGCGCTCACAAGGCGCGAATGGCCAAGTCATCAGGCCTAAATCGAGATTAACGAATAGAACGCGATCAACATGATGTCAAACCGAGATCAGATCGACGGGCGAATGAAAACGCCCCCTGCCCGCGGCGCGACGAAAGACAACGTTGAGAAACCATCGCCGATTTCGCTCGACGTTAAGCGGAGCGCGGGCCGCCGCTGTCGGAGCACAGCCATCCCCGTGCCGCTCCTGACATGACGAAGCCGCTGCGACATCCTACATGAACATCATGAATCGCGAACGTCAGGACGATCTGCCCCAAGACGAGTTCGATGACGAGGAGGATGCACTCCCCGTCGAGCCGACACCCGATCTTGCGGAGGCTGCGCCCGGCGCGCTCAAGGCCGGCATCGAGATCATCCAGCAATTCGCTAGGCATCTTCCGAACAAGCCCGGCGTCTACCGGATGTTCGACCGTGCGGGCGAGGTGCTCTATGTCGGCAAGGCCAAGAGCCTGAAGAACCGCGTGACCTCCTATGCCCGCGGCATGGCGCACACCAACGCCGTGGCGCGCATGATCGCCGAGACGGCGAATATGGAGTTCGTTACCACCGGCACAGAGACCGAGGCGCTGCTGCTCGAGTCGAACCTGATCAAGCAGCTCAGGCCGCGCTACAACGTGCTGCTGCGCGACGACAAGTCGTTCCCCTACATCCTGCTGACCGGCGACCACGACGCGCCCGCGATCCTGAAGCACCGCGGCTCGCGCCAGCGCAAGGGCGATTATTTCGGCCCCTTCGCCTCGGTCTGGGCGGTGACGCGCACCATCGACGCGTTGCAGAAGGCCTTCCTGATCCGCACCTGCTCGGATTCCTTCTACGAGAACCGCACGCGCCCCTGCCTGCTCTTCCAGATCAAGCGCTGCGCCGGCCCCTGTACAGGCGAGATCTCGATCCCCGATTATCAGGCGCTGGTCGGCCAGGCCCGCGACTTCCTCTCCGGCCGCTCCTCCGCCGTGAAACAGTTGCTCTCGGCGCGGATGCAGGAGGCTGCCGAGGAACTCGAATTCGAGAAGGCCGCACGCTACCGCGACCGCCTTGCCGCGCTCTCGGCCGTGCAGGCCGGGCAGGACATCAACACGCAAGGCGTGGAAGAGGCCGATGTCTTCGCCATCGACGAACAGGCCGGGCATTTCTGCGTCGAGATCTTCTTCTTCCGCAACCACCAGAACTGGGGCAACCGCGCCCTGTTCCCACGCGCCGACCGCTCGCTGACCCCGGCCGAGGTGCTGGCCTCGGTCGTCGCCCAGTTCTACGACGACAAGCCGCCGCCGCGCCTCGTGCTGCTCTCGCACCCGGTCGAGGAGATCGAACTGATCGGCCAAGCGCTCTCGGCCCGCGCCGGCCGCAAGGTCGAGGTCGCCCATCCCAAGCGCGGCGAACGGGCCGACCTGATGGCCCATGCCGTCAAGAACGCCCGCGAGGCGCTTTCCCGCAAGCTCGCCGAGAATGCAGGGCAGCAATCGCTGCTCGCCGCGCTTGGCGCCGCCTTCGGCATGGAGACCCCGCCGCGCCGGGTCGAGGTCTACGACAACTCGCACATCATGGGCACGAACGCGGTCGGGGGCATGATCGTTGCCGGACCGGACGGGTTCATGAAGAGCCACTACCGCACCTTCAACATCTCGACCGACACCATCGCCGGCGACGATTTCGGCATGATGCGGGAGGTGCTGACACGCCGGTTCTCGAGGCTCGCGAAGGAGGAAGGCATTTCTCTGAGCCCTCATCCTGAGGAGGCCGCGGATGCGGCCGTGTCGAAGGATGCTCCAGAGAGTGATGGAACCTCCGCGACCATCCTTCGAGACGCGCCTGATGGCGCTCCTCAGGATGAGGGCTCGCCGAAGAAGCCCCGCAAGGCGCCGAAGCCGCGCAAGGACGAGGACGGCTTCCCATCCCGTCCCGATCTCGTCATCGTCGATGGCGGCAAGGGACAGTTCTCCGCAGCGCTCAAGATCATGAAGGAGCTCGGCGCCGCCGACATCCCGCTCGTTGCCATCGCCAAGGGGGAAGACCGCAATGCCATGCGCGAAACCTTCCACATGGCTGGTCGCGAGCCCTTCAAGCTGCAGCCGCGCGATCCCGCGCTCTATTTCATCCAGCGCCTGCGCGACGAGGCGCATCGCTTCGCCATCGGCACCCACCGCGCCAAGCGCAAGCGCGAGACCATGAAGAACCCGCTCGACGAGATTCCCGGCATCGGCCCCTCGCGCAAGCGCGCGCTGCTGCTGCATTTCGGCACGGTGAAGGCGATCCAGCGGGCCAAGCTCGACGACCTCATGCGCACACCCGGCGTCAATGCGGCCACGGCCAAGGCCGTGCATAATTTCTTTCACGATGCGTAGAGCATCACGCGAGAATGCGCTAACCGGTCTTTCGGAGGCACAATGCCCCAGATTTCCGCAATCGAGCCCGCTTTTCGCATTCGGACGGCCCTCGTCGAATGCGACATGGTCTATAACTTCCGCCACATTCACGCTGTTGCGTGTTGACGCTGCCGCAGCGGCCTTGCTTTGGTGCTCGACGTGACGATTCTTCCTGACGCCATCAGGCGGCGCGGCCCGTGGTCGCTGCCCAACCTCCTCACCTACGGGCGGATCCTGGCGATCCCGGCCTTGGTGGCGATTCTGTTCTGGCCGCGCGACGACTGGATGCGCTGGCTCGCTTTGGCGATCTACACCCTCGCGGCGATCACCGACTATTTCGACGGCTACATCGCCCGCGCCTGGAGCCAGCAATCGGCCATCGGCCGCATGCTCGATCCGATTGCCGACAAGCTCCTCGTCGCCGCCCTGCTGCTGATGCTCGTCTATACCGGCCAGATCGAGGGCTGGACGCTATGGGCCGCGATCGTGATCCTCTGCCGCGAGATTCTCGTCTCGGGGCTGCGCGAGTTCCTGGCCGATCTCAAAGTGAGCGTCCCCGTCAGCAAGGTCGCGAAGTGGAAGACGACGGCGCAGCTCTTCGCGCTCGGCTTCCTCATTGCCGGCCCGGCCGGCGACAAGGTCCTGCCGGGGAATACCCAGATCGGGATCGTGCTGCTCTGGGCGGCTGCGGGTCTGACGATCTATACCGGCTGGGATTATTTCAACGCCGGCATCCGTCACCTCGTCGAGCAGGACGAGCGCATGCCATGAATGCCGTCGCCGCCACCACCGCTGCGCCCCGCCGCGTAAAGCTCGTCTATTTCGCCTGGGTGCGCGAACGCGTCGGCCTGCCGGAAGAAACGCTCGATATCCCCGCCGACCTCGCCACTGTCGCCGATCTCGTGCGCTGGCTGAAGGCGCGCGGCGAGAACTACGAGGCCGCTTTCACCAACGAGGCCGTGGTGCGAGCCGCGCTCGATCAGGTTCACACCAAGCCGCAAAGCCCGCTTGGCAACGCCCGCGAGATAGCCTTCTTTCCGCCGATGACCGGCGGCTGAGGCCGCCATGACACTCCTTATCCGTATCCAGCGCGAGGATTTCGAGCTTTCGGACGAGATCGCAGCGCTCAGCCACGGCCGTGCGGACATCGGTGCCGTCGTCTCCTTCATTGGGCTTTGCCGCGATGAATCCGGCGCGCTCGCCGCGCTGGAGCTGGAGCACTATCCCGGCATGGCCGAGGCTGAGATCGGCCGTGTCGCGGCCGAGGCCGCAGCGCGCTGGCCGCTCATGGGGCTCGTCGCGATCCACCGCTACGGCTTGATCCGGCCAGGCGAGCAGATCGTGCTGGTGCTCGCAGCATCGGCCCATCGGCGCGCCGCCTTCGAGGCCGCCGACTTCATGATGGACTACCTCAAGACACGCGCGCCCTTCTGGAAGCGCGAACACCGCGCGGACGGCACGCTCGGCGGCTGGATCGAGGCCAAGACGGATGACGACGATGCGGCGAGACGCTGGGAAGAAGCGCCCTGAAATGCTGAGGGGCTTCGCTCTCGCCGGTGGGTGGGTGCTGCTCCCGGCCCTGGCCGCGGCGGCATCACCGGAGCCGAAGACGTTTCGCGACTGGATGGCCGGCTGCGACAATCTCAAGAGCTGCACCGCCCTGTCGCTGCCCCCGGAGAGCGCCGACGCCGTCGCCTATCTGCGCCTGGAACGCCCTGCCGGGCCTGACGGTGCGGCCAACCTCGTCCTGCGCTTGCGCGGCGACTGGAAGAAGCCTCCGGCAGCGCTTCAGCTCAAGCTCGACGGCGCGCCCTTCCCCGCCGGCGGCAAGCCGCTCCCGGCAGCGGCCGATGGTGACATGGTGTCGCTATCCTTCCAGCCTGCCGAGATCGCGACGCTGATCGAAGCAGCTCGGAAGGCAACCAAGCTCGCCATATCCGCGCCCGGTGTGACAGCGACCATTTCGTTGTCCGGCTCGGTCGCAGCAATGCTCTGGATCGACGAGCAGCAGGGCCGGCTGAACACGACTTCGGCTCTCGTCCGCAAGGGCAACGGCATCTCCGTTCCGGCAGCCCCGCCGCTGCCGATCGTCACGGCAAAGCCCGCGGCCGGCACGCTGTCGGAGAAGGACGGAAAAGCGCTCGCTGCGTCGCTGCGCAAGCAGATCAAACAACGGGACGCCGATCTTTGCGAGGATGACGAAATGCTGGTCGCGGCCGATGAGGCCTGGGCCCTCGACGGCGAGCGCCGCCTCGTTGGCCTGGCCTGCTCGCGCGGCGCCTACAACGTCTCCACTGGTTTCTGGATGGTGGAGCGCGGCGATGTCACAGCCGCGAAGCCTGTCGCTCTGCCGGAGGGCGAAGGCGATGCGAAGAACATGCTGACCAATGCTGATTTCGACCCGAAGACCGGCCGGCTGAGTTTCTTCGCCAAGGGCCGCGGGCTCGGCGACTGCGGCGCCACCGGCGGCTACGCCTGGACGGGCACCGCCTTCGTCCAGACCGAGCTCAGCATGATGGGCGAATGCCGCGGCATCGGCCCGGACGACTGGATCACGCTCTACCGGAGCGAAGTGAAATAGCCGCGTCATTCTCGGGCGGAGCAAGGCTTCGCCCGAGAATCTGGTGACGGAAGGTCACTGGTTTCCGAGATGCCCGGGTCAAGCCCGGGCACGACGGCTGCGTGTTACGCCGCCTTCGACTGCGGGCGCACCGCGGCCGAGTAATCTTCCATGATCACCTTGCCCATGTTTCCGGTGATGAAGCTGTACGGCCCGACCTCGGACACCAGCGTCACTTCGGCGGCCGAGCCGGTGATGAAGCACTCGTTGAAGCCTTCCAGCTCCTCCGGGCGGATGCGCCGCTCCACCACCTCGAAACCGCGCTGCTTGCACAAATCGATCACCGACTGACGGGTGATGCCGTTGAGGAAGCGATCGGCCAGCGGGGTGTGGACCACGCCGTCCTTGATGAAGAAGATGTTGGCGCCGGTGCATTCGGCGACATTGCCTTCCCAATCCAGCATCATCGCATCGGCATAGCCGGCGCGCTCCGCCTTATGCTTCGACAGCGAGCAGATCATGTAGAGGCCCGCCGCCTTCGCATGAACAGGCGCGCAGGCCGGGTCCGGCCGGCGATAATCGGCAACGTCGAGGCGCACGCCCTTCAGCTTCTGCGCCATGTCGAACATGCTCGGCCATTCCCACACCGCGATGGCGGTATGGATCTTGTTGTTGATGCCCGACACGGCCATCATCTCCGAGCCGCGCCAGGCGACGGGACGGAGATAGGCGTCCTTGAGCCCGTTCTCCTTCAGGCAGAGATACTTGGCTTCGTCCAGCTCGGCGACCGAATAGGGGATCGTGAAATCCATGATCTCGGCCGATTTGTGGAAGCGCTGCGAATGCTCCGCGCACTTGTAGATGACGCCGTCATAGGCGCGCTCGCCCTCGAACACGCAGGAGCCGTAGTGGAGCCCGTGGGTCAGTACGTGAATCTTGGCGTCCTTCCACGGCACGAGCTTGCCGTCGAACCAGATGACGCCGTCGCGCTGGTCGAAAGGAATGACTGACATGGGACCTTCTCCTGGGTGCTTCCTCGCTCCGAACTCCGGCACAGCCGATTTGGGAACGCAAGCATGGGTCTAAAGCTGCGCCGCGACGATCGGCTTTGAAATAATCGTTCGCTCAGCGCCCTTGACCGGTAATCTTCCGTCTGAGATATGTCAATAAGGCTGACCCAAATTTTTGGAAGCGTGCTTTTGACCTTGTCCGAACCTCGCCCTGACGACGCCCCCCTGAAGCCCTCGTCCGAGGCCGTTCCGCACGACCTGATCGAGCTGCTTTTCTTCGCCTATCGCGATTTCGTCGGAGACCCCGACAGGATACTCGCGGATTACGGCTTCGGCCGGGCGCATCACCGCGTCCTGCATTTCGTCCAGCGCTGTCCGGGTCTGACCATCGCCGAGCTGCTCGACATCCTGCAGATCACGAAGCAGAGCCTGAACCGCGTCCTCAAAGAGCTGGTCGAGAAAGGCTATATCGAGCAGCGCACCGGCCGGCAGGACAAGCGCCAGCGCCATCTCCACACAACCGCCGCCGGGCAGGACCTGGCGCTTCGCCTCGTCCGGCTCCAGGCCAAGCGCATCAACCGGGCGCTCGAGGGCGTCGGCCCCGAGGCAGCGGCAATCGCCGCGCAATACCTGGCCGCCTTGATCGATCCGGCGGAGCGGCCGAAGGTCGAACGCCTGCTGACGAAGCCCTGACAAGCGACCCGCCTCGCGCATTGTGCTATGGCAGCCGGGCACCGTGATCGTTCCCGGCCCGGATGCAGGAGCAAGGCGCAAGCATGATCGCCAGCGAGACCCTAGCGAAGCCGGCCCGCAAGCCGATCCCCGACGAGGCGCCGCATGTTCTCGTCGTCGATGACGACCGCCGCTTGCGCGATCTGCTGGCCCGCTTCCTCGGCGACAATGGCTACCGCGTCACCACCGCCGCCAATGCGGGCGAGGCGGACACGCGGCTCGGCAATCTCGTCTTCGACGCGATCGTGCTCGACGTGATGATGCCTGGCGAGAACGGCTTCGATTTCGCCCGCCGTTTCCGCGGCGGCTCCGCCGTCCCGATTCTGATGCTGACCGCCCGCGCCGACGGCAAGGACCGGATCAACGGCCTCGAGATCGGCGTCGACGACTATCTCGCCAAGCCCTTCGAGCCGCGCGAACTGCTCCTGCGCCTCGGCAACATCCTGAAGCGCACCGTAGTGGTCGAAGCCGCCCAATCCGGCACGCGCCCCGATTTCGTCCGCTTCGGTCCCTTCATCTATGGGCTGGCCCGTGGCGAACTGCGCAAAGGCGAGGAGACGATCCGCCTGACCGAGCGCGAGCGCGAGATCCTCACCGCGCTCGCCGAGCGCGCCGGCGAGGTCGTCCCGCGCGAGGAGCTGGCGGCTCAGGGTTCGGCTGCGAACGACCGTACGGTCGACGTGCAGATGAACCGGCTGCGCCGTAAGATCGAGCGCGATCCGGCCGATCCGCTCTATCTCCAGACCGCGCGCGGCGTCGGCTACAGGCTGGTGACGGACAGGACGTGACTCCGCTTCACCACGGCAGGAACAGGCAGTCGGCGCTGCGCGCTGTTGCGGCGGCTCTGACTCGCGGCCTTGCCGTGCTCGATGCGATCGGCCACCAACTCGGCCGAATCGTGCGCCCGGCGCTGAGGAGCGTCGGCCGCCCGCTCCAGATCATCGCGCGCTACATGCCCAAGGGGCTCTATCCGCGCGCGCTCGTCATCGTCATCGCGCCGGTGGTGCTGCTGCAATCGGTCATCGCCTACGTCTTCATGGAGCGACACTGGCAGCTCGTGACGCAGCGCCTGTCCTCCGCCGTCTCCGCCGACATCGCGATGCTGATCGATGTCTATGAGAGCTATCCGCAGGATGCCGACACCACGACGCTCTCGCGCATCGCCGCCGAGAGGCTCGGCATGGACGTCGACATCATCCCCGATTCCGATCTGCCGGCGCCGGGTCCCCGCCCCTTCTTCTCGCTGCTCGACAACGCGCTTTCAACCGAGCTCAGCCAGCAGGTCGCGCGCCCCTTCTGGCTCGACACGGTCGGCCGCTCCAGCCTGATCGAGATCCGCATCAAGCTCGGCAAGGACGTGATGCGCATCCTGACCCGGCGCAATGCGGCCTATGCCTCCAACAGCCACATCTTCCTGCTCTGGATGATCGGCACCTCGCTGATCCTGCTCACCATCGCCGTGCTGTTCCTGCGCAACCAGATCCGCCCCATCCTGAAGCTTGCGGATGCCGCGGAGGCCTTCGGCAAGGGCCGCGACGCCGATTTCCGCCCGCGCGGCGCGCGCGAAGTCCGCCGCGCCGGCAACGCCTTCATCGAGATGAAGCGGCGCGTCGAGCGCTCGATCGGCGAGCGCACGACGATGCTGAACGGCGTCAGCCACGATTTGCGCACCATCCTCACGCGCTTCCGGCTCTCGCTCGCCCTGATGGAGCGCTCCTCCGAGATCGAGGCGCTCGAGAAGGATGTCGACGAGATGAGCCGCATGCTCGAGGACTATCTCGCCTTCGCGCGCGGCGACGCAGGCGAGGTGCCGGTCGAGACCGATATCCGCTCCCTGCTGGAAGAGCTGAAGGCGGATGCCGAGCGCCAGGGCCATCAGACCGGGCTCGAGGTGGTTGGCGATCCGCTGGTCGTCATACGCCCGGACGCCTTCCGGCGCCTCCTGACCAATCTCGTCTCCAACGCCGCCCGCTATGGCGACCGCATCGCAATCCGCGCGACGCATGACGCGCGCTACCTGATCGTGATGGTCGACGACGACGGGCCGGGCATCCCGCCCGACCAGCGCGAGGAGGTCTTCCGTCCCTTCTTCCGTCTCGACGAAGCCCGCAATGTCGATGGCGGCGGCACGGGTCTCGGCCTCGCCATCGCTCGCGACATCGCCCGCGCACATGGCGGCGACATCATGCTGAGCGACTCGCCGCTCGGCGGCCTGCGCGCAACGGTGCGCCTGCCGGTCTGACCCAAAAATCCGCTCGACGCCGACCGACCCGTAACCATAGGTATTCGCGAAACTCATTGGGGCCGGTCATGCGGACGTTCCGGATTGCTGCAGCATTCCTTGCAACCTCCCTTCTCCTTTCCGCGACGGCGGCGCGCTGCGAAGAGGTTGTCGATCTCGGCGGGGGTCTCTTCGGCGGCGGCCGCGCGCTTCTGAACAAGCCTGCGGGAAAACCTCGTGCGGGGCTGGTCCTGCTGACCGGCGGCGACGGCTATGTCGGCATAGGCTCCGACGGGAGCGTCGAGCGCGACGGCAACTGGATCGTACGGACCCGCGGCGCCTATCTACGCAGCGGCATCGCCAGCATCACGCTCGATGCCAATGCCGACCCGGCAAAGGCTGTGGAATACATGCGCGCTCTTGCGCCGCGCGTCATCGTCGTGGCGATGAGCCGCGGCGCGCTCAAGGTTGCCGGCACCCTGCCGGCAAGGCCGGACGGCATCGTCTTCACCTCGGCCATGCTTGACCAGGCGCGGGACATGATCGGCGATCCCTCGCGCCTGCCCCCGACGCTCATCATCCATCATCGCCAGGACACCTGTCGCGTGACGCTGCCGGAATCGGCCGTGAGTTTTCAACAATGGACCGGTGGCAAAGCGCGGCTGCTCTGGATCGACGGCGGTTCCTCGACCGGGAACCCATGCCAGGCCCGTGCCTATCACGGCTTCATCGGCCGCGAGGGACAGGTCGTCTCCGCCATATCCGGTTTTGCGGGCTCGCTGCGCTAGGAACAACCGCCGATCGGCGCTAGCTGCGGCAACCGCGCGACGGCATGGTCGATGAAGGCACGCACGCGCGGCGCCGGCTGGCGCCCTCCCGGCATCACAAGCTGCACCGGCAGTGGCGCCGGCTCGAACTCAGGGAGCAGACGCATCAGCGTTCCCGCAGCCAGATCGTCGGCCGCCTGATAGGACAGCACTTGTGCCAGCCCGCGTCCGGCGCGCGCCGCGATCAGCACCGATTCCACCTCGTTGACGATGAGCCGCGGCGTCAGCACGATCCCGCTGCCGCGGCGGGCGCCCCGGAAACGCCAGGTCAGCGTCTGGTTGGCCGCGACGCTCGCGATCGTCTCATGGGCCGCGATATCGGCCGGGCGGCGCAATGGCGGGCAACGGGCGAGATAGGACGGCGCCGCGACGAGGACGCGCCGGACTTCCCCGACCTTGCGCATCAGCAAGCCCGAATTCGGCAGCGGTCCGATCCGGACCGCAATCTGCAGATCCTCTTCGATCAGATCGAGGTTCCTGTCGGCGAGCACGAGTTCGACCTGCACCTGGGGATAGCGGTCGAGAAACTCGGACACCAGCGGCGTGACATGCCGCCTGCCGAAGGCGAGCGGCGCCGTGATCCTCAGCAACCCGCTGACCGGCTCAGCCGCCGCGACGCCCAGCGCGGTTTCATAATCGGACAGGAGCCGCCGGGCAGTCGTCGCAAGCTCCCTGCCTGCATCGTTCGGCGTCAGCCGCCGCGTCGTGCGCGCGATCAGCTGGGCGCCGACGCGCTCTTCCAGCGCCGCGAGCGCCCGCGTCACGGCCGGGCGCGATTTGCGAAGGCGCCGCGCGGCTCCAGCAAGGCTGCCGGCATCGACGATCGCCACGAAGATCGCAAGCTCCTCGATCCGATCCACCGCACTGTTCCATCAATTGAAATTCTGATTTGGAGAGATAGCAGATTTCGACAGTTCTTCGAAACGATCATGATCCTGCACGCAAGCAGGAGCATCGCCATGTCATCGACCGAGATCGTCCTTTACGGCACCGCCCTTTCAGGCCACGCCCACCGCGTCGAGCTGCTGTTGCGCGCCCTCGGGCTGCCCTACCGGTTCGAGCCGGCGCCCGCGGAAGTTCGGCAGAGTGCGGCGTTCCGCAGGCTCAATCCGCTCGGTCAGATTCCCGTCCTGCAGGATGGCGAGCTGACGCTCGCCGACAGCAGTGCGATCATGGTCTATCTGGTGAAGCGCTACGCCCCGGACAGCGTCTGGCTGCCGGTTGATCCCGTCGGCGCGGCGCATGTCCAGCGCTGGCTTTCGATCGCTGCCCGCGAGGTCATGCACGGTCCCTCCATAGCGCGGCTGATCACGCAATTCGGCCTGAACGACGATAAGGCGCGCGCCAAGCGCATCGCGGCACGGCTCCTCGCCTTCATGGAGGAGCATCTGGCGGAGCGCGACTACCTGGCGGCTGTTGACCCGACGCTCGCCGATCTGGCCTGCTACTCCTACGTCGCTCACGCGCCGGAGGGTGGCATCCCGCTGAGCCCCTATCCGGCCGTGCGCCGCTGGCTGGCTCGCGTCGAAGCCCTGTCGTTCTTCAAGCCGATCCCGCCTTCTCCCCTGCCGGCCGAGCTCGACGACGATGCAGCCTGACGGTCCCTTTCATACCGGCGAACTCGCCGTGCAGGCGCGAGCTGGCGTCGTCGCGCGCGGCGCCGGCATCCGCAGTTTCATGCCGGATCAGCATCGCATCTTCTTCGGGCAGCTTCCCTGGCTCTTCGCCGGCGTGCTCGATGCAGAGGGCTGGCCGCTGGCGACGCCGCTCACCGGTGCGCGCGGCTTCGTGACCAGCCCGGAACCGACGAGCCTGTCGATTGTAACTCTGCCGCACCCTGACGATCCGGCATTCGAAGCGTTCCGGCCGGGCAACCCCATCGGCCTGCTCGGGCTCGAATTCGAAACCCGGCGCCGCAACCGCGCCAACGGCTGGATCGACGCGGTTGGAGACGATGGCTTTTCGGTTGCCGTCACCCAGAGCTTCGGCAACTGCGCCAAATATATCCAGGCGCGCAGCAGGGCCCCGAACGGCAGTGTTTCCACCGGACAATCCGCTAGTCTCTCCGGTCTCGATACGGCGGCCCGGACGTTGATCGCCAATGCCGATACGCTCTTCATTGCCAGCGCCGCTCCATTTGGGACATCGCCAGGCGGCGCCGACATCTCCCACCGCGGCGGGCGGCCGGGCTTCGTGCGCGTCGATGGCGATACGCTGACCATCCCGGATTTCGCGGGAAACAACTACTTCAACACGCTCGGAAACCTGCTGGAGCAGCCGCGGGCAGCCCTGCTCTTCGTCGACTTCCAGACGGGCACGACACTGCAATTGCAAGGCGTGGCGGAGATCGTCTGGGACGGGCCGGAGCTTGCCGGGCTGGGGGGATCGCAGCGCCTGTGGCGCTTTCACGTCACGCGGGGTTGGCGGCGCCCTCAGGCGCTGGCGCTGCGTTGGTCGGCGCCGGAATTCGCGCCGACCACTTTGCAGACCGGTCTCTGGTCTGCTCCTGCCGCTTTGATGCAGGCCGGCTAGTACAGCCTTCCGCCGTCCGGGACGCCATCGCCCGGCCCGATCAGCACGACCTCGCCCTCGGCGTCGGGAATGCCGAGCGTCAGCACCTCCGACATGAACTTGCCGATCTGGCGCGGCGGGAAGTTGACCACGGCGAGCACCTGCCGGCCCGGAAGATCCTCGGGCCGGTAGTGCCTGGTGATCTGGGCCGAGGATTTCTTGCGGCCGATAGTGCCGCCGAAATCGATGACGAGCTTGATCGAGGGCTTGCGCGCCTCGGGATAGGGCTCGGCTTCGACGATCGTCCCGACACGGATGTCGACCTTGAGGAAATCGTCGAAGCCGATCGGTGCGGCCGGTTCGGCGGGCGTGCTCAAAATTCCTCCCACCCATTGTCGCGGGCGTCGGCATCGGCCTTGTGGGCAGTTGCCGCGCTGCCATTATAGACCTTGCTGCCGGCCCGTGGCGCGGCGGTGCGGGGCGCTGCGGCCCGCGGCGCGGGTGCGACAGCCGCCTGCATCGTCCGCGCCATCGCCTTGAGCCCGGCGACATCGCTGCCGAGCTGGAAGCGTGCGACCAGCCCCGACAGGCGATCGGCCTCCTGCGACAGGGAATGGGCCGCAGCGGTCGACTGCTCGGCCATCGCAGCGTTCTGCTGCGTCGCCTGATCCATCTCGCCCACGGCGGAGTTGACCTCCTGCAGGCCCGAGGCCTGCTCCTGCGCGGCACCGGCGATCTCCGCCACCAGCCCGGTGACGCGGGTGATCTCGGACGCCATGCGCTGGAGTGCGCCGCCGGTCTGGCCGACGAGGGCGACGCCCTTCTCGACCTCGATCGTCGAAGCGTCGATCAGTGTCTTGATCTCCTTGGCGGCGGAGGCCGAACGCTGGGCCAGCGCCCGCACTTCGGAGGCGACGACGGCGAAGCCCTTGCCGGCGTCACCAGCGCGCGCCGCCTCGACCGAGGCGTTGAGCGCGAGCAGGTTGGTCTGGAAGGCGATCTCGTCGATCACGCCGACGATCTGCGAAATCTCCTGCGCCGATTTCTCGATGCCGCCCATCGCCGTCACCGCATCGCGTACGATGCTGGTGGATTGTTCGGCCTCGGTCTTGACCTGTTCCGTCGCCTGATTGGCGAGGCGGGCACTTTCGGCGGTCTGGCGCACCGTGGCAGTTAGTTCGTCGAGCGCAGTCGCGGTCTCCTCGACCGAGGAAGCCTGCTGTTCGGTGCGGCTGGCGAGGTCGTCCGCCGCCTGGCTGATCTCGGTCGAGCCCGCCTTCATGCTCTCGGTATTGGTCGCGATCTGCCGCATCGCATCCTGGAGCTTGGCGATGGCGCCGTTGAAGTCGCCCTTCAGCTTGGCGTACTCGGCGGTAAACGCCGCCTCGATCCGATAGGTCAGGTCGCCGTCGGAGAGCCGCTCCAGGCCGGTGGCGAGAGCCTGCACCACAGCGGCCTGGGTGCGCGCATGCTCGGCACGCTCGGTCTCATTGCGGCGGCGCTCGCCATCGGCGGCGCTGCGATGGTCCGCTGCTTCCTCCTCGGTGCGCAGCTTGTCGGCTTCCATCGCCTCCTTGGCCAGGGCCGCATCGCGGAAGACCTCCAGCGAGCGGGCCATCGAGCCCACCTCGTCGGAGCGCTCCTGATGCTCGATCACAGTGTCGAGCTGCCCCGAGGCGAGGTCGTCCATCGAACCCTTCAGCGAACGCAGCATGCTGGTGGCGCGACGGCTCAGCACGACGACGAGACCGAGCATGAGAAGGCCGAGCGGCACGAGCACCTTGGCGACGCCCGCGACCATGCTCATGAAGGCGGAGTCGACATCCTGCACATGCAGGCCGGAGCCAACCACCCACTGCCATTTCGGAATGCCGACGACATAGGAGATCTTGAGGGATGGCTGCTTGTCGCCGGCCTTGAGCCAGCCATAGTCGAGGAAGCCCTCGCCTTTCGCCTTCACCAGCGCGATCATGTCCTGGACGAAGAACTTGCCGTCCGCGTCCTTGAGCGGCTTCATGTCCGTCGACTGGATCTTCTTGTTGGCATGCAGGACGCTGATGCCGTCATAGTTGACGAGGAAGTAGTAGTTCCCGTCGTCGAAACGGGCATTGCCGAGGGCCGCCATCGCCATATTCTTGGCGTCGTCTTCCTTGAGCTCGCCGGCCTCGACCCGCGCCAGATAGCCTTTCACCGTCGTCGAAGCAGCCTCGACGAGATTCTTCATCTCGCCGCGCTTCAGCGCGATCATCTCGTTGCGGGCGGCGTTCAACGTGTAGCCGACGCTGCCGACGGCGATCAGCACGGCCAGGGCTGCGATCAGGGCGAATGAGCGGCTGATCGACAGGGTCGCAAGCTTCTTGAAGAAAGACATACGCGTTTCCTGCGCAGGAGGGACCCTTCACCTCGCGCAAATTGACTAAAACGCGCTTAACACCGACCCATTTCGGCCACATTTGGGCTGCTGCCAGGCAGCGGCGATCCGGCTCAGATCGCCGGCGCGTAATCCTCGTTGTCCTCGCCGCGCTCCGGGGCGCGCTCGCGCCGGCGCGTCTTCAGCGGTCGGCCGGAACAGATCGCCCGCGCCAGCCCTCTGAAGGGCGCCGTCAGGCGATGCATGTCCTCCGCCCGGGCCAGGATGCAGCTGGCCAGCTTCAGCTCGCGATCGAGCCGCGCCATGGTCTTCGACAATTCAGGTTGATCGTCATGGAGCCAGGTTTCGGACACCCGTGCCATCAACAGCACCGCGCCCTGCACCCGGAGATGACCGAGCGCATCCTCGGTCGGAATGCCGGCGGATGCCAGCATGTAGCGCCAGGAATTGACCGCGCCGCGATTGAGCGCCGCCAGCGCCAGCGGATCGCGCCGGATGACCGGCACGATCTTGCGCAGGCCCGCCTTGTACGGCGCCATCGCATCGAGCCGGCGCATCACCAGATCGAACATGCGCTCCTTGGCGGGCTCCCCCGCCAGATCCTCCGACGTGCCGGACAGAACCGCGTCGTCGACGAGGCGCGTGACCCCGCCCAGCATCGCGAGCTTGGAGGGGAAGAGCGCGCGCAGCTGCGCCAGGGTCAACCCGGCCTCACCGGCGATATCCGGCAGCTCGATCTGGTCCCACGCACGCTCGGCGGCGAGCTTCATCAGCGCATCGACGGCGCGCTTGCGCGGCTCGGCGGAATTGCCAGCCGGCATCGGCTCGGCGCCCGCCGGCGGCGTGGAAACGGGTTTGCGGACCATGGGGACAGCTCCTCTCGCTTCGCGTTGAAAAGAGGTTAGGCCGCTATCGTGGCATGTGGAAGGCCGATTAGCCGGAAAGCTCCCCGGCGCGACGTTTCGCGGCAGCCACCGCCTTGTTCATCAGCGGCTTCAGGCCGTCATCGGCCATGAGGACATCGAGCGCAGCGGCTGTGGTGCCACCCGGCGAGGTCACGTTCTGGCGCAGCGTTCCCGGCGGCAGCGGCGACTGGAACAGCAATTCGCCGGCGCCCTCCACCGTCGCCCGCGCCAGCCGCTCCGCCACGTCTGCAGGCAGCCCCGCCGCAGCCCCGGCTGCGGCCAGGCATTCAACCAGATGGAAGACATAAGCCGGGCCTGAGCCCGACACTGCCGTGACGGCGTCGATCAGCCCCTCATCGTCGAGCCACTCGACCTTGCCGATGCTGCCGAGCAGCGCATCGGCGCTGGCGCGCTGCGCCGCGCTCACGCCCTTGCCGGGCGCGGCAGCCGTCACGCCGCGCTGCACCGAGGCCGGCAGATTCGGCATCGCGCGAATGATCGCGGCGGCGTTCGGCAGGCGCGCCGCGAGGTCACCGAGCGTCTTGCCGGCCAGGATCGAGATCAGCAGCGTGCGGGGGTGGATGAATGCCTGGACGGCCGGCGCGGCGGTATCCAGCATCTGAGGCTTGGTCGCGAGGACGACGACATCGGCCGCCGGGATCTCCTTCGCGGAAGGATTAAGCCGCATCCCCTTCTCGCCGGCGAGTTCGACCATCTCGTCCGAGGGCTTGGGATCGATCAGGCTGATGCCCTTGGGATCGATGCCGATGCGCAGCCAGCCCTCCAGCATCGCTCCGCCCATCTTGCCGGCGCCGATAAGGACGAGCGATTGCGGAAGGAAATTCGACATGGTGGTTCTCGTCGCTTGGGACCAGGGCGTCATGCCCGGGCTTGCGCCGGGCATCCCAGGACCAGAGCCTGCAAGGGCTGGCCGGGTCAAGCCCGGCCGTGACGGCATTGCGGCCGCTCAGGCTTCGCCGATCGTCTCCAGGATGGCGCCTTCCATGCCCTCCTTGGCCGTCTTGCCGGCCCAGACGACGAACTGGAAAGCCTGATAGTAGCGCTCACAGGCCTCGACTGCCGTCTTGACCAGCGCCGCCGCCTGCTCGTCGGTCGGCTCTGCCCCGCCGGACAGCAGCAGGGCATGACGATACATCACCACGCTCTCGGTGCTCCAGAGATCGAAATGGCCGAGCCAGAGCTGCTCGTTGACAAGGCTTACCAGTTGCAGGACCTCGCCGCGCCGCCGCTCCGGCACCTTGAGATCGAAGGCGCAGGCGATGTGCAGCGCCTCGACCTCCGCGAGCCAGGTGATCGCGACGTGATACTCCGACCAGCCGCCGACAACGGAAACCGAGAGTTCGTCCTCGCTGTCGCGATCGAAGGACCAGTCATTGAGAGCGGCCAGGCGTTCAAACAGGTCGAGGGGGTTGGAAGGCCGATCCAGCTCGGCATCCATATCGAGTTCTATCATGCCCTAAGGTCCACCTTCCGGACGCTGGCGCATCCGGCGCGTTCGAGAACAGGAACACGGCGACTGGAAAGCCGAAGGAACGCAACACACCTCCGGAACGCTCCTGGGAGAGCGGCCCCATCCGTCGGCCAGAAGCGAATGCGCCCAACGAATCAATTCTTTCCACCGACGATAGCGCAGGCGCTGTGACGCTCCCAACACAGAGCGAAGGTCCGCGGATTCGGCCGGTGGGCTCAATCCCCCTGAGCTGCTGTCCACAACACATGGCTGTGGACATGACGTCACGACATGAAAGCTGTCGTTTGCACGCAGCCCCGTCAGGGCTTGCCGGTCAGGACTTGCCGAGCTTCTCCTCAAGCGCGGTAAGACGCGCCGCGAGCTTGTCGTTCTCCTCGCGGGCGATCAGCGCCATCTCGCGCACCGCCTCGAATTCCTCGCGGGTGACAACGTCGAGATCGCGCAGCAGGCGCTCGATCTGCGTCTTCACCACGGTCTCGACCTCCCGGCGCACGCCTTGCGCGGCTCCGGCTGCATCGGTGGCGAGGCGGGCGATGTCGTCGAGGATGCGGTTGCCGGGGTTCACCATGGCTCTCTCCCATCGGGGCGAAACTTTCAGAGCAAAGCCTATAGGCAGCGCGGACCGGCGCCGCAATTGCGACCGGAGGTCCGGCTTGCTCGCAGGCCATGGCCACGATCAGATGCCCGCCCGGCTTGAGGAGACGCATCATGGCCCTGCATTTCACGCCCACCGAATTCGCCCGCCGCCGCACAGCCCTCCTCGCCGCGATGCAGGCAGACCGGCTCGATGCGCTCTTTCTGTTCCAGCAGGAATCGATGTTCTGGCTGACCGGCTATGACACCTTCGGCTTCTGCTTCTTCCAGTGTCTCGTCGTCAGGGCCGACGGGACCATGGCGCTGCTGACCCGCTCGGCGGATCTCCGCCAGGCACAGCACACTTCCAACCTCGACGACATCCGCATCTGGAAGGACGGACGCGACGCCAATCCGGCCCGCGACCTCCTGGCGCTCGCGCGCGATCATGGCCTGTCCGGCAAGCGCATCGGCGTCGAGTTCGAGTCACATGGCCTTGTCGCCTCGAACTACCACAAGCTGGACGCCGCCTTCACCGGCCAGGCCGAGCTCCTCGACGCCTCGGCGATCGTCACGCGGCTGCGCGCCGTGAAATCGGACGAGGAGGTCGTCTATGTCCGCAGCGCGGCAGCGCTGGCCGACGCGGCCGACCGGGCAGCTCTCGACGCCATCCGGGCCGGCGCTGACGAGGGCGAGATCCTCGCCGCCCAGCACAACGCGATATTCGCGGGCGGCGGCGACTACCCGGCCAACGAATTCATCATCGGCTCGGATCGAGACGCCCTGCTCTGCCGCTACAAATCCGGCCGGCGCAGGCTCGGCGCCAGCGACCAGATCACCCTGGAATTCGCCGGCGTCGACCGGCACTACCATGTCGCGGCGATGCGTACCGTCGTGGTCGGCGATCCCCGCCCTCTGCACCGCCCCTATCATGCCGCCGCCCGCGACGCGCTGCTCGCCTGCGAGGCCGCGCTGAAGCCGGGCCGCACCGCGGGTGACGTCTTCGCTGCCCATGCCCGCGTCTTCGACGAGCACGGCTTGGCACAGCACCGGCTCAACGCCTGCGGCTATTCGCTGGGCGCCAAATTCACACCGTCCTGGATGGACTGGCCGATGTTCTACGAGGCCAATGACTGGGAAATCGTGCCGGGGATGGTGATGTTCGCCCACATGATCCTGATGGATTCCGACAGTGAGACCGCGATGTGCCTGGGCCGCACCTATCTGGTGGGCAACGAGGGCGCCGAGGCGCTGAATTTGCCTGAGCTGGACCTCGTCCTCCGTTAAGCCTAGAAAAGCTGCACAGGGAATCTCGAAGCAGTCCACAGCCCAAAGGGCGGGAGGCGTCATGATCAACCGTTTGAGCGGCCTCGTTCTGGGGCCGGTTTTTGCGCTGGCGCTCGCCGGATGCCAGGAAACCAGCCAGACCGCAGCCCGCCCGCGCGTCGATGCACCGGGCGTTCCGGTCTCGGTCCAGAGCATTTCCGGGGCGCCGGAAGACGTCACCACCAGCTTCGCCGGCCTGCTCGGCGAGGCCGCGGCCGAGCGCAAGATGGAGATCGTTCCGGGCAACAAGCCGGCGCGCTTCCGCGTCAAGGGCTATCTCACGGCACAGCCGACGGAGGACGGCCAGACGTCGCTCGCCTTCGTCTGGGACGTCTACGACTCGACGAAGCAGCGCGCCCAGCGTGTTCAGGGCGAGAGCATCGGCCGGCGCAGCAGCAGCTCCGATCCCTGGGCCGGCATCGACCGGACCATCGTCGCCAAGGCCGCCTCCGACTCGATGGATGCGATCGCGAGCTTCCTCGTCACCACCCCGGCCGTCGAGACGCTGGGCGGCGACAAGGACAAGAAGGCCGACAAGCCGGCGAAGCCTGCCACCAAGGTCGCCGCTACCACCGACAAGAAAAAGAGCTGAACGCCCGCGTTCGCTCCCTTCGGCGACGCAGCGTCAGTGGATTCTGGGCCACGCCGGCGCCGCGAGCGCTTTTTGCGCAGCGATTATTGCAGCGCAGCGGTCGACTCCATGTCATCGCACTGTTAAGAGCCGTTCGAATTGAGCCGGCCTAGCCGGCTCGTGCCCCGCCTTGTCCAACGGTGCGCCACGGCATGCCCTCTCATTTCAAAGTCGTCGCCGGCAACTCCAACCGGCCGCTTGCAGAAGCCATCTGCAGCCATCTCAGCATTCCCCTCGCCAAGGCCACGGTGCGGCGCTTTGCCGACATGGAGGTCTTCGTCGAGATCCAGGAGAATGTGCGCGGGCAGGATGTCTTCGTCATCCAGTCCACCTCGTTCCCCACCAACGACCACCTGATGGAGCTGCTGATCATCACCGATGCGCTGCGCCGCTCCTCGGCGCGCCGCATCACGGCGGTGATCCCCTATTTCGGCTATGCCAGGCAGGATCGGCGCGCGTCGGGCCGCACCCCGATCTCGGCCAAGCTGGTCGCCAACCTCATCGCCCATGCCGGCGTCGACCGCGTGCTGACGCTCGATCTCCACGCCGGCCAGATCCAGGGCTTCTTCGACATCCCGACCGACAATCTGTTCGGCGCCCCGCTCATGGCGCGCGACATCAAGGACCGGCTGGAGTGGAAGAACGCCATGGTCGTGTCGCCGGACGTCGGCGGCGTGGTCCGCGCCCGCGCGCTCGCCAAGCGAATCGACGCTCCGCTCGCCATCGTCGACAAGCGCCGCGACCGGCCGGGCGAATCGGAAGTGATGAACATCATCGGCTCGGTCGAGGGCCGCTCCTGCATCCTGATCGACGACATCGTCGACTCCGGCGGCACGCTGGTGAACGCCGCCGAGGCGCTGCTCGAGCAGGGTGCCAAGGAGGTCTACGCCTACATCACCCATGGCGTGCTCTCGGGCGGCGCGGTCGCCCGCATCGCTTCCTCGAAGCTCAAGGAACTGGTCATCACCGACTCGATCATGCCGACCGAGGCGGTGAAGGTCGCGCGCAATATCCGCGTCATCTCCATCGCCGGGCTGATGGGCGAGGCGATCGAGCGCACGGCGAGCGAGACCAGCGTGTCCAGCCTGTTCGACTGAGGATGGTCACTTGAGGTCCGGCGCGCTCGTCCTGTTTTCCGGCGGCCAGGACTCCACCACCGTGCTGGCCTGGGCGCTCGATCGTTTCGACACCGTCGAGACGATCGGCTTCGACTACGGCCAGCGTCACCTCGTCGAGATGGAGTGCCGCCTCGCCATTCGGGAGAAGCTGCCGACGCTCTCCTCCGGCTATGCCGAGCGGCTCGGCCCCGATCATCTCGTCGACCTGAAGGCGCTCGGTGCGATTTCGGAAACCGCGCTGACGCGCGAGACCGAAATCAGCTTCGCCGAGACCGGCCTGCCGACCACCTTCGTGCCCGGCCGCAACCTGATCTTCCTGACATTCGCCGCAGCCCTCGCCTATCGGCGCGGCCTGAAGCACATCGTCCTCGGCGTCTGCGAGACCGACTATTCCGGCTATCCCGATTGCCGGGACGATACGATCAAGGCGATGCAGGTGGCGCTCGGCCTCGGCCTCGACCGCCGGCTCGTGCTCCACACGCCGCTGATGTGGCGCGACAAGGCGCAGACCTTCGCTCTGGCGCGGGAACTCGGCGGGCAGGCCCTCCTCGATCTCGTCCTGGAGGAAACCCATAGCTGCTATCTGGGCGACAGGACGACTCGGCACGGCTGGGGTTTCGGCTGCGGCCATTGCCCGGCCTGCGATTTGCGCGCAAAAGGCTTCGCGGCCTATCTCGTGTCACCCGACGACAGCGGACCCTCTTATGAATCGTGATCACCAGCGGCGGCTCGAAGGCATCGTCGCGCTCGTGCTGTTCGGTCTCACCATTCCGGCGGCCAACTGGCTCATCGGCAATGCCGGCACCGTCTGCGTGCCGAACGGCCCCTGCCTCGTGCCGGTCTGGCCGGGGATCATGGCGCCGAGCGGCGTCCTGATGGTCGGGCTTGCGCTCGTGCTGCGCGACCTCGTGCAGCGCCGTCTCGGTACGCTTGCGGGGCTCGGCGCGATCGCCGTCGGCGCGCTGATCTCGGCCCTGCTTGCCCCCGCGGCCATCGTGATCGCCTCCGTCTCGGCCTTCCTGCTGTCGGAGCTCGCCGATTTCGCCATCTACACGCCCCTGCAGCGCCGCCGCTTCCTGACGGCGGTCTTCGCCTCCGGCATCGTCGGCCTCGTCGTCGACAGCATCGTCTTCCTGCACCTCGCCTTCGGCAGCCTGGATTTCCTTACCGGCCAGGTCATCGGCAAGGCCTGGATGGTGCTGTTCGCGCTGCCGCTGATGCATCTGCTGCGCCGCCGCGACGAGCGCCTCGGCCTCGCCGCCGCCTGAGCGGATAAAGTTTGAATCGGCCCCTCAATCGGCCCTTAAGCCGATTGAGTTAGAATTTGCGTTCTTCGACAAGCCCTTCTCTGTCGGGAACAGCGTGATCAAGCCCTCCGACCGCCTGCAGGCCCTGCAGAACGATATTCTGGAAGACATCGCGCGCGGGGAAACGCTCGCCTTGTGCATGGAACGGCTGTGCCACCGGGCGGAAGCGATCTCGCCCGGCGTGATCTGTTCGGTCGTGACGGTCGATGATGAGGGTCATCTGCGCCCCCTCGCCTCGCCGAGTCTCCCCGATCACTATGCCGCCGCCATCGCCGGCACGCCGACGGGCCCCCGTGCCGGCTCCTGTGGCACCGCGGTCCATCGCGCCGTCCCCGTCGAGGTGACTGACATCGCGACCGACCCGCTCTGGGCAGCCTATACGCAGCTCGTCCTGCCGCTCGGCCTCAGAGCCTGCTGGTCGACCCCGATCAAGGCACGGGACGGCCGCGTCGTCGGTGCCTTCGCCTTCTATTTCCGCAAGCCCCGCCGGCCGCGAGCTCTCGAGCGCCGCATCGTCGCGACCTGCGTCCACCTCTGCGCCATTGCGATCGAGCACGACGAAGTGCGCGCCCGCAATCACCATCTCGCCTATTTCGACACGCTGACCAGGCTGCCGAACCGGGCCCAGTTCAACGACGCCATCACCGCAATGAGCACGGCTTCGCGGCGCTACGGGCTGATGCTGATCGATATCGATCACCTCAAAACGGTGAACGATACGCTCGGCCATGCCGCCGGCGACAGTCTTATCGCCGGCGTCGGCGACCGCCTGAACACGGCTCTGATCGGTTGCCTGTCCTGCCGGATCGGTGGCGACGAATTCGCCGTCCTGGTCCCGGATTGCGACAGTCCCGCTCGAATGCGCAGCCTCGCCTCCGCCGCTCTCGCCGCAATTGCCGCCGCGCCGCTGGAACATGACGGGCACAGCATTCAGCCGAGCGTCACGATCGGCGGCGCGCTCGCCGGCGAGGATGGCGAGGACAGCGTGACGCTGCGGCAGAATGCCGACCTCGCGCTGTACCATGCCAAGGAGACCCGCCGCGGCCGCTATGTGCGCTTCCGCCGCAAGCTGCGCAGCGCGATGATGCATCGCACCCGAATCCGCAAGGATGTCGACGGCGCGCTCGGCGGCGAGCGCATCGTGCCGTACTACCAGCCGATCATCCGGCTCGACACCGCCGAGATTGTCGGCGTCGAGGCCCTCGCCCGCATGCGGCAGGACGACGGGCGCATCGTCACGGCCGGCGAATTTCAGGAAGCTTTGCAGGATCCCAAGATCGCCCACCGCATCACCACACAGATGCTGGCTTTGGTCGCGTCCGACATGGCCGAATGGCAGAGTGCAGGCCTGCATATCCACCACGCCAGCGTGAACGTGACCTCTGCCGACTTCCAGAAGGGGGACCTGGCGCAACGCGTGGCCCGGGCGCTCGACAAGGCCGGTCTGCCGATGCGCCACCTCGTCGTCGAGGTGACCGAGCAGGTCTTCATGGGCAGCCGCAGGGACGGTGTTGCGCGGACGATGGAAGCGCTGCGCGCCTGCGGCATGCTGGTCGCACTGGACGATTTCGGCACCGGTTTCGCCTCGCTGACCCATCTGCTCGATTTTCCGATCGACATCATCAAGATCGACCGCTCCTTCGTCAGCGCGATCGACAGCGGCGCCCGCAGTGCCGTCATCGTCGAATCCCTGCTGACGATGACACGCCGTCTCGGCATGAAGATCATCGCCGAAGGCATCGAGACGCAGTCGCAAGCTCAGCGCCTCGAGGAGATGGGCTGCCGTTTCGGGCAGGGCTTTCTCTATTCGCCGCCTGTGCCGGCGCTGGTCATCCGCGAGCTCCTGCAACGCTTCGGCCAGGCAACCCCGGCCACTGCGCTCCAGCGCGAAGCCGTCGCGAACGCCGCCTGACGCAACGGGGTTGAGATTGCGCCGGTTTTAGCCTATGAGCAGCCGCGCGTCCCGCTGACACCCTTGGAGGCTCTGGACGCGCAAGCCGATGGCCGCCACGAGGCGGCCTTGTCATTTACAAGTCAAGGACATCCAACATGACCGCCGTGAAGCAAATCGAGGCTTCGGCGCGCGCACAGGTCGGCAAGGGGGCCGCCCGTGCTGTTCGCCGCCAGGGCCAGACGCCTGCCGTGATCTATGGTGGGGGCGCCGCTCCCGAAGCCATCGCGCTCGACGCCAACAAGACCCGCCAGCTGATTTTCGGCGGCCACTTCCTGACCACGATCTTCGAGATCAGCGTCGCGGGCAAGAAGCAGCGCGTCATTCCGCGCGACTACCAGCTCGACCCGGTCAAGGACTTCCCGATCCACGTCGACTTCCTGCGCGTCGCCAAGGGCCAGACCGTCACGGTCCAGGTCCCGGTTCACGTCACCGGTCAGGAAGCCAGCCCCGGCGTCAAGGCCGGCGGCCTGGTCCAGATCATCGAGCACGCACTTGAGGTCACCGTCGAGCCCGACAGCATTCCGGAGTCCATCGACGTGTCAGTGGCCGGCCTGAACGTCGGCGACTCCGTCCACGCCGATGCCATCAAGCTCCCGGCCGGTGCCAAGCTTTCCATCGGTTCGGACGCCACGATCATCGCGATCTCCGCGCCGACCGTCGAGGCAGAGCCCGCTGCCGACGCAGCCGCCGAGGCTCCGGCCGAAGCCAAGGCGTGAGAAACGGCGCCGTCTGGCGCCGCTTCCGCCTTTCATTCTACCGAGACGGCCGGGTTTTCCCGGCCGTCTTGCTTTGGCATCGGACCGAAAAGTGGAATCCACGTCTTCGGATGAATCCGATGCTGATCCATGAGCCTGCCGGAGTTCCGCCATGCTGATCTTTGCCGGCCTCGGCAATCCCGGCGCGCGCTATGCCCGCAACCGGCACAATATCGGCTTCATGGCCGTCGAGGAGATCGCCCGCCTCCATCGCGCCTCGCCCTGGCGCGTGCGTTTCCAGGCGGAATCCTGCGAAGCCACGATCGGCGGCGAGAAGGTGATCCTGCTCAAGCCGCAGACCTACATGAACGAATCGGGCCGCTCGATCGGTGAGGCCGCGCGCTTCTTCAAGATCGCGCCTGCGGACGTCGTCGTCTTCCATGACGAGCTCGACCTGGCTCCCGCGAAGCTGCGCGTGAAGCTCGGCGGCGGCAATGCCGGCCATAACGGCCTGCGCTCGACCACGGCCGCGATCGGCAACGACTACCGCCGCGTCCGCATGGGCATCGGCCATCCCGGCCTGAAAGAGCTGGTCCATGGCTATGTGCTGAACGATTTCGGCAAGGCCGAGCAGCCCTGGGTCGAGGACCTCTGCACGGCCTGCGCCGATCACGCGCCCCTGCTCGCGGCACATGACGACACGGGCTTCCAGAACAAGGTGCATCTCTTCATGGACGCACGCGGCCATGGCGCCGTGAAGCGACTGGGCGAGAAGAGCGAAGGCTGAACGTCAGAGCGGCAGTTTCGCGCCCGATTTCGCGACCGTCACGCGGCTCGTGCTGTAGCTGCCATCGGCCTGCCGACTCGCCGTCATCGCGACCTGGGCGCCGGGCGTGAGCTCGCTCGCCTCGGCCGGTGCCGCCATCAGGATGGTCGCCTCAGGCGTGATCGCGACCTTCTGCTCGCCGCCGGGATAGCTCAGGACGAGATTGGCGCCGTCGACCCATGCAACCGTCTCGGCCACGGTCGCGTTCGTCATGGTCGCGTCAGGCAGCACCGCCCAGGGGCGGTGCCCCTCCCCGGTCCCGCGCTGCGTCTCCGGGAAGATCATGACCTGCACCGCCAGCAGCGTGCCGTCCGGCTGGGGCTTGGCGCCGACCCCGATGAAACTCCCCTTCGCGATGTCGGACGCCTTCGCGGGCACGACCCCGCCGGTGGAGAATCCTGGCGCGAGCGCGACTTTGAACTGCCGCCCATCCGCCGCCCTGAGATCCAGAGTCGAGCCTTCCATGCGCTCCACCGTGCCACGCAATCGCGTCCCCGGCACCTGCGCGACGGCCAGGCCTCCGGCCAGAGCGAAGATCGGCAGGGTAAGGGCGAAACCAAAACGATTCATAGCGATGCTCCGGACCGCGCAGGCGAACGCGGCAGGCGATCCAGCATCAGCATCCGACCCCTCGCCATGCACGTTCGCGTGAGCGGCGCATCGGCCAGAAGGCGCGCGGCACTTGTCTTTATCGCGCAAGCCCCCCAATAAGGCCGCAACTTTCAAAGCTTCACGCCCGGCGGCGGCTCCGTCCGCGGGCAACGGAACAGGCGACCATGGGCTTCAAATGCGGAATCGTCGGCCTGCCGAATGTCGGCAAGTCGACCCTCTTCAACGCGCTGACGCAGACTGCCGCGGCGCAGGCCGCCAACTACCCGTTCTGCACCATCGAGCCGAATGTCGGCGATGTCGCGGTGCCCGACGAGCGGCTTGAGCAACTCGCCGCCATCGCCGGCTCGAAGGAGATCATCCCGACGCGACTGACCTTCGTCGACATCGCCGGCCTCGTGCGCGGCGCCTCGAAGGGCGAAGGGCTGGGCAACCAGTTTCTCGCCAATATCCGCGAATGCGACGCCATCGCCCATGTCGTGCGCTGCTTCGAAGACGGCGACATCACCCATGTTGAAGGCAAGGTCGCGCCCATCGACGACATCGAGATCATCGAGACCGAGCTGATGCTCGCCGATCTCGAAAGCCTCGAGAAGCGCGTCCAGCCACTGGAGAAGAAGGCCAAAACCGGCGACAAGGACGCCAAAGAACTGGCCGATCTGATGAACCGCTGCCTCGTGCTGCTACGCGACGGCAAGCCGGCCCGCCTCGTCCAGGTCGCAGCCGAGGAGCGCCGGCCTTTCGAGCTGCTCGGCCTGCTCTCGTCCAAGCCCGTGCTCTATGTCTGCAATGTCGAGGAAGCCAGCGCCGACAAAGGCAACGCCTTCTCCGTGCAGGTGAAGAAGCGCGCCGCCGAGGAAGGCGCCGTCGCCGTCGTCGTCTCGGCCAAGATCGAGAGCGAGATCGCGGTTCTGCCGCCCGAGGAGCAGACCGAATATCTGGAAGCCGTGGGACTGGAGGAGCCGGGGCTCAACCGTGTCATCCGCGCCGGCTACAGCCTGCTCAACCTCGTGACCTATTTCACCGTCGGCCCGAAGGAAGCCCGCGCCTGGACGATCGAGAAGGGCACCAAGGGGCCGCAGGCCGCCGGCGTGATCCATACCGATTTCGAGAAGGGCTACATCCGCGCCGAGACGATCGCCTATGACGACTACGTCGCCAACAAGGGCGAGTCGGGCGCGCGCGAAGCCGGCAAGTTCCGCCTCGAAGGCAAGGAGTACGTCGTCGCCGACGGAGACGTGCTGCACTTCCGTTTCGCGACCTGAGAAAGCCCGCCGATGCTGCAGTTCGAGGATTTCGTCCCAGGCGAGAGCGTCCTCTCGCACAGCATCGCCGTCTCTGAGGACGATATCGTCGCCTTCGCCTCGCGCTATGACGCGCAGGACTTCCATGTCGATCCGGAAGCCGCGAAGGCGAGCTTCGTCGGCCGCCTGATCGGCTCCGGCTGGCATAGCTGCTCGCTGCTGATGCGGCTGATGGCGGAGAGCTTCCTGCTCGACTCGACCGGCATGGGCGCGCCGGGCATCGAGGAGGTGAAGTGGCTGCGCCCGCTCCTTCCCGGCGACAGCGTCACCGCCCGCCGCACCGTGATCGAGACCAAGACCTCCCGCTCGCGGCCCGAAATGGGCCTCGTGCGCTTCCGGCTCGAATTGCTCAACCAGCGCGGTGAACCGCTGCTTGAGCAAATCAACTGGATCATGTTCGGCCGGAAGGATTCCGGCGTCTCCCCTCAGCCACAGGGCGATTGGCTCGCGCATTCGCCGCGCTACGAACGCCCGGCCTTGGAGAGCCCGCTTGAGGCGCCTTCAGAAGGTCCCGAGCCCACCCGCTTCTTCGAGGAGCTCGCCATCGGCAGCCGCCACGAGCTCGGCAGCTTCGTCTTCACCGCGGATGAAATCATCGCCTTCGCCCGTAGCTTCGACCCGCAGCCCTTCCACATGGACGAGGCGGCGGCGCGCGTCAGCCTGTTCGGCCGGCTCGCCGCTTCAGGTTGGCATACCGCGGCGGTCTGGATGGCGACCATGGTTTCGCACCGCAGGCGCCAGCTCGCCGCGACGACCGGGCGCCCTGCCCGCCTCGGCCCCTCGCCCGGCTTCAGGAATCTGCGCTGGTCGAAGCCGGTCCTCGCCGGCGATCGCATCACCTATTTCTCGGAGGTGGTGGATAAGCGCGAGAGCGCCTCGCGCCCGCAATGGGGCCTGTTCTTCCACCGCAACACCGGCATCAACCAGCGCGGCGAAGAGGTCTTCCGCTTCGACGGCTGCGTCTTCGTCGAGCGGAAACCCGCCTGATCCCAAATCCCGACTGCCGTCCCTGTAGACGGCAGTCTCGGCGAAGCCGGGCCAGCGTCAGGGCTTCGGCTCGACCAGCTCGGACCTCTGACCTTCGATCGCCTTGAAGGGATTGAGATAGGATTCCCTTGCCTTTGCAGCCGGCAAAGGGGGAATTCTCAGATCCCAAGTCTCGGTCAGCGCGCGGTCACCTTGCTTCAGCACTGCGCGCAAATCGGACGACACCGCCGGATTCTTGACCTTTACCCTATAGGTCAGGCGCCAGCCCTGAATGGCCGGGTTGGGTTGAAGGTCGGTTCCGACGATCTCGACATTGTCGTTGGCCGTGACCTCGGCCGTGATCTTCGCCTGCGGCGAAAGCTTGCGCAACGAAGGCCCCTTGAAGTCGATCAGGAACGCCTGCGTCCCGTCGCCCGCGCGAATGAGGTTGGACTGATAGAACTCCCCGGTAGAGCGTATGGTCTGCCAGACATAGGACGTACCGTCCTTCAAGATCGCCGGCTCGTCCATCGTCCAGTGCATCCTATAGTCGAACTGCAGCGGCTGGCCCGGTGCCGGCATGCTTTCCGGCACCCAGAAGGCGACGATGTTGTCGTTGGTCTCGTCCGCCGTCGGGATTTCGACGAGACGCACGCTGCCCTTGCCCCAATTGTTGGTCGGCTCGATCCAGGCGCTCGGGCGCAGATCGTACCGATCCTTCAGATCTTCGTAGCGCGTGAAGGAGCGTCCACGCTGGAGCAGCCCGAAGCCCTTCGGATTCTCGGCCGGGAAATTGGTTACGGCCACCGCGGATGGCGGGTTGCCGAGCGGGCTCCAGGTCCACTTGCCGTCGCCACCTTGAATGGCGAGCCCGTTGGAATCATGGATGGCCGGCCGGAAGTTATAGGTCGGCGAAGGCTGGTTGGGGCCGAAGAGGAACATGCTGGTCAGCGGCGCGATGCCGAGCGTGCGCGGCGCCGCCCCCTCGCGCATGAAGACGCGCGCCTTGACGTTCAGCACGGTGTCGGCGCCCGGCACCAGCGTGAATTCATAGGCGCCGGTCGCCCGTGGCGAATCCATCAGCGCATAGAAGGTCAGTTGCTTGTCCTGGGGCTTCGGGCGGCGCAGCCAGAATTCGCGGAATTTGGGGAACTCCTCGGTGATCGGCAGGCCGGTATCGATGGCCAGGCCGCGCCCCGAGAGGCCGTAGATCTGGCCCTTGCCGATGACGCGGAAATAGCTCGCGCCCAGCACGCTCATGATCTCGTCGAGCTTGCCGGCCTGGTTGATCGGATAGACCACCCGGAAACCGGCCCAGCCGAGCTTGCTGGTCTCGGCTGGGTCGAAATGCAGGTCGGCAAAGTCGAAACGCCCGGCGTCATAGGGGATCTCGTGCACGACGCCATTGACGATCTCGTTGATCTTCACCGGCGTGTTGAACTGCATGCCCTGATGATAGAAGGCCAGCTTGAAGGGCGTCCGCAACTCCGTCCAGGCGAAGCGGTCACGCCGCGGCTGCATCTTCTGGTAGTCGGCGAATTGCATCTTGCTGAACACGTCGGGCAGGTTGCTGACCGGGGTCACGTAAGGCTTGTCCGCCAGCGCCTTCGCCTTCGCGAGCACGTCCTCGAGCCCGAAATCCGCCGGGCGCTTCTGCGCGAAGGCAGAGGTCCCGACGAGCGCTCCGAGCGCCAGGCAGCCGGCAGCCAGGCTCAACCGGGCCAAACCCGACCTGCTGCAGGTCGCTGCGCATTGCCTCAAAGCCAACACCAGCATGCGTCGGGCCGAAGAAGAAAACCGGGCCATATCAAGGGCCCCGTCACCAGAACGGGTCGACAAGTTCACAACAGCTCCTTAAAGATGCACGCTGGCGGGGCGGAGTGCGCCCGTCCCATGTCGGCAGCGGCGCACGCGAGCACAAATGCCCATCATCGACACAAGGGTCAAGGAAGAGCGTCGTTCTTCCGCAACCGCTCCGCGCCGCCCTTGGCCTTCGTCAACCTGAATGAACGAACTCAGCATGAACAATTCGAACGGTACGCCGGTCGCTGATGGGCTGGATGCGATGCCTTGTACTGATGAGACGGAGAAGGGCCTGTCCCGGCGCCAGGCTTTGGGCGCGATGGCTTCGGTCGCGATGGCAGCGGGAATGACGGCGCAATCGGCCGCAGCAGCGCCGAAACAGGCCCTCAACCTGACCGGTCCCGTCAGCAAGCAGGCTTTCATCGACGACCTGATCAAGCGCATGACGGTCGAGGAAAAGATCGGCCAGCTCCGTCTGATCAGCATCGGCCCCGAGATGCCGCATGCCAAGCTGATGGACGAGGTCGCGGCGGGGCGCATCGCGGGCTCGTTCAACACCGTCATCCGGCGCGACAATCGGCCGCTGCAGGAGGCGGCCGTCAAGCGCAGCCGCCTGAAGATCCCGCTCTTCTTCGCCTATGACGTAGTCCACGGCCACCGCACCACCTTCCCCATCCCGCTCGGGCTGGCGGCGAGCTTCGACATGGCCACGATCGAGCGGATGGCCCGCGTCTCGGCCATCGAGGCCTGCAACGACGGCGTGGACATGACTTTCGCGCCGATGGTCGACATCAGCCGCGATCCGCGCTGGGGCCGCACCTCGGAGGGCTTCGGCGAAGACCCCTATCTCGTTTCCGAATGCGCAAGGGCCAGCGTCCGCGGTTTCCAGGGCGACGCGACCGACCGCCCGGACAGCATCATGGCGGCGGTCAAGCATTTCGCGCTTTACGGCGCCGTCGAGGGCGGGCGCGACTACAACACGGTCGATATGAGCCCGCTGCGCATGCATCAGGTCTATCTGCCGCCCTACCGTGCCGCGATCGAGGCCGGGGCCGGCGGCGTGATGGTCGCGCTCAATTCGATCAACGGCGTACCCGCGACCTCCAACACCTGGCTGATGCAGGATCTGCTGCGCAAGCAGTGGGGCTTCGATGGCGTGACCGTCAGCGACCACGGCGCAATCACGGAGCTGACGCGCCATGGCGTCGCGCGCGACGCGCGTGAGGCGGCCAAGCTCGCCATCAAGGCGGGCATCGATCTCAGCATGGCCGATCAGGTCTATCTTGCCGAGCTGCCGGGCCTCATCGCCTCGGGCGAGGTCAAGATGGCCGAACTCGACGCCTGCGTCCGAGAGGTGCTGGGCGCAAAATACGATCTGGGCCTGTTCGCCAACCCGTTCCTGCGCATGGGCAAGCCCGCCGACGACCCGGTGAACGAGAAGGCCGACAGCCGCCTCCACCGCCAGCCGGCGCGGGAGATTGCCCGCCAGACCATCGTGCTGCTGGAGAACCGCAACCAGACGCTGCCGCTGAAGAAGACCGGAACCATCGCGCTCGTCGGGCCTCTGGCCGATTCCGGGCTCGATATCCTCGGCAGCTGGTCCGCCCAGGGCGTAGCCGAGCAGGCCGTGACGGTGCGGGCTGGCATTGAGAAGGCGATCGAGGGCAAGGCGCGCCTCCTGACCGCTCGCGGCTCCAACGTCCTCGACGACCAGAAGGTCGTCGAATACCTGAACTATCTGAACTGGGACAAGCCTGAGGTCGTCCAGGATCCACGCAGCCCCGAGGAGATGATCCAGGAGGCCGTGTCGGTCGCCAAGCAGGCCGATGTGGTCATCGCCGTCGTCGGCGAAGTCCGCGGCATGTCGCATGAGTCATCGAGCCGCATCAGTATCGAGATGCCCGGTTCGCAGCGCGCCCTGCTCAAGGCCGTCAAGGCGACCGGCAAGCCGCTCATCGTCGTGCTGATGAACGGCCGCCCGCTCGCGCTGGGCTGGGAAAAGGACAATGCCGACGCGCTGCTGGAGACCTGGTACACCGGAACCGAGGGCGGCAACGCCATCGCCGACGTGCTGTTCGGCGACCACAACCCCTCGGCCAAGCTGCCGATCTCCTTCCCCCGCTCCGCCGGTCAGATCCCGACCTACTACAACCCTCTGCGGATCGGGCGCCCCTTCACCCCGGGCAAGCCGGGCAACTACACCTCGCAGTATTTCGAGGAGGAGCAGGGCCCGCTCTATCCCTTCGGCTTCGGGCTGAGCTACAGCCGTTTCGCCCTATCCAATCTGAAGCTCTCGGCGGCCCGGATCACGCGGGACCAACGCCTGACTGCAGAGGCGACGTTGACCAATGAAGGCACCTATGAGGGCGCCAACGTCGTGCAGCTCTACATTGCCGACCCCTACGCCTCGATCGCACGCCCGATCAAGGAGCTGAAGGGTTTC
Organism: Allobosea sp. TAF32; assembly: GCF_052113585.1. NCBI lineage: Bacteria > Pseudomonadati > Pseudomonadota > Alphaproteobacteria > Hyphomicrobiales > Alloboseaceae > Allobosea > Allobosea sp. TAF32. The sequence goes on along the minus strand of NZ_JBFRDM010000006.1, from coordinate 111,336 downwards.
CAGAAGGTGACCCTCAAGCCCGGCGAGAGCCGCGTGGTGCGCTTCGAGATCGGCAAGGAGCAGCTCAAATTCATCAATGCCGAACTCAAGGAAGTCGTCGAGAGCGGACGCTTCGAGGTGCAGCTCGGCCTCGACTCCAGGGACGTGCTCGAGCAGGCCTTCATGCTCGACTAGGCCCGCCCCCGATCAGGTTGCGCTCCGATCTGATCGGCGCAAGCTCTCGGTCGGGATGCCATCCTGGTACGACGGAACCAGTTCAGAACGAAAAATACCCTGCTGCGTTCATCGCGGCAGGGTGATCACAGGTGCCAGGCCGGCGCGGCGACGGCTTCAGCCGACCTTGCCGTAGCCCGCGAACTTCGCGCCGACGCGTTCCATCTCGGCAGCGTCGAGGATGACCGGCTCGAGCCCGGCTGCCAGGATATCGAGATACTGGCCGGCGAGATTTTCGACCTCAGCGACTATCGTATGAGCACCGGCCAGCGTCTGGCCGAGCGCGATGACGCCGTGATTGGCGAGCAGTACCGCCTTGCGCCCCTCCAGCCCCTTCACGGCATTGGCCGCAAGTTCCGGCGTCCCGAAGGTCGCGTAGTCGGCACAGCGCACATCGGCGCCGCCGCAGAGCGCGATCATGTAATGGAACGCCGGGATGCCGCGGCGGGCGCTGGAGAGCGCCGTGGCGCGCGGGGAATGGGTGTGCACGATCGCCTGCGCATCCGGGCGGGCCTTGTAGATCTCGACATGGAAGGGCCATTCCGAGGAAGGCTTGCGCGCGCCGCTGAGCACCGTTCCGTCGAGGGCCAGATGGATCAGGTCCTCCGGCTTCGTCTGGGCGTAGGGCAGTCCGGACGGGGTGATCAGCAACCCCACCCCGAAGCGCGCGGAGACATTGCCCGATTTCGACGGGCAGAAGCCCGCCCGGTCGATCGCCTGCGCGACCGCGACGATCTCCTGTCGCAGCTCCGTTTCGTTCATGCCGTCGCCTTGTTCGCCAGATCGGGGAAGAGTTGCGTGAGCCCTTCGGCGCTTGCCGCGCAGACCCCGCGTTCGGTTATGAGCCCGGTGACGAGGCGCGCCGGCGTCACATCGAAAGCCGGGTTGGCGGCACCGCTACCCGGCGCGGCGACGCGGAAAGACCGCACCTCGCCATCCTCCGCAAGCCCGGACAGATGCGTCACCTCGCGCGCGGCGCGTTCCTCGATCGGAATTTCCGCAAGGCCGTCACCGATGCTCCAGTCGATTGTCGGCGACGGCAGCGCGACATAGAATGGCACGTCGTTGTCATGTGCGGCGAGCGCCTTGAGATAGGTGCCGATTTTGTTGGCGACGTCGCCTGTGGCTGTCGTCCGGTCGGTGCCGACGATCACCATGTCGACCGCACCGCGCTGCATCAGATGCCCGCCTGCATTGTCGGTGATAACGGTGTGCGGCACGCCATGCGCGCCGAGCTCATAGGCCGTCAGCGCCGCGCCTTGATTACGCGGGCGCGTCTCGTCGACCCAGACGTGGACAGGGATTCCCGCGTCATGCGCCCGATAGATCGGCGCCAGCGCCGTGCCCCAATCCACGGTAGCGATCCAGCCGGCATTGCAATGGGTCAGGATATTGACCGGCTGCCCCGCCGGCTTCCGCCCAGCGATCTCACGGATGAGCGGCAGGCCATGCTCGCCGATCGCGCGGCACAGCGCGACATCCTCGTCGCAGATCGCGGCTGCTTCGGCATAGGCAGCCTCCGCACGCTTCTCCGACGGCAACCCCGCGAGGATGCGGCCCATGCGCTCCAGCGCCCAGCGCAGATTGACCGCAGTCGGCCGGGTCTCGCCGAGCAGCGTCAGCGCCGCCTTCAAGGCGGCATCCGAGGCATCCGCCCGCATCGCCAGCGCCACGCCATAGGCTGCCGTCGCGCCGATCAGCGGCGCGCCGCGCACCACCATCGAGCGGATCGCATCGGCCGCCTGCTCGGCCGAGCCGAGTGACACCGTCTCGAAGCGGAAAGGCAATCGCGTCTGATCGATGACCACGACGCGCCAGCCATCCTGCGCGAGCCAGATCGTCCGATAGTGCTGGCCGTTGATCTTCATGGGCTCAAGGATCGGTGAAGGATACCAGCGTCCGTACGGGCACGCCGAGCCGGCGGATCTTGTCCGCACCGCCCAGATCGGGAAGGTCGACGATGAAGCAGGCGGCAACCACTTCAGCTCCCACCCCACTCAGCAGATTGACGGCCGCTTCGGCCGTGCCGCCGGTCGCGACGAGATCGTCGACCAGCAGGACCCGCTCGCCCGGTTGGACGGCATCACGATGGATCTCGATCTCGTCGGTGCCGTATTCGAGCGCATAGGTCGCTCGCAGCGTCTCGAGCGGCAGCTTGCCCTTCTTCCGGACGGGGATGAAGCCGGCCGAGAGCTGATGTGCCACGGCGCCGCCGAGGATGAAGCCGCGCGCTTCGATGCCGGCAATCTTGGCAATCTTCAACCCCGCGAAGGGCTGCACCAGCTCGTCCACGGCGCGGCGGAAGGCCCGCGCATCGCCGAGCAGCGTCGTGATGTCGCGAAAGACAATGCCGGGCCGAGGATAGTCCGGAATCGCGCGGATGCTGTCGGCAAGGTTCATGGGCGTCGTCTCGGATAGGGTGACGGACGCCTTGGTCGGACGTCGAGCCGGCTTCGTCAAGGGCGCGGCCATCAATCAGCCCCTGAGTACGCGCCCGGCGACCGCGTCGAGCTTCGCCAGCAGGGCGGGATCGCGGAACGCGGGCGCAGTGATGATCGCATTGTCGAGGGCGTTGTGCGAGCCGGCCGGGCAACGTTCCCGCTCGGCCGGGAAATCGGCGGCGAGCCGGGCAATGAGGTGACGAGCCTTGTCGGCGTTCTCATGCAGCACTGCCACGACCGAGGCAACGTCCACGGCACCGTGCAGCTCATGCCAGCAATCGTAATCCGTCACCATGGCGACGGTGGCGTAGGTGATCTCGGCCTCGCGCGCGAGCTTGGCCTCCGGCATCGCCGTCATGCCGATGAGGTCGTAGCCGAGGCCGCGATAGGTCATCGATTCCGCATAGGTCGAGAATTGCGGCCCTTCCATCGTCACAAGCGTTCCGCCGCGCACGAAGGGCAGATCCTCCGCTTCCGCCGCCGCCGCGATGCGCCCCTGCAGCGCCGGGCCAACCGGATGAGCGACGGAGACGTGGGCGACGCAGCCCTTGCCGAAGAAGGAGCTCTCCCGACGCGTGGTGCGATCGACGAACTGGTCAACCAGGACGAACAGTCCGGGATAGAGCTCGGCCTTGTAGGAACCGCACGCCGACAGAGAGACGAGATCGGTCACGCCCGCGCGCTTGAGCACGTCGATATTGGCGCGATAGTTGATCTCGGAAGGCGGAATGGCATGGCCGCGCCCATGCCGCGGCAGGAAGACGATCTTGGTCGAGCCGATTCGGCCGATCCGCAGCGCATCCGAAGGTTCGCCCCAGGGGCTGTCGATGCGCTCCTCGCGGAGGTCGCTGAGGCCCGGCAGATCGTAGATACCCGATCCGCCGATGATTCCGAGAACGGCTTCGCTCATGGCTGTTTCCCTGTTGCGGGCGCGGAAAGGACCATCTTTCGATGACGGTCGCAACACAGCGCAGAGAGTTCCGGCGGCGCCATTGCCCGATAGCAAAAAGGCCCCGTCTCCGGGGCCTTTCGCAAGATCGTCATTCCCGGCTCAGTGGGCGGGCGAGCCGTCCGGCATGCGCGACCACACCTTCTTCTTGGTGTAGTAGAGCAGGAACGAGAAGGCGACGAGGAAGAGCATCACCTGCATGCCCAAGCGCTTGCGCGCTTCCATATGCGGCTCGGCCATCCAGACCATGAAGGCCGCGACGTCGCGCGCATACTGGTCGACCGTTTCCGGCACCGGCGACTTGCCGTCCGGGCCCTTCGGATACTCGACCTGCCCGTCGCTCAGCGGCTTCGGCATCGCGATCAAGTGACCGGGCATATACCTGTTGTAGTTCTGCCCCGGCAGAAGCGTCACGCCGGCCGGCGGCTCCTCATAGCCCACCATCAGGGCATGGATGTAGTCCGGCCCCTGCTCCTGATACTGGGTGAAGATGTCGAAGATGAAGGTCGGGAAGCCGCGCACATAGGTGCGGGCCTTGGCCAGAACCGAGAAGTCCGGCGGATAGGCACCGCCCTGGGCCGCGCGGGCCGCCTGCTCGTTCGGGAACGGCGACGGGAAGCGGTCAGCCGGCCGGCCCGGCCGGTCGAACATCTCGCCCTGCTCGTTCGGGCCGTCCTTGATCTGATAGGTCGCGGCAAGCGCGGCGACCTGGCCGGGCGTGAATTCGGGACCGCCCGGCTGCGACAGGTTGCGGAAGGCGACAAGGCTGGCGCCGTGACAGGCCGCGCAGACTTCCTTGTAGACCTTGAAGCCGCGCTGAAGCTGGGCCCGGTCGAACTTGCCGACGGGGCCGGAGAACGACCAGCTCAGCGCCGGCGGCTGGAAGCCACCTTCGGCCGCCTGCGCCGCCGGCTGGAACAGCACCAGCGACAGGCCGGCAGCGAGCCCGGTCAGGGTAAGACGAAACGATGTTCTGCTCATGGTTCCGTCAGCCCTTGACGTTCGGTTCGGCAGCGGTGGCGGTCGCGATGCGCGCCGCCGAGCCGTTCTTGGCGGAAGCAGCGAGCACGGCATCGGCGATCGAGGTCGGCAGCGCCTTAGGCCGCTCGAACAGGCCGACGACGAAGAGCGCGACGAAGAAGCCGAAATACAGCACGGTGAAGATCTGCGAGGCGATGACGTAGCCGCCGTCCGCCGGCATGGCGCCGAGATAGCCCAGGCCGATGCAGACCAGGACGAAGGCCCAGAAGAGCTGGCGCGCGATCGGGCGGTAGCTCATCGACTTCACCTTGGAGGTGTCGATCCAGGGCAGGAAGGCGAGCACGACGATGGCCGAGCCCATGGCCAGCACGCCGCCGAGCTTGTCGGGGATGGCGCGCAGGATCGCGTAGAACGGCAGGAAGTACCATTCGGGGACGATGTGCGCCGGCGTCGCGGCCGGGTTCGCCACGATGTAGTTGTCGGCGTGACCCAGGAAGTTCGGCTGGTAGAACACGAACCAGGAGAACAGGATCATGAACACGACCATGCCGAAGATGTCCTTGACGGTCGCATAGGGCGTGAAGGGCACGGTGTCCTTCTCGACGTTCTTCACCTCGACGCCGGTCGGGTTGTTCTGGCCGACGACGTGCAGCGCCCAGATATGCAGCACGACGACGCCGAAGATCATGAACGGCAGCAGATAGTGCAGCGAGAAGAAGCGGTTCAGCGTCGGGTTGTCGACCGAATAGCCGCCCCACAGGAAGGTGACGATCGTCTCGCCGATCACCGGCAATGCCGAGAACAGATTGGTGATGACGGTAGCGCCCCAGAAGGACATCTGACCCCAGGGCAACACGTAGCCCATGAAGGCCGTCGCCATCATCAGCAGGAAGATGACCACGCCGAGGATCCAGAGCACCTCGCGCGGTGCCTTGTACGAACCGTAATAGAGCCCGCGGAAGATGTGCACGTAGACGGCGATGAAGAACATCGAGGCGCCGTTCGAGTGCAGATAGCGCAGCAGCCAGCCATAGTTCACGTCGCGCATGATGTGCTCGACGGAGTTGAACGCCAGCAGCGAATTGGCGGTGTAGTGCATCGCCAGGATCACGCCGGTGATGATCTGCGCCACCAGCATGAACACCAGGATGCCGCCGAACGTCCAAAGATAGTTCAGGTTGCGCGGCACCGGATAGGAGACTGCCGAATCATGAGCCAGCCGGATGATCGGCAGGCGGGCGTCGAGCCAGCGTTCGATGCCGGTCTTCGGAACGTAGGAACTGTGACCACTCATGAAGAATGCCTCAAGGCTGTCTCATCTTGGCGGGAAAGCGTCGAGCGCATTGCTCAGCCGATCTTGATCTTGGTGTCCGCGGTGAAGGCGTAAGGCGGAACCGGCAGGTTGAGCGGTGCCGGGCCCTTGCGGATGCGGCCGGAGGAATCGTAGTGCGAGCCGTGGCAGGGGCAGAACCAGCCGTCGTAGTCGCCCTTGGGCTCGCCGGGCGCGGTGCCGAGCGGGATGCAGCCGAGATGGGTGCAGTTGCCGAAGACGATGAGATACTGCTCATGGCCGGCCTTCGTGCGCTGCTGGTCGGTCTGCGGGTCGCGCAACGTGCTGACATCGACGGCGAGCGCCTCGTCGATCTCCTTCTTGGTGCGATGGCGCACGAAGATGGGTTTGCCGCGCCAGAAGATCTTGATTGCCTGGCCTTCGGCGATCGGTGCCAGATCGACGTCGACCGGCGCGCCGGCCGCGACGGTCTGCGCATCGGGAGCGAGCTGGCTGATCAGGGGGACGATGACAGCGCCGATGCCGACGGCGCCTGCAGCCCCGGTCGTAAGCATCAGGAAATCGCGGCGGGTTGTTCCGGTCGATGTATCGGTCGCGTTCGCCACGATCCAATCCTCTTACACGTCTTGCGAGCTGGAACAGCTCGAAATTGTCGCCTCTCGCCCTCATAGGGGCGCGCCACGACCGCCGCAATGCGGCGGTGCGTCACCTCGGGCTCTTTGACATGCAGATTGGACGAAGTCTACTGTCGCGAACCTCCCGCCCATGCATGGCGCACAGTTCGCAGGCGAGGACCTCAGACGGCGAGCTTTTCCGGATCGGCGGCGGCAAGGAAACCACCCGATTGCCGCGCCCACAGCCGGGCGTAGAGCCCGCCTCGCCGGATCAACTCCTCATGGCTTCCGGTCGCCACGATCCGCCCCTGATCGAGCACGATCAGCCGGTCGAGCGCGGCGATCGTCGATAGTCTATGCGCGATCGCGATCACGGTCTTGCCTTGCATCAGCGCGGCGAGCTGCTGCTGGATGGCCGCCTCGACCTCTGAATCCAGCGCCGAGGTCGCCTCGTCGAGAATCAGGATCGGCGCATCCTTGAGCAGCACGCGCGCGATGGCGATGCGCTGGCGCTGGCCACCCGAGAGCTTCACGCCGCGCTCCCCGACGCGCGAATCAAAGCCCTCGCGCCCGTCCTGGTCGCCGAGCCCGAGGATGAAGTCATGCGCCTCGGCCTGTCGCGCGGCGGCGATGATCTCGGCTTCGCTCGCGCCCATCCGGCCATAGGCGATGTTGTCGCCGATCGAGCGGTGCAGCAGCGAGTTGTCCTGCGTCACCATGCCGATCTGCGCCCGCAGACTGTCCTGCGTGACATGGGCGATGTCCTGCCCGTCGATCAGGATGCGCCCGCTTTCGAGCGGGTAGAGCCGGAGCAGCAGGTTCACCAGCGTCGATTTGCCGGCGCCCGAGGGGCCGACGAGCCCGATCCGCTCGCCCGGCTTGATCTGAAGATCGAGCCCCTCGAACAGCCCGGCGCCCCGGCCGTAGTTGAAGCGGATCTTCTCGAAGCTGATCGCCCCCTTGTCGACGACGAGCGGCTGGGCGTCCGGCATATCGCGCAGATCATGCGGCTTCGCGATCGTCTCCATGCTCTCCTGCACCGAGCCGATATTCTCGAAGATGCCGCGCACCAGATGGATCAGCCACCCCGACATCTGCACGAGGCGCAGCACGAGGCCGATCGCGGCGGCGACCGCGCCCGGCGTCATCTCGCCCTGGCTCCAGAGCAGCAGGGCGAGCCAGGCGGTCGCCACGACGAGCAGGCTGTTCATCGTCTGCAGGATCACGCTCACGCCGGTGATCAGCCGCGACAGGTTGAGGAAGGAGGCGTTCCACCGCGTCAACGAGTCGCGGACGGCGGAGCGCTCGGCATCGGCCCGCGCGAACAGTTTGACCGTCAGGATGTTCGTGTAGGAATCGACGATGCGCCCCGTCGTCGTCGAACGGCCGAAGGAATTCGCCTCCGAGCGCTTTTTGGCGCGCGGCACGAAGTAGATCAGCAGCGCGACATAGGCGCCGAGCCAGACGATGACCGGCAGGGCGAGCCAGAGACTGGTCTTGCCGAAGAAGCCGATCGCCACCGTGGCGAAGACCAGCGCGTACCAGAGGTCGTCGATAACCTCGATCGTCGCGCCGCGGATCGACTGCCCGGCCTGGATGACGCGCGCCGAAAGCCGTCCTGCGAAATCGTTCTGGAAGTAACCCAGCGCATGGCCGAGCGTGTAGACATGGTTACGCCAGCGGATTTGGTTGGTGATCTGCGGCACCACGACCTGATCGACGATAGCGTGGTTGGCGAAATAGATCAGCGGCCGGACGACCACGAGCAGGAAGGCGGCGCTCGCAAGCAGCCAGCCATGATCCCGGAAGATCGTATCGGGCGACTGCGTCGAGAGCAGATCGACGAACCAGCCGACCATCAGATACATCGCCGCCTCGATGCCGCTGAAGCCGAGGCCGGTGATCATGATCGCCGCCATCCAGCCCTTCACACCCTTGATGTGGTGCCACATGAAGGGCCAGACGCCATGCGGCGGCGTCTCCTGCTCGTCGAAGGGAGCGAAGACGTCGATTCGGCTTTCGAGCCAGCGGAAGAGCGGAGCGAACATGTCTGCCTTCCCTGGAGCGGCATCGCGACGGTTTCGAGGCATATGGCCCCCGCTTGTGCGAATGGCCAGCCTGCTTGACGCATATCCGGGCGTCACCGCATGACAGGGCCATGTTGCGTCTCGCCCTGTTCCAGCCGGATATCCCGCAGAATGCCGGCACGATGATCCGCATGGCGGCTTGTCTCGGCATCGCGGTCGATATCGTCGAGCCCGCCGCATTTGACGTGTCGGACCGGCATTTCCGCCGTTCGGGCATTGATTATCTCGAGCGCGCGGCCGTCTCCCGCCACGATTCCTTCGCGGCCTTCGACCAGTGGCGGCGCGAGGCGGGGCACCGCCTCGTCCTGGCGGAGACGGACGGCGCGACCCCGCTGCCGGATTTCGTCTTCCAGCCCGGCGATATCATCCTTGTCGGGCGCGAATCGGCCGGCGTCACGCCCGCGGTGCAGGCTGCGGCCGATGCCAGCCTTCACATCCCGATGCGCCCGGCTTTGCGATCGCTCAATGTCGCGCTTGCGGCGGCGATGGTAATGGGTGAGGCGTTGCGACAGACAGGCGGCTTTCCGCGCCGCGATGGACATGACCATGAACAAGCCCAAGCCCGCTGAAGCTGCGCCCGCCGATCCGGCTGTCGTCGAGGCGATGAAGCCCCGCACGGCGGCGTGGTTCGAGAATCTCCGCGACCGGATCTGCGCCGCCTTCGAGGAGATCGAGGACGAGGCTGCGGGTCCCTTCCCGTCTGAGACCGACCGGCCCGGCCGCTTCGTCCGCACGCCCTGGCAGCGCACCAATCACGACGGAGTTCCCGGTGGCGGCGGCGTCATGTCGATCATGAAGGGCCGTGTCTTCGAGAAGGTCGGCGTTCACGTCTCCACCGTCCATGGCAGTTTTCACCCGGATTTCGCCGGCCAGATCCCCGGCGCCTCCGACGATCCGCGCTTCCACGCCACGGGCATCTCGCTGATCGCCCATCCCTGGAACCCGCATGCGCCGACCGTGCACATGAACACCCGCTTCGTCGTCACGACGAAGCCCTGGTTCGGCGGCGGCGCCGATCTGACGCCGGTGCTGGATGCCCGGCGCAATCAGGACGATCTGGATTCGCGGGATTTCCATGCCGCGATGCGCCGGCCCTGCGACAACTTCCCGGCAGTGGCGGATTATTCCCGCTTCAAGGAGTGGTGCGACGAATACTTCTTCCTGAAGCACCGCAACGAGCCGCGCGGCATCGGCGGCATCTTCTACGACTATATCTGGACCGGCGATCCGGACGCCGATTTCGCCTTCACCAAGGCAGTCGGCGAGGCCTTTCTCGACATCTACCCCAATGTGCTCTGCCGCAATATCGGCAAGCCATGGACCGAGGCGCAGCGCCAGGAGCAGCAGGTCCGGCGCGGCCGCTATGTCGAGTTCAACCTGCTCTACGACCGCGGCACGATCTTCGGGCTGAAGACCGGCGGCAACGTCGATTCGATCCTGTCCTCGATGCCGCCGACGGTGCGCTGGCCCTAAGGCAGCGCCTCCCGGCTGGCGACGTCGAGCAGTTCGAACTGCGCGGCCCGATCGGACGGGCACCCGGCTTCGATCCAGAGCCGGCGTGCCTTCGCGAGAGCCCGCCCGATGCGCTCGCCCTTCGGCACGCCGCGGGCGAGAACATCCTGCCCGCGCGGCAGGAAAGCGGGCGTCCGGCCCAATTGGTCGACGAGATCCCGCACGCTCCTGCCGGTCTCGTCATTCGCCGAAGCGGTGAGAAGGGCTAAAGCAGCGGCCACGGCATCGCTTCCGGCGCGATCCGCGACATGGCGCAGCCGCGCCAGCGACGACAACTTCGCCTGCCCGGCGAGCCCCTCCAGCGCGAGCGCGATTCCGTCGATCCGGTCAAATTCCTCGTTCGAGAGCCGCAGCCGTGCCCGCAAGCGCGGCGCATCCTCCCGAACCGACAACGCCAGCGCCGCCAGCCGAAAAGCCGGGTCGGCGCGGTCGCCGCCCTCATCGGCGATGGCGGCGAAGCGCGAGCGATGCGGCACGCCACCGATCACGGGCATCAACAGCCCCGCCCCGGCCATCGCTTCGAGCGTGGCGCCCGCGGCCGGAGCGACCAGAAGCTTCATCAACTCGGCCCGGACGCGCTCCCGCGACAGGGCTGCGAGTCCGTCGCGGCCTGCAATGCAGGCGCGCAGCCCTTCCGCGTCGGGCGCGCCCATGCCGTAGCGGGCGTGGAAACGGAAGAAGCGCAGGATCCGCAGATAGTCTTCGCGGATGCGCGTCTCGGCATCGCCGATGAATCGGACGCGCCGCCCGGCCAGATCGGCAAGACCGGTGCTGTAATCATGCAGCTTGCCGCCGCAATCGAGCCCGAGCGCATTGATGGTGAAGTCGCGCCGCAGCGCATCCTCGGCAAAATCCCGCCCGAACAAGACCTTGGCACGTCGCCCGTCGGTCTCGACATCGCGCCGCAGGGTCGTCACCTCGAAACTCGTGCCGCCCAAGACCAGCGTCACCGTGCCATGTTCGATGCCGGTCGGCACGGCCTTGAACCCGGCCTTCCGGCCGCGCCGGATCGTCTCCTGCGGCAGGGCGGTGGTGGCGAGGTCGACGTCATCGGCCGGTTCGCCGAGCAGGAGATTGCGCACGGCTCCGCCGACGATGCGGGTTTCCTCCCCCGCCCCGTTCAGCGCGTCCAGGAGTCGGACCAAAATCGGCTCGGCCAGGAAGCGGGCGATGGCGTGTTCGTGTCCCCCGGTCATTTGAAGCGGCCGGGCACCAGCACCCCATTCTCCATATGCGGCGGCTCGTAGGCCCCCTCACTGCGCGGCGCGATGAAGCCGGTATAGGTGAGCACCGAGATCGCCAGCAGCAGGCCGGCCACAGCGAGCCAGAAGGCGTGCCGGCTCCAATGCGCGACGTCGAAAGGGTTGCGCCGCTGGACGATGAGATAGCCCGCGAAGACGCAGAAAGGCAGGACGAAGAGCAGGACCTCTTCGATGATCGCGCGCAGCATCGGCTTCGTCGTTCCCAGGCGCGCTTTCCGCGCAAGACAATCCTAACCTGCCAGCCGTTCGTAGAGATTACGGATCATGCCGGCAGTCGCACCCCAGATATAGCGGCCCTCGAACGGCATCGCATAGTAGGTGCGGAAATGCCCCTTCCATTCGCGGCCCTCCCGCTTGTGATTGGCGGGATCGAGCAGGAAGGAGAGCGGCGTCTCGAAAGCCTCGTCGACCTCGTGATGGTTGATCGCCAGCGAGAAAGGCGGCTCGATCAGCGCCACCACCGGCACGATGCGATAGCCCGTTCCGGTCAGATAGGCATCGAGGAACCCCAGCGTTCGGATGCGTTCCCGCGACAGGCCGATCTCCTCCTCCGTCTCACGCAGGGCCGTCACGACCGGCGAACCGTCGACGGCATCGACCCGCCCGCCGGGAAAGGAGACCTGCGCCGAGTGATTGCGCAGCGCCGCGGCGCGCTGGGTCAGGAGCACGGTGGGGCCCGCCTCGCGCGGCACGATGCCGATCAGCACGGCCGCGGGGACAGCGCGCTTCACGTCCGGAATCGGCACCGGCTGCGGCTGGTTCTCGTGGTCGCCGCGCGGCCGGGCGATGAGATCGCCGAGCGACGGCGGCTCGGCGCGCAGCCGCTCGCGCGCCAGCTTGGCGAAAGCATCGGTGCTGAGGTTCAGAGCCTGGCCGTTCACGTCAAATCCCGATGCCTTCGATCTCGCTCGCCGGCAGCGCCGGGTAGAACCGGCCACCCGCTGCCACCCCGAACATGGCCTGCCCAGCGGCCTCCCGCACCTCGCCGAGCGCGAGCAGATCATAGGTCAGCGCGCGCGTCAGCCGGGCCCAGAGGCCGCTACGGACATGGACATAAGGCTTCAGGCCGTCCTTCGCAGCCCGCTGGAAACGCAGGGGATGCTCCGGCCCGACGCAGAGCAGATCGTCGACCTGCGTCCGGAAGGCGATGCTCCGTTCGTCCCCCTCGCCGTCGAGCTGCATTTCGACAGCCTGAAACGGCGCATCGTCGACCTTGATTCCGACCTTTTCGACCGGCGTCACGAGAAAGTAATCGTCACCCTCGCGCTTCAGCACCGAGGAGAAAAGCTTCACCAGGGCCGGCCGGCCGATCGGCGTGCCCAGATAAAACCAAGTTCCATCGGCCGCGATCCGCATGTCGAGATCGCCGCAAAACGGCGGATTCCAGCGCTCGACCGGCGACAATCCGCGCGCCTTCCCGCTGCCCAGCGCGGCCATCAGCCGGTCCATCGCATTGCCCGGAGCCGTCATCGAAAAGCCCGTCTCCACTTGCTGCGGCATATTGATTGCACCGCGTTTCTGCCTTGAACTCCACATAATCGTGAAGCCGAGATGATGTGTACCATTCCATTCGGCGCTTGAGCCGCCGGGGTGGCCCGTCCACACTCAAGGACGGAACACACCGATCGGTTCGGATGGCGGCACAACGGCCCGCGACAGTGAAGGAGACCGACATGGCGGCGCAAGCCCGCGTGAGCGAGAGCACTTCCCCCATCGATCTCGACAGCGGGATCGTCGAGGCGGCCGAGGCCGCGCTCGGCGCCATCGGCGCGGCCCGCAAGGAGATCGGGCAGGTCATCTTCGGTCAGCAGGCGGTGGTCGACCTCTCGCTCGTCACCTTGCTGGCGGGCGGACATGGGCTGCTGGTCGGCGTGCCCGGCCTCGCCAAGACCAAGCTGGTCGAGGCGATGGGCACGGTGCTCGGCCTCGCCGCCCGGCGCGTCCAGTTCACGCCGGATCTGATGCCCTCCGACATCCTCGGCTCGGAGGTGCTCGACGAGAGCGCCGACGGCAAGCGCCATTTCCGCTTCATCAAGGGCCCGGTCTTCGCGCAGCTCCTGATGGCGGACGAGATCAACCGCGCCTCGCCCCGCACTCAATCCGCGCTGCTGCAGGCGATGCAGGAGCACCACGTCACCGTCGCCGGCGAACGCTACGATCTGCCCGCCCCCTTCCACGTCCTCGCCACCCAGAACCCGATCGAGCAGGAGGGTACCTACCCGTTGCCCGAGGCGCAGCTCGACCGCTTCCTGCTCGAGATCGATGTCGGCTATCCCGACCGCGAGGCCGAGCGGCGGATCCTGCTCGAAACCACCGGCGCGACCGAATACAAGCCGTCCCAGGCGATGACCTCGGAGACGCTGATGTCGATCCAGCGTCTGGTGCGCCGTCTGCCGGTCGGTGAAGCCGTCGTCGACGCGATCCTCGATCTCGTCCGCTCCGCCCGCCCCGGCGAAGGCGATGCCGCCATCACCGACAAGCTCGCTTGGGGGCCGGGTCCGCGTGCCAGCCAGTCGCTGACGCTCGCGGTGCGCGCCCGCGCGTTGGTCGAGGGCAGGCTCGCGCCGTCCGTGGACGATGTCGCCGCGCTCGCCCTGCCGGTCCTCAAGCACCGCGTCGCGCTGACCTTCGCCGCCCGCGCCGATGGCGAGACCGTCGAGGGCGTCATCGGCCGGCTCGTGGAACGGCTGGGATAGGCCGATGTTGCGCATGCGCGTCCTGGGCCCGAACGAGCGGAAACCGGCCAAGCCGGTTCTGACGGAATCGCTCGACCTTGCCGCGCGCCTGCCCCGCCTGATCCTCGAAGCCCGCCGCGTCTCCGCCAGCGTCCACGGCATCCACGGCAGGCGCCGCTCCGGCCCGGGCGAAACCTTCTGGCAGTACCGCCCGCTGGTTGCCGGCGAATCCGCCTCGCGCATCGACTGGCGCCGCTCCGCGAGGGACGGCCATCTCTTCGTGCGCGAGCGCGAATGGGAGGCCTCGCATTCGATCTGGCTCTGGATCGACCGTTCGCCCTCGATGGGCTTCGCCTCCTCGCTGGCGATGGCGCCGAAGGTCGACCGCGCATTGGTCGCAGGCTTCGCCCTCGCAGAAACGATGGTGGAGGGAGGCGAGCGCGTCGGCCATATCGGCCTGACGCGGGCGCTGGCCTCGCGCCGCATCGTCGAGCTGCTGGCGCAGGCCATTGCCGCCGATAGCCGCAATGGCGAGGTTGACCTCCCTCCCGGCGCGCCGCTACCGCGGCTGGCGGATGCAATCATCATCACCGACGGGCTCTCGCCCTCCGCCTCGCTGGCACAGCGCATCGCTACGATGGCGTCGTCGGGCGCGCGCGGCCATCTGCTGCTGATCGTCGATCCGATCGAGGAAACCTTCCCCTTCACCGGCCAGGCCGAGCTCTTCGATCTGGAGGATGGGCTGACGCTGCGCGTCGGCGATGCCGGCGCCTGGGGCGACGCCTATCGCCAGCGCCTCGCCGCTCATCGCGAAGCGATCGCGGAGGCCTGCCGCAAGGCCGGCTGGACCCTGACGCTTCACCGCACCGACCGTCCGGCGAGCGAAGCCGTTCTGCGCATAGCCAGCCTCGTCGCCGCTTCGCGCGGCGTCTCGGGCTTATAAGGGAGCCGCCATGTTCAGCGCCCTCCCCTTGACCTTCACCGCCCCGCTCGCACTGGCCGCGCTCGCCCTGCTGCCAGCGCTCTGGCTGATCCTGCGTGTGACGCCGCCACGGCCGCGCCGGATCGACTTTCCGCCGCTCAAGATCATGGCCGACCTCGTCGCCAAGCGGGAATTGCCGGCGCATACGCCCTGGTGGCTGCTCGCCATCCGCATGGCGGTTGCCGCGCTCGTCATCCTCGCGGTCGCCGGCCCGATCTGGAACCCGCCGCGCGAAGGCGCAGCCCTGCGCGGCCCCGTCTTGCTCCTCGTCGACAACGGCTTCGGCGCCGCCTCCGACTGGCCGGATCGCGTCACCGTCGCCGAGTCGCGGATCGCGGCCGCAACGCGCGAGGGCCGCCCGGTCGCCATCGTCGGACTGGCCGAGGCCCCGGCCGCCATCTCGCTGGCGGAGCCGCGCGTAGCGCTCGACCGGCTGCGCGCGCTGGCGCTCCAGCCACATGCGCCTGATCGAGCCGCGCATCTGCCGCGCATCGAATCCTTCCTCCAGACAGCACCGGAAGCGGAGATCGTCTGGATATCCGACGGCCTCGCGGTTTCCGACGACGGCAGCTTCCAGGCCAGGCTGAAGCAGCTCGCCGACGCAAGACGGCTTTCGATCCATGCCGGCCCCCCGAACCAGCTCGCACTCGCTGCGCCCGACAATCTAGCCGGCGCGCTCAGCGTGAAAGTTCTGCGGCCGACGGCGAGCGCACCCGCCACCGGGCAGGTCCGCGCGCTCGACCTGAAGGGCCTGCCGCTCGGCGACGCACCTTTCATCTTCGAAGGTTCGAATCTGCAAACCACGGCGCGCCTGACCCTGCCGATCGAAGTCCGCAACGCGGTCTCGCGGCTGGAAATCCTCGGCGAGAACAGCGCCGGCGCCGTCGCCCTGCTCGACGATCGCGCCAAGCGCCGCCGGATCGGCATCGTCTCGGGCGCCACCGCCGACACGGCGCAACCGCTGCTCTCGCCGACCTACTACATCTCGCGCGCGCTCCAGCCCTTCGCCGAAGTCCGCGAACCGCGCCAGGGTTCGACCGACCCGGTCGGTGAGCTCCTCGCGCAGAATCTCTCGGTCCTGGTTCTGGCCGATATCGGCGCGCTCGACCGCGACACCAGCGCCAAGGTCTCCGATTTCGTCACCCGCGGCGGTGTGCTGCTACGCTTTGCCGGCGCGCGCCTTGCCGCCTCTTCGGACGATCTCACGCCGGTGCGCCTGCGCCGCGGCGGACGGACTTTGGGCGGCGGCCTCTCCTGGGAGACGCCACGCAAGCTCGCGCCCTTCACGCGCGAAAGCCCCTTCTACGGCCTGACGATCAGTGACGATATCCGCGTCAGCCGCCAGATCCTGGCGGAGCCGGAGGCCGATCTCTCGCGCAAGACCTGGGCGGCGCTGGAAGATGGCACGCCCGTCGTCACCGGCGAGCGGCGCGGCGACGGGCTGATCGCCATGGTCCACGTCACCGCCGACACCACCTGGTCGAACCTGCCTCTCTCCGGCCTCTTCGTGGAGATGCTGCGCCGCGTGGTGAATCTCGCCGGCACCGGCCCTGCCGCCGATGCCCAAAGCGACGAGGTCCGCGTCGAGACGCTCTCGCCGACCCGCGTGCTCGACGGCAGCGGCCGCTTCCGCACCCCGCCGGCGACCAGCCAGCCCGTGCCCCGCAACTATGCCGGCCGCGGCACGCTCGCCCATCCGCCCGGCCTCTATGGCCCTGCCGACGGCACGCTCGCAGTGAATGCTCTCACCCCGAATGACACGCTGGGTGCGCTCGATCTCGCCGGCCTCGGCGCTCCGATCCTGCCGATCGACGAGCCGGTGGCGCGCGACGCCCGCCCGCCCCTGCTGGCGCTGGCCCTGCTGCTGCTGATCGCGGATACGCTGGCGACGCTCTGGCTCGGCGGGCGGCTCGGCTTCGGCCGCGCCCGCAAAGCGACCGCGGCGGCCGCGATCCTCATCGCATTGGGCTTCGCAGGCGGCTTCGCGCCCGACAGCGCTCGCGCCCAACCCGCGCCGAACCCGCAAGCGGACACACGCCCGCCGATTCCCCGCGCGCTCCTCGCCAATGGCGCGGTGACGCGGCTCGCCTATGTCGTCACCGGCGACAAGGCCGTCGACGACATGTCGAAGGCCGGTCTCGCCGGGCTCAATATCGTCCTCGGCGCGCGCACCGCGCTGGAACCGGGTGAGCCGGTCGGCGTCAATGTCGAGCGCGACGAACTGGCCTTCTTCCCGGTGCTCTACTGGCCGGTGGTTGCCGGCCGGCCGATCCCCTCGGCCGAGACGCTGCGCAAGCTGGAAGCCTATATGAAGGGCGGCGGCCTCGTGATCTTCGACACGCGCGACGCCATGAGCGCCCGTCCCGGCGGCGGCACGACGCCGGAAGGCGACCAGCTCAAGCGCATGCTGCAGACGCTCGACATTCCCGAGCTCGAGCCGCTGCCGCGCGACCATGTCCTGACCAAGACCTTCTATATCCTCGACGAACTCGTCGGCCGGTACGACAGCGGCACGACCTGGGTCGAGACGCTACCGCCCGCAGACAGCGACGGCCGGCGCCCGGCACGCGCTGGCGACAATGTTTCGCCCATCATCATCACCGCCAACGACCTCGCCGCGGCCTGGGCCATCGACAAGCGCGGCGAAGGGCTGGTGCCGCTCTCCGGCGCCGATCCGCGCCAGCGCGAGATGGCGCTGCGCGGCGGCATCAACCTCGTGATGTACGCCCTCACCGGCAACTACAAGGCCGATCAGGTCCATGTTCCGGCTCTGCTGGAAAGGCTGGGCCAGTGATGCCCCTTCGTATTCCCTCAGCCCTCATCCTGAGGAGCCGCGAAGCGGCGTCTCGAAGGATGTTCCAGACGTCTCCAGGACCTTCTGGACCATCCTTCGAGACGCCAATCATCTCCGAATGGCTACACCAGATGAAGGCTGAAGGTCGGAAACCGGAAGGATTGCGCTGATGTGGAGCGTCTCCTTCGCCCCACTCGTGCCGCTGCCGCTCCTGATCGGCCTCGCCGTGCTGGCGGCGCTGGCCGCCGGCGCCGCCCTCGTCCTCGCCGGCCGCAGCGCCATCCTGCGGGCCCTGGCACTCATCGTACTGACGACGGCTCTCGCCGATCCCTCGCTGGTCTTCGAGGAGCGTGAGCCGGTCAAGGACGTCGTCCCGGTCGTGGTCGATCGCTCGGCGTCGAACCGCCTCGCCGACCGTTCGGCCCAGACCAATGCCGCCGTGGCCGAGGTCGAACGGCAATTGCGCGGCATCCCCAATGTCGAACCGCGGATCGTCGAGCTGCGCGACGCACAGGGGTCGAGCGACGGCACCCGCCTCTTCGAGGCCCTGGCCTCGAGCCTCGCCGATGTTCCCTCCGAACGCGTCGCCGGCGCCATCGCCATCACCGACGGCCTCGCCCACGACACGCCGGCCAATGCCGAGGCACTCGGCCTGCGCGCTCCGCTCCATATCCTGACGACCGGCCGCAATGCCGAGATCGACCGCCGCATCATGCTGGTCGATGCGCCACGCTTCGGCATCGTCGGCAAGGACCAGGTCATCCGGCTGCGGGTGGTCGACAAGAACGGATCGAGCCGCGCCGGCCTCACCATTCGCCGCGACGGCGAGATCATTGCCCGCCGCGACGTCGCGACCGGCCAGATCGTTCAGGTGCCTATCCGCATCGACCGCGGCGGCCCGAACGTCGTCGAGATCGAGGCCGCGCCGCTCGACAACGAGCTGACGCTCGCCAACAACCGCGCCGTCATCACCATCGAAGGTGTCAGGGACAAGCTGCGCGTGCTGCTGGTCTCGGGCGAGCCCCATCCGGGTGAGCGCACCTGGCGCAACCTGCTCAAGGCCGACGCCAATGTCGACCTCGTCCATTTCACGATCCTTCGCCCACCGGAGAAGCAGGACGGCACGCCGATCAACGAACTCTCGCTGATCGCCTTCCCGACGCGCGAACTGTTCCAGGTCAAGATCAAGGAATTCGACCTGATCATCTTCGACCGCTACGCCAACCAGTCGATCCTGCCGCTGCTCTATTTCGACAACATCGTCCGCTACGTCCGCGACGGCGGCGCGCTGCTGGTCGCGGCCGGCCCGGAATATGCGGGATCGCAGACGCTGGCGCGCACCCCGCTCGGCCAGATCCTGCCGGCCCTGCCGGACGGCAGCGTCATCGACGAAGCCTATCGCGCGGAGGTCAGCGAGCCCGGCAAGCGCCACCCGGTCACCCGCGACCTGCCGGGCTCGGAAGTCTCGCCGCCGCGCTGGGGCGAGTGGCTGCGCATGGTCGGCGCGCAGGCGCGCGCTGGCGCATCCCCGGTCATGACCGGCCCTGGCGAACGGCCGCTGCTGATGCTGGCCCGCGAACAGAAGGGCCGCGTCGCGCTCTTCCTCTCCGATCACGCCTGGCTCTGGGCCCGCGGCTTCCGCGACGGCGGCCCCTATCTGGACCTGCTGCGACGCCTCAGCCATTGGCTGATGAAGGAACCGGAGCTGGAGGAGGAGGCGCTGCGCGCCACCACCCGCGGCGGCACCATCGAGGTCGAGCGTCAGACGCTGGGCGACAATCCCGCCCCCGTCACCATCACCGGCCCCGACGGCCAGTCGCGCTCGATCCCGCTGGAAGCGGGGCGGCCGGGCCTGTTCACCGCGCGCATCCCGGCTGGCGATCAGGGCCTTTACCGGCTGACGGCCGATAATCTCACCGCCTTCGCCAGCGTCGGCCCCGAGAACCCGCGCGAATTGATGGAAGTTGTCAGCGATCCAACGGCACTTCAGAGCCTGGCTCAGGCGACCGGCGGCTCCTCGCGCCGCACCGGCCATGAAGGCGATTCCGGCGTCAGCATTCCGCGCATCGTGCCGGTGCGTTCCGGCAGCCAGTTCGCCGGCAATGACTGGATCGGCCTCAGAATCAGCGATTCCGGCATCGTGCGCGGCGTGCAGGTCTCGCCGCTCTTCGTTGGGCTGATCGGTCTTGCGATCCTGTTCGGCGCGCTCGTCGCCGGCTGGCTCGGCGAGAGCGGGCGCCGCTTCAAGCGGCAGGCATGAACGCCGCTCCCGGGCAGGCCGAAGGCCTGAGCCCGGGATGATGGCGTGAGCCTTTCAGCCCCCCGCCCGCGCGGACGTTACGGGGCCGCGGCGATCGTTGAGCACGCCTTCAACCAGCTCCAGCGCCAGGAAGCGCGCGGGATCGGCCGGTCCCGGCAGAACGAGCTGGCCCGGCGGCAACACCTTGAAGCCGAAGCGCGCATAGTACGGCGCATCGCCGACCAGCAAGATCAGGTCGTGGCCGGCCTCGCGCGCGGCTTCGATCGAGCGGTTCATCAGCGCGGACCCGATGCCCCGGCCGTCAAAGGCGGGGTCGACCGTCAGAGGCCCGAGCATCAGCGCCTTGTGGCCGCCGGCGAGGACGGGCGTCACTTTCACCGAGCCGACAAGGAAGGTGCCGACATGGGCGGCGAAGGAGAGCGCCGGATCGGGCGGCACGCCTTCGCGCAAGCGGAAAGCGGTGCGGGCGAAGCGGCCCGGGCCGAAGGCACGCTCATGCAGGCGCTCGATGGCAGCGGCGTCCACGGGCAATTCGTGGCGGATGGTCAGCGGCAGGGATGTCATGGCAGCAGGCAGAGCAAGAGAGGCGATCGGCGGAGGCAGGCGCGTGCGGGCGCACTGCCGGAAGGCGCTTTCAGCGCGCCGGTCGTCGCAGGTCGCGGAGGCTGTGCCCGTTGCTCATGGAAAGCGCCTGTAGCAGAGGCGGATAGACCCGTCCATCGCGCTTTCGTTCTACCAGTCGGCCGCGGCCGGCGTGCCCGTCATGATTTCCGCCAGGCGCCGCCTTGTCGCAGGCGTGGTCCCCTCTGGCAAGCGATCCAGGGGGAAGAACCCGGCCTCGGCGATTTCCCTGTCGGGCAGCCTGACGCCTTCGACGATGAAGGAGCGGATGACGAAGAGGGCGACGTGATCGCGGCGCGAGATCCGGCGGTTGAAAAAGATGCCGTGGAGGGTCGGCTGCCCGGTGATCCTGATATTGCCCTCCTCAGCGACTTCGCGCTCAAGGGCATCCCACATCGTCTCGCCAACCTCGACTCCCCCGCCCGGCAGGTACCAGCCGGGGATGTAGCCATGCCGGACCAGGAAGACCTCGCCGCGCGCGTTGAGTACCGCGGCGCGCACGCCGAACGTCATGCTGCGGGAAAGCCGGAAATAGACATGCAGCACCGCGGTGAGCAGCCGATGCCGGAGTGTCCGCGGCATCTCGGTATCGGCTGGCGGATGGGGCGCCTGCGACTGCATCGGAACGACTCTCAAGGCTGCGTTAATTGTCTATGCAAAAAGCGCATGACGGACCGTCAACCAAGTCGATTGCCCTGTCACAAACGCGCCCCAAATAAGGGTCACACAGCCGCCGCATCCGCTAGGAACCACCAACATGCTGCTCTCGTTCATCGTTTCTTACCTGAAGGCCAAGCCGGCCTATGTCTGGAAGCCCGCCGTTACCCTGACCGATTCCCGTATCGTGTCGGAACTCACCGGCGCCGCCAACTGAAGCTTTCCGCATCCCGTCAGCCGAGGCGCATCAACGGCGCGCTTGACTGACGGCGGGCGGGAAGGGCAAGCGCTGGAGCGTGTTCAAGCTCGCGCATCTGTCCGACCCGCATCTCGGCCCGCTCGCCGGGTTTTCGTTGCATCAACTGCTGGGCAAGCGCGCGACCGGTTACGTCAACTGGCGTCGCAAGCGCAGGCACGCCCATGACATGGATGTCCTGGCCCGCATCGTCGCCGACATCCACGCGCAGCAGCCGGACCACACCGCCTGTACCGGCGACGTCGCCCATATCGGGCTGCCCGACGAATTCAGGACCGCCATCGCTTTTCTGGACACGCTGGGTCCGCGAGAGACCGTCAGCTTCGTGCCGGGCAATCACGATGCCTATGCGCGCTCATCGCTAAAGCCGTTGGCCGGGCTGCTCGCCCCCTGGTGCGCCGATGATGACGGGCGTGCCGGCTACCCCTGGTATCGCCGCCGCGGGCCGGTCGCGCTGATCGGCGTCAACAGCGGCGTGCCGACCTTGCCGCTGATGGCGACGGGGCGTATCGGCAGCGAGCAGATGGAGCGGATCGCTGCCCTGCTCGACCGCGCCCGCGAAGAGCACCTCATCCGCGTCGTCCTGATCCACCATCCGCCCTATGTCGGCGGTGCCAAGCGCGGCCGTGAACTGGTCGATGCCGCCGCCTTCGAGGCCATGCTGAAGCGCAAGGGCGCCGACCTCATCATCCACGGGCACAATCACAGCTTCTCGCTGGCCTGGCGCCCCGGGCCAAACCATGATGTTCCGATCGTCGGCGTGCCCTCGGCCTCGCTCGGCCTGCTCGGTCATGGCGAGCTCGGCTCCTGGCATCTCTTCCATATCGCGGGAGACGCTGCTGCACCGCAGATCAGGCTGGAACAACGCGGCTTCGAGCCTGACGGCACGGTCGTCCTTCGCCAGGAAATCGCGCTCCTGGGTGAGCGCGCCTAGCTACCTCTCCATTCTGAAGCGTTGGAGAATTCGTCAGCGCGAGACGCATGGCGCGCCGTTCGAGAACCGGCGCGCAGCAGACTTTCGTCCGTGAGCACCGGAAGCACAGAACGGCGCGTTGGGCGGCCGCTATGGCGGATCGGCCAATGCTTCAGACGCAGCGGCCGCCGTCGACCGCGAGCACCGAGCCCGTCACCATGTCCGCCTCGTCCGAGCAGAGGAACAGCGCGGCATTGGCGATGTCCTGCGGCGTCGAAAACCGGCCCCACGGGATCGAGGCGGTGAACTGAGCGCGCCGCTCGGGCGTGTCCTCGCCCATGAAGGTGGCGAGCAGCGGCGTCTCGCCGGCCACCGGCGCGATTGCGTTGACGCGGATCTTGTCCGGCGCAAGCTCGACCGCCATCGACTGCGAGATCAGGTTCGCCGCGCCCTTCGAGCCGTTGTACCAGGTCAAGCCCGGTCGCGGACGAAGACCCGCGGTCGAGCCGATGTTGAGGATGACGCCGCCGCCATGCTCGCGGAAATGCGGCACCGTCGCCCGCGCCATCAGATAGATCGACTTCACGTTGACCGCGAAGATCCGGTCGAACTCCTCCTCGGTCACCTCGGTCATCGGCTTGTTGCGATGGGTGGTGCCGGCATTGTTCACGACGATGTCGAGCCGCCCGACTTTGGCGAGGATCTTCTCGACCGCCTTATCAACGCTCTTGGCCTTGCCGACATCGCAGGTCACTGCGAAAGCCTTGCGGCCGATCGCCTTGGCGGCTTCCTTGGCCTTGTCGCCGTTGATGTCCAGCACCGCGACGCGCGCGCCCTCGCGCACGAAGGTCTCGGCGATGCCGAAGCCGAAACCCTGCGCCGCGCCGGTCACCAGCGCCGTCTTGCCTTTCAGTCTCATGGTCGTTCCTCGTGCTTTGCGGTTGCGCGATGTTTGAAACGATTGAGCGAGTCGGTAAATGCGCTTTCGTGCGCAGCCGGATTCGGAAATCGTATGGGCGAGGTCGTCATTCTCGGGCGAAGCGGAGCTTCGACCCGAGAATCTTATGACGAGAGGGCGCTGGTTTCCGAGATGCTCGGGTCAAGCCCGAGCATGACCGCGGGACCTTAAGCCCCGATCTCCTCGCGCAGCATCTCCAGCTCCAGCCAGCGCTCCTCGGCATCGCCGATCTCGCGCGCCACCTCTTCCAGCCGCGCCGTCGCCTTGGCGAAAAGCTTGGGATCGCGCGTGTAGAGATCGCCCGCCACGGCAGTGTTGAGCTTTGCGGCTTCCACCTGCAACGCCTCGATCTTCTTGGGCAATGTCTCCAGCGCGTGCTTCTCGTTGAAGGAGAGCTTGCGCTTGGACGCCGGCGCGGCCTGTACGGGGGCACCCGCAGTCTTTGGCGCCGCAGCTGGCGCTTTCTCCAGCACTCGCACCTTGGCGCCGACACCGCGACCGCGCTGCGCCAGCATGTCGGAATAGCCGCCGGCGAATTCGGTCCAGACGCCGTCTCCGTCCGAGATCAGCACCGCCGAGACGACCCGGTCGATGAAGTCGCGGTCATGGCTGACCAGCAGCACTGTGCCCTGATAATCGGCCAGCAGTTCCTGCAGCAGGTCGAGCGTTTCGAGGTCGAGATCATTGGTCGGCTCGTCCAGCACCAGCAGGTTCGACGGCTTGGCCAGCGCGCGGGCCAGCATCAGCCGCCCGCGCTCCCCGCCCGAGAGCGCGCCGACCGGGGTGCCGCGCTGGATCGGCTGGAACAGGAAGTCCTTCATGTATGAGACGACATGGCGGGGCTGGCCGCCGACCATCACCTGGTCCGAGCCGCCACCCGTCAGTGCATCGCCGAGCGGTGTCGCCGGATCGAGGCTTTCGCGGCGCTGGTCGAGCGTCACCATCTCCAGCGCCGTGCCGAGCTTGACCGTGCCGCTGTCGGGCGCGAGCGCGCCGGTCAGCAGGTTGATCAGCGTCGTCTTGCCGGCGCCGTTCGGACCGACGATGCCGATCCGGTCGCCACGCGCCACGCGCAGCGACAGGTTCTTGATGATAACGTTGTCGCCATAGGCCTTGGCCACGTCGATGGCCTCGATGACGAGCTTGCCGGAGGTCTGCGCCTCGCTCGCCTCCAGACGGACATTGCCGACCGCGCTGCGGGCCGTGCGGCGCTGGTCGCGCAGCGAATGAAGCTCACCGAGCCGGCGCTGGTTGCGGGTACGCCGGGCGCTGACGCCGTAGCGCAGCCAGTCCTCCTCGCGCGCGATCTTGCGGTCGAGCTTGTGGCGGTCGAGTTCTTCCTGCGCCAACACCTCGTCGCGCCAGGCCTCGAACTCGCCGAAGCCCTTCTCCATCCGCCGGGTGACGCCGCGGTCGAGCCAGATCGTCGCGCGCGAAAGCGAGGTCAGGAAACGCCGGTCGTGGCTGATCAGCACCATCGCCGATCGCAGCGACTTCAACTCCTGCTCCAGCCATTCGATCACCGGCAGGTCGAGATGGTTGGTCGGCTCGTCCAGCAGCAGGATGTCAGGCTCCGGCGCCAGCACGCGCGCCAACGCCGCCCGGCGCCCTTCGCCGCCCGACATCGAAGCGGGGTTCTCCTGCCCGGTCAGGCCGAGCTCCGTCAGCAGATATTGGGCGCGATAGGCGTCGTCGCCCGGCCCGAGCCCCGCCTCGACATAGGCGAGCGAGGTCCGGTAGCCGGTGAAATCCGGCTCCTGCGGCAGATAGCGGATGGTCGCGCCCGGCTGGACGAAGCGGTCCGCGCTGTCGGGCTCGACGAGGCCGGCCGCAATCTTGAGCAGGGTCGACTTGCCCGAACCGTTGCGGCCGACCAGGCAGACGCGCTCGCCGGCCGAGACCGCGATCTCGGCGGCTTCGAGCAAAGGCTGTCCGCCGAAGGTGAGCGCGACGTCGCGCAAATGCAGCAAGGGGGCCATGGTCCGTCCTGTGTTCCGGCCTGCGGGATAGACTGCCGCCGCCGCCCTGTCACGTCCGCAGGCGATGGCACGGCCCTTGCCAGCGCCGTTCCGCCCCCTATCGTGAGGCGCAGCAGCCCATGAGTCCGAGAGCCATGCCCAGCGAACGCCCCATCGGGATCGGCCATAATGGCGGTCCGCCGCTGAAGGAGCGCAAGCGCCGTTCCTCGAGCGGATCAGGCAATATCGGCCGCTATTTCGACTGGCGCTTCGCCCACCGCAAGGCCTGGAAGAAGCCGCGCGAGATCGCGCTGCGGCGTGAGGAGAAGGCATCTGCCCTCGGCCTGACCTATGAGGAATATTCGCTCGAGATCATGGAGCGCGGCTATTATCCGCAGCCCGAGCATGTCGAGACGATCAAGTCCAAGCGGGCACAGCGGCGCAAGGACGGCGGCGTGGTCGGCCAGTCGCTGAAGGGCATGAAGCTGAACTGAGTGTCGCCGTTATTCGCGGGCGAAGCTCTCGGGTCCGGCCGTCGGCCGGCCCAGGGATAAACCCCGTGCAGACCCGAGAAGCTCATGACAGAGGGGCCACGGAGCTTCTTCCTGCTGGGGATGATCGGGTCAAGCCTGAGCAGGACGGCCGCCGCTGCTTTCCAACCAGCGCCGCACAAGCCGCGTCGCCGGCTTCTCGAAGAAGCGATAGAGCAGGACTGCCGCCACCACGGCACCCGTAAGTGCAATTGCGATGAAGAGCATCGGCGCATGGAGCCCGATCCGCAACGCGACCTCGCGCATCCCCCGGATCACGAAGGGATGGACGAGATAGAGCGCATAGGAGGCATCGCCGACCGCCGCCAGCGCCTTGACCGGCCACACCGGCACGATGCCCTCGCGCCCACAGCCCGCAGAGAGCATCAGCAGGACGGCCGCGCCGCCGCGCCATAGCACGCTGCTCCATGGGCCATCCGTGCCCGGCAGCTGCGCGGCCGCGATCAGCACGGCCACGCCCCCGGCGGCGACCGCAACGCGCAAGGCGCCATGCAGGCGAAACCCTCTGCGCCGCAACACGGCAATGCCCATGCCGGCTGCGAATTCCAGAACGATCGGTTGACCCCAGAATCCAAAAGGCAGCGACAAGGGCCCTCCCAGGCTCTCCCCCCCGACCAGTACCGCCAGGACCAAAGTGACAGCCGGCAAGGTCCAGCCTTTCGGCAAGATGAGCCCGAGCGCGAACAGCGCGTAGAACAGCATCTCGTAGTTCAGCGTCCAGCCCAGCGAATAGACCGGCTGAACCAGGCCCTGCGTCGAGACAACCGGCCAGAACAGATAGGAGCCGAGGATCTGCGTGAAGCTCGGCACGCCCGAATTGAGCGCCGCCGGCACGACGAGCCCGACCAGCAAGAAGAGCGTCGTCATCGCCCAATAGAGCGGGACGATGCGCGCCAGCCGGCGCTTCAGGAATTCGCGCCAGGCGCCGGCCCGCCCGAACAGGTCCTGCGAGGCATGGACCATGATGAAGCCGGAGACGACGAAGAAGATGTCGACGCCGGCCATCCAGGGCAGCAGGTCGCTGCGGCTAAAGCTCAGGCCCGCCCGCTCGGCCAGCGCGGCGGCGTCCGGCTGCACGTGATGAATCGCGACCATGAATGCCGCGAGCGCGCGCAGGACCTGGATCGAATAGATGGGCTGCACGCGAACCTGTCGGGAAGCAGTCGGATGAGCGGGGCGCTCAGCCAAACCACAGCCGCTTCGGATCGTCGAGCCCGAAACGATGGAGATTGGCGGCAATCGCGGCGAGCCCCTGCTCGGCGGCGTCCTTCGTGGTGACGACGTGCAGAGCAAAGCGCGCCGCGAGATCCTCCATCGGCGGCTTACCGGCAAAGGCGGCGCGAACCGCCGCCCGATCCGCGAGCGGCAGCAGATGCGGCGCGATTCCACCCGCGATGAAGACACCGCCCGTCGCCTTGAAGACGAGGGCCAGATCGCCGGCGACACGCGCCAGCAGCCGCCAGAAGCAGACCACCGCCATCAGCGCTGCCGGATCGCCGTCATGGGCGAGGCGGGAGACGTCGGCAGCGCTCACCTCCGCCTCCAGCATGCCGGAGGTCCGCGCCACGGCCCGGTGCAGGCGCACGAGCCCGTCGCCGCTCAGCAGATGTTCGACGGTGAGGCGCGGTATGCCTTCGCTCAAAGCCGGCCAGAGCCGCTGCTCGGTCTGGTCCTCGGGGCCAATGCCGATATGGCCCGCTTCGGTCGGGATCAGCATGCCGCGTTCGCCATGTGTCAGCAAAGCCGCTGTTCCGAAGCCAGTCCCCGGCCCCAGCACCAGCCGCACGCCTTCCCGCTCCGGCCTGCCCTCGATCAATGTGGCGACGTCGTGCGGGCCCAGGACGGCGAGGGAAGCCGCCAGGGCCTCGAAGTCGTTGACCAGCAGGCCCTGCGTCAGCCCGAGAGCCTCCGCGATCCGCGGCCCATCGAGATTCCAGACCGCATTGGTCAATTGCGCCTGCCGGCCGTCGAGCGGCCCGGCGACGGCGAGCACGGCCGAACGCGGCTTCTCCGAAACCTCCGCGAGCACTACGGAAAATGCCGCTTCCGCCGTCGGATAGCTGCCGGTGCCGATCCGCGCGAGCGGCTGGTGGGGGCTGTCCGGGTCTGGGACCAGCGATAGCCGGCAGTTCGTGCCGCCGATATCGGCGACCAGCACCGGATAGGATATCGACGGCGGGCGCATCAGAGCGGCTTCCGCCAGGGCGCGAACCAGCCGAGACCTTCGAGCGTGCCGCGCTCGGGCCGATATTCGCATCCGACGAAGCCGTCATAGCCGAGCGCATCGAGCTCAGCGAAGAGGGTCGGATAATCCGGGCCCGAGGCGTCGGGTTCGTGGCGGCCATTAGCGCGAGCGATCTGGACATGGCCGACGAGCGGATAG
Organism: Allobosea sp. TAF32; assembly: GCF_052113585.1. NCBI lineage: Bacteria > Pseudomonadati > Pseudomonadota > Alphaproteobacteria > Hyphomicrobiales > Alloboseaceae > Allobosea > Allobosea sp. TAF32. Next base: position 82,978 of record NZ_JBFRDM010000006.1, on the reverse strand, counting down.
AGCGCCTTCAGCCGCGCCGAGACATCGCCGTGGATCAACTCGCAATGATACATGTCGAATTGCAGCCGGACGTTCGGCCGGCCGGATTCGCGCGCATAGGCCGCAGCCTGATCGAAGTCGTTCAGGAAGTATCCCGGCATGTCCTTGCCATTGATCGGCTCGAGCAGGAGGTCGACGCCGTGCTCCGCCAGCTTGTCGGCGGCGTAGGCGAGCGAGGCGCGGTAGGTCTTCTGCGCGATGGGATCGTTGGGATCGGCGAGCCCTGCCATCATATGCAGGCGCTTGACGCCGGTCTCGTGCACATAAGCTAGCGCCGCTTCGACCGAGGCCTTGAACTCGTCCTCGCGACCAGCCAGCGCCGCAATGCCGCGCTCTCCTTTGGAGAAATCGCCCGGCGGCAGGTTGAACAGAGCCTGCGTGAGCTCGCCGCCGGTCAGCGCGAGCCCGATCTGCTCGGGGGTATGCTCATAGGGAAACAGGAATTCCACGGCCTCGAAGCCGGCCTCCGCGGCCGCTCTGAAACGGTCGAGGAAATCCCATTCGGTGAACATCATCGAAAGGTTGGCGGCAAAACGCGGCATGAAGGTCTCTGCGGAATAAGCGGTAGCAATCACGGCAAGCTAGCGCGCTGCGCCGGCCGCGTCATGACCAAACGCCGCAGGGAGGGGATGCGTTCCGATGCCGCCCCTCGGCGGCTACTTCTTTTCCGGCTTCGGCGGCGGATTCGGATCGGCCGAGAAATGCCGGAAAACCATGTCGGGAGAGGAGGTGTTGTGACGCGAATGGGTGGTGCGCCCCATCCAGATATCGGTTGCCTTGCCACCCTGGAACGGCATCAGGGCCTCCTCCCGCCAGCCCTTGGCGCTGGGCTCGCGCACCGCGATGCGGGCGACATCGTTGTTGAACTCGGTGACGTACATCGAACGCAAGGCGACAAAGGCCCTGCCCCCCGTCACCGGCTTGTCGAGCACGGCATCCAGCACCATCCGGTTCTCGTCGACGCTGTCGAGTCTCAGGCTACCGGCGGACCCGTCCTTGAAGTTCAGCTTGAAGGTCAGGGTATTCGGATCGAATTCGATCTCCTTGATGTTCACGACCGGGCGCCCATCCTGCTCGATCGGCCCGAACAGGAAGGAGGAGCCGTAGGAGGTGAAGCCGAGATGCTCCGGCGGCAGCGGCCGGGCACGCCAGTAGCCGTCCTGCGGATAGACGACCAGTACCTCGTAGGACTTGTCCTTGCCGAGCTTCCAGAGCTGAACGAGATGCAGCCCCTTCTCCACCCGGTCGCCGACGCGGAAAGTGGTGTCGGCCGGCCGCCAGAAAGTCGGGAAGGTGTAGCCGACCAGCCAGTAATCGATCGTTTCCCAGAACGTGATGCGGCGCGGCGGTGTCGGCGGCGTGAAGGAAGGATCGCCCTTCATGTCGCAATTCGCCCAATCGGCATCCCAATTGTCGCGCACGAGTCCGGCGATATAGGCCGGATGCGCGGCTTCGATCTGGAATCGCCGCACCTCGGGCGAAATCGCTTTGATCGTGACGTTGTCCTTCTCGGCGCAGAGCACGGGCTCGGATTCGTTCCTCACCTCGACGGCGACGTCGCCGGCGGCCCGCGCAATCGTCAGGGAGGCGAGAAGCGCGACCGAAACCGCAAGCGGGCGAAGAAGGCTGAGCATGGCAATCCCTGGCGAGTGGTTTCGGGAGCAGCGTAGCGACGCAAGATGAACGCCGGCTGGCCGCATGGCCTCACCTGCCGGGCAGTGCGGGCGAAACCGAAACAGGTTCTGGCTTGCACTGCAACGCCGGTATTGGCCGATGGTTGCCAGGGTTTCATTGTCCGGGATGGCGGAGGCGATCGATGCAGATGCCGCCTCTGCACCCCGTCTTCAGCCTTGAAGGATGGCGTAGACATCGCCCGAATTGGCCGCATGAGGCAAGCCGCGCAGATAATCGCCCATGGCATCCGCGCTCGCGGGCTCGCCGAGCTCAAGCCTCTGGCTCTCGCCGATCGCGACGTTGAAGCGGTAGGGGCCGAGCGTCTCCAGTACGGCGAGGCAGGCCTCCGCCACCTCGCGTTGGATCGTCGTGAACTCGAAGGAGATCACCGGCACCGCCTTGGTCAGCCCCGCGAGCACATGCGCCTCGAAGCCCTCGACATCGATCTTCAGAAGCTTGGGCAGGCCGTGGCGCAGGATCAGCCGGTCGAGCGTGGTGCAGGGCACGCTGATCTCGTGGTCCCAGACCTGCCCCTCCCAGCCGCGCGCGCCGGCCGCGGCGCCGATGAAGGCAGCCGACGCCGTCGAGACCGTCGGGTTCGCGCTGTTGATCCTGAGCGCGATCGAGCCCTCGTGATCGCCGCAAGCGGCTGCGATCAGCGTCACCAGCGGGTCGCGCCGGTGGATCAGGCGGATCACACGAGCCGGTCCGGGCTGCGGCTCCAGCGCCACCACGCGCGCGCCGAGCCTGCGGAACGAGGAAATCCGGTCGCCGACATGGGCGCCGATGTCGAAGGCGAGATCGCCCGGTCGCAGGAAAGTCCCGTAGAGCTGGTCCATGGCTGCGTTGCGCCGCTTGTCGCCGTGATAGATGCGCAAGGAGCGCGACAGCGCCTTCACCGTTCCCTTCGGATAGACGGTGGCGTTCATGCGCTGTCCCCGTCGCGGATGGCAGCCAGTACGGGCGGCATGTCGAAATCCTCGGGGATTGCGCAAAGCCCGTGGCGGGCCAGCCAGGCACCCGCAACCGGCCAGGCGGTCAGCATCGCGAACGGGATCGCGAGCAGATAGCCGGCCGTGAGGGGCAGGGACCAGATCAGCACGGTCGGCGCGATCACGCCGAGCCCGGCAAACAGATAGATCCCGAACAGCAGATGCGGCCATAATCCTGCGAAGGCCGTGGCGAAGGTCAGCGCATGGGCATCGCGGGCCTGCCCGTTCCAGCCGATCCGCGCCTTGCCGAAAGCGAGGCCGATCATGAACAGCGTGGTGCGGAAGCTCGAGACCGCGCCTTGCAGGAAGGCGAACAGCGTCTCGATCAGCGCCGAGAACAGGAAACGCGCCGCGCCGCCATAGCGCCGCACGCCGCCGCGCGTCAGCAGGATGTCGGCGAAGCCGGCGAGCTTGGGCGAGAGATACATGGCCAGGAACAGGACATAGAGCCCGGCCGTCAGCGCTGCCGGATAGTCCGCGATCGTCCGGTCCTCCATGGCCTTCAGCGGCAGCAGCGCGATCATCAGCGTCCAGGCCGGCAGACCGAGGAACATCAGGATCGCCCAGACCAGCTGGAACCGGCTCATCGGCTTGAGATCGGCTAAGTCGAGCAGCTTGAGGTACTGCAGATTGCCGAGACACCAGCGCAGGTCGCGCTTGGCGAATTCCAGCATGGTCGGCGGATTCTCCTCCCAGCTCCCGCCCTCGACCGGCAGCACGCGCACCTCGAAGCCGGCGCGGCGCATCAGCGTCGCCTCGACCTGGTCGTGGCTCATGACGGCGCCGCCCAGAGGTGGTCCGCCGGGCAGCACAGGCAAATCGCAGTGGTCGCGGAAAGGCGCGATCCGCACCAGCGCATTGTGCCCCCAGAACGGCCCGCAATCCCCACCCCACCAGGCCGAGCCCATCGTGTAGGGCCGCATGCCCTGGCGCATGCCGAACTGGAAGATGCGGGCGAAAGCGGAGCGACTGGGCATTCCGACCACGAGACTCTGCAGGATTCCGAGTTTTGGATAGGCCTGCATCATTCGGGCCATGCGGAGGATCGTCTCGCCTGACATCACGCTGTCGGCATCGAGCGGCAGCATCAGCGCGTAGCGCTCGCCCCAGCGCTCGCAGAAATCCCGGAGATTGCCGGCCTTGAAGCCGTCATTCTCGGCGCGGCGTCGATAGATCAGGCGTGCGGGCTCGCCGAGTTCGCGCGCCCAGGCAGCGGCAAGATCCTGTTCTCCGGCGGCGACAGCCGGGTCATTGGTGTCGGACAGGACGAAATAGTCGAACCAGATGCCCTCACCCGTCTCGTCAAGGCTCCGCTTCACCACCTCGAGCCGCCGGAAGGCGCGCGCCGGATCCTCATTGCGCAACGTCATCAGCACCGCGGTGCGCAGCGAGAGCGGCGTCGCCCGCTGCCCGGCGGCGGCGAAGGGCGCGACCTCGGCAAGCCCATCCTTGCGGCCATGCAGCAACCACAGCCCGATCGCAGCGTTCCAGAAGCCCAGCACGGTCCAGGGTGCCCCGACAAGGAAGGCGACGAAGATCGCCACATCCGCAACCGTCCAGCCGCCCGCCCCCAGCACCTGAGCAAGCCCCGCCAGCAACAGGATCAGTGTCGCAAGATTGAGCACGAGAACGAGGAGGCGCCGCCGCCGGAGCACGATTGCGTCCTGCAGGCCGGCCGGCGTCAGGCCGATCGCTTCGTCCCCTTGCGTCACCCGCTGGAACGTGTTCGGACCGGGACGCTGGTTCGTGGCAGTCTCTGTCATGGGGGCAGACAGGCTCGGACGGAGGGCAGACGCGATGGCGCGGGAGCTAAAGCCTGCAACCACGATTGACGCAAGGGCCAAGGCCCTCGCGCTTTGGTATATAGCCCCCCGTGAATGCAAGCTGAATGATGTGGCCTTGCCGGTGCCTGGCCCAGCAGACTGCCTCGTCACCACATTGTGGAGCGGGCTGAGCCGCGGCACCGAGCGGCTGATATTCGAAGGCCGCGTGCCGCCTTCCGAACATGAGTGCATGCGCGCGCCCTTTCAGGAGGGTAATTTTCCCTTCCCGGTCAAATACGGCTACTGCGCCGTCGGCCGCGTCGATGCCGGCCCGCCGGACATGCTAGGCCGCATCGTCTTCTGCCTGCATCCGCATCAGGACCGTTTCATTGCACCGCGCAGCAGCCTGATACCGGTTCCCGACAGCGTTCCACCCCGGCGCGCCATCCTCGCCGCCAATATGGAAACGGCCCTGAACGCCCATTGGGACGCCGGCTCCGCCCCGGCCGACCGGATTGTCGTGGTGGGCGGCGGCGTGCTCGGCCTGCTCGTCGCCTGGCTCGCCGCACGCCTGCCGGGAGCCGACGTGACGCTGGTCGATGTCGAGCCCGGCCGTGCAGTGCCTGCCGCCGAACTGGGCTTTGGCTTCGCCATGCCGGACGCAGCGCCGCGCGACGCCGATCTCGTCTTTCACACCAGCGCGACGGCGGCCGGCCTCGCTACCGCCGTGGCTGCGGCCGGCACCGAGGCGCGGATCGTCGAAATGAGCTGGTATGGCGAGGGAACCGTGCCGGCGACCCTCGGCTGCGCCTTCCATGCGCGCCGTCTCCAGCTCGTCTCGTCGCAGGTCGGCATGGTCGCCGCCTCGCATCGGGCGCGCTGGGACCACGCACGACGGGCGGCAGCGGCGATGACGCTCCTCGCCGACGACCGGCTCGACGCTGTAATCACCGAGGAGATCGCCTTCCGCGATGCACCGCAGCGCATCCCGGAACTGCTCGCGCCGGGCGCCGCTGGCCTCACCGCCGCGATTTGCTATGAAACGCGGCCGTGACCGCGCCCGCTTCGGGCGTCTCTCCAGGAGATCGCATGTTTTCCGTCGAAGTCCGCGACCGCATCATGATCGGCCACTCCTTGCCCGATCCCTTCTTCGGTCCCGCGCAGAACATGCATGGAGCGACGTTTGTGGTCGACGTTGCCTTCTTCCGCGAAACGTTGAACCGGCAGAACGTGGTCGTCGACATCGGCGCCGCGCTCGACACGCTCGGCAAGACCCTGAAGCCGCTCAACTACCAGAATCTCGACGCCCTGCCGCAATTCGCTGGGATCCTGACCACCACTGAATTTCTCTGCAAGCATATCTTCGACGCCATGTCCGCCGCCGCGAAATCCGGCGCGCTCGGTGCCGATGGCGCCGGCCTCGCGAAGATCCGCGTCACGCTCCACGAGACCGACCTCGCCCGCGCCAGCTACGAGGGCGTGCTGGCGTGAGCGCCATCGTCTTCGCCATCCCCGGCAATATCGATCTGCCGACCGGCGGCTACGGCTATGACCGCCGTCTCCTGCGTGAATGGCGCCAGATGGGCGTCGAGGCCCGGCATCTGGCCTTGCCGGGCGGCTTTCCCTTCCCGACCGAAGCCGATCTTGCAGCGACGGAATTGCTGCTGGCGGCGACCGCGCCGGACGACATCCTGCTGGTCGACGGTCTCGCCTTCGGGGCCTTTCCCGAAGCACTCGCCGCGCGCTTCGCCGACCGGCTGGTCGCGCTCGTCCACCATCCGCTGGCGCTCGAAACGGGCTTAGAGGCCGCCCAGGCGGCGGCGCTGCGCGCGAGCGAACGGGCCGCTCTCGGCCATGCCCGCTCCGTCGCGGTGACGAGCCCGGCGACGGCAACGGTTTTGAGCACGGAGTTCGGCGTCCCCGAGAGCCGCATTTTCGTCGCCGTTCCCGGTGTCGATCCCGCGCCGCGCGCCACCGGCAGCCGCGGCGATCAGCCGCTGCAACTGCTCGCAGTCGGCTCCCTGATTCCGCGCAAGGGTTACGATGTCCTGATCGAGGCGCTGACGCGGATCGCCGACCGCGACTGGCATCTCACCATCGCCGGCTCTCCCGATTACGCGCCCGAAACCGCGGCCGCGATCGAGACCCATATCCGCTCCGCCGGGCTGGCGGACCGCATCTTGCTTGCCGGGGCCGTGCAACCGGATAACCTCGGTGAACTCTATGACAAAGCTGACCTATTCGCCATGCCCTCGCTCTATGAGGGCTACGGCATGGTTCTGACGGAAGCGCTGGCGCGCGGCCTGCCGATCGTCTGCACGCTGAGCGGCGCGGGCGCCGATGCCTTGCCGGCCGACGCGGCTCTCAAGGTGCCGCCCGGCGACGTTGCGGCACTTGCCAACGCGCTTGCGAGGCTGATTGATGCGCCGGCTGAGCGCCGGCAGAGGGCCGATGCGGCATGGGCGGGAGCCGGCGCCTTGCCACGCTGGCACGATGCCGCCCGCATCGTCGCGCGGGCATGTCTGGGCGGCGGCAGCCGGGAGGTGGGTTGATGGCTGGATTTTCTCCGGAATGGCTCGCCTTGCGCGAGCCTGCGGATCATGCCGCGCGCAATCCGCAGGTGCTCGCCGCGGTCGGCTCGTATTTCTCCGACAGGCCTTCGCTGTCCATCCTCGATCTCGGCTGCGGCGCAGGCTCGAATCTGCGCGCATCCTACGCCGCCCTGCCCGACCGTCAGCACTGGACACTCGTCGATCACGATGCCGACCTGCTTGCCCATGCCCGCAGCCGCCTGGCGGATTGGGCCGATGAAGCGCGCGAGCAGGGCGAGGAACTCGTCCTCGCCAAGGGGGAAAAACTGATCGGCGTGGACACGCGCCGCGTCGACCTCAACAAGGATCTCGACTGGGTGCTCGGCTGGCGGCCAGACCTCGTGACGGCCGCCGCCCTCTTCGACCTCACGTCGCGGCGCTGGATCGAGCGCCTCGTCGCCGCGCTCACGAGCCAACGCCTGCCGCTCTATGCCGTGCTGACCTATGACGGCCGCGAGGCTTGGCAGCCGGAGCACCCCGCCGATGCCGGCATGCACGCCGCCTTTGTCGATCATCAGCGCGGCGACAAGGGCTTCGGCCCCTCCGCCGGCCCGGCGGCCTGCGAAATCGTGGCCGAGGCCTTCCGCAAGGCCGGCTTCGCGGTTTCGACGGGCGACAGCAGCTGGCTGATCGATGGTGCTCGCGCCGATCTGCGCGCGGCCCTGGCCGAGGGCATTGCGCAGGCCGTGCGCGAAACCGGACGGGTCGATCCCGCGACCGTCGAGAGCTGGCTTGCCGCACGCAGCGAGGAAGGATCGGCGCGGATCGGCCATCAGGATCTCTGGGCGCGCCCGGTCTGAGGCTCCGCCCCGAAAACGAGCCGGATCGCCATCTTCCCTCCGGAGGGATTGCACGCCTTAGCCGGTTCCCGGCCACATCCGGCGCAAAACGCCATCCTTGCGGATGACGCGGTGGTAGAGCACCGCGGCGATGTGCAAAATCGCAATTGCGCCGAGCGTCAGCGCAAGCTTGCCATGGACGCCGAGCACCTGCTTGGCCGCCGCTTCATTCGGCCCAGCCAGCGCTGGCAGGTTGAACAGGTCGAACACGGTGAGCGCCGGAAACAGGGAGACGCCGATCCAGCCCAGCAGCGGGACGACGAGGAGCAACCCGTAAAGCAGCCAGTGGACGAGATGCGAGCCGGCCTTCTGCCACCATTCCAGCGTCGGTTCATCCGCCGGCGCTCCATGCAGAAGGCGATAGACCAGGCGCCCTGCCGTCAGCCACAACAGCAGGAATCCGGTAAGCTTATGAGCGCTGTAGAGGCCGTTGGTCAGCCCGTCCCAGAGGTTCAGGACGTTGCCTCGATAGCTCATCGTCACCCCAACCGGGATCATCACGAAGACCGCAACCACGGTGATCCAATGCAGGGTGCGGGCGGTCGCGCTGTAACCGCCGGGCGCCATTTCCGCCGACATCGGCCGTTCTCCGGGTGCTGCCGCTAGGGAAAGCATTCATCCCACGTTCAAGCGTACCAACCTATACGACACTGCTCCGGTCAGGTTCCCGTTTCTCGTTCCCGAGCACTTGCGTGCAATGGAACCGTGCCCTGCCGGGAACGTTGCTGGAAGGGCGAACCAAGAACCCCTATATCCTTTTCCCATGGTGCCTCTGACGCTCCTAGGCCGCTTGCCGGCCCAATCTGACGGACTTCCCGATGCCTGAGTCGCGTACGCTCTTCGGCCCCTCCCTCGAAACTGCGCTTATGAGGGTGGACCGGGCCATCGCCGAGTTTCGCGCCGGCCGCCCCGTCCTGCTGCGGAACGGTGATCAGCGCGCGCTCGCCCTGTCTGCCGAATTGGCCGAAGAGAGCCTCGTGCAGGGTCTCGATGAGCTGGCTCATGGCGGCGGGCATCTTGTCCTCAGCGGTGCGAGGCTGCGCCGGCTTGGCGCAAAGGGGCGCAGCGAAAGCGGCGTCTTTGCGCTGCCCACGATCGATCTCGGCCGCGTCGAGACGCTCGCCCTGAAGATCGATGCGCGGATGGATGCGCCGATCGCGCCCGCCTCCGGGCTCGACGAGGCCGCGCTGGAATTGGCCCGCCTGTCGCTCGTCCTCCCGGCCGTCGTGGTCGTGCGGGTCGACGCCGCCGACATCGCAGATGAGCCGCTGGTCGAAGTCGCCATCGAAGCGATCAAAGGCTATCGCGCCCAGCAGGCCGCTTCGCTGAAGATCGTCGGCCGCGCGCCCGTGCCGCTCGAAGGCGCCCCGGAGACCGAGTTCGTCGTTTTCCGCGGTGGCGAGGGGTTGCGCGATCAGGTCGCGATCATCGTCGGCAGGCCCGATCTTTCGGGGCCGGTGGCGGTGCGTCTGCACTCGGCCTGCCTCACGGGCGATCTCTTCGGTTCGCTGAAATGCGATTGCGGCGACCAACTGCGCGAGACCGTGCAGTGGATGGCGGAGAACACAGGCGGCGTCCTGCTCTACCTGGATCAGGAAGGCCGCGGCAACGGCATCTCCAACAAGATGCGGGCCTACAAGCTGCAGAGCCAGGGCTGGGACACCTATGATGCCGACGAGGTGCTCGGCTTCGATCTCGACCAGCGCCATTTCGATTTCGCGGCGACCATGCTGAAGCAGCTTGGCGTCTCCAGCGTCGTGGCGCTCACCAACAATCCCCTGAAGATCAGCGCGATCGAGGCGGCGGGTCTCGAGGTTGCCGCCAGCCAGCGCGTGCTGGGCCGCCCGAACGCCCACAACGTCCGCTACCTCGCCTCCAAGCGCGACCGCGCCGGCCACTTCATCGACATGGACGCGCTGATGGCGCGTGCCGCCCCGACGGATTGACGGTGTATCCGATCGCGGTCAGGCCAGGCTGATGCCGGTGCCCGGGACGACATCATTCGAGGACGATCCGACACGCTGGCCGCTTGCCAGCGTGTTCTGCATCGTGTTTCTCGGCTGGCTGGCCCTGTCCTGGCCCTGGCTCTCCGGTGCCGTCACGATCCCCTGGGACGCCAAGGCCCATTTCCACCCTCAGCTACAATTCCTCGCCGATAGCTGGCATCGTGGCCTGTCCCCCTTCTGGACGCCCTACGTCTTCTCCGGCTCGCCGCAGGTCGCCGATCCGCAGTCGCTGATCTTCTCCCCCTCCTTCGCGCTGATCGCCGCGCTCAATCCCGCGCCCGATTTCCGCTGGAGCGATGGAGCCGTGCTCGGAACGCTGCTGGTCGGTGCGCTGGCGATCGTCCTGATCTTCCGTGACCGTGGCTGGCATCCGGCCGGCGCGGTCGTCGCGGCCCTCTCCTTCGCCTTCGGCGCCGCCGCCGCCTGGCGTATCCAGCATGTCGGGCAGGTGCTGAACCTCGGCTATTTCACCGTCACCCTCTTCCTGCTCTCCCGTGCGCTGGAGCGCGGCTCGATAGGCTACGGCTTCGCCGCCGGGCTGGTCTCGGGCTTCATGGTGCTCGGCCGCGATCAGGTCGCGCTGATCGGCGTCTACGTTCTTGCCGGGCTGGTCATCGCCGCGATCCTGATGGCGCGCGATCCCTGGCGCGCCTTCCGCGCCAGCCTGTTGCCGCTTCTCGCCGGCACGCTAGGCGCCATTCTGGTCGCCACCATCCCCATCCTCCTGACCGCCTTCATCGCGCAGGAATCGAACCGTCCCGCGATCGACTTCGTCGAAGCCGGGAAGGGCTCGCTGCACCCCGCGGCGCTGCTCACCGGCCTGATCGCCAATCTCTACGGCGCGGCCGGGCCGCTCGCGGATTTCTGGGGTGCGCCGAGCCCGGCCTGGGAAGCCCGCTTCGGCTCGCTCGGGCTCTTCCTCGCCCGCAATATGAGCCAGCTCTATCTCGGTCTGTTGCCGATGGGGCTGGTCCTGACCCTCGGCCTCGTCCGCGGCGCGCTCTGGCGGCGCGAGATCGTCGCGCTCAGCGTCGCCGCGCTCATCGTCCTGCTCTATGCGCTCGGGCGTTACACGCCCGCCTTCCGGCTCCTGTTCGAGCTTCCCGGCGTGAGCTTCTATCGCCGCCCCGCCGACGCGCTCTTCATCCTCGGCTCTCTCATCGCCATCCTCGGCGGCTATCTGACCCACCTCGTCATGACCGGCACGGCGCCGAAGGCGCGCCCGTGGCAGATCGCCCTGGAAGCGCTGATCTTCGCCGGGGCGCTCGCTCTCGCCCTCTGGCTCGCCTGGACGGTCGGGCGCATCCCGGTCGCGATCACGCCGCTCGTCATTGCGCTGCTGTGCGGCCTGCTCACGCTCGGCGGCCTGGTTGCCGCGCGCGGGCTGGCGCAGCGCGGCTCGGCATTGGCGGCGACCGTCGTGCTTGCCGCGATCCTCACCATGGATTTGTCGGTCAATAACGGCCCGAGCGAATCCACTGCCCTGCCGCCGCAGATGTACGACGTGCTGCGGAAGGACAGCGCGAACGAGACCATCGCGCTCCTCAAGCGCGAGACCGCCCGCACTGCCGCTCCCGACCGGCGCGACCGCATCGAGCTCGCCGCCATCGACTTCCACTGGCCCAATGCCAGCCTCGTCCACGAACTCGACAACACGCTGGGCTACAATCCGCTGCGCCTCGGCCTCTACAGCAAGGCGACCGGCGCCGGCGACCAGGTCGCCCTGCCCGACCAGCGCACCTTCTCCGCCCTGATGCCGGGCTATCGTTCCCTGCTGGCTGACTTGCTGGGCCTGCGCTTCATCGCGACCGGCGTTCCCGTCGAGCAGATCGACACGCGGCTGAAGCCCGGCGATCTCAGACAGATCGCCCGGACCAAGGACGCCTATATCTACGAGAACCCGCGCGCCTTGCCGCGCGTCCTGCTGGTCACCGAGGCGCAGAAGGCCGATTTCGACGCCATATTGACGACCGGCCAATGGCCGACCGGCTTCGATCCGCGCCGGACCGTCCTGCTCGACCGCGACCCGCCGCCGCTGGCCACCGGCGCTATCGGGCCGGCCAAGGTTGCGATCCGCGATTACGGCACGACCACGGTGACGCTCGCCGTCGATGCGCCCCGCGGCGGCTATCTCGTCCTCAACGACGTCTGGCACCACTGGTGGCGGGTAGAGGTCGACGATCGCCCGGCGGAGTTGCTGCGCGCCAATGTGCTTTTCCGGGCCGTCGTCGTCCCGCCCGGGAAATCCACCGTTCGCTTCGTCTTCCGCCCGCTCGAAGGCCTCTACGAGGACATCCTCGCACGGCTGCGCAATCACTAGGCTTAGGAACCGCTGCCGTCACTCCGAGGCGGCCCTTGGGCCTGCCCCGTAATGACGGCGGTGCTGCAACAAGGCCAGCTCGGCCAAGCGTCCACCGCCTGAGGCCCGGCTTCAGGCCAGCGCGCCCATTGCCGCGATCGGCCGGACCGGCAACCCGTCCAGCACCTTGGCGAGCCCGGAAGGATCGACCTCACCGCCATGCATCGTCTCGTCGCGATGGATGCCGCCGGCGATGAAAAGGCTGTCGAAGCCCATCAGCCTTGCGCCGGCGAGATCGGTCCTGACCGCGTCGCCGATCACCAGGACCTTGCCGGGTTCGACAGGGCTGCCGCCGCGCGCCTCGGCGGCGGCTGCAAGCGCCAGGTCATAGGCCGGACGATAAGGCTTGCCGGCCCAGGCGACGGTCCCGCCCAGCTCCTCATAGATCGCCGCGAGCGAACCGGCGCAGGGCAGCAGATCCTCGCCGACATGCACGACGAGATCCGGGTTGCCGCAGATGAAAGGCAGGCCGCGCCGGGCGAAGCGCTCGAGCAGCGGCCGGTACTGTTCCGGCGTCTCGGTGCGGTAATCGTTGAGCTCGGTCGCCACGATGATGTCGGCCTGCTCTTCGCCGACCAGCTCGACATCGAGCCCAGCGAAAACCGCCCGGTCGCTTTGCCAGCCGATATGGTAGACGCGCTTGTGATGGCTCTCCGCGATCAGCGCGCGCGTGACGTCGCCGGACGTGACGAGCCGGTTCCAGGCCTCGCGCGGCACGCGCTTGGTATCGAGCAGACCAGCCACCTGCGTGGACGGCCCGGGGGCATTGGAGAGCAGCGCGACCGTCCCGCCCAGCTTCCGGAAGGCGATCAATGCCTCGCAGGCCGGCTCCAGCGCCCAAAGCCCGTCATGAACGACGCCCCAGACATCGCTGATCAGCACATCGTAGCGGGCGAGGAGATCGCCCGCGCGCTTCAGAACGGGAACGGTCATTAGCTCTTGGCCTCGGCAGCGATACGCGCTTCGACCTCGTCACGGCGCGGCAGCGGCGCGACGGCGCCATAGCCCTGCGTCGAGAGCGCCGCGGCGACATTGGCATAGGCGCCCGCCGCGAAGGCATCGCCGGTGCGCAGATATTCGGCGAGGAAGGCGCCGTCATAGCAATCGCCCGCGCCCGTCGCGTCGATGGCATCGACCTTGATCGGGCGGAAACGCTCCCTGCGCACCGGCGTCGCAACCAGCGAGCCTTCGTGGCCGAGCGTCAGCGCGACGACCCGCGCGCCCAGGCCGAGATAGAAATCGACGATGGCGTCGGGATTGTTGAGCCCGGTGAGCTGCGTCGCATCGTCGAGGCCCGGCAGAACGATGTCCGCCATGGCGCAGGCGGCGTGGATGATCGCCCGCGCGCGAGTCAGCGGCCAGAGCTTCAGGCGCAGATTTGTGTCGTAGGCGGTGAGAACACCGGCCTTGCGCGCCGTCTCGAAGGCTTCGAACACCGCATCGCAGGCGCTGGCCGAAATGGCCTGGCTGATGCCGGAGGCCTGGATGATGCGGGCCGAGCGAATGAGATCGCGCGGCAGGTCGCGCGATCCGTAGAGGCTCGCGGCCGAACCGGCGCGCAGATAGGAGAAGACGTGGCCGGACGGGCCGTGATCGACGAAATAGAGCCCCGTCGGAGCGGTCGGATGCGTCGAGACATGGGCGTCGTTGACGCCCTCCCGCTTCCACAGCGCCCGGATCGAATGGCCGGCGCTGTCATCGCCGAGCGCCCCGAGATACCCCACCGATAGGCCCTGCCGGGCCGCCGCGACGGCACAATTAGATGTGTCGCCGCCATGCCCGAACAGGAAGGCCCCGGTCTCGGCCCGGGTGGCGTTGAACTCGCCGAGCGGCTCGCCCAGGCACAAGAGATCGATTTGGCTGTCCGTCACGATTTAAAACCATTCAGGTGGCGCCGGCGCGCCGGGAGGCCCCGTCTTCCTAGAGCATCGGGCCGAAAAGTGGAATCCACTTCTCGGAAAAATCCGATGCCCGAACAAAGAGATAGATCGTCGCTCCGGTCCGACAGAGATGCAAGGCGATCTGGAGCATCGACGAGGAAAGGGGAAGCCGCTTTTCGGTGCTGCCCGGACCACGCGACGAACGGCGCGGCCGATTCCGCGCTATTCTGCCGCCTCACGCTTCGGCGATAGGCTCATCAAGCGGTCGGCCAGCCGGACGATCTCCTCGCGCAAGGCCGAATTGGCCTGCGCGCCCGATGCCGCTCTGCGCAGGTCCGACATCTCGTCCAGGAGCTGATTTCGATCTTCGCGGGCCCGGCTGAGGGCTCCTTGCAGCGTTTGAAGCTCGGCATGCACAAGCTCGATCTGACCATCCCGTTCGCGCTGACTGTCCTGCAAGGCCGTGATCTCTTCCTGTTTGCGCCGGCGCAGATCGACCAGCTCATCCTTGGCAGCCGCAAGCGCCAGTTCCAGGGCATCCACCCGGCCTTGCAGCGTCTCTTGATCGGCCATCGTCTGCTCCAGCCTCACGCCGAGCTGCCGCGCCTCGACAGCCGCCGCGCTGGCGCGCGCATCGGCCGCTGCCAGCCCAGCTTCAGCCTGCTCGGCACGCGCGGAGAAGGCACCGGCCCGCACCTGTTCGCCGTCGCGCTCGCCCGTCATCGTTTTCAATGACGCCTCGCTGCGGCCCAGCGCATCCTCGACTCCCGCCAGTCTGCCGGCAAGCTCGTCGCGCTTGCCCTGGAGGATCATGATCTGGGTGCGGTCCTCCACCAGCGCCAAGCGCAGCTTCGCATGCTCGTCGCGGATCCCCGCCAGTTCGGTCTCGCGTTCGGCGAGCAGCTTCTCGATCCGCCCGACCGTCTCGCGTTCCCGCGCGAGCTCGTCGTCGCGCATGCTCAGATCCGCGCCGGTGCCGGTCAGAGCTTGCCGTGTCTCAGCCAGGCTCTGCTCCAGGCTCGCCAGATCCGCGAGCCGCTCCTCCAGCGCCGCGGCCGTTTCGCCATGGCCCGCCTGTTCCTGTTCGAGGGTTCTGCGCGTGTCGCCAAGCTCGGCCCGGGTCGTAGCGAGCAGGTTTTCGAGTTCCGCGATCCGTGTGTCGCGCTCGCCACGCTCGCGCTCCAGCCGGCCGATCGTCATGTCGCGGCGGCCAAGCTCCTGCATCGCCCCGGCCTTGGCCGCAAAGCCACGCTCGGCCTGTTGCTCAACGGAGCGCATGCGCAGGGCGAGTTCGGCGCGCAGATGGTCGCGATCAGCAGCGATTTCCCCCAGGGAGAGCGGGAACGCAGCCTCAGCCCGCTTGCGCGCCAGCCGATCGGCACGGCGAGCAAGCGCCGGCACCGCTGCCAGCGCGAGCAGGGCCGCGCAAAGGAAGCCGAGCGCGAACAGCATGGCGGCTTCGATCAAGACCCAGGTCTCCCGAACCAGGCGTGGACACAGGCGATGGCTGAATCTGCCACGCCCGCGCCGCCAAGGCCAGTTCTAGTCACCCGCTCGAGATCGGCGGGCTAGAACGGATTCCACGTCGCCTGCGGCGTGAACTTGAGATAGCCGAGATTGACGCCGAGCCGCCAGCCGACGCCGGTGCGAATCGGCACGATGGTGATGCCCTCCGCCGTCATCGCGGTGAAGCCGAATCCGCCGATGAAATAGGCCGAGCCGTCGACACCGGCGAAGCGCTGGTAGAGCGCGTCCACCGCCGGCAGGTTGTAGGCCAGCATCATCGTGCGTGCGCCTTCGCCGCCGAAGTCGAAGCCGATCGACGGCCCCTGCCAGAACACCCTGCGGTCGCCGGCATTGCGGGTGTAGAGCTGGCCCTCGCCGAAGCGCAGCCCACCGACGAAGGCTCCAGAGGCCTCCTGGCCGAGCACATAGCCATTGGGCTCGCCCCAGCGCCGCACGGCCTCCTCGATGGTGAGCGCGAGACCTCGCGACACGTTGCCGAAGAACTTGTGGCCGGACGTGACCAGTTCGTTCTGCGAGAAGGAGCGCTGCTCGTTGTAGTTCTGCGCGAAAGCCGGGGCCGACAGACCGGTGAGGCCGGTTCCGGCTACGGCGAGACCGCTCTTGATGAGACTGCGGCGGGTCTGGTTCATATGCTAGATCTCCGGACAGAGGGTCTGGCCAGGCCGGACGCCAGAACGGTTTGATCGCCCGGGCTCGCGGCGCCGGCCTCGGTTGCCGGGCAACCTGTTCCGGACAAGCGCGATGCGGACCGGACGGCGGGCCGATTCTGGGCTATCCGCCGCTCGCACCGGCGTCGAAAAAACGACGTCCGGCGAAAACGAATCATTTCGGTAACCAGTTTGATACGCTGCAAATCTATCCAAGGCGTGAAAATTCCGGAGAGCCGAGCCGCCCGTGATCCGGGATTGCGAGGATTTGTGGGGATGAAGGCCGCAACAAGGCGACGCTGGAGCGCGACCTGCGCCGGCATTGCCATTCTCTTCCTCGTCGTCTCCATGACGTCCGCCAACACCACCTCCGCCGAGCCGGTTGTTCCGGCTTCGACGGGGGCACCGGGGCTGCCAGCCGGTCTGCCCAGCCTGCCCGCACTTGGCGAAGTGATGCAGCGCGACCTGCGCACCGGCCTTGCCATCAACGGCTTCGACCCGGTGTCCTATCGCTTAGGCAATGGGCCTTCGGCCGGCCTCGCGGACCACGAGCTGATTCATGAGGGTATTGTCTGGCGCTTCGCCTCGCAGGCCAATCTCGAGGCCTTCCGCGATGCACCGGGCGTCTACGCGCCCGCTTTCGGCGGCTTCGACCCGACGGGCGTCGCCAATGGCGTCGCTGTCGAGAGCGATCCCAGCCAATACGCGATCATCGGCTCGCGGCTGTTCCTGTTCCGCTCGGCGGAAAACCGCCAGCGGTTCCTGCAGGGCGCCGCGCTCCTGGCCCAGGCCGAAGATCGCTGGAAATCGGTGCTGCGTTTCGTCGCCCGCTGAGGTCTCCGAGAGGCCTTTTGGAGACCCGAGCCCTCATCCTGAGGAGCGCCGCAAGGCGGGTCTCGAAGGGGATGGCCCAGATATCTCCGGAGCCTCCTGGAGCATCCTTCGAGACTCCATTCCCAAGGGAATGGCTCCTCAGGATGAGGGCTCGGGGAATTCTCAAAAAGGCTCTCAGCAGCCGGTATCACCGGCGATGGCCCGCCGCGCCAGCGCCTCGCTCGACGCCGCCACGAAAGGCGGATTGCGGAACTGCCGCTCGCTCACGCCGTAATGCGGCAAGGCGCCGTCAAGCGTCAGCACCACCCCGCCCGCCGCCGAAAGAATGGCGTCGCCGGCCGCGATGTCCCATTCCATGGTCTGGCCACAGCGGACATGGAGATCCGCCTCGCCCGAA
This sequence comes from Allobosea sp. TAF32, assembly GCF_052113585.1. Taxonomy (NCBI): domain Bacteria; kingdom Pseudomonadati; phylum Pseudomonadota; class Alphaproteobacteria; order Hyphomicrobiales; family Alloboseaceae; genus Allobosea; species Allobosea sp. TAF32. Next base: position 65,430 of record NZ_JBFRDM010000006.1, on the reverse strand, counting down.
GCGATCATCCCGAACTTCACCGCCGACGAGACGGGGATGCCTTTGTGGCAGCACATCGACGCGGCGATGCCGTCGCTGCGGCCGTCGCCATGGAAGCGGCTGACCAGCGCCACCGGCCCGTCGCTGGGCAAGGCACGCACCGCCGCGCGGCGCGCTTCCCCGAGCACGGTGCCGTCGGCGGCAAAATCCTGCACATAGGCGTGCTGGCCCGCGAACCAGAGGCGGCCGATGGCCGGGGCAGCAATCGCGCCCGCGATCGGCCTGCCGTCACAGACCACCGCAATCGCGACGCAGTAACTGTCGCCGCCGGCCAGGAACTCGCGCGTGCCGTCCAGCGGATCGAGCAGGATGAAGACCTCGCCCGGCGCGACGCTGTCGGCCGTTTCCTCGCTGATGACAGGGAAGCCGGGGCAAAGGCGCGCGAGCGCATCCTTCGCGGCATGGTCGGCAGCCAAATCCGCCGAGCAGACCGGCGAGCCGTCCTGCTTGAGCGTCACATCGCGTGCCGCCCGCTTCGCCAGCAGGACGGTCGAACTGATCCTGGCAGCTTCCGCAAGCTTGCGCCCCAGCCCGTCGCAATCGCGCAGGCGGGCATCGTCGCGGCCGATCATGGCGGCCCATCCTTCGAACATTGGCCCGGTATATGGCGATTAACCACATGAAAACCAAGATGACAGCATATCTGGCGGCATTGCCGCCCTACCCTCGGCGCATCGCCATCCCAGGATTTCGCCCCCATGACCGCCATCTCGCTCGACTCGCTCGATCTGGCCGCTCTTCTTTGCAGCCGCGTCTGCCATGACGTGATCAGCCCGGTCGGCGCGATTGTCAACGCTCTGGAGGTTCTCGAGGAAGACGATCCCTCGATGCGCGACTTCGCGCTCGAGCTCATCAAGAAGAGCGCCCGCAACGCCTCCGCCCGCCTGCAGTTCGCGCGCCTCGCCTTCGGCGCAGCCGGCTCGGCCGGCGCGATGATCGATCTCGGCGATGCCGGCAACGTCGCCAACGGCTTCCTGAACGACGAGAAACTGTCGCTCGACTGGGATGCGCCGCGCGCCCTGTTGCCGAAGAACCAGGTCAAGCTCCTGCTGAACCTGCTGGTCATCGCAGCCCAGGCGGTGCCGCGCGGCGGCAAGCTTGTCTCGCGAGCCAGCGTCGAGGGTGAACAGGGCAGCTTCGAGATCAAGGCCACCGGCTCGCATGCCCGCATCCCCGCCCATGTCGAGGAACTGCTCGCCGGCAATGCGCCGGGCGGCACGATCGACGCCCATGCCGTCCAGCCGGTCTATACCGGCATGGTGGCGCGCGCCGCAGGGATGGAGGTTTCCGTCGCGATCGACGGCGAGACCGTGACCATCAAGGCAGCCAAGGCGGCCTGAAACCGAAATCAGTCGACGGGCGATCTCAACCGATCATAAACCCTTCTCGTGCTTTGGTTCCTGGAGGGTTTCGCGTTGAGTGATGTTCCTGCATGGACGAGTTGCTGCAAGAGTTCCTGACCGAGACCGGCGAGAACCTCGATACGGTCGACCGGGAGCTCGTCCGCTTCGAGCAGGACCCGAACGATCGGGATATCCTGCGCAACATCTTCAGGCTGGTTCACACCGTCAAGGGAACCTGCGGCTTCATCGGCCTGCCGCGGCTCGAGGCGCTGACCCACGCGGCCGAGTCGGTGATCGGGCAGTTCCGTGACGGCGCGACGGTGAAGCCGAGCGCCGTCACCGCCATTCTCGAAACCATCGACCGCATCAAGGACATCCTCGCCGAGCTGACCGAGAAGGGGCAGGAGCCGGAGGGCGACGACAAGACGCTGATCCACGAATTGCAGGCTCTGGCCGACCGCGCCAGGGGCGAACTCGACCACGCGTACCCGGCCGAGGAGCCGATCGATCCCGTCGCCGCCTATCTCGCCCGGCATGGCCAGGCTGACGCCAAGGCTGCAACGGACGACATCGTGTTTCGCAGCGCACCGGAGCCGCAGCGCGACCGCAACGGCCGTATCGAAAGCGGCGAAAGTCCCACGCATTCCGAAGATGGCCCGTCATCCCCGCGAAGCGGCGGCCCGGCGACACTGCGCGTCAATGTCGACACGATCGAGCATCTGATGACCATGGTCTCCGAGCTCGTTCTGACACGCAACCAGCTCCTCGATGTCTCCCGCCAGCAGGAGGACGCCAAGCTCAAGGCACCGCTGCAGCGCCTCTCGCTGATCACCGCCGAGCTGCAGGACGGCGTGATGAAGACCCGTATGCAGCCGATCGGCAACGCCTGGTCGAAGCTGCCGCGCATCGTCCGCGACCTCAGCACCGAACTCGGCAAGCGCATCGAACTCGTGACCGATGGGGCGGAAACCGAACTCGACCGCCAGATCCTCGACCTGATCAAGGACCCGCTCATCCACATGGTCCGCAACTGCGCCGACCATGCGATCGAGCTTCCGGCGGAGCGCCGGGCAGCCGGCAAGCTCGAACAGGGCACGATCCGGCTTTCCGCCTATCATGAGGGCGGCTCCGTCACGATCTCGATCGCGGATGACGGGCGCGGGCTCGATGTCGGACGCATCCGGAACAAGGCCATCGCCCGGGGCCTTGCGACCGAAGCCGAGATCGAGAAGCTCGGCGACGCCCAGATCAGCCGCTTCATCTTCCTGCCCGGCTTCTCGACCGTGGATAATGTGACGGCGGTTTCCGGCCGCGGCGTCGGCATGGATGTGGTCAAGGCCAATGTCGATTCGATCGGCGGGATGATTGACGTCGCCAGCCGTCCCGGCTTCGGCACGACCATCACCATCAAGATCCCGCTGACGCTCGCGATCATCTCCGCCTTGATCGTGGTGGCGGGCAATGACCGATATGCGATCCCGCAGATCGCGGTGCGCGAGCTCGTGCGGGTGAAGGCGGGGGACGACAACCGCATCGAGGAGATCAACGGCGCCCCGGTCCTGCGGCTGCGCGGACGGCTGCTTCCGATCATTTCGCTTCCCGAGCTGATGGGCGCGCCCAAGGCCGCTGACGGTGAGGGCTTCATCGTCATCACCCAGATCGGCGAGCGGCAATTCGGGATCCTCGTCGACAGCGTCTTCCACACCGAGGAAATCGTGGTGAAGCCGATGTCGAGCAAGCTGCGCCACATCCCGCTTTTCTCCGGCAATACCATCCTCGGCGACGGGGCCGTCGTGCTGATCGTCGACCCCAACGGCGTCGCCAGCCTGGTCGGCGCTGTTCTGTCGGGCGAGGCCGAGGCGAAGCCGCATGCCGCCGCCCCTCATGCCCAGGCCAGCGAGAAGACGACGATGCTCGTCTTCCGCACCGGAGCCGGCAGTCTCCAGGCCCTGCCTTTGTCGCTGGTGACAAGGCTCGAGGAGGTCGACGCCGAGCAGTTCCAGCGCGGCGGCGGCCGCACTTTGCTGCATTATCGCGGGCGGCTCGTACCCGTCACGCCGCTCGCGGAAACGCAGTTGCGCAGCCAGGGCATCCAGCCACTCGTCATCGTCTCGGACGGCGACCTGACCGTCGCGCTTGCCGTCGATGCCATCGTCGATATCGTCGAGGACAGTTTCGACCTCGAAATGGCCGCCAGCCACGAGCGCGGCGTAATCGGCTCGGCCATGATCCGGGGCCGCGCCACCGATATCGTCGATCTCGCCCATTACCTGCCGCTGAACGAACCCGGCTGGTTTGCCGTGCGGCGCAGCTCGGCTCCATCCGCCCGTGTCCTGCTGATCGAGCCGTCGGATTTCCTGCGGGAAATGCTGAGCCCGATCCTGAAGGCGTCCGGCCATGTGATCACCATGGCGGCCGATTTCCACCTTGATCCCACTGCAGCCGCCGAGCCGTTCAGCATCGTCCTGCTCGATCTCGATCGGCAGACCGAAGCGGCCTTCGTCTTCGCCGCCGCGCTGCGCGCGCAGGCCGGCAGCGAGCGCCTGCGCATCCTCGGACTCACCACTTGCGCGACCCCCGATCTGCACATGCGGGCCGTACAGGCCGGCCTCGACGATATCGTCGCAAAATTCGATCGCCGGGCCCTGCTGAGCGAGCTGAATGCCGGCAGCGCGGATATGAGGCAGGCAGCATGACCCTTCCGGTGCCCGACAAGGCGCAGCAGGCGGCCTCCGCCGGTTTCGGCGATTCGCTGGACTACGTGACGATCCGCATCGGCGAGCAGTTGCTCGGGCTGCCGATCGGCCGCGTACAGGACGTCTTCATCACCGACCGCATCACGCTCGTCCCTCGCGCACCGAGCGAGATCGTCGGTCTGCTGAATCTGCGCGGACGCATCGTCACGGCGATCTGCCTGCGCAAGCGGCTAGGCAGGATGGTTCCGGAGGCGCAGGGGCAAGGCGAGCTGACGGCGATTGGGATCGACCATCGCGGCGAGGCCTTTGCCCTCATCGTCGACGCCGTCGGCGAGGTGATCCGGCTGGACCGTTCCACCTTCGAGCCGTTGCCCGTTCATCTCGACCGCGTCTGGACCGCGTTGGCGACCGGCGTTCACCGGCTCGCCGACGAGCTCCTCGTCATACTCGATCTCGATGCAGTCCTCGATCTCGACCTTCCCGCCGCGGCCTGAGGCGCGGCCCCAAAGCTTTGGAGACAGACCATGAAGTACTGCCTCGTCGTCGATGACTCAGCGGTAATCCGCAAGGTCGCACGCCGTATCCTGGAAGGTCTTCAGTTCCGCATCGCCGAAGCCGAGGATGGGGCACGCGCCATCGATGCCTGCAAGGGCGAGATGCCCGATGCTGTGCTGCTCGACTGGAACATGCCGATCATGGACGGCTACGAGTTCCTGCGCACGCTGCGCCAGATGCCCGGCGGCAAGCGGCCGAAGGTCGTCTTCTGCACCACCGAGAACGACATCGCCCATATCGCGCGCGCCATGCATGCCGGCGCAGACGAATACATCATGAAGCCCTTCGACAAGGAAATCGTGGCGTCCAAGTTCCATCAGGTCGGCCTGCTCTGAGCAGTCCGGCGGGGGCGGATGCCCGATCTCCGTCGGACGGCACTGCCGATCCAGTAAGCAGCATGAGCATGATGGCGTCCCGCCTCCCCCTTCCGGCCCCACCGACCCGGCACAAGACGGTCGTGATCGCCGACGATTCCGTTGTCGTGCGCGGGCTTTTCGCCCGTTGGCTGGGGGAAGCCGGCCATTTTCACGTCGTGGCGGTGGCCGGCGACGGCGAGACGGCCGTGGCCCATGCGACGCGCTACAAGCCGGACGTCATGGTGCTCGACCTCGACATGCCGGGCGTCGACGGCGCTGCGGCACTGCCGCAGATCCTCAAGGAAAGCCCCAATACCGGCGTCCTCCTCGCCGCCACGCTGAACGAGCGCAACACCCGCATCGCGCTGGAATGCATGACCAAGGGCGCGATGGACGTCGTCTCGAAACCTGACAGCCGCGCCGGCATGACGCTGTCGCTGGATTTCCGCAGCGAATTTCTGCTCAAGCTCGGCAACATCGCCCATACGCCGGCACGCCCCGGCTCCCTGCCGCCTGAGGTCGACATCGTCGATCTGCCGCATGGCGGCCCCGTCAATCTGCGCCCCCTGGTTTCAGTGATGCCGCGCTATCTCGTGATCGGCGCCTCGACCGGCGGGCCGCGCGCCGTCGCCAAGGTGCTGTTCGATATCGGCGAAGGCCTTCACGACCTGACGACGCTGGTCGTCCAGCACATGCCGCCGCTGTTCACAGCCTCCTTCGCCGAGCAGATCGCGAGCCATATCGGCGTGCCCGCGCGAGAGCCCTTCGACGGCGAGCGCTTGATGCGCGGCACCGTCTATGTCGCGCCGGGAGGGCGCCATCTCGGCATTGACCGCCGGCTCGGGCACATCGTCGCGCGGATCGGCGACGAGGCGCCGGTCAACTTCTGCCGGCCCGCCGTCGACGTGCTGTTCAACGATGCCGCCCGCCATCTCGGCGCTGCGACGATGGGCCTCGTTCTGACGGGTATGGGTAGCGACGGCACGGAGGGCGCCGGTGCCCTGCGCAAGGCCGGCGCGGCCGTTTTGGCCCAGGATGAGCCGAGCAGCACGATCTGGGGCATGCCGGGCGCGGTCGTCCGTGCACGCCATGCCAGCAGCGTGATTGCGCTCGACGAGATCGGCGCCTCGATTCGTTGCCTTGTGCGCGGGGTGCAGCCGGCATGACCGAGACCGATTTCGCCTTCCTGCGCCTGCTGCTGCAGCAGCGCTCGGGCCTGTCGCTGACGCCCGACAAACTATATCTGGCGGAAAGCCGCCTGAGCATCCTGTGCCGTCGGCGGGGCATCGCCGATATCGCGACGCTGATCGGCCAGTTGCGGCTCGGCCGCGATCGCGTGCTTGAAAGCGCTGTCGTCGATGCGATGACGACGAACGAGACGCTGTTCTTCCGCGACCGCATGCCGTTCGACCTGTTCCGCGACGTGATCCTGCCGGAGCGCATCGCGGCGAACGCCGCCAGCCGCTCGCTGCGCATCTGGTGCGCCGCGGTATCGAGCGGACAGGAGGCCTATTCGCTGGCCATGATCATCGACGACCTCGCCGAGCGCCTCGCCGGCTGGAAGGTCGAGATCATCGGCACCGACATCTCCTCCGAGATCCTGGAGAAGGCGCGCTCGGGCATCTACAGCCAGTTCGAGGTACAGCGCGGCCTGCCGATCCAGATGCTGCTCAAGCATTTCGAGCAGCGCGGCGACAAATGGCAGATCTCGGAGCGGCTGCGCCGCATGATCGATTTCCGCCATCACAATCTGCTGGAGCGGAACGATCATTTCGGCCGGTTCGACGTCATCTTCTGCCGCAACGTGCTGATCTATTTCGATGTGCCGACGAAGGTGAAGGCGCTGGAGTTGCTGACGCCGCGCCTCGTCCCTGACGGAGCTTTCGTTCTCGGCGCAGCGGAAACGGTCCTCGGGCTAGCCACCAGGCTGACCTGCGATCCCGAGCACCGGGGCCTTTACCGCCAGGCCGCCGCTCTCGCCGCGCAGCCGCGCAGCGCCGCGCCGCTTGCCAATCGAAGCTTTGCGCAACCGCTGGCGGGCTGGCGCGCCTGAGCGCCGGACATCGCCACATCGGCACCGTCGGCGGTTGGCCAAAACAAAAACCCCGCCTCGCGGCGGGGTCCCGTCGACCTGTCGTGTACATCCGACGATCAGGTCAAAACTTGTATGCCATCGCTTCGTGACTGCCCGATGACGGGCCGGCGACGGGAATGCGTCAGGCCGTAATGCGCTCGTCGACCTCGGAAGGCTCGCGCAGCACATAGCCGCGGCCCCAGACGGTCTCGATGTAGTTCTTGCCGTCCGACGCGTTCGCCAGCTTCTTGCGCAGCTTGCAGATGAACACGTCGATGATCTTGAGCTCTGGCTCGTCCATGCCGCCATAGAGATGGTTGAGGAACATCTCCTTGGTGAGCGTCGTGCCCTTGCGGAGCGAGAGCAGCTCCAGCATCTGGTATTCCTTGCCGGTGAGGTGGACGCGGGCGGCGTCGACTTCCACGGTCTTGGTGTCGAGGTTGACGACCAGATCGCCGGTCGTGATGACCGACTGGGCGTGGCCCTTCGAGCGGCGCACGATCGCATGGATGCGGGCGACCAGCTCGTCCTTATGGAACGGCTTGGTGAGATAATCGTCGGCGCCGAAGCCGAGGCCCTTCACCTTGTCCTCGATGCCGGCGAGGCCGGAGAGGATCAGGATCGGCGTCTTGACCTTGGCGACACGCAGGCTGCGCAGCACCTCGTAACCCGACATGTCGGGCAGGTTCAGGTCGAGCAGGATGATGTCGTAGTCGTAGAGTTTGCCGAGATCGACGCCCTCTTCGCCGAGATCCGTCGTGTAGACGTTGAAGCTCTCGGATTTGAGCATGAGCTCGATGCTTTGAGCGGTCGCGCTATCGTCCTCGATCAGCAGAACCCGCATGTCCACGTCCCCAATTTCGCCCGCAGGGCAGGTTAACCGTTGCTTTCGCCCGGACCTTCCCGGCCCTTGGCGACGACGCACTTGCCCAATGAAACGCCACGCGACACGCTACGAGGAAACTGGTTAACAAACCGTGATTCCCGAGCGCAAGCGCTTCCTCGGAGAAAGTGAACGATCCTTGTCGAGGTGAGTCGAATTTGACACGGATCGATGAACTCTCACCCGCGAAAAGCGCCCTTTCGCGGAGGGATGCTGCGAGAAACGGGGCCAAACGGCCCTGCGACACGCGGCAGCCTCGATCTGCAGTGTTAATCACAGAGCTTAACGGCTGGTAAATGAGCGCAATTTGTTAGGAACCATTACCAAATCATCCACAAGGGCGATTTGCCGAATATCCCGCCCCCCTCGCCGACCGGCAAGGACGTCATCGCATCATGAATTCCCCCTCGCACGGCCATGACCGTCTCTCGGCCCTCGCCTCCGCCATCGAGCACATCGAGGGGGTGAGCATCTATGGCCGCGTCATCGGCGTGCGCGGCCTTCTCGTCGAGGTCGCCGGACCGATCGGCGCGATGAGTCTGGGTGGCCGTGTCGGCATCGAGATCGCCGCCGGCACCCGCGTTCCCTGCGAGGTCGTCGGCTTCTCCGGCGAGAAGGCGCTGGTGATGCCCTTCGGCGGCCTCGACGGCGTGCGCCGTGGCTGCCCGGTCCATGTCGACCGCGCTCAGCCCGGCCTGCGCCCCACTCCCGCCTGGCTCGGCCGCGTCGTCGATGCGCTCGGCCGGCCGGTCGACGGCGGCCCGCCACTGCCGCAAGGCGATACGCTCTATGCCTTCCGCAACGATCCGCCGCCTGCGCATAAACGGCGGCGCGTCGGCAGGCCGCTCGATCTCGGAGTCCGCGCTCTCAACGCCTTCCTGACCTGCTGCATCGGCCAGCGCATGGGCATCTTCGCCGGCTCCGGCGTCGGGAAGTCGGTCCTGCTCTCGATGCTGGCCCGCTATGCTCAGGCCGACGTCAACATCATCGGCCTCGTCGGCGAGCGTGGCCGCGAGGTGCAGGAGTTCCTGCAGGAGGATCTCGGGCCGCAGGGCCTCGCCCGCTCGATCGTCGTCGTCGCCACCTCCGACGAGCCGGCGCTGATGCGCAAGCAGGCGGCGCTGACCACGCTGACTCTGGCAGAGTATTACCGTGATCGTGGCCTGCAGGTGATGTGCCTGATGGACTCGGTCACCCGCTTCGCGATGGCGATGCGCGAGATCGGCCTCGCGGCAGGCGAGCCGCCGACGACAAAAGGCTACACGCCGACCGTCTTCGCCGAGCTGCCGCGCCTGCTGGAGCGAGCGGGCCCCGGCACAGAAGACGGCGCGATCACCGGGCTCTTCACCGTGCTGGTCGATGGCGGCGACCATGATGAGCCGGTCGCGGACGCGGTGCGCGGCATCCTCGACGGCCATATCGTCATGGAGCGCTCCATTGCCGAGCGCGGCCGCTACCCCGCCGTCAACATCCTGAAATCGGTTTCGCGCACCATGCCGCGCTCCTGCGATCCGGCCTATTACCCGACCGTGCAGAAGGCCCGCGCGACGCTCGCGACCTATGCCGACATGGAAGAACTGATCCGGCTCGGCGCCTACCGTCAGGGCGCTTCGGCCGAGGTCGACGAGGCAATCCGCCTGCACCCGGCGCTTGAGGCCTTCCTCAAGCAGGCGAAGGACGACGCGACCCCCTTGCCCGAATGCTATCAGCGCCTCCATGCGATCATGAGCGGCAGCGTGTGACGCCGGTTCACCCTTTTCACAGGAAACCCTATCGATGATCGGCTCGGCTCTGATTGGCCTCGTCGCCCTCATCCACATCTACATCGTCATTCTGGAGATGTGGCTGTGGGATACGCCGCGCGGCCACAAGGCTTTTGGACTGACGCCTGAATTTGCGGCGCGCTCCAAGGTGCTGGCAGCCAATCAGGGGCTCTATAACGGCTTCCTGGTCGCCGGCCTCGCCTGGGGACTCTGGCTCGGTGCCGGGGGCTTCGCGATCAAGCTGTTCTTCCTGGCCTGCGTCCTCGTAGCCGGCCTCTTCGGCGCAGCGACTGCCAGCCGCAAGATCCTCTACATCCAGGCGCTGCCGGCGGCCCTCGCCATCCTCGCCCTGCTGATGGGTATCTGAGCCGCTTCAGGCCCGCGCCATCATCCGCACCAGGGCGAACATCGCGGCGAACCCGATTGCCTGGATCGCAGCGGAAACGATCAGCGTCAGGTCGGCTCCAAGCCGCTCGACCATCACTGCGAAGAGCAGCGGCGCGGCGGCAAAGGCCATGTTCTGGGGCACGGTGAGCTTGCCTAACATCGCGGCGAAGCCGTTCCGGCCGAACAGGGCGAGCGGCAATGTTGCCCGCGCCACCGAAATCACGCCCAGCGCCGCGCTGAACAGCATGACGAAGCCAGCCGCGGCGCCAATCGTCATCGGAACGAAGGGCAGCACCAGGCATAGCGCCGGGCCCAGCATCAGGCCGAGCAGGGCGGTCTTCTCCGCCGGCAGGCGCTCGCCGACAGTGGCATCGATGGCGCGCGCTGCGATCGTCGCCGGCCCGCTCAGCGTCGCGATCCAGACGGCTTCCGCCTGCGTCAGCCCGGCCTCCTGGAACAGGGTGATCAGGTGTAGCGGCAGCCCCCAGGACACCAGCCCGCTCGCCGAGAAGGCGAGCGCCACGAGCCAGAAAGCCGCCTTGCGGGACGAGGACGGAACGCGCCCTTCCTCGCCGGCCGAGAGAGCTCCGGTCACCTTCGCCGCCGGCTGCACGGGCTGGAGGCGCGGGACTGCGGCGTAGATCGGCAGCACGATCACGATCTGCATCGCCGCGAAGACGAGCACGGTAATGCGCCAGCCGAAAGCGTCCATCAGAACTGCGGTGAGTGGCCAGAACACGCTGGAGGCAAGACCCGTCACCAGCATCATCAATCCGATGACGCGCCGGGTCCGCTCGCCCATCAGCTGCGCGATCGCGACGTTGCCGACATTGGCGAGCGACATCGCATGTCCCAGCCCAATGACGAACCAGCTCGCGAGATAGCTGACCGGCCCCTGTGCGGTGGCGAGAACGGCGAGCCCAAGCGCGCAGATGACCGCGCCGACGCACATCGAGCGGCGCGTGCCTTCGCGGTCGAGCAGGCGGCCGATCGCCGGAGCGACCAGCGCGCCGGTGATCAGCAGAATGGTGATGCCTCCGAAAACGATCTCGGCATTGAGGCCGAGATCGCGGTCGAGCGCGCTGACCAGCACGGAAGGCGAATAGAAGGTCGAGCCCCAGCCGATGATGCGCGTGAGGGCGAGGCCGAAAAGCAGGGGGCCGTGCCCGCCGAAACGAGGAAAGGCAACCAAGACAGGACATCCGCTGACAACGGGCCGAATGGCCGCTGGCTCAGTGAGTAGATCATCGCGACAGGCTGCGGCAGGAGCCGCGACGCGGCTTGAGCATGCAGAAAAAGCAGCCCGTCTCGGTAAGGAAAGGTCAACCTCCTTGCGCCATGCTGCGCCACGTCTCGCGGATAGAGTTCAGGCCCGCGCCGAGGGGTCGGCAGAGGCCAATGCGTAATCAGGAGTTGGAAACGACATGAAGTCGCGAGAGACCCTTCTGCGGTTGAAGCGCTTTCAGGTGGACGAGAAACGTCGCCGGGTGAGCCAGATCGAGATGATGATCGCCGACTTCCACAGGATGGCGAACGATCTCGATCGGGAGATCCAGTCCGAGGAAGCCCGCGCCGGAATCACCGACTCGTCTCACTTCGCCTATCCGACCTATGCCAAGGCGGCTCTGGGCCGCCGCGACAACCTGCGCCAGTCGGCCGACAATCTGAAGGGCCAGCTCGACGAAGCCAAGGCCGAGCTGCAGGAAGCCTTCGAGGACATGAAGAAGGTCGAGATTCTCGACGATCGCGAGCGCGCTACCGAGCGTGCCGCGGAAGCCGCCCGCGACCAGGCGACGATGGACGCGATCGGGCTGCGTTCGCGCGCCTGACCCGCTTCAAGAGCATTTTCGAGCGACGTGCCCCCGGCTCGCGTCGGGAAAATGCGATAGAATAGAGATTCTGGAGTTCCCAGGGATTCAGTGAAAAGGGCGGCGTCCTCGCGGACGCCGCCTTTTTTCATGCGATGACGGGATGGTGCTCGACGGCGTCCCTGCGCAGCTTGCCGGTCAGGCGCGGATCATCGTCGACCTCGACCCCGCGCTTGAACACCGTGAAGCCCGAGCGCTGATAGAAAGCGAGCGCGGCCGGGTGATCGAGCGTGCAGGTATGCACCCAGAAGCGCGAGATCGGCCGGGCCCAGGCCAGTTCAAGCGCCCGGTTCATCAGCCAGCGACCCGCCCCCTTCCCGACCACGGGCTCATCAAGCCCGAAGAAGGCGAGCTCCCCCTCCCCCGGCACACGGAAATCCAGTTCCAGCAGCCCCGCATCCTGCCCGTCGAAGCGGACGGCAAAGACCGAGACAGCCGGATCGCAGAAGATCGCTTCGAGTTCGGCGCGCGGCTTGGTCAAGCGGCTGAACCACATCCAGCGCTCGCCGAGCCGGCGATAGATGCGCAGATAGCGCTCGATATCGGAACGATCGATCGGATCGAGCGAGAAGCCCTCGGTCCCGGGCGGATCGGAGCGCTGCGTCGGCCGCTCGAACATCTCGAGCGATGTCACGATCGTCGCGATCTTGCCCGGCGGCAAATCGGTCGTTCCGGTCAGGGTAATGGTCAGGTTCTCGGACATGGAAGGCAGATCGCGGCTCGAAAGAGTGATCGTCGCCGCGATCATGACATGATCGCGGTCGAAAGAGCATTCCGTGATGATGCATGCCCGGCGTGACACCATGGTTGGATCGGGGCGGCCGCGACGCGGCCGCCCCGCCGGCTGGCTGTTCACGCTGCTGGTGATGTGTTTCGCGGTGCTGCCGCATGTCACCTTGGCGGCCTCGATGATGCGCATGCCGATGCCCGCCTCCTCGCATCACGGCGAGACGACAGCTGCAGGCGCGGGCGAGCGGGCCGAGGCTCGCGCCCCCTGTCACGAATCGACCGCGGCCAAGCACCCGGTTTCCGCCGCGCCGCCTTGCTGCATCATCGGCTGCGGCCTGATCGCGCAGGCGCCGTCGGCCCCGTTATTGCCGGTGCTGATCGTCTGGTCGCGGACGCATCCGCCGATCGCGATGCTGTCCCGGGGGCTCTCCATCGAGCCGGCGGAGCGCCCGCCACGCGCCCTGGCGATCTGAGTCGAAATTTCCACGGATTATGACGCCGCTTTCCGGCGCGATCCGCGTTTTCCATCGTTCAAGGACAAGACAGATGAATCGTACAGCAATCGCATTGGCCGCCTTCCTCGCAACCGGCACGCTGGGCGGCGCCGCGCAGGCGCAGCAGCATCACGGCCAGCACGGCGCGCCCGCTGCCGCAACGACGGCCGAGAATGCATCGACCAAGACCTACAAGGCGGCCAACATGAAGATGCACAAGGACATGGACATCGCCTATTCCGGCGATGCCGATGCCGACTTCGTCCGCGGCATGATCCCGCACCATCAGGGCGCGATCGACATGGCGCGGATCGTCATGGCCCACGGCAAGGACCCGGAGATCCGCAAACTCGCCGAGAGCGTCATCCGCGACCAGGAGAAGGAAGTCGCGATGATGCAGGATTGGCTGAAGAAGAACGGCAAATAACCTAGTCCAGCGCGGGGGCAGGCGTCTTCGGGCGCTTGCCCTTGCCCCCACACGCTGGCACAGAGAACGACAGGTTCGCGCCGCAGCGGTGACGACGTGGGCCACCCGCCACCCGTCACCAGTTCCCAGCCCCGCGGCCTGTATGAAACGTTATCTCGACTATCTCTGGCCGATCATCGGGCTCGTCGCGGTGGTCTGGTCGGTCGAATTGCTCTGGGGCAAGCTCAAGGCCGAAGCCGGATCCGACGCCGCAATCGAAGCGCTGCTCACAGACGCCAGCCTCTGGCAGAGCATCAAGATCATCGCCCAGCGGATCGGCCACAAGATCGCGGTCATCCCGCCGGAGGCCTTCTTCCACGCCGCGCTCGCGACGCTCGTCGCCTATGCCGCCCTCGCCTGGTACGACCGGATCGCCCTGATCCATCTCGGCAAGGAGAAAGGCATCTCCTGGTTCTATATCTCGCTCTGCTCCTTCGTGACCTACGCGCTCTCGCACAATATCGGCGCCTCGGTCTTCTCGGGCGGCATGGTGCGCTACCGGGCCTATACGGCAAAGGGCCTCACGGCCGCCGAAGTTGCAATGCTCGTCGCGCTCTGCTCCTTCACCTTCGCCTTCGGCACCATCTTCCTGATGGGCCTTGTCCTGATCTACGAACCGCAGATCCTGCACCCGCTCGAACGGATGTCGCGGTGGTTCGCAATCAGCGACAACACGGCGCGCATGATCGGCGTCGGAATGCTCGCCTTCGTCGCGCTTTATACGATCGGCTCGTGGCTGCGCTTCAAGCCGCTGAAGATCGGCAAGTTCGAGATCATCTATCCGCGTCTGCCCATCGTCATCAGGCAGTATCTCGCCGCCCCGCTCGAACTGGCAGGCGCGGCCGGCATCATCTATTTCGCCCTGCCCGATCAGGGCAATCCGGGCTTCCTGATCGTGCTCGGCGCCTTCCTGCTGTCCTTCTCGGCCGGCCTTCTGAGCCAGGTCCCGGGCGGCGTCGGCGTGATGGAGGCGGTCTTCCTTGCCGTCATGCCCGGCGTGCCGGCCCCGGCGGTCTTCGCCGCGCTGCTGATCTGGCGGCTGTTCTATCTCATCCTGCCGCTGGTGTTCTCGCTGCCAATCGTGCTGGCCTTCGAGCGGGCGCAGCTCAAACGCAGCACCCGCATCGCACCGCCGCCCTGAATCAGGCCGTCACAATCTTCGCGGGCTTGGCTGATGGCCGCTTGAGCGCAATCGCGGCGGCTCCGAACATCAGCAGCGCGCCGGTTGCCTCCGACCAGCCGAAAGGCTCGTGCAGGGCCAAGACGCCGACGGCGACGGCGATCGCCGGGCTGATGAAGGCGTAGAGACCGGCCCTGAAGGCGCCCCAGTCGCGCAGCAGCCGCAAATAGATGGTAAAGCCCATCAGCGAGCCGCCGATCACAAGGAAGATGAGCGCGGGCAGCACTGGCCACCGCACCAGCTTCGCCAGATCGTCGTAGCCGACCGGCTCTAAGGAGAGCGAAACGGCGGTGAGGCCGACGCCGCCGATCAGGGTCTGCCATCCGGCGAGCGTCAACGTCGGCATCGATCCCGCGATCGGGCGCGCCAGCACCGCGCCGACACAGTAGAGCAAAGTTCCCGCCGCTACGGCCGCAAGCCCCCATGCCTCCAGCGGATCGCCCTGCGCCAGCGACAATCCGCCAAGCGCGCGCGTCGCGAACAGGAAGCCGAGGCCGACCGTGCCGAGCCCGATCGCCGCGAGCTTGCGCCCGTCGATGCGGTCGCCCTCGAAAGCGCGGGTCGCCAGCAAGGTGAAGATCGGGATCGTCGCGAAATTGACGATGGCGGCAAGCCCGCTCGGCGCATGCGCCGTGCCCCAGAACAACAGTGTGTAGTTGCCGGTGTTGAGCAGCAGCGCCGTGCCGATCAATCGCGGCCAGGCATCGCGCGGCACTTTCGGCACGTCGCGCCCGGCCCAGATCAGCATCAGCAACCCGGCGATGGTGAAGCGTGCCGCCGCCAGGAAGACCGGCGGCACATCCGCCGCACCGACCTTGACCGGCAGCCAGGTCAGCCCCCAGACGAGGCACATGACGGCGAAGAGAGCAGCGTTGCGGGACATGGCCTCCGCTTAGCCGCAGCTCCCGGCGCTGACCATTGCGCCGCGGGCATCGGACCCCCGTGGAAAGCGGAGGCGAGCCTCAGACGCTGCCGACGGTCTTCAGGCGCACGCGCGGATGGATCTCGGCCTGCGACAGCACCGGCGTCTCGCGGCGGAAGCGCTCGATGATCTGGCGCGCGAAAGGCCGCGCCATGGCCGAGGTGACGAGTGCCGGCATCTCGCCGATGCGTGCGGCATCCTCGAACTTGTCGCGGACGTGATGCACGAACTCCTGCAGCCGCGAGGGCTGCATGGCGAGGTGCCGGTCCTCGCCCTGTCCGATGACCGACTCGGCGAAGACGCTTTCCCAGGCTGGCGACAGCGTGATGATCGGCAGCACGCCATGCTGGTTCGAGAACTGCGCGCAGATCTGGCGCGCCAGCCGGGCGCGGACATGCTCGGCGATGTCGCGCGGATTGCGAACGCCGGCAGAGACCTCGGCGATGCCTTCGATGATGGTCGGCAGGTCGCGGATCGAGATGCGCTCGGAAAGAAGCATCTGCAGAACCCGCTGGATGCCGGTGGTCGAAATCTGGTTCGGCACGATCTCCTTGATAAGATCGGCATGGTCCTTCGGCAGTTCGCGCAGGAGCTTCTGCACCTCGCCATGCGAGAGCAGCTCCGGCATGTTCGACTTCAGCACTTCCGTCAGATGCGTCGAGATCACGGTGGCGGCGTCGACCACCGTGTAGCCGCGCAGCTGGGCCTCGTCCTGTAGTGCGCCGTCGATCCAGGTCGCCGGCAGGCCGAAAGTCGGCTCCAGAACGTTGTGGCCGGGCAGGTTCACCGAGCCGCCCATCGGGTCCATCGCCATGTACTGGCCGGCATAGACGATGCCATGGCCGGCATCGATCTCCTTGATCTTGATATAGTAGTGGTTGGCCTCGAGCTGGACGTTGTCGACGATGCGAACCGCCGGCATGACGAAGCCGAGCTCGGCGGCAAGCTGGCGGCGCAGCGCCCGCACCTGATCGGTCAGCCGGTCCTGTCCGCCCGCGGCATTGACCAGTGGCAGCAATCCGTAGCCGATCTCGATCTTGAGCTCGTCCATCTTGAGCAGGTCGTTCAGCGTCTCCTCGCGCGGCGAGCCGTCCGCCGCCAGCGCCGCGCCGGGCTGCGCCGCCCCGGTGAGCGCCTGCTCGGCCTCGCGCGCCTTGGCAGCCTGGCCGAAGCGCCGGGCGAGGAAGCCCGCGCCACCCGCCAGCAGCAGGAAGGGCAGCATCGGGATACCCGGCAGCAGCGCGATCAGCAGCATCACCGCGGCCGACATGCCGAGCGCCTTGGGATAGCCGGAGAGCTGCTTGCCGAGCGCCTTGTCGGCGGCGCCGCGCACGCCCGCCTTCGAGACCAGCAAGCCCGCCGCGGTCGAGACGATCAGCGCCGGGATCTGGCTGACGAGGCCGTCGCCGACGGTGAGCTGCGTATAGTTGGTGGCCGCCTGGCCGAAGCTGAGCCCCTGCTGCGCCACGCCGATGATGATGCCGCCGAGCACGTTGATGAAGGTGATCAGCAGGCCGGCGATGGCATCGCCGCGCACGAATTTCGAAGCACCGTCCATCGAGCCGAAGAAGGAGGATTCGTCCTCCAGCGCCTTGCGGCGGACCTTGGCCGTCTCCTGGTCGATCAGGCCGGCGGAGAGATCGGCGTCGATCGCCATCTGCTTGCCGGGCATGGCGTCGAGGGTGAAGCGGGCCGCGACCTCGGCGATGCGGCCCGAACCCTTGGTGATGACGACGAAATTCACGATGATCAGGATGGTGAAGACGATCACCCCGATCACGAAATTGCCGCTCATCACGAAGCCGGCGAAGGCCTCGATGACGTGGCCCGCCGCCGAAGTGCCCTCGTGGCCATGCGCGAGGATGAGGCGCGTCGAGGCCAGGTTCAGAGCCAGCCGGAACATGGTGACGATCAGCAGCACGGTCGGAAAGGCGGAGAACTCCAGCGGCTCCTCGATGAAGAGCGCGGTCATCAGCACGAGCACCGACAGGATGATCGAAAGCGCCAGCATCAGGTCGAGCAGCACCGCCGGCATCGGGAAGATGAGCACCACCAGGATGCCCATGACGCCGATCGCCAGGAACAGGTCCGGCCGGTTCAGCAGCTTTCCCAGCGCGCCGCGATCCGGGATGCTGAACCCTCTTCCCTGCCCCGCCGTCACATCGGTCATCGACCGCTCCGCCCGCCCTATGCCCGCCCATGGCAGGCCTGCACTCCGAAGCGGAGCGCGACCCGGCAATTCTTGCCGGGTTCATGGTGAATGAATGGTTAAGCCCGGCCTCAGGCACCTGTCCCCGAATGCGTCACCGGAACCTTCGCGGACACGGATTGTTTGCGTTTCGACCCAACGCGCACCGGCTCCGCCGATATCACGCAACGTCATTCCTGCGCCGGCAGATCTCCCGTGCCGGTGCCTGCCCACTCAAAGCGCCGCAAGAGCGCCGTTCGTCATCGGGGACGACCCGTGCAGCATGTTCAATCGCAGGCAGCGGAACGCCCCGTCGTCGAGACCGACGTGCCCGCCCGTCTCGACCGGCTTCCCTGGTCGCGCTTCCACACGCTCGTCGTCGTTGCGCTCGGCGTCACCTGGATTCTCGACGGACTCGAGGTGACGCTCGCGGGCGCCGTCTCGGGAGCGCTGAAGGAAAGTCCGGTCCTCCGCTTCACCAACACGGAGATCGGCATTGCGGGGGCGGCCTATATTGCCGGCGCGGTGCTGGGCGCCGTCTTCTTCGGCTGGCTCACGGACCGTCTCGGCCGCAAGAAGCTCTTCACGATCACGGTTCTCGTCTATCTCTCGGCCACGGCCGCGACCGCCCTGTCCTGGAATGTCGCGAGCTTCATCGCCTTCCGTTTCCTGACCGGTATGGGCATCGGCGGCGAATACACTGCGATCAATTCCACGATTCAGGAGCTGATCCCGGCCCGCGTGCGCGGCTGGACCGATCTGGTCATCAACGGCTCGTTCTGGATCGGCGCAGCGCTTGGTGCGCTCGGCGCCATCGTCCTGCTCGATCCGGCCCGGATCGACCCGGAATATGGCTGGCGCCTCGCCTTCTTCATCGGCGCCGCACTGGGCCTTGCCATCCTCATCCTGCGGCACTGGATTCCGGAGAGCCCGCGCTGGCTGATCAGCCACGGCCACCCGGAGCGCGCCGCCGCCATCGTTGCCGATATCGAGCGCCGCGCCGGCTTCGTCGCGCCGGCAAACGAGGTTCTGATGCCGACCCGGCTGAGGCCGCGGGCCAAGACTCCGCTCGGCGAGGTCTTCCACGCGCTCTTCGTGGTCCATCGCGAGCGCGCACTCGTCGGCCTTGCGCTGATGCTGTCCCAGGCCTTCTTCTACAACGCCATCTTCTTCACCTATGCGCTGATCCTGACCGATTTCTACGGTGTGCCCTCGCAGCAGATCGGCTGGTTCATCCTGCCCTTCGCGGTGGGAAATTTCCTTGGCCCCCTGTTGATCGGGCGGCTCTTCGACACGATCGGCCGGCGCGTGATGATCGCGGCGACCTACGCCCTGTCGGGCCTGCTTCTGACCGGGACCGGCTATCTCTTCTGGAAGGACTGGCTCACGGCCTCCCAGCTCACCTTGTGCTGGAGCGTCGTCTTCTTCTTCGCCTCCGCCGCTGCGAGCTCGGCCTATCTCACGGTCTCCGAAACCTTCCCGGTCGAGATGCGGGCGCTCGCCATCGCCGTGTTCTATGCGCTCGGCACAGGCGTTGGCGGCGTCGCCGGCCCCTGGCTCTTCGGCATCCTAATCGACACCGGCTCGCGCGGCAGCGTTTTCGGCGGCTATCTGCTCGGCGCCGCGTTGATGCTGGGCGCCGCGATTATTGCGGCCCGTTTCGCGATCCGTGCCGAGCGTCGGCCGCTCGAGAGTGTTGCCAGGCCACTGAACGCCGTCGATTGAACGCAGCCGTGACCATAGGGACGAAATCCGCGCTCCCGGGAACAAAGCATCCTTTAAATGCATTACTTATTGCCGGCTTTCCGGCCTTAAGAATGGATGGGACAACAGCCTGGAGGTCGTCGTGGACAGACGCTCATTCCTGATCACACTGGTCGGAGGCTTCGCCGCAGCCGGCATGGGCGGCATTGCTGCCGTCGAAGCGGCCCAGCCGAAGCCGGACCTGACGCCGGAAGCGGGGCCCGCGAAGGGCGATGAAGCAGTGCCGGCCGATGTGAAGGAGGCGCTGGACAAGACCGACGCCGAATTCAGCCAGTACTATTACTATCGCCGGCCGCGTTACGGCTATTATCGGCGCCCCTATTACCGGCCGTATTACCGCCCGCGGTATTATTACCGGCCGCGCTACTATCGGCCGCGCTACTATCGCCGGCGCTATTGGTGAGCCCTGCGCGGGTCAGGCGACGCTGATGCGCGTCTGACCCGGCTCCGCCACGGTGATGCCGGCGGCGGTGTATTCGCCGAGCTTGTTGCGCAGGGTGCGGATCGAGATCCCCAGTATCTTGGCCGCATGCGTGCGGTTGCCCAAGCAATGGTCGAGGGTATCGAGGATCAGTTCGCGCTCGACATCGGCGACCGTGTTCCCCACCAGCGAGCGGGTCATAGCCTCCGCAGTCTGCGCAGCGCGCGCGGCGGAATCGCGCGCGGGCGCCGAAGACAGCACCTCGCCTTCCGGCGTCAGCACGGCCGTCGCTGCGATTTCCGGCCCGCTGGCGAGGAGCACCGCCCGGTGCATCGTGTTTTCCAGCTCGCGGACATTGCCGCGCCAGGCATTGCCGAGCAGCAGCTTGCGCGCATCGGCCGCGATCGGCCGCATCGGCATCCCGTTCAGATCGGCATATTTCTTCGCGAAATGCTCGGCCAGCGCCAGGATGTCGCCGGGCCGCTCGCGCAGGGCGGGCAGGCGCAGATGCACGACGTTGAGGCGGTAGAGCAGATCCTCACGGAAGGCGCCCTCGCGCACCGCGTCCGCCAGGTTGCGGTTGGACGTCGCGATGATGCGGATATCGACCTTGACCGGCTGCGTGCCGCCAACGCGATCGATCATCCGCTCCTGCAGGGCGCGCAGCAGCTTCGCCTGCAGGCGCACATCCATCTCGGAGATTTCGTCGAGCAGCAGCGTGCCGCCATGGGCCTCCTCGAACTTGCCGATGCGGCGGGCGATCGCGCCGGTGAAGGCGCCCTTCTCATGGCCGAACAGCTCGGATTCGAGTAGGTTGTCGGGAATCGCCGCGCAGTTGACCGCGACGAAAGGCCGGTCCTTGCGTCCCGACTTCTGATGCAGATGGCGTGCGATCACCTCCTTGCCGGTGCCGCTCTCGCCGGTGACGAGGACCGGCGCTTCCGAACGCGCGATCTGCGAGGCGAGCTGCACGACGCGCTCCATCGCCGGGTCGCGCCATATCAGGCTGGACTGATCGGCCGCGACCGCTTCCAGCACCGCCGCGATCAGCTCCGGATCGGGCGGCAGCGGCACGTATTCGCGTGCACCGGCCTGGATCGCTGCGACGGCGGCACGCGCATCGGTCGAAGTGCCGCAGGCGATGATCGGCGTGCGGATGCGCTCGGCTTCCAGCGCCGCGACATAGGCCGCGATCGGCTGGACAACATCGATCATCAGGAGATCGGCGCCCTTGGCGCGCAGCACCGCGAGCGTCTGGTCGAGCCCATCGGTGTGGGTCACGGCCGCTCCGTGCGACATCGCGATCTTGGCGGCGGCGATGATCTGTCCCTTGAGACCGCCGGCGATGATGAGGCGCATGGCTCAGGTCCTTCCGCTTGGAGCATCGGACCGAAAAGCGGCATCCGCTTTTCGGATGAATCCGATGCTCAGACAAAGAGATAGATCGCCACCATGCGTCCGCTCGGATGCACGGCGATCTAGCGTCACGATGGCAGGACCGGTTCTCACCGGTCGGCCTTGATGATTTCGGTCATGGTCACGCCGAGCCGATCCTCGACGACGACGACCTCGCCGCGCGCCACCAGTCGCTCGTTGACGAAGATGTCTATCGCCTCTCCGACGCGCCGGTCGAGCTCGAGAACCGCGCCGGGCACGATCTGCAGAAGGTCGCCCACCGCGACCTTCGAGGAGCCGAGCACGGCCGAAACCGTGACCGGCACGTCGAAGACCTGTTCCAGATCTTCGGCCGTCTTGACCGGGACCGGCCCCGACCGCGCGACCGAGGTCTGGTTCTGGTCGAAGGACAGGTCGGCCTGGTTCAGCGGCGGCAGGTTGAGGTCATTCTGCTGGCTCATGGCTCAGACTTTCATGGTTCCGCCCGGCCTTCCGAACACGCGGGCAACCGCCTGTTCGACCAGAGCCGAAAGCTGCTGGCTGTCGAGGACGAAACCGCCCTCGGCCCATTCGATGCGCCCGTCGCCGGGCACGATGTCGGCTTGTCCAAGCACCATCAGCTTTCCGGCAAAGCCATGCTCGGCAGCGAGCTTGCGGGTCAGTTCCTCCGCCTGCTCGACCACGGCCTCGTTGACGCGCAGGACGAGATGCGGCGCCGTCCGGGCATGGCTCAAGGCTTCGCGCACGGCTCCGGCCAGCGCCGCCATCGGCTTCTCCGCCAGCGCAGCGCCCGCCAGGGCTTTCGCCGCTACGAGCGCGACATGCGCAGCGTGCTCCTCGATCGCCGCGGCCCGCGCCGCTTCCTGCGCGAACAGCCGCTCGGCGGAGCGGGCAAGCTGCCCGGTCAGGCCGGCGAGCTGGGTCTGCGCCTCGCGATGCGCCTGCTCCTGCCCGGCGCGGAACCCCTCGGCGCGCGCTGCGGCGAGATCGGCTTCGCCGGCTGCCTTGCGGCCGCCTTCGCGGAAATCCGTCCCGAACATGAATTTCGTTGCGGAAACCATCTCAATACACCAGTTCGTCTTCGGAACCGCCCTTGGACAGGACGATTTCGCCCTTGTCCGCGAGATCCTTCGTCAGCTGGACCAGTTTGGTCTGGGCCTCGTCGACCTCCTTGAGCCGCAGCGGCCCCAGCCCCTCCATGTCGTCCTTCATATTCTTCGCGGCGCGCTGCGACATGGCCCCGTAGAAGAAATCGCGCATGGATTGGCTCGCGCCCTTGAGCGCGCGCGCCAGCGTGTCCTTTTCGGCCAGGCGCATCAGCGTTTGCAGGCCGGCCGGGTCGAGCTTTCCGAGGTCTTCGAAGGTGAACATCAGCGCCCGGATGCGTTCGGCCGATTCCTGGTTGGAAGCATCGAGCGCCGAGAGGAAGCGGAGCTCCGTCTGCCGGTCGAAGCCGTTGAATATCTCGGCCATCATCTCGTGCGGATCGCGCCGCCGCGTCTGGGTCAGCGTCGAGACGAACTCGGTCCGCAGGGTGTTCTCGATGTGATCGAGCGCCTCCTTCTGCACCGATTCGAGCCGCAGCATGCGTCCGACCACCTCGATCGACAGCTCGTTCGGCAGGTTGCGCAGCACGTTCGCCGAATGGTCGGGCCGGATTTTCGACAGGATCACGGCGATCGTCTGCGGGTATTCGTTCTTGAGGAAGTTCGCGAGCACGACGGCATCGATATTGCCGAGCTTCTGCCACATGTTGCGGCCCGCCGGCCCGCGGATCTCCTCCATGATCAGCGCGACCTGATCGCTCGGCAGGATCTTCTCGAGCAGCGAGATCGTCCGGTCGAAGGAGCCGGTGATGGCGCCGGCGCTGGAGAGCTTGCCGACGAACTCCAGCATCAGCCGCTCGACCTCGTCAGCATCGACGGTGCCGAGCTCGGCCATGGCGCGGGTGATGATGCGGATCTCGTCGTCGTCGAATTCCTGCCAGATCTTCTTGCCGTGATCCTCGCCGAGGACGAGCAGGATGACGGCCGCGCGCTGCGGGCCGGTCATCTGGTCGATGGTGGTCGCGCCGAAGCCGCCGCCCTCGATGCCGTCAGGGAGGCCGGTGCTGCGCGTCGCGAGGGAGCGTGTCTCTGCCATGGTTCAGCGGCCCGTCACGCCGGTGACTTCTCGTGGATCCAGCTCCTGAGCACCGCGACCGAATCGGCCGGGTTCTGCGCGACCAGCGCCCCGATCTTTTCCACCGATTGTGCCTTGAGCTGCCCCTTGACCTGCGCGATGGCCAGCATCCGCTCGGACGGCATCTCGACCTCCGCCTGCAGCACCTCCCCGTCGGGACCGACCGTGGCAACGGCGCGGCCGGGCACGCCAGCCGGGTCGCCGGTCGTGCCGTCCGCGAGAACGGCACCGTTGCGCATGAAGGAGGGGATCGCGCGGACATTGCTGTTGTCGGACGCGAGGACCTGCTTCAGCAGCGGCCGCACCACGGTCATCAGCACGACCACCGTCAGCAGCGAGATCACGCTGAGCTCGACGAAGCGGACGAGATCCTCCCGGGTGAAGGACAGCAGCTGCTGCATCAGCGTCTGCTCGGTCAGGTCGTTCGGCGGAGGCGGCGCCTCGGCGAAGCGCAGGTTGACCACCTCGACCTTGTCGCCGCGGCCCTGATCGAAGCCGACGGCGGTCCGCACCAGCTCGCCGATGCGCTCGAGTTCCTCGGTGTTGCGCGGCTGATAGGCGAGCTCCCCGCCGGAGCTGCGGCTGTAGTTGCCGTCGACGAGAACGGCGACCGAGAGCTTCTTGATCCGGCCGCCTTCCAGCACCTCGGTGCGGGTCGTGCGGGAAATCTCGTAGTTCGCCACCTCCTCGTTCTTGGAGGAGTTCTCGCGCTGGGCCTGCTGCGCACCTTGCGCCTGCTGGGCGCCCGGCAACTCGTTGCCGACTGTGACCGCGCCGTTGCCGCCTTCGTTCGTCGTCGATGCCTCGGTGCGGTTCTGGCTGGAACGCAGGACGCGGCCTTCCGGGTCGAAGCTTTCGGAGCGGCTCTCGACGCGGTTGGTGTCGAGCGCCGCCGAAACCTGCACCCGCGCCCGGCCAAAGCCGACGACGCTGGCGACGATGTCCTCGACCTGCGACTTGATGCGCTTCTCGATCGCGGTCTGACGCTCCTCGATGCCGAGCCCGATCAGGCCCTGATCGCTCTGGGCGCCATCCGCGAGCAGGCGGCCGCGCTCGTCGACGATCGAGACACGCTCGGGCTTCAACCCGTCCACCGCCGAGGCGACGAGGTGGCGCACCGCCCGGACCTGCGCCGCATCGAGGTCGCCCGCGAGCTTGAGCGCGATCGAGGCGCGCGGCGCCTCGCGGTCCCGCTCGAACAGCCTGCGCTCCGGAATGACGAGATGCACGCGTGCCGCCTGCACCCGGCTGATCGAGCGGATCGAGCGGGAGAGCTCGCCTTCGAGCGCGCGCAGATGGTTGATGTTCTGGACGAAGCTGGTCGAGGAGAAGG
This sequence comes from Allobosea sp. TAF32, assembly GCF_052113585.1. NCBI lineage: Bacteria > Pseudomonadati > Pseudomonadota > Alphaproteobacteria > Hyphomicrobiales > Alloboseaceae > Allobosea > Allobosea sp. TAF32. The sequence goes on along the minus strand of NZ_JBFRDM010000006.1, from coordinate 40,393 downwards.
CGTCGCCCTTGTCGAATATCTCGTAGCCGACACCGCCGCCGGCCGGGATTCCCTTGCCGGCGAGATCGAGGCGCAGGCGCGGCACGTCGGCCTTGGGGACCAGCACGGTCTGGCCGTCGCCGCGCAGCTCGTACTTGATGCCGCGCGTGTCGAGATCCTTGAGGATCGCGCTGACATCCTGGCTGGAAAGATCCGTGAACAGCACGCTCATCGCCGGCTGGGACATCTTCAGCATCACGAAGCCGAAGAAGCCGACGAGCGCCAGCGTCACCGCCAGCATGGCTGCCAGCCGTGCCGCGCCGAACTTCGCAAACTGCTCGATCAGGCCGTTCACGCCGCCATCCGTTCCACAGAATCGAAAGGACGGCGCACTTGCCGACCCACTAGGCAAGTTTTTCCCAGCGCATGGTTAGCAGTCGGTTAATTTTTCGGGGCGGCTCGTTAAACTTTCCACACGGACGTGCCGTGCAAACGCGAAAGGCGCCGGTCCTGATCGGACCGACGCCTTTGAAAACAAAAGAAAAAACCTGCCGCTTACTGGCGGTAATGCTGAATCCGGGTCGTCCGCAGCCCAGCGAGGCCATGCTGGTCGATTGACATCTGCCAGCTCAGGAACTCGTCGACCGTCAGCGTGTAGCGCTGGCATGCTTCTTCCAGGCTCAGCAGGCCGCCGCGCACAGCGGCCACCACCTCTGCCTTCCGCCGGATGACCCAGCGCCTTGTATTCATCGGCGGAAGGTCCGCGATCGTCAGCGGACTTCCGTCCGGTCCGATCACGTACTTCACCCGCGGTCGCAATGGCTCGGTCATGGTACTCTCACACAACTCAACAGAGCTACTGAGGGCAGCATAGAAGGCCGGCTTTAAAAATTGGCTAAAACGATCGTGTCGTATGTCCACGATTGATTCGCCCCGGCTCATTCGCTGCGCACCACGCTCTTCACCTTGTCGATCGGCACGCTGATCGAACCGATCTTCAGCATGGGGATCGAAGAGGTGAAGTCGACGCCGTCGACGATGCCGCTGATCTGCGTCTTGGCGGTGATGGACTCGCCGGCGACGTTCTTCGCGTCGATCGTGATGGTGTACTCGCCGTCCGGCGCCTTGGAGCCGATCGAGGTCGTGCCGTCCCAGCTATAGGTCTGGTCGCCCGCGACCAGCGTCTTGGTGGCGGTCTGGACGACGTTGCCCTTCGAATCCTTGATGGTGACGGTGGCCGTTCCGGCCGACGGCATGTTGACCTTCCACTCGGCCTTGCCGTCGATCAGCCGCGTGGTGGCACCATCAGCCGTGATCTTGGCGCCGATGAAGCCGACCGCGCTGGTCGCCGTGCCCGCCGCGTTCAGGCTGAGGAGCGAGCTCAGCGTTTCATTGGTCTTGAGCTGCTGCTCGACGCCGGCGAACTGAACGAGCTGCGCCGTGAACTGGTTGGTGTCGAGCGGGTCGAGCGGCGACTGGTTCTTGAGCTGCGTCGTCAGCAGCGTCAGGAACTGGTCGAAATTGTTCGCGATCCCGGTGGTGCCGCCGGAGACATTGGTGTTGTTGGTGGTCGATGTGCCCGTCGAACTGTTTGTCCCGGAAACCGCCATGGCGCTTGTCCTTGCTCAAATGCTGAGATCGACGCCGCCGAGCCGCACGAGGCGGCGCTGCGGGGCGGGATCGTTGGAAAGGGAGGCTTCGTCAGCCCGCTCATTGCCCTGCGGCGGGCGTGGGCGCTGCGGCGCCTCGTCGTGCTGCCGGTTTTGGCGGAAGGCCGATTGATCTGACGGATCGCGCAGACTGATGTCGACGCCTCCGTCGGAGGGCTTCAGACCCGCTTGCTCGAAGGCGCGTTCCAGCGTGCGGGCGTCACGCTGCAGCAGGTGCAGGGTTTCGACCCGGTCGACGACGAGCCTCGCGCTGACCTCGCCCTTGTCGGAGATCGACAGGTTGACGTCGACGCGCCCGAGTTCATCCGGATCTAGACGGATGTCGAACTGCTTCGAACCCGACATCGCGCGCATGCCGATCTCGATCGGCACCATATGGACCGGCGTCGGCTGGCCGCCCGCGACGCCCTGACCTTGACCTTGAGCCGGCGCGGCACCGTTCGCAGCCAGATTCGGATCGAGCGGCTGGAGAAGGCGGTCATGGCCCGGCTTTCCGGGCGCCTGCTGCAGCATCGTGGAGAGATCGAGCGGGCCCAAGGCCTGCTGCAAGCCGTCGAGCAGCTGCGGATCGGCTGCCGCCGGTGCCGCCTCTGCCTTCGTAGGGGCGCCGGCAATGGCCTTCTCGGCCGTACCCTTGGTCTCGGTCACCTGATCTGTCTTGGGAATTGCCTTGCCGTCCACAGACGCCGCATCCTCGGGCGCAACGGTTTCGGCGTCTTTCGCCGCCTTCGCGTCGACCTTGGCAACTCCGGGAAGTGGCAGCGGCGTCGCCTGAGGCTTCGCTCCATCGCCCACGGCGACAGCGGATCCATTGGCAGGCGTAGAGACGTCTCCACCGGCAGCGGAGGCCGAGACCGGCACTGGCAGCACCATCAACGCGACGGGATGAGGCGGCTGGGCGATCGCCTTGGCCTCCTCCGCGCCCGATGCCTGGCTCGCCGCGTCGGCTTCGCCGTCATCCGTCTTGGCCTTGGCCGGCTTCTGCTCGCTTTCGGCGGATTTCGCCTGGCCGTCCGCCTTCGGCTTTCCCTCGCCGTCCTGAACCGCGGCGGCTTCGGCCTGAGCCGCCGCGATCGCGATCAGGAAATCGATCCCTGTGGCCGCAGCTGGAGCTTCGGGCTGCGCTCCCGCCTGTTGGGGCTTGGACGGCTTGGCGACGACTTCGCCCGACTTCACGACAAGCTCGCCCTTTCCGTCCGCTGGCGCCGAAATCTTCTCGGCTTGGGCGCCAGCAGCCGCGGCAACAGCCTCCTCGACCGCGCCGGCCTGGTCGGTCGTCTTGCTGGCGATGCCCTTCCCCGCCGCTGCGTCGCTCCCCTCCTGCACCTCGGGCAAGGAAAAGGCATCGCTCTCCCCGCCCTCAGCGCGGCGGCGCGAAGCTGGAGCGTCCGACGCTCGCTGATTGGTGAAGACGGGCTGGATCGACATGAACGGTTCCGCGGCGCGGGCAACAACGCACCCGCCCGTCGCCAGCAAGTTGCACGCCAGAACAGAGACGTGATAAATCAATGCGTTAGAATGTCTTATCGGGACGGCGGCGGCAAGAACCGCCCGCATGAAAGCCGAAGGCCGGCAGGATTTGCCGATCCCGCTGGCAGCAGCCGGCCAAAGCCGGTATAGAGCCGGCAGACGCGCAAATGCCGAACTTCCGAGCCACGGACGCCTCCACAGACGATGACCACGCCCCGCAACTCACTCGACATCGCCAAGCCGCCAGCGGCCACGCGCGTCGTTGCGGCGATGTCGGGCGGCGTCGATTCCTCGGTGGTGGCAGCCCTGCTCAAGCGCGAGGGCTATGACGTCATCGGCGTCACGCTGCAGCTCTACGATCACGGCGCCGCCGTCCACCGCGCCGGAGCCTGCTGCGCCGGGCAGGACATCCATGACGCCCGCCGCGTCGCCGAGGCGATCGGCATCCCGCATTATGTCCTCGACTATGAGAGCCGTTTCCGCGACGCCGTCATCGAGCGCTTCGCCGAGAGCTATCTTGCCGGCGAGACTCCGATCCCCTGCGTCGAGTGCAACCGCACCGTCAAGTTCCGCGACCTGCTCGATCTTGCCAAGGAGCTCGGCGCCGATGCGCTGGCAACAGGGCACTATGTCGTCAGCCGCGACCTCGGCAACGGCCATCGCGGCCTGTTCCGCGCCGCCGACGCCAGCCGGGACCAGAGCTATTTCCTCTATGCCACGACGCAGGAGCAGCTCGACCTGCTGCGCTTCCCGCTAGGCCATATCGACAAGACCCAGACCCGCGCGCTCGCGGCCGAACTCGGCCTCGCCATCGCCGACAAGCCCGACAGCCAGGACATCTGCTTCGTCCCGAACGGCCGCTATGCCGATGTCATCGAGCGGCTGAAGCCCGGCGCCGCCCGGCCCGGCGACATCGTCCATCTCGACGGGCGCGTGCTCGGCCATCACGAGGGCGTGCTCCACTATACCGTGGGCCAGCGCAAGGGCCTGCGGCTCAGCGCGACCGAGCCGCTCTATGTGCTGCGTCTCGATGCCGACACCGCGCGCGTCATCGTCGGCCCGCGCGAGGCGCTGAGCGTGCGCGAAGTTCGCCTGCGCGATCTCAACTGGCTCGGCGAAACCGCGCTCGACGCCCTGCCGCCCGAGGGACTCGAGGTCGCCGTGCGCGTCCGCTCGACCCGCGCACCGCGCGATGCTCGCCTCTTCCGCGACGCGGAAGGCCTGCGCATCGAGCTTGCCGGCGACGAGGAAGGCGTCTCGCCCGGCCAGGCCTGCGTGATCTACGCCGATGCCGGCCCTGGCTCGCGCGTTCTCGGCGGCGGCACCATCCTGCGCCGGCCGCTCGCCATGTCGGCCACCGCCGCGCCCGCGGCGCTCGCCCTGTCCTGACGGGCTCAGCTTCTCTGCTCGGATTCCTGCCATGCCGGTGACCTACGACCTCGACGGCCAGAAGCGCGTCTACGCGACCTGGGCCAAGTTCTACGACCGGATCTATCAGCGCATGCTGGCGCGCCCGCAGCGCGAGGCGGTCGAGGCGGCCTGCGCATGCGGACGGGATATCCTGGAAATAGGTGTCGGCACCGGCCTCACCCTGTCCTATTTCACCCCTGAAACGCGCGTCCTCGGCGCGGATCTCTCGCTCGACATGCTCAAAGTGGCCCATCGCAAGGTCGCCAGCCAGAATCTGCGGCATGTCCGCGGGCTGATGGTGATGGATGCCTGCCGCCTCGGTTTCGACGACGAGCGCTTCGATGCCGTGACCGCGCAATTCGTCATCACGCTCGTACCGGATCCCGAGCAGGCGCTGACCGAGATGGACCGCGTCCTGAAGCCGGGCGGCGAGATCGTCATCTCGAGCCGCCTCGTCGATGATGGCGGCCTCCTCGCGCCGTTCTGGAGCGCCGTCGCGCCGCTCTCGAAGGCGATCGGCTGGAGCTCCGACTTCAAGGTAAGCCGCCTGACGGACTGGGCGAAGGCGACGGGCCGCTACGAAACCGTCCATGTCGGGCGCGGCTATTTCAAGGTTGTTCGCCTGCGCAAGCTCGTCTCTGCTGATAAGTCGCGATCGAAGGCTTGACGCGGCCATATCGCGACGCCTATATCGCGCCTCGACGACGGGCCGGCCCAGCCGGCTACGATGTCCGTGGCGGGGTAGCTCAGCTGGTTAGAGCAGCGGAATCATAATCCGCGTGTCGGGGGTTCAAGTCCCTCTCCCGCTACCACAACTTCATAAGTGATTGAGATCACTTATCGTTTCGCAAGCCCGCGCTTTCAGACCGCTCTCGCGAGCACTTGAGAGCGTTGGTGACGACTTGCGACCTGTTAGCGACATTAGCTGGCCGAAAAAGACCGCACCCCTTCGGAGACCGGGCGTCCTGGGAAATCATCGCCGTTGTCAAGCGTTTGGTGGCAGAGTTCAATCTGTAGGCCCACGCCAGGAGAAACAGCATGAAGATGCTTGCCGTTACCGTGTGCTGCGCGTTCCTCGCCGGGTGCGCAACCTATGTCCCGCCTCAGCAGGGCTCCGCGATCCTGGTCACTCGCGACAGCATGCGCACCTATCGGCCGCTCCCTCGCGAAGAACGCCAAGTGTCCCTCTGCACCATGTCTGAGAAAACGAAGGCCGTCCTTTGCCGCTAGGCGCCGCGACTGCCCGGAATCAGAGTAGTGTAGTTGGAGCGAGGCGCTGACGGGCAGATTCCCAGTCAGCGCTGTTTAGGGCCTAGTCAACGCTTGGCCGCATTTGGCCGACGCGCATGGGGGCCGGAGACTTTCCGACCGCTTTCGACCCATAGCGGACTTGGCGCGATGGCGTCATGCGGGATAATGCAATGTGGAGGGCATCGCGTAACTACCCGAGCGTCTGGTTTGGAGGCAAGCGGATGATAAGGCGCTGCGAGGTGGACGCGATTAGATTGGCGTTGCAGGACGTATCCGGGAACCAAATCAATATTGAGCCTACCGACATAACGTTCCGCGATCGGAGGGGGTATGATCTCCAGTTTTACCTGAATGTCGAGCTTGCTCGGCCCTTCGATGTTGAAAAGCTGAGATACAGGCGCTTTCAAGCCAATTTAACTATCAATGACCGCTACCACCCCTTTTGGGTCTTGGTATATAGCTCGACTTCGGTGGAGCTTGAGAAGTGGGATGACAGAGAGCTTCTCCCGGAAGACGATGACTATGTGAAGATATCCCTCAAGGATACTGAAGGGTTTTGAGCTAGTAGGCGCGTCTTCTGCCGATCTGCACGCTTTCGACCCGTTGCTGACATGATCCAGCCAATCGGGTGGGACCGAGAAAGAGACCATTGGTCCGCGTCTAGCGAGGGAAACATCGCGTGATCGAAATCAAGAATGATCTCACGTCATTCGTAGATGAGTGCCTCACCGCAGCATCAAAATACCTGAAACCGGATGGGTTAGCCATGGTTATTCGGGCGATTTATTATAGCAATGTAGGCACGTTTATCGATTTGGAGCGCGCAGTTCTTGCTCATCCACTCCAAAATCCTATCCGATCGCTCAGCACTGGCGCGATTATCGACGACTGCGAAGCTACGATCATGCTTCACTACGACGATCTCGAGTTCCATCGGATTGAGATGTACTTCGACACAGGACCCAACCTTGAGAGCTGGAACCGCAGGATCGATAGGATGCAGTTCTCGTCTGCATTTTGAATGACGTCGTGCCCGCTCACGACCCGTCGCTGATCGAAGCGGAGCTTGAATATATCGCGCTACCGAGACCAGTCCTGCCGCGCCAAGACGGAGTTTGAATGTTGCTTAAGGGGAATAAATTCAAAATCCATGTCAGGGTAATTGATGAAGCTGTCGACGTATGGAGGCCCGTTGATGCAATTTATCTAGATGATAACACCTACATTATCTCCAAGGATCAGAATTATGATACGCTGACTGAGGAGTGGGAGCACGAGCCAGGGGCGGTAGTTATCTGTGAAAATATACTGCTGAAGGATGGACCGATCTTGGCCGCTATAGGCCGCAGAAAATATCTAAAGATCGACAGATCGCTCAATCGGGTGTGGACTTATCCGACCGCAAGCGGATTCAGCGAGTAAGCTAACTTCCGTGATTTAGAGCCTCTTGTTCGTTTACCGAGCCTGTCCGCTTCCGACCCATAGCAGCCGATTGAGCCGCCGGCCCCACGCGCGCCACACTCGCAAAGAAAAACGGCGCACGATTTGTTCTCCTGGTGCGAGCCCCCCGAGACGGTCTCGTGCTGCCAACATCCCTCGGTTGTTTCTGGACCGAGAAGTGATTGCCGCCGAGCCGCAGATCACTCAGCCGGCGGGAGCGGATCGGCCGGAGGCGGCCGGAGGCGATTGTCATTCGCAAGCGCTAGGGCGATTGCGCCGCAATAGTTTGACCACGTCGCGATGAAGGCGCCGCATCGGCCGCAGACGATTTCGCTCTCTGATTTGAGAACGCGCGGGATCGAAACATGCGGAGAGCCACATGTTTCGCAACGGAACTCGTTCTGATCCATGTCGAAACACCCGGACGAATGTCCGTTTGTCGCGGCAAGTTCCGTGCCGGTTCATTCTCGACTGCAATGGGCGCCGGTCGGCGCCCCAACCCGATGCGAGCCGAACCGCCGCGAGGCCCCGCCTCCCCCTTGAAGCTCCGGCGGAGTCTGCCTGACGGCCGTGGCTCGCGGTCAATGCCCGCTGAAGACCAGCGTCTGGATCGGCAGCACCAGTGCCTGAATGCGCAGCAGCAGCGCATGAACAAGGCCCACCGCGTCGACGGCGTGGAGGACGATCTTTCGTCCGGTCGAGAGCTTGCCTGACTCGATCAGCTCGTGGTTGCTCGAATAGGCGTTGGCGATGCAGCTGCTGCCCGGCGTCACGCCATCGAGCCCATCGGCATAGAGAGGTTCGAGGAAGGTCAGCAGCGTGCCGGGCTTCGACACCTGCTGGGGGTCGAGCAATTGATCGGCGGCCCGCACCTGGCCCGTGGCGATGAAATCCTGAACGCCGGTCACCACCATCGGAATGATGACCCAGGGCTTGGACAGGCAAGTCACCTCGGCGACCATGCCGACCTGCATCACCTGTCCCTCGACCTGCGAGAAACCCGCCTGCAGAATATTCCGACCGGCTTCCTCGGGGATCAGGACGCCGGCCGGCCGCATGATGGGCGTGACGATGTCGCCGACGCGCAGCGTGAACTGCTCGACCCGGCCGGTGACGCCGGCGCGCACGACGGTCTTGTCGAGATCGGTCTGCGCCTGCGCGAGCGCAGCCTGCGCGCTTGCCTTCTCTGCCGGCAGCAAAGTCGAAATGCGGGTTTCGGCTGAGGATTTTGCAGAGACGGCCACCGCCAGGGCCGCTTCGCGCCCTGCCACCAGATTTTCGAGCCTCTCGATCTCGCGGCGGGCGACGATATCGTCGTTGCGGCGCTGCAGCTCCTGCTTCGTCTCGAGCTCGTCGAGGGCTTGCTTGTGGGCGCTCCCGGCTTCGAGAATTCGGTTCTCATCCGTGAGAAGATCGGCCTTTGCGACAACGATGGAAGCCTCGATTTCCGCGATCTTGCGCCGGGCCGTCTCAACCGCCGCCTCCTCCTTGGAGCTGTCGAGGCGAAAGATCGGGCTGCCCTTTGTGACCGGGCCGCTGACGCCGAGATAGACCTGCGCGACGCGCCCGGTGGTCTCCGAAATGAGCGGGACGGTACGGAACAGCACGGCCGCATTCGTCGTCGACGGGTGATTGTAGAAGATCACCGTGATCAGACCGATCGTCAGCATGAGGCAAGAGATGATGCCCCATCGCAACTCGAACCACACCGAATAGAAGGTGATTTCCTTGCCGAACCGCTTTCCCTGCCCGTATCGCCGATAGAGGTAATCCGGCAGGAGCGTCAGCAGGGAGCAGAACAGAAGCTCAAGCATGGCTGCTCTCCCGCTTTTGGAGCGCGGTGTGATCACCCGCGCCGGATCCCGCCGTGGGCTCCCCTGCCGCGGTGTCCTCGGCGACGGACGCCCGCCTCGGCGCAATCCCCGCGATGCGTTCGAGCGCATGCGCCATTCTGCCGAACAGCCCGGTGAAATCGGGAATGTCGATCAAGGCGAGCAACAGCCCGGCGACCCAGAACAGATGCACATGGGTGAAGAGCGCGAGCAAGCCGAGCACCGCAACGATCTCGAACTGGAGCTTCTGGGATTTATGCGCCATGCGCTCCGGCAAGGTGTGCAGCCGAAGGAAGATCAGGCCGACGCCCAGCACCGCCAGAAGCAGGATCACGGCCGCAACGACCATGAGAACGTCCGTCTCTCCCGGCGTAGTGATGAAGGCCGGCAGATGGCGCGGCGCCAGGGGATGAAGTTCGGCTGCCATAAACGCGCTCCAGTCTCAATCAGCCGATCCAGTTCCGTGCGAACTCGGCTTCCTCGTAGCCATCGGCCTTCTGCCGTTTCGGCAGCTTGATCTTCTCCCGGGACGGCGCCTTGTAAGGAACCGAGCGGAGGATGTGGGAGATGATGTTGAGCCGCGCCTGGCGCTTGTCGTCGGAGTGGACCGCATACCATGGCGCCCAGGTCGTATCGCTGGCGCGAAACATCTCGTCGCGGGCGCGCGAATAATCGTACCAGCGCGAATATGATCTCAGGTCCATGGGCGACAGCTTCCAGATCTTCCGCGGATCGTGGATGCGCTCCTCCATCCGGCGCGTCTGTTCCTCCTGGCTGACTTCCAGCCAGTATTTCAGAAGGATGGTGCCGGAATCGACGATCGCCTTTTCGACGCCCGCCACGTCCTGAAGAAAGCTCTTCGCCTGCTCCTCCGTGCAGAAGCCCATCACCCGCTCGACGCCGGCCCGGTTGTACCAGCTGCGATCGAAGATCACGATTTCGCCCGCCGCCGGCAAATGCGGCAGATAGCGCTGCACATACATTTGCGACTTCTCGCGCTCCGTCGGCGGCGGCAGCGCAATCACCCGGAAAACGCGGGGGCTGACGCGCTCCGTAATCGCCTTGATGGCGCCGCCCTTGCCAGCGCCGTCCCGCCCTTCGAAGACGATGCAGACCTTTGCGCCCGCATGCTTCGCCCACTCCTGGAGATTGACCAGCTCCGCGTGAAGATCGCGCAGCTTCTGCTCATAGGGTTTTCGTTTCAGGGGCTCGCTACTCTTAGCTTTCATCGCCGGCGCCCTCTCCGTTAGGACCAGCTCAGGAAGAACGCGACATCGCCAGGCAGCCCGCCCGGCCAGTCGATGATCATGGCGCGAAGCTTGTACTTCGCGGGCTGGAGATGCTCCTTCCAGAATTCATAGGCCTGCCGAGGGCGGCCGGTCAGCGAGCTCGGCCAGTCGGCTTCCGCATTGTTGATGGCGCGCCCCCGGTCCGTGCAAAGCTGGCTCGGGAAGCGCATGACGAGGACCTCGGTCTCGCCCCGGCTGGCCGCGGCGCGGGTCTTGGTTGCGAGGCTTTGCTTGATTTCCTCGATCTTCTCCGGCGTGACGGCAATTTCCTCGCTCAACGTCGCGGCAAGCTTGCGTTGCGCGTCCTCGGCCTTGTTCATGGCGCCGGCCAGCTTGGACGCCCGCGCCATTTCGAGATCGGTCATATAAGACCGGAGATCGTCGGCCGACATGAAACTCTCGTCGCCGAGCGTCGCTGCGTTCGGATTTTGATTTGCGGGCGACATCGTTCGCATCTCCTTCATCGATCGCAACCAGCGTCCTCGACGCGGGTTTGAGCCGGCGAATTCAGTACTTCTGGATGTAGACGGCCTCGGCGAAGGTCAGGTCGATCATGTCGCCGCGACGCATGCGCCGGAGATCGTCCTTGATCACGGGATCGGCCACGGTGAGGCTGCGCGGCCCTGCCGGTCCGACGAAGTCCACGACGCCCGTAGCCGGGTCGAACCTCTCGAAACGGGCTGTCAGCGTCAGCGATCGTGTCACGAACTTGTCGGGCAGATTGTTGAAGGATGGCGCACCGACCGTATCGGTATAGACGATGCCCGGCCGGACTCCCTTCCTTGCGCGCCTGGCGCCGAGGATCACGCCTTCGGCCCGCTGGATCTCCAGCCTGTCGCCGACGCGAAGCCCCTGCAGATCGCCAAACACGTCGGGAACGGCGACATCCCAGACGAAGCGCCCTTGGCGCACGGTCACGATGCGCGCATTGGGGTCGACTCCCGCGACTTCGACATTGATCCGTTCGATCTCGACCGGTCCGACGCCGGCCACCATGATGGTCGTGCTGGTGACCGTGGGTGCGCAGGCGGCCGCGCCCAAGGCCAACGAGATCGCCAGAGCCAGGTATGCACGCTTTGACATCGTCACTCTCCACCCCGGGTTGAAGTCACCGTTCTTTATGCTTGATCGCCCCTTCGGACCGGGCCTGCCATTCGCCGATCGACTGCCGAAGTTCGGATTCGAGGCCGTCGATCAGATGCCGATACTCGACGCATCGCGCAGCCGTTCCGGGAGCGTCGGAGGCCTCCCAACGCCGGAGCGCCTGTTCTGCGTCGGCCAGATCCACGCATAGCGACCGGAAGTTCTGACTCCTCAACACCAGCTCCTCGATCGCCTTCTTGTGCTTCGGCAGCAGCCGAACGGCAGCCAGAACGCCCGGTTCCATTGGAGCGCGCCCCCTGCGAAAGCGAATATTTATGTGGTCGCTCGACTGGATTGGGAGTAAATAACCGTAGTTTACACCGAAAGCGCGGCCTAGCCCTGAAGTTTTCACGTGGTTTTCTGGCTTGGGGGAGCCGGTTCCATGGATAATAACCGGCTTTTCGAAAACGGTAATTTGGAAGACCGCCCTGAAGACAAGCTTCAGAGCGATGAAATTCACGCTCAATTGGATAAGATTCTCGCCAGCACTGAATTCAACGTTCCCGAGCGCGTGCGACAGTTCTTGATCTATGTGATCAGCCAGACCCTCGCCGGCCACGCGGACCGGATCAAAGCTTATTCCGTCGCAGTCGAAGTCTTCGGCCGCGACGCAAATTTCGATATCCAGAACGATCCGGTTGTTCGCATCGAAGCCGGGCGGCTCCGGCGTGCGCTGGAGCGCTACTATCTGCTGTCCGGGAGCTCGGACCCCATTCTGATCGAGATTCCCAAGGGCGGCTACGTGCCGCGCTTCCATCGGCGCGAGGCGCCGCCGACCCACATCGTTGATCCCGCCCGCACCGCTGCTCCGGAGAGGCAGGATCTGGCGGGAGCGGATGCACCGTGGTGGGGAAGCCGCTGGTTCGCCTGGGCCATCGTTGTGGCAGCGCTGTGCCTTGCCGTCCCGCTACCCTGGTTGGCCGCCCCGCCAGCGCCGGCGCCCGCCAGCTGGGAGCAGCCGCCACCGCGTGGCCCTTCCCTGATCGTCAGGCCGTTCTCGAACTTGTCTGGGCAGCCGGAAGTCAACGTCTACATCGCTGGTCTCGGCGAAGAATTGCTGACGCAGCTCTCGCGGTTCAAGGAGCTGACGGTTTTCGGCCGGGAAACGTCTGCCGCCGTATCGCCCAGCGCCTCGGCCTCGGAGATCACGAGCCAATTCGGCAACCGGTACATTCTCGAAGGCGGCATCCGTCTTTCCGACGGCAAGCTGCGGGTGACGACCCGCGTCCTGGATGGCGAGAGTTCCGCCATCGTCTGGTCGGGAACCTATGACGCCGATCCGAACGCCGCCGACATCGTCGCCGTGGAAACGACGATAGCCTCGAAGGTCGCGACGGCGATCGCCCAGCCCTATGGGATCATTTTCAGCGCCCCCCCGCGGCCGGCGCGATCGGGAGACGTCCAGAACCTCGAAACCTATCAGTGCACTTATCGGTTCTATCGCTACCGCACCGTGCTCGATCAGACCGAGCATGCCGCGACGCGCGCATGCCTGGAGAGTGTCACGGCGCGCTATCCCGATTTTTCGACCGGCTGGGCGATGCTGTCCTACCTCTATCTCGACGAGGATCGTTTCGAGTTGAACCGGCGGCTAGGCTCGCCGCCGCCCTTGGAGCGGGCGAGAGCCGCCGCAGAGCGCGCCGTTCACCTTGATCCGGAGAATATTCGCGCGCTCCAGGCGCTGATGACCGTCCTTTATTTCAGTAGAGACGCCAGCGAGGCGCTGCGGGTCGGCGCCCAGGCGCGCGCGCTCAACCCGAACGATACCGAGCTGCTCGGCGAGTACGGCAGCCGGGTGGCCCAGGCCGGAGACTGGCAGCAAGGTGCATCCTTGCTCGAAGAGGCGATGGCAAAGAACCCCGGCAACTCCGACTACTATGTCGGGCTCCTGGCCTTGGCCGCCTATATGCAAGGCGACAATGCGCGCGCCGCCGATCTGATCCGCCGCGCAAACCTGCGTCGGTTTTCGATATACCACTTCGTCGCGGCGCTGATATTCGCGCGCCAGGGATTACAGGCCGAAGCGGCGCAATCCCGCGCCGAATTCCTGCGGCTGAGACCGGGTTTCTTCGACAAGTTCGATGACGAGCTCAACAGCCGCAACTTCAATGCGAGAGATCGCGCCATTCTGATCCGCGGCGCCATCGAGGCCGGCTTCCCCGTGCCAAACCGGTTCCTGGCCGAGACCGAACGAACATTCGGTGCTCTCTCGAATGCGGGAAAAGGCGGAACCGGCGGGGACCGTAGCCAACCGTAACCTACTACCCCGGATTTCGTTCGCAGCTTTCTCTTCTTGTCAAAGAGGAAGCGGAGCATGCGGTGCAGCTGCAGGCGGAATGCCGTCGCCTCGGCGGCCGCCATCACGCTTCTGCGGCTTTGTTGCCCCGACACGAGCGTCGCGATCTGTGCCGTTTGTGTCTCGGACAGGCTCACTACTGGAGGTCGATGATCGCCATGGCTTTCCGACCGTATTTGCTCGCTGTCGTCGTCGGCTTTGCAGCGCTCGGCGCACAGGGCGCAGGGGCACAGACGACGGACCTCCAGGGTGCCTGGCTCGAAGAAGGGCAGATCTGCGCCAATGTCTTCGCCGCAGCGGGGAAGGCGCTGGGCTTCAAGCGCCCGGCCAACGCCTTTGCCTCCGCGTTCGTCATTCGGGGCGAGCGGCTGTCCACTCCGCTCGCGACCTGCAGGATCGCTCGCGTCAACCTGCAGGGTGAGCGGCGGGTCCTTCATCTCAGTTGCACCACGACGATCGCGACCGATGCCGCGCGGGCCGTGCTCGCCCTGGGTCAGGATGGCGGCCTCTACCGCTACAGCGCGCCCGAAGGGGGCACCGCGATCAGGTATCGGCGCTGCACATCGGAGGCGCTGAAGACGCCTTGAACCCACGTGCCGCGCGCCGCGTGCCGGAAGCCCCGGCTGTCTACGGAGAGACTGAGGATTGTCCATGTCAGCTCTTGTGCACATCGTCGATAGCGACGCGGCATCTCGGGCCGGTATCGATCGGATGCTTCGCGCTTCCGGGTATGAAACCAGGGCTTATCTCAGCACTGACGAAATCTTGAATCATCGCCCGGATATCGAAAGCGCAAGCTGCGTCGTCATTGATACGCGGGGGCCGGATCAGTCGATCCCCGATGTGGTGGACCTGTTCTGCAAGGCCGGCCTGAATCTGCCCGTGATCTTCGTGACCGATCAGGAGGATGTCCGCCTTGGCATCCGGGCGATCAAGGCGGGAGCCGAGGACTTCTTCACGACGCCCGTCGAGCCCGACGAATTCATCGACGCCATCGGCCGCGCAATCTGCCGCCATCGTCTCGTCAGCGAGCAGGAAAGCAGGGTGCGGGTCGGCTTGACCCGGCTTCGGCAGCTGACCAGGCGCGAGCGGGAGGTCTTCGATCTGGTCGTTCGCGGCAAGATGAACAAGCAGATCGCCTTCAAGCTCGGAACGACCGAGCGGACCATCAAAGCCCATCGCCACAAGGTCATGGAGAAGATGCAGGTCCGCTCCGTCGTCGAGCTCGTGACCTGCGCCGAGCGGCTCGGCCAGCTCCGGGTCGACAATCCCTGAAAGTTGTCTCTGGAGCTGGTGCCGACCGGCCCGTCAAGCTCGGGATATCCGCGCAGGCTTCCGAAACGAGGATCGCAACGTGCCGCCTCCTCACCAAGCGCCGGATGGCCTCAAGACGCCGAAGGCGGCCGGTGTAGCCGGTATTCTGTTTTCGGTACTGCTCCTCTCTGCGCTGGTGCTGGTGCTCCAGACCTTGCGCCTCCATCCGCAGGATCCCGGCGATTGGGTGGGCACCCAATCCTGGAAGGTGGCGCTGGCATTGAACCTGATCCCCTTCGCGGGCATCGCCTTCCTCTGGTTCATGGGCGTGCTGCGCGATCGATTGGGGGATCGCGAGAACAGCCTGTTCGCGACGGTGTTTCTCGGCAGCGGGTTTCTCTTCATCGGCATGCTGTTCGTCGCGGCCTCCGCCATCGGCGCGATCCTGCTCACGCACGCAGCCAGGCCGGGCGAACTTGCCGGCTCGGTGACGTTCACCCTGGCGAGGTCCTTCGCCTACAATCTCGCCAGCATCTACGCGATGAAGGTATCGAGCGTCTTCCTGATCACGGCCTCGACCATCGTGCTCCGCACCGGGATCACGGGACGATGGACGGCGTTCGCCGGCTATGCCGCTGCGACGGTCATCCTCGTGGGCAGCCACCTCGTCGACTGGACCTTCCTGGTCTTTCCGATCTGGGTGCTGATCGTCAGCTGCGACATCCTGATCCGCGAATACCGTCACGCCGGCCGTCCCGGCTAGGCGACTATCGGGACATCGTCTCGCCGAGCATCCGGACCGCGTCTTCGAGATCTTCGAAGATCGTCGTCGCATGCGGCCCCTCGAAGAGGCCGGCTCGCTCCAG
This sequence comes from Allobosea sp. TAF32, assembly GCF_052113585.1. Classification (NCBI taxonomy): domain Bacteria; kingdom Pseudomonadati; phylum Pseudomonadota; class Alphaproteobacteria; order Hyphomicrobiales; family Alloboseaceae; genus Allobosea; species Allobosea sp. TAF32. The sequence continues at coordinate 24,493 of NZ_JBFRDM010000006.1, read as the reverse complement.
AATCTCCCGCGGCTCCTTGTGCAGCTCCGCGATGGCGAATGTCAGCCCCATCGCCGCCAGCTCCGCCCGCCATTGCAGCAACATGGTGGCCGCCGTCATGTCGATCTGCGCGACGGCGCTCGCATCCAGCACGAACCAGGATGTACCGGGCGGGGCCTCCTTCGCGACGCTTTCGAGCCGGGACCGGACGTAGTCGGCGTTGAAGAACAGGATGCTGCCCTGGATCATGAACAGCACCATCCCCGGCGGTGGTGCCGCGTTGTCCGTCCGGTGCATCTTGTAGAAGCCTGGTCGGCCGGCAACGAGTCCGAGCAAGGCGTCGCGCGGGCGCATTTCCTTCAGCAGGACGTAGAGGAGCGTGCCGGCAATCGCGATGACCACGCCGCTGAGCACGCCCAGGCTGATGGCGCCCCACATGCTGATGAGGGCAAATCCGAACTCCAGGCGGCTGATCCGCCAGGTTTCCCGCAGCCCCTTGAGATCGATCAGACTCAACGCCGCGAAGGCGAGGATCGCCCCGAGCGCCGCATGGGGCAGGACGCGCAGCACATCGTTCAGATAGATGAGCAGAACGGCCAGAGCGGCAGCGGAGATCAGGCCCGCCAGCTGCGACCGGCCGCCTGCCGCCAGATTGATAGCGGTTCGCGAATCCGAGACCGTAATGGGGAAGCCGGTGAACAGGCCGGAACAGATGTTGGCTGCACCCAGCCCGGTCAACTCCCGGTCCGCATCGACCTTGAAGCCGTCCTTTGCCCCGAAGCTGCGCGCTCCGACGAGACCGGAGCTGACGCTGACCAGCCAGATCGCCGCGCCACCGAGCACAAGGTCCGTCATAGGCAAATGGGCGATGTTCGGGAGGGCCCATTTCGGCAGGCCGCCCGGAAGGCTGCCGATGACCTTCATGCCCCGATCATCAAAGCCGAAGGCAGCCGACGCCAGCACCGCCAGCACGACCACGACCAGCGGCCCCGGAACGGGGAAGCGGAGGCGGGCCAGTATGACGAGGAGCGCGAACATGGCTGCACCGAACCAGACCGTAAGCCAATGGATCTGCGAGGCCTTCCGGATGATCTCGAGCAGCGGCATCACCAGACCGTCGGACTCGATACGCACGCCGGTCAGCCGCCCGATCTGCCCAATGAGGATCGATATCGAAATGCCGCTGATGAAACCGATCAGGATCGGCCGGGACAGAAAGGACGCCACGACGCCGAGCTTGAGCACGCTGGCCAGGATGCAAAATACCCCGGCGATCAGCGCCAGCGCGCTCGCTGCAGCGACGCGATCCGGCGGATCGCCGAGAGGCAGGGTGGCGAGCGTGGCTGCGAGAACCGTCATCGTCGCGGCGTCCGGCCCGACGATCAGCTTGCGCGACGGGCCGAGAAGACCATAGCCGACGAGAGACAGAATGCTGGCGTAGAACCCGACCTCGACCGGAAGCCCCGCGATGGCAGGGTAGGCGACGGCGCTGGGAATGGCGACGGCGGCGATCGCCAGCCCAGCGGTGACATCGAAGCGCAGCCATTCCCACCTGTAGGGAAGCAGCCCCTCCGCAATCGGCAACCAGCGCTTCATCGCCCCCACCATCCCGAGCTGTCGTCGGCGCCTGCGGAACCGCCGTTCAGCCTCGCACGTGCCGTGGGGCCGTCCGCTCCGCTATTGCGTCTTCTCCGGTGTGACTTTCTCCCAACCGTGATCGGGATTGAAGCTGTTCATGCGCGACGCGATGACACGCGTATTGGGGCCAAGGTCCTTTTGATAGACAGTGCCTGCGTGGTTGACGAGGAAGCTCGTGATTCCCGATCTTGCGTAGGTTGCGGGATAAGCGAGAACGGCGAAACCGCCGATCATATTGCCGCCTGCGACATAGTCGACCGCGCCGCCGGCGGCAGCCGGTCCCTGCCTCCTGAGAATCTTGAAGTAGTAGCCGTGATAGGGCTGCGGCGTGTCGCTTGCCTTGTAGCCTTCAGTTGCGGCCTGGGCGGCGAGTTCGCCGAGAGGGCTCTGTTCCTCGCCCGGCCCGGTCGGCCAATACAGGCCGTCGTGCTTCTCTGGTTGGCTGACGATTCTCTGCGCGTAGATTCCCGGATTTCGGCCATCATGCCCCTTTGCGGCGTACTCGAACTGCGCGTCGAGGATCGCCAGGCTTGTCTGAATGGCATCCAGTTCGTTCTTGCCGATGCGGCGGGCCAGGAGTTCGCGGCGTCCAGCCTCGACGAGGAATTTCCAGCCGCCGCGTGAACGAACGATGGGGATCGGAAACGGGAATGCGTCCTCCCCGACCAGCAACGTGGCGGTCCGGCCCGTTTCGACGATCGAATGCCGGGCATCATAGGCCGCGATGAAGCGCTTGCGGCTGTCGGCATCGCGCACCGCATCGCCCGAGAACAGGATGTCCCGCCCGGACATCCCGAAGACCGAGTACAAGCGCGTGGAGCTTCCCTCGCGCGCCGCGGCGACAAGCGCCGCCGCAGCCTCCTCCGGAGTCTGGAACAATTCCTGGGCGCGCGCGGCCGTCGAGGCGGCACAGACGCTCACCGCAATCGCGCAAAGCAGGCGAACGAGCAGATGCGCCGCTGGCCATGTGATGATCATGGAACTGCACCCTCAGTTGCGAAACGCACCAGCAGATGACGACGCCATTTCATTTTCAGAGCTTCCCGGCAGGAACCCGCGAGCCCGAGGCCCTCCAATGGTCGAAGGTTTGGAAGGGAACCCCGATCTGGCGGTAGTCGACCCGCAGATAGCCATCCGCGCCGCGATGCACCGCCGCGGGCACGACACCCTGCACCTCCTGCGCGATCACGCCGACATAGGTGGTGCGGGAGCCGTTATAGGCGAAACGGTAGAAGCCGAGCCCGTTCTCCATCACGCCCAGAAGCACGACGTGGTTCTTGAGCTGGATGTCGGAACGGCGCCCGCCACCACCTCCGCGACCACCGCCGCCGCCCATTCGCCCGCCACCGCCCACGCGCCCGCCGCCGCCAAATCCTCCGCCTCCCATGCGCGCCCCGCCCGCATGCATCGCTCGGCCGCCACCTGCGGGCATGCGCGCCATGCTGGCGCGTCCGCGCTGGGATTGAAGGCTCGCGGCCCTACCCGGCTGCATGTTGCTAAAGGCGCTTTCGCGCGCCGGTCCCGGACGCCCTGCTCCGGATTGAGGACGACGCGGCTGAGTGTTCGCCCGCGGCGGTGCCGAGCCCCGGCCACGGTCCGCGTTCTGGCGCCCGCCGCCGGGGCGTGTCGCCCGGTCCCCACCGGCTGGCCGATTGCCTGCCGCGACCCGATCGCCGCCTGGACGGTCAGGTCTGGCACCTGCTCCGGGACGATCCCCCGGTCTCGCGCCGGCACCAGCTCCCACCCCGCCGCGCCCGCCTTCGGGGCGGAGAACCTGCTCGCCGCTGCGTCCGCGGAAGTCCATCCGGCCTTCGGCCCCGGCGCGGATATTGCTGTTCGAGAATTTCTGCCTGACCGCATCATTGCGATACTGCACGCCGTGGCGATGCTGCGGATTGTGCTCCCAATGCGTCACCCGATTGCGGTCGATATTGATGCCCCCGCCGACCCAGTTGACGTTTCCGCCCCAGTATCCGCCCGAGGCCCAGCGCCCCAGCGCGTAAGCGGTGCCGAAGGCGAGGCCCGTCGCGAGGACGCCGGTGGCGATATAGCCCGGCGCAGGGAAATAATAGGGTGGGTATGCGGGATAGGGCCAGGTGCCGTAGACCACGGCAGGATCGTAATAGGGCACATAGACCGTGTCCGGATTGGTCGGCTCGATCACGATCGTCTGCTTGCTGCTGCCGGTGGCCGGCTGGACCGTCACCTTCTGCTGGGAGCCGGACGACAGCTTCTTGGCATCGTATGCGCGCGTCCGCATCCGCTGGACGCCGTCCATCACATCCGGCTGCTGCGCCAGGACCGCGTCGCCGAGCTTTTGTGTCCAGTCGAGATTCTTGCTCATCATCGCCAGCACGGAGGGCGTTGCAACCAACGACTTTACGCTGGGATCCCAGGGCTGCTTGTCGGTTGCGGCCTTGAGCTGGTCGCCCTTGAGCTTCTTGCTGCCCGCGACCCATCGATCCGCCTGCACCACCTCGAGCGGATAGGTCGAAGCCATCAGCACTTGCGCCAGCAGGTTGTCCGGATAGAGCGCGATCGGCGCGACCAGCGCATCGAGCTCGGCGGCGGAGAGAGGCTGCTCGCTCTGCACCGCCTGCGTTGCGGCGGGCGCTTGAGGTTGTGGCGGCGGCGCGGCCGTCTGCGCGAGCGCCTGGGAGGCGAGCCCACTGACGATGACGCTGACGAACACAATTCGCAGATGCATGGCATGACCTCGCAACAGCTCCGAAACGCCATCTGGGTTTCGCGCCGCAGTGACGCTCATTTGCTTGTCGGCGGCACTCGATCGACCACTGCCACCGCCGAAATCTGAATGTCTTCTCGGGCCATGCGCATATATACGGCCACGCGCGCGTCCAGCATGGTATCGTGGCCTGTGCGGACCACGACTTCAATCGTCATCACCGGGAAATTCTCGCTGACCAGACGATTACTATCATCCCACAGGTCCGACACCTGTCCCTAAGGACAATACGCCGCCCCGCGACGGATCGCCGTGGCCGCCGGCACGAAGCTGGATTTCAACCCGAAGCGGGTGGGTCCGGCTGTGGTCTTTGTGCGCCCCCTCGCCCTTTCGCCAGGTCATCCGCATTGCGGGCCGGCCGCGCTCCCTGAGAGAACAGGCCGCGCACGAAGCCTCGCGAAACCGCGCGATCGGCATCGGCGAGGACCGCTTTCAACATCTGGTATGTCGCCCGCAAAGCGGCCCGCTCGGTTCCATACTCGTCGACGAGCTCGACGATCTCCCATTCGAATTCGTCGGCTTCCGGCGGCTCGCCAAGCGGCTCGGCTGTCATTGCTCTCATCCTCGAAAAGAGAACATTAGAAGAACAAACCAAGCGACGGAGTCAATCGACCCGGGGTTGCACATGTCGGCGTCGCCGCTGATCCCGGCCCGGTCCGATACGCCGACGGACGGATCTCGGGCGTTTCGAGCCTGCCCTGACAGGCCGTCCCAGCATTCTCGCCGATGGTGGCAACCACCGGACCTGCTCAACCGAATTCCTATTTCCGATAAGGCTTTCTCACATGGAAACTCTATGCGCCCCATCCTAAATCCAAGAGCGCGGGCTCGGTGGCGGCCGCCAGCGGCAGCCCGTCATCGTGGGAGGCTTGCCATGGCGAACCCGGAAGGCATGCAGGATGCAAATACGCTCCCCGTCGATCCCATCGCCGGTGCAGCGTATCGGGGTCGGTCCGATTTTCCGGTCGCGGCCGGCTATCTCGCCGCTCTGGCTTTCACGGCCTTGGCGACGGTGATTGCATCCGCCCTGGAAAGCGTGGCGTCGGTTCCAAACCTTTCGCTTGTCTACGTGCTGCCCGTCATCGTGGTTGCCATCATATTTGGTTTTGGCCCCTCGATGCTCGCCGCTGTGGCAGGCGCATCGGCTTATAATTTCTTCTTCACCGCGCCGCGTTTCTCGTTCCAGGTCAACGATCCCGGCAACATCTGGGCGATCGGATTGCTTCTCGTCGTCGGCGGTATGGCGAGCGGCCTGGCGTCGTTGGCGGCCCGACGGCAAACGGCCATCAATGTGCGGCTCCGGCAGGAACAAGCTTTGCAGGCCTTCAGCTCCGCCGTATCCGAAGCGAGCCACCCTCGAGACATGGCCAATAGAGCCGCGGCGGCGCTTGAAGAGATGTTCCACGTCTCGGTGGCGGTGATGACGCCCGGAGACGGGCGGCTTGAAATCATCTCGTCTCTGGGGCCCATAGCCGCCAGCGCGACCGACTTGGCCGCAGCGCAATCATCGCTCGATCAAGGCCGGTTTATGCGAGCGGGATTGTACCCTTTCGACGCCTCGCGCTTCGATTTCTGGCCGATCAAAGCACCTCATCAGCAGCCTGTGGTGCTGTGCCTGGCATTCGACCCGCAGGAATATCCCGAACGCCCGGACCTGTTCATTGTCGTCCTGGGCCGACTTCTGGCCGCAGCCTTGAGCTCGCGACCGCCCATCTCGCCGGCCGTCCCAAAATGAAAGATGTCATCGTCCAGGGAAGCTGGCTGGGGCGGGAGGATTCGAACCTCCGAATGGCGGTACCAAAAACCGCTGCCTTACCACTTGGCGACGCCCCAACGCGTCGCGCCTTCTAGAACGCGTCGTCGTCATGCGCAACCGCCTCGCTACGGGCATTGGGGACCTTCGCAAGAAATCATCCCCAACCTGCAAACGAGCTGTTGCGCCGCGCCCGCGTGCTGGCTATAAGCCGGCCACCAGTTAATCGGAGTGTGGCTCAGCCTGGTAGAGCACCTCGTTCGGGACGAGGGGGTCGCAGGTTCAAATCCTGCCACTCCGACCAAAATTCCCGAGAAATATCAAGTAGTTGAGAACGGGGCCGAAAGGCCCCTTTTCAATGCCGGACAGAAACCAGGACAGAAACTCAAGCCGAAGCAACAAAAAAGCCGGCCCGAATCCGAGCCGGCCTTTCGCGATCGAGGGTGCCCTGCCCTACGGCGTCCGGCTACCCCGGACAGCCCGTTCCCAGAGGCGCACGGTTGGCGCCTTGCCTGAGCGCAGGAAGGCGAAGAACTTCGCGCGATCGATGCCGACTGGTTGCAATTGCGGTTTATCGGAAACTGCCGCCCTCAGTTTCGCCTCGGTCCTCGACCCATCGATGCCGTCAACATGCAGGCCATGCGAGACCTGGAACGCCTGGACGGCAGCCTTCGTCTTCTGTCCTGGCTTGCCGTCGACGACAAGCGAATAGCCGAGCGCGACCAGCGCCCACGGAATGGCGGTCGTGTCCATGGAATTCTCCGGATGTGGAAAAGCCGCCCGGAGGCGGGCGGGTTTAGATCAGCCGGCTTGCCGGCTGCGGCGGGCTATGTTCCGTTAGGTCAGACCACGGAATGCGAGGCCGAGACGATGCTGTTCAGTGCCCGAAATTCAGCGGTGTGGTTGCGGACCGCGATCGTGTTCGCAGTAGCCGTTGTCGTCTCGATGCCGCTCGTAATCAGCCGCTAGCCAAAAATCGCTCAATCGGGGCGATCCTTGCCTCAATTTCGGCACGCCAAGTTGGTCCGGCACCACCGACCTCTTTGCTTACGCTGTCGCTGGTTGAGAGCTAAGCCGACTCGGCCGCTCTAACGTCGACCGGAGCATGAGCTTTGAAATAGAATCGTTCCGCCAGTTGGTAGGAGATCCAGGCAAAGATCGTAGAGCCCACGAAAGCCATCGCGCCCAAATAAGCAGCATTCACCGCCGGACCTAACCGCTGGATGTACAGTACCCACCACCAGTTGAAGACGAGACTGATAGCGACCGAATGGAGCAAATAGAAGGAGTAGGAGATGCGGCCGAGTTCGGACAGGGGTTTCCAGGCCAAGGTCCGAGCCAACGCGCTTTGCCCATCAATCGCTTTGCAGAGAATAACCGATCCGCACCCAGCGAAGGCCCAAACAAACTGAGATGTCGTCAACAAGCCGAAGGTAAAGAAGCTGGTTATGATCAGATAGAGGGTGATGACCGTGTAGTCGGGGAAAGCCTCGACGACGGCCCTTACGGCCGTTTGGCTAAGGGTTGCGATTAGCGCCCCGGCAAACAGGAACAGGAAAAATTCGGAGTAAAATCCGGCAACCGCAGGCAAGTATGACGCGGCCAGGCCGGCGAATATAATGGCTGGCAGAACGGGAACGCTGGCCCAGCGCGCCGCCATAATGACCAAGGGGAAAACGAGATAGAAAGACATCTCGTAGAAAAGAGACCAAGTGACGTTGTTAAAGACAATTCCGGCGACGGCCAGTGATGGCACCCCGTTCAGAAACAGAAGGTTCATGCCCACTGTTTGCCACGTCGCAGGCGGGATATGAAGAAACGGCCCCAGCGCAGCGCAAACGATCAATGACAGCAGGAATGCGGGGTAAACCCGCACCATTCGCTTGCCGACGAATGCGCCATACCGGAAGGGCTTCTTAAGCGCGATGCGGCAGATGAGAAAGCCGCTGAGCATAAAGAAGATATAGACGCCATGATGGGAATGAAAAAGCCAATACAGCAGCCGGTCCGGCGCCTTCTCCCACTCGGCAAAACGAACAACGTTTGGGTTTCCACCCCGAAAAGTCGCCATATAGGTCCCACAAAAGTGGACCAAGAATGTGAGAATTACCGCAAAGCCTCTCAGGCCGTCGAGGCTACGATTGCGGCTTAGCATTTGTTTGCATCGCTCCCGGCCCTTTCTGAGGCTTTGAGCAAAATGATGCTTCTCATTTGTCCGGAAGTAAATCGGCGAAAGCCGCATCGACCTCGGCCATGGTCGTGATTGTGCCAGCCTCGATCTCGTCCTTCACAACCGCGCAGGTGGCGAAGTCGCCATTCACATGTGCCTGGACCGCATCGCTGTTGGCAACCATGGCAACCGCGTCGACGGGATAGGTGCCGCCATCCGCGACCCGGCGCATTGCTAAATGATTTCCGAGCATGGGCCGACAAATCCCACAAGCCGGCATCGCCAGCGCCGAATGTGAGAACGCCGCTGGCAAAAGTGCTGCCACCCTGGAACGATGAGCTGACAGAACAGTAGCCGGTTACGCGGGTGATAATGCTGTCCCCGGTGAGTTGGCTCGACCCGCCTCGCTCTGCGGTGACCTGGGACCGCTTGACGTTGAGGGCTGCGGGCCGCGACAGCGACATGATCTGTAGCTTATCGGTCGTTGGGTTGTAGATCACTGCGTGGGGAGCTGGGCGAGGATGGCCCGCGCACCGCTCGGCGGCCTAGTCGCCAGAGCGCACCGAGAGCACGATGCCACCTATACGCAGATCGCGTTCGGCGTAGCCTGCGAATACAGGATCGAGGATGCGCGGCAGCGGAGCGTCTTCTCGCACGACCTCCCACAGAATCTCAACCTGCGCAGCTGGCAGTGATCGGAAGATGCTCAACCAGTCTGACGCGCGCAGACGATTGCCGCGCGCATCAGCGTCTCCCTCCCGCCAGTCCGTGTCCGCAGCGAGAAAGGCAAGCGGATTGTGCCGGAAATCGAGATGGTCCTCAAGATGGATGGCATGTAGGGCAACGCCACCGGGGCGCAATGCGGCCTGCGTGTTGGCGACGATGGCCCTGCTGTCAGCGAGCGGAAGATGCTCAAGCACGGAGGCGGAGTGGATGAGGTCGAAGGCGCCGGCAAATTCCGTCGCCCGGGAAAAATCAGCCGGGGCAACATAGTCGATCCCCAGCTCTGAAAGCGACTCCAGAGTCCAACGGCCGAGTTGATCGAGGCGGGCGATCCGTTCCGTAACGGTCGCAGCCGGCGCCGCCGGCGCCAGGGCCGCCAGCAGCGCGCTGCGGTCGGCCAACGTGAAGGCGCGGCGCGCGAAATGCAGACGCAAGAGGGGATAATAGTCGACCGCTGCGACCCGCGTCGCCCCGGCCAGCCAGAAGACCAGCGCCTCCGAGAGCAGGTGCCCGCTCCCGAATTCAAGGCAGGACAGCCCATTTACGGAACCACAGGTGTCTCGGATCAGGGCAGCGAGCCCGGGAGCTATGCGGTCGACACGTTTGTCACCCCGGGCCCGGTGCCAAGCCCAGAGAGTGTGTGTCCAGTGCTGGGCATGGCCCTGGCCGCCGATGGCGCGCCGCAACGCCTTACGCAGCGGCGCCGGCAGGCGACCCACCAAGTGAGCAAGAGATTGCACAGGCACGGCCCACCTCTCGATCGCGCCGCTCACTCTTATCCCTGTCAGTCCGCGCGATCTCGACACGCACCAACAACGGCCCGGCGACGGCCGCCTTCGTCTCCCTATTTGGTATCGACTCTCGTAGGAAAGTCTTGCCAATTCACGCTAGCCACTTCGACTTGGTACGTCTGCATTCCCCCGTCTCGGCCGCAACGCCGTATGCCTGTCGACATCGCAAAGGAAGGCGGCTCGTTGTTTTTGAAGGCCGGCGTCGGCGCGCTGGCCCTGGCGATTGACACCCGTCTGCGCTCTGCGTGGGCCGCTGGTGTCGCAGGTAGTTCATTGGTCCCGGCCTACGCCGAGTTCGGCACGGGCATCGCTACGACGCTCTTGCCGAGTTGTGCCGGATATTGGCTTCGCAGCAGCGCCTTTGACTCCGAGGACGCAAGCGGTGGATTGTCACGTCTTCGGAACGGGAGAAAACCCATGGCTGAAAGCAATGAGATTCCCGCAGTTCGGGTAGCCGGATTCCAAGTCTTCCGAGGGCCGGACGCCATCGCAGTTCGCTTCGAATTGATGACCGCGCCGGGCACTACGGAGTCGGTCACCATCGCCCTGACACGGACTGGGGCGCAGGAGTTGGCCAAACAGCTCGCGCAGGAACCTGCTGCGGGAACCACGGGAACAACGCCCGACAGCTCGCGCCAGTAACCGCAGCTCCAGTCGAAATCGTCGATCCCGACGCGACCGGTACATCTGCAGCCGGGCCGATTCCGTCACTGAGGCCAGTTTGTCGCCGGCAAATCGGCGATGATCTCCAAAACGCTCGGCTGTGGGCACGTTTCCTCGAACGCCCGGCGGCGGCGGGCACGCCGCCGACGACGATACCGGCAACTTCGTTGGCCAACGCCTGTCGGCTGCATAGGCGATCAGGTCGGTCTTCGTCTGGACTGTGCTTGCCGCTCGCTGAAGCCGTCAGCTTCCGACCAACTCCAGCTTGGGGCAGCGTCCTCGGCGACGAAGTCGCCGATCTGCCGGTCGGCGCCGTCGCTCTTCTCGGCCTGTTGCCGAGCGTCGAGACGTTGGCGTTGATCGCCGTATCGGTGTTGATTGCCGCAACTACCCCGACTCGACGGCTATTTGTCGGCCCGCGTGGCAACTTCCAGGATCGGCATCAGATCCCAGATTCGCCGGTTGAGAGCATGAAGCTCCCGGATCGTGCGGGAAATCTCGTCCAGCCTGGCCTCATCGACGGCCCGTCGGACGCCGAAGCGCAGATTGCCCCGGCTTTCCTCCACCTTCATGTGCTGGGTATGCGTGATCTCGCCCTGCGCATCGAGAACGAAGGTCGCGTGGCTGAGATCATTGCGCATCCGCGTCGCCGCCGAAAACCGTTCGACGATCTCATTGAGCTCGCCACGCACGGCCTTGTCTGCGAGCGCGATTTTGGCCAGGCGCTGAACCAGATCCAGCCGCGCGCGCGTGGTGTTGAGTGTGGCGAAGACAATCGCCGCGACCTTTTCGTCACTGCCCAGCAGCCACATCAGCACATAGATGAACAAGCTCTCATTGTTCGACCAGGCGAGATTCAGATCGCCTACGAGGTTCATGAAGGCTACCCTGCGGCTGGAGGACGGGCGCGCGGCCGCAGCTTCAAGCGCTCGGAAATCCGGCCGGGGGGGCAAGACAGCCTGTCCTCGGGAGAACTTGCGCATCGGATGTTTCCTTTAGGCTTCGCTCAGAGCGGAGGCGCCATGTTCGAATTGCTCAAGATTCGCAGGGCGCGCCGCATGGCCCATGCCGCGATCGATCCGTTCCTTCACCGGGACCACGGCGGAACGGCAACCTTGCAGGCCGGCGATTGGCTTCATCCGCAGATCATCGGCTTCCTCGCGACGCTCGTTACATTGATCGCCCAGCGCCATTGCGGGCCGATGCGCTCGCATGCGCTGGCTTCGGTTCAGGCTCGTGTCCTGAACGCCGTCACAGGCATCGGCCCGGAGTTGATCGGGGAGGAAATCTGCCTGCTGACCAGCCACGAAGATCCCGCCTTCGCGGCTGGCGCGCGCGGCGCCGTTGCTTTTCTTGAGATGCTGCGCCCCTCGACAGCGCTTGACGAGCCCGATGCCCCCGTCAGATCGCTCGACCCCGCGCTGCAGAAGCTTTGGGAAGAACATGTCGATCAGTGCCTCCGCCGCAGTCCCCGGCCGCAATGATCCGCGCCGCGCGGACGATGAAGGCGGCTCGCGCCAGCACTCTTATCGTCAACGCAGCCCCTCATCATCGGCGCCGCCCTCGCCTCCTGCGGATTCGTCGAACAGACTCAACTCAAGCTGTTGCTCCAACATCTCGCTCGCCGGATCGGCGCCTGCGCCGCGGCTTCTCAGCAGCTTGTTCAAAGCCGCCAGGAAAATGGTGTCGTCGAGATGCTGCGCCGCGCCCGCAGTCGCCGCAAGGAAGCGTTCGTAACGCGCCTTGCAGACGGCCTGTCCGGGCTGGAGCGGCGCAGGGCTGTCGGGAAACGGCTCGCGCAGCACTCGCTTCATCGCGCTTTCGCCGAGCCACGAGCCGGGCAGCTCCTTCGCAGACTCCAGGCCGGCACTGATTTTCGTTTTCAGATGCCACGCGGTCCGGACGGACACTCCGAGAATTTGCCCCAGCCTCTGTGAACTGACGCGCTCTCCGGTCGCCGTCAACAGATAGAGCGCTTGCAGCCAGACATGCATGGGCACGTGGCTGTTCTGGAAGATGGTGCCGTGCCGGACAGTGAAGGGCTTGCGGCAGGCATAGCACTTCCACATGCCGATCGGTGTGCTGAGCCCGCTCAGCCGGCCGAGCCGGCTGCTTTCCCCGCAATGGGGACAGACCGGCGCGCCGCGCCAGACCAATGCCTCGAGCGAGAGGAAAGCAGCCTGTTCGTCGTGCATGCGGACGGCATTCGGCATAGCCAATCTCCGGCACACAAGGCCGCAAGCGTCACGAGGCCACCTCCTGGGTCACTAAAATTCAAGGATTCGATAACGCAGGGTAACGATTCGTCACATTGACCCATAAGCCCCTTCATGGCTGTTTATATACAGTAGAAAGAGCTTAGGAAAGAAAAATAATACTCGTTCGACAAAACGAACTTCGAGAAAAAACATAAGAACAACACAGTAATATAAGAATAATTTGAATTAGATGCGATTTTATGTCCTGAAATACGAATGTTGCGGTGTCTAATCAGGAAATGCATTGCAATTTTCGAATTTAAAAGACCTTACAAGCTTTTAGCGACGCAATAAATACATATTTATTTTTAAATCAAAATAATGAAAGGAAAAACAATGAAATAAACTCCAGTAACAAGCGGTTCAAAATTCAAAATTGAGCACCATCTTCCATGTATCGCGTAAGATATCCAGTGCTCGATCATCCTCACTGACATCGCTCAAATCCGTGCCGCGCACCGCAGAAGAGAGGCGTAGCCGGACCCAATCGATGTCTCCCGAATGCGCAGGAGCATGTCATGGGTCAGTCCAACAATCAGCGTAGCCGCTACGACGATCCGACGCAGGGCCAATTGCAGGGCCAAGCTGAACTGCAGGCTCAGCTGCAGGGTCAGGGGCAAGGCCAGGGCCAAGGGCAAGGGCAAGGCCAGTCACAGGGTCAGGCTCAGTATGCAGCTCAGGCCGTCGACACCGATGTCTGGAACTCCGCCAGCAATTCGAGCGAAAACGGCAATCTCAACCTGAACGGCAACGGAAACCTCAACGCCAACGGCAACCTGAACTTCAACGAGAACGTCAACCACATCGAGAACCAGGTCGACAATCACGTGAACAACTGCGTGAACGTCGACGTGAACGTCGATCTTGACCTCTCGGGGGCCCTCCTTCCGCCATCGGACAATGATGTCATCGATATCGACACGATCCACGATATCAGCGAATCGATCATCATGCCGGACGTGGTCACCCAGACCCTCGAAAGCGGCAACAACTTCAATCTCGATCAGGTCAACAACCTGGCCGACAACGATACGCTCAACAACCCGTCCGTGAGCTACAGTGCAAGCGGTCTGGCGGGTGGCCTGGCCGAGACGTCCTGCTGGGATCCGAGCTCGAGCGACCCGGGCGGCGTCGGCGACTTCACGATGATCGCGCGGGCCGTCGGCGGCTCGGCCGAGTCCCATCTCGGCTCGATCACCGGCGACGACGGCACCTTCAGCGGGATCGGCGCAGCTTCGGCGGCCGCCAGCCTCACGCAGGAGGCCTTCACGCAGTCGATCGTCATGGGGGCCAACATCCAGTTCAACTCGGTCGACCTGACAATGGTCGGAGGGGACGCGAACGACGCGTTCTGAGGACCGGCACAATCAGCGACCGCGCGGGGCCATACGTCCCGCGCGGTTTCCGCTCCGGGTCCGCCATGTCCCTGCGCGACATGCGCCTGAAATCTTCCCGCCCGATGCGAGCCTGATGCGGGGGAGGATCGTGCCATGCAAGCCGGCGGCTTTACCGAGACGATCTGGCAGTTCATTGGCTATCTGCGTCTGTCCGACTCCGTCGCGCGGACCTCGGGCTTCTACGATGGCGAGACGCCGTCGCCGCTCCCTCCTGACGTCGACGACCTTCTGCGCGAGCCGCGACGTGGCCTCGATTTCGACGAGCTCGCTTCGGCCCCGACAACGATCAGGGAAACATCGAGCCCGGATCCGCATGCGCGCTTCGCGCTGGTATCCATGCCGGATCCTCATGGTCTTCCGAACAAGGAACTGCCCGCATTCCGGCCTCCTTTGAAGCCATTTCCTGCCGATCCCTACGAGCAGAGCCTGCCGTACCATGCCGCCCCGCGGGCGATCACGGTCGAGTATCGACAGGGCGGCGACGAAGCCCTCCTGCAACTCAGGCAGGTCAATCTCGCCGATGACCGCGATCTCGTGACGTCGAACGCCGTGACCAATGCCGACGGCAGCCCGGTGATCCCGCCGGAACTGCATCTCGAGGGTCAGTTCGCCAGCCTCATCCACCAGGCCAACGACATCGTGCCGGATGGCATCCCGAATATGAGCGAGGCGCTCGAGGCTGGGCCGGGCGAGATCATCGCGATGGTTTCGGCGCGCGACGCCCTGTGGGCGCAGACCGGGAATCCGTATCCGGAAGGCACCGCCGTTCCTGCGGCTCCGGAAGGCCGGATCGTCGACGGCGTCGCCGGCGCTCCCGATCCCGCCATGCCGACCATCCTCGACAGCGCCCCCTGGCGGCTGGAGGATCCCCCCGCCCAGACGGTCACCGAGGCGAAGCTGGAAGTCGCTGCTCCGACGGGCGGCGTCGCGACGCTGGCCGAGACCGGGCTCAACACGCAGATCAACGCGGCCGCCATCGTCGACGCCAATGAGGCCGTCGGATCGTTGATGGTCGGCGGCGACTATTTCTACAGCCGCGGGATCGTTCAGATGAACATCCTCGTCGACAACGACCACGTCGATGTCGCCGTCGCCGGTACGCTTTCCCCCGTCATCGAGACCCATGGCAACGAAGTCCACAACATCGCGGAATTCGTGACGCATCACGCGACCATCGACGTCAAGGGCGCAGCATCCACGCCCCATTGGAGCGTCGATATCGTCTCGGGCGACTTCTACGACGTCAAATCGGTCGTCCAGTTCAACAGCATGGATGACAACGACCGAACCGTCCAGGCGGAAGCCGGCACCTACTTCAATCTCGGCACCGGCGGGAACGAGCAGCTCAACCTCGCGAAGATCCAAGGCATTGCCGACTATGACGTCATCGTCATCGGCGGAAACTACCATCGCGCCGACTGGATCTATCAGTACAATATCGTGCTCGATCCGGACTATGCCAAGCTCTACAGCACAGGCAACGCGGATGACGACACCACCGTCACCACCGGCTTCAACGGCCTCATCAACAAGGCATCGATCGAGACCTACGACGCGGCGGCCTTCAAGCCGATGTTGGGCGCCCATCACCAACTGATGGACCAGTTCGCCGCCGGAGCGACCTCTCTCAAGCCGAATGCGGACTGGCATCTCTACGGCGGCGCTACCGGTACGCTGAAGATCCTCTACGTGGCCGGCGATTACTACGATGCCAACGTCATCACCCAGGTCAATTTCTTGGTGGATGGCGACCAGAGCATTCAGGCCAGCGCCAGGGAAGGCACCGAGCAAGGCATAGCCGCGGGCGGCAACAGCGCCCTCAACGAGGCCTTCATCGTCGATCCCGGGCTGATGTCGACCTCCAACTACCTCGGCGGCCACGCCTATGAGGAGGCAGTGCTGATCCAGGTCAACATCGTCACCGACAGCGACACGGTGAAGATCCACGACACCAGCACGCTCGTGCCGGAGCTCATCGCCTTCGCCGAGCACGCCACGCAGGAGCCCGAACCGCACTGCCGGCATGCGCCGGTGCAGGATCCGGCCCAGCACGATCATCTGACGTCGAACATCATGACCTGAAAGCGAGAACGAGAGAGACGGGGCAGGGGCATGACCGAGAAGAGCGAAGCAATCTCCGCAGCGCGGCCTTCTGCCGTCTCCAAACCGCTGCGCGTGATCGGCCTGCCCCCGACGATTGGGCTGTCGGCGGTCACGGTCGACAGCACGGCCAACACCAACAGCCCGACCGTTTCGCCTAGGATCGAGACGCCGCTGCCGCGCGTGAATGACCACGTCCGTGCCGATGCGCGTGGTGACGGCCAGCCGGCGCCCGAGGCGCTCACGCCGCGTTCCAAGGCCGACGCAGACGCCCTGAAGCAGGCCCCTGACGGCGGCAGGGGCCGAGGCGGCGGCAATGGCGGCGGTGGCGGCGGTGGCCCGGGCGGCGGCACGCCGATCGAACAGCGCCTCGGCGATCGCGACTTCAAGCAGGTTCTCGGCGTGGGTCTCGCCGGGGCACGGCACAACCTGATGGTCGTGGCTGTGTTCTCGGTCGTGGTGAACACGCTCGTGCTCGCCGTGCCGATCTATCTCTTCCAGATGTCGGACCGCGTGCTGACGAGTCGCAGCCTCGACACGCTGGCAATGCTCTCGATCATCGTCATGCTGGCGATCGGAGCACATGTGCTGCTCGACATGGTCCGCCGCTTCATGTTGATGCGCGTGGCCGTCGATGTGGAAAGCCGGCTTGGCGGCCCGGTGCTCGCCGCGGCTGCCAAGGCGGCCCAGGCAGGCTCCAACCGTGAGTTCCAGACGCTGGCCGATCTCCAGCAGATCCGCAACTTCCTGACCGGCCCGGTCATCCTGACCATGCTCGACGCGCCGACCGCGCCGATCTATCTGCTGGCGGTCTATCTGATCCATCCGCATCTCGGATACATCGTCACCGTCGCAGCGATCGTGCTGTTCCTGATCGCCTATCTCAACCAGCAGTTCACGGCGGCCCCTTTCGCGCGCTCGAGCGCCTTCTCGACCAGGGCGAACCTGCAATCGGAGGCGATGTCCCGCAACGCGCAGGTCATCAACGCCATGGGCATGATCCCCGAGGGCGTCGTGATGTGGGGCCGGGAGACGGCGGAATCCCTCAAGGCTCAGGTCAGCGCCCAGGACCGCAACATCGTGATGACCGGCGCTTCCAAGTTCTTTCGCCTGGGGACGCAGGTGGCGATGCTGGGCTGGGGGGCGATGCTCTCGCTCGAAGGCCAGCTGACGGGTGGCATGGTGGTCGCCTCCTCCGTCGTCGCTGGCCGCGCGTTGGCGCCGCTCGAAGGCACGATCGAAGGCTGGCGCAACTTCATTCATGCGCGGGCAGCCTTCCAGCGCGTCAAGGCGTTGCTGCAGGCCTCCCCGCTCAACCTCGATCGCCTGAGGCTTCCGAGCCCCAAGGGCCGCCTCGATGTCGAGCGCATCCTCTACGTGCCGCCGCCGACCAAGAAGGTCATCCTCAACGGCATCAGCTTCAGCCTGGAGCCCGGAGATTCGCTCGCCATCGTCGGCGCCTCCGGCTGCGGCAAGTCTACCCTGGCGCGCATGCTGGTCGGCTCGATCACGCCGACCGCCGGCACGGTCCGCCTCGACAGGATGGAGCAGCGCAACTGGGATCCGCGCCAGTTCGGCGAGAATGTCGGCTATCTGCCGCAGGATGTGCAGCTCTTCCCGGCGTCCATCAAGGCCAACATCGCCCGCATGCGCGAGGACGCTTGCGACGCCGACGTTTTCGAGGCTGCCGAGATCGCGGACATCCACGAGATGGTCGCGCAATTCGCCCATGGCTACGAGACGCAGATCGGCATCGATGGCGCGCCGCTATCCGGCGGGCAGAAGCAGCGGCTGGGTCTGGCGCGCGCCTTTTTCGGCAATCCGCGCCTTGTCGTGCTCGACGAGCCGAACTCCAATCTCGACGTGCTGGGCGAAGTGGCGCTCGCGCGCGCCTTCGAGCGGGCAAAGGCGCGCGGCATGACGATGGTGGCGATCACGCAGCGCCCTGCCCTGCTCCGCAGCGTCGACAAGATCATGATGATCAAGGACGGCGCCGTGCAGGCGATCGGAGCACGTGACGATATTCTGCCGCTGATCGTCGGGCGGCGCAGCATCGACGGTGCCGCACCGACCTCGCGCTGACAGGAACCCGCGACGGCAAACGCCGCGAGGCTGGAGCATTTCGAGCGGGATGGACGCCGGTTCGCGCAAAGAAGACATGCCGAAACAAAGAGATAGAGCATGCCGGAGAGCCGGATGAACGCGGAAATGCTCTAGGAGATGGGAGTGGGCTCATGACAAGGCCATTGATCTCGCAACCCTGGTATGCGGACGTGCCGCGCAGCACGCGCATGGCCACGTTGAGCGGCGTCGTCATCGTCGCCGTGACGGTCATGGGCTTCGGTGTCTGGGGCAACACCGCTCCGATCGCGGGCGCCGTCATTGCCACCGGCGTGTTCGTCACCACCGGCCAGAACAAGACGATCCAGCATCTCGAAGGTGGGGTGATCCGCGAAATTCTCGTCCGCGAGGGCGATGTCGTCGAAAGCGGCCAGCCCCTGGTCAAGCTCGACGACACCTCCTCGCGCGCCGAGCTGCGCCGTCACGAGCTCAAGCTCTTTCGGCTAGAGGCGATCGAGGCACGGCTCCGGGCGGAGGTCGCCGGCCGCAGCGATTTCTCCTTCCCCCAGCATCTGACCGAAAGGCGCGGTGATCCCGACATCGCCGCATTGATGGCGGCGCAGAGCATCGCTTTCCGGGCCCGGCAGAACAACATCGCGAGCGAGATCGCCGCTCATCAGAAGAGCATCGACGCGCTGGAGGAGAAGATCACCGGCAGCAGGGTGCAGTTGGCCGGCGTCCAGCAGCAGTCGCGATTGCTGAAGGAGGAACTCGAAGGCAAGCAGGCGCTGCTGCAGCGTGGCTACATCCGCAAGCCCGAGGTGCTCTCGCTCCAGCGCCAGGCC
The DNA here is from genome assembly GCF_052113585.1 of Allobosea sp. TAF32. Taxonomy (NCBI): domain Bacteria; kingdom Pseudomonadati; phylum Pseudomonadota; class Alphaproteobacteria; order Hyphomicrobiales; family Alloboseaceae; genus Allobosea; species Allobosea sp. TAF32. Next base: position 5,369 of record NZ_JBFRDM010000006.1, on the reverse strand, counting down.
GCCAATCTGGGCGGTGAAGCCGGGCGCATCACCGGAGACATCGGCGATTCCCGCGAGCGTATCGCCCGCTCCCTCGAACAGATCGACGGCGTGCGCAAGAACGCTCAGAAGGTCGCCTCCGACCAGTTGCAGGACATCAGCGCCGACCTCAACGACGTGCGCGAGCGCATCCATACGGTAAAAGGCATCCTCGATCGCTCGACCATCGCCGCGCCGGTCAGGGGCACCGTGGTCAAGCTGCGCTACCATACGCCCGGCGGCGTCATCGAGGCCGGCAAGAACATCATGGAGATCGTCTCGCTGCAGGACGAACTCATCATCGAGGCGCGCGTCCGGCCCCAGGACATCGACAAGATCAAGCACAGCCAGCTCGCCACCGTGCGGCTGACAGCCCTGAACCAGCGCACCACGCCGATGGTCAGTGGCCGCGTCATCTATATTTCCGCCGACGCCCTGCCCGACGAGAAGCAGCGAGCCTATCCCGGCGTGCCGGATCTCTATGTCGTGCGTGCCCGGCTCGACGCCAAGAGTCTCGCCAGCGTTCCCGGCTTCCAGCCAACGGCGGGCATGCCGGCCGATGTCTACATCCAGACTGCCGAGCGGACCTTCTTCGAGTACCTGCTGCAGCCGCTCAAGGACAGCATGGCGCGGGCTTTCCGCGAAACCTGACTGCGAACGTCGACCGGCGAGATCGCCCTCGGCGGTCGAGACGGCGGTTTCCCCGGGCTCCCAGGCACCGGGGAAACCGTCACCTCCCCGTTAAATGGTATGACTATTGCAACGGCTCCCGCGACGGAGTCGAAACATGCACCATCATTGGCCGAGCGACGCGAAAGCAACGATCGCCCTGATCGCCGTGTCGGCGTTCTGCATCCTGGGCTGGCTTGCGGATCTCGGCCACTGAGCCGCGATCATCGGTCGCCGCAGCCACTGTCGCGCGCGGCCGTCCCGTTCTAGATTGCGGCCCGGATCGAATCGAACGGTTGGGCCATGAAGCGCATCATCCTCCTTGCCGGCCTGCTTGGGCTCGCTCTCTCGCTCTCGGGCTGCGACAAATGCGGGAACTTCCCTCCGCTCTTCGGCCCCTATGACGGCAAGACCTGTGGTGGCGGCCAGTCGACGAGCTAGCGCGAGCGCACGAGCATGCAGGAAACGAAAAGGCCGGGGCGCGAAACCCCGGCCTTTCTTCTTGAGGATTTTGTTCTCTTGAGAGGCATGCAGCTCAGCCGCGCCGCCCGATCAGCGACCAGCCCGCCCCGGCCACGCAGACCGTGAGCGCGATCTTCAGCGCTTCGCCGAGAAGGAAGGGCTGCACGCCAAAGGCAAAGGCCTTGGCGAGGCCGACGCCCGTCGCGCCGCCCGCCATCTGGGCGCCGAAGGCGAGCCACAGGCAGCCGATGGCCAGGAGCGCCAGATCGGCCAGAACCAGCCCGCCGACGAGCCGCAGCAACGAGGCACCGCGCTCAGCCGCCCAGCCGGCAATCGCCGCCGCGACGATGAAGCCGATCAGGAAGCCACCCGTCGGCCCGACGAGATAAAGCGGGCCTGCCGCCACCGGCGGCGTATTGGTGAACACGGGCAGCCCGGCCAGTCCATAGGCGATGTAGAGCGCCATGGTCGCGGCGCCCAAGCGCGCGCCATAGGCGGCACCGAGTCCGAGCACCGCGAGCGTCTGCAGCGTCATCGGCACGGGCCAGAACGGCACCTTGATCTTGGCCGCCGCGACGAGAAGCAGGCTTCCGGCAAAGGCGAGCGCCACATTGCGCAGCATGGCGGTGCGCTTGCCCGTTGCGGGAAGCAGCGTGCCGGCGAGCGTCGAAGCTTGCATGGGGAACATGTCGGCCATGGGCTTGTCGTCCTTTCCCGAAAAGACCGCGCGCCGCGGCCGCTATTGCGTCTATAGAAAATGCGACGGAGCCTCACAAGCGAGCAGGCTTTGCAGGAATGGATAACCGGCCTGGCGAAATCGGCTCAGGCCCGGCGAGGCACGGCAAGATGGCGGATGAGATCGAATTCGACAGGAGCGCGACGACGCCGGCCGGCGAGGTCGCGAGGCTGTCGCCGCTGGTGCGCCGCATCATCGCCGGCAACGGCGGGCCCATGACCTTCACGGGAACCTGCACCTACATCGTCGGCCATGGCACGGTGGCGGTCATCGATCCCGGCCCCGATGACCCGGCCCATGTCGAGAGCGTGCTGACCGCGCTCCGCGGCGAGACGGTGAGCCATATCGTGGTGACGCACACCCATCGCGACCATTCCCCCGCCGTGCCGGCGCTCAAGGCCGCCACCGGCGCGCGCGTGGTCGGCTGCGGGCCGCATCGCCCCTCCCGCGAACTCGGCCCCGGCGAAGGCCGCGTCCTCGATGCCGCAGCCGATACGGGTTACGAGCCGGAATGGCTGATGCGGGACGGCGATACGGTTTCAGGAGCGGGCTGGAGTCTCTCCGCAGTCGAGACGCCCGGCCATACCGCCAATCACCTGGCCTTCACGCTGGCCGAGGAGGCGACGCTGTTCTCGGGCGACCACGTCATGGCCTGGTCGACCTCGATCGTGGCCCCGCCGGACGGCTCGATGGCCGCCTATATGGCCTCGATCGAAAAGCTGCGCGGCCTGGAGCATGCGCGCTACTGGCCGGGCCATGGCGGCCCCGTCACCGAGCCGCAGCGTTTCCTGCGCGGGCTCGTCCAGCATCGCCGCCAGCGCGAGGCGGCGGTCCTCAGCCGCCTGGGTCAGGGCGACGAGACGATCGCCGCCATGGTGCCCGCGATCTATCAGGGCCTGGCTCCAGCCCTGCATGGCGCCGCGGCGCTCTCGGTGCTGGCGCAGCTCGAGGATCTGGTGCTGCGCGGCGCGGTCCAGGCCAGCGACGCCGTTCCCGCCCTGTCGAGCCGCTACCGCCTCGCCTGATCTAGCGGTTGTCCATCAGCAGCTCCACCTCATCCGCGAAGGCAGCGATGCGCGCCGCATTGGCGCCGAGATCATGGCTGCCCAGCCGCGAGGCCGAGCGGATGTCGATGCGGCTGCCGTCGACGCGCGGCCTGACGCGGATGGTGATGTCCTCCGAGAAATGCAGGAAGCGCCCGCGCGCCACCGCCTCGATCCGCCCCGCCCCGCTGCGTCCGCCCGGCCGAGCGGCCTCCAAGACCTGCCAGCCGAGCCCGTTCGCGGCACGACGCGCGACATCGAAGGCGCTCTCGGCCGGAATTTCCAGCAGGATCGGCACGACCTTGGGATAGGCTTGGCGCTGCACACGCCGGCGCAGGGGCGGCACGTCGGGCGGCACGCGCCCGCCGCGCGCCGTCAGCGCGGCTTGCGAGCGGCTGAAGGCCGGCGGATCGTCGATATCGGTCGAGACATCGGACAGAGCCGGCTTGGTCACCAGCTTCACCGCGACATAGCCAAGCGGCACCAGCAGGACGAGCGACAGCAGCATCGCCCAGGCCGCCATGCCGACGCCGCGATGGCCGGACTGCCAGATGCGGATGAAGGCCAGGATCGCCAGCCCCAGCGCGGCAAAGACGAAGATGTAGGCACCGGCGACAGGCGCGAGCCCTTCGACGCTTGGCTCACGGAGCCGCACGAGCAGAAGCGACAAGAGCAGCACCGCGAGCGAAAACCACGCCAGCCGCCGGCTCCAGATGGCGGCGCGCGAAACCGGTTCCTCGAAGACCAGACGGCGATGCATCGCCTTTAGGTGACGCCGGACGAAGAGGAAGGCAAGCGGCGGCGGAAGCTAAGCGCAATCTTAATCAAATTGGCGATAGCTGAGCGCGAAGAGTGGCCGGCTTGCGCCGAGGCGTCTCTTCGGCCTGCGTAAACCGCCTTCCCAGCCGCACGTCGCTCCCCGAGACCCCGCCGTGAAATTCTTCCCCTCATCGATCCAGAACTATCTCGTGGCCACCATGGCCTGCCTGTGCGTGCCCGGCATCGGCGCGCTGACCTACATGGCGGCGCAGTCCATCGTGGAGGTGCGCACAAATTTGCAGCTGTCGGAGCTGGTCGAGGCCGACAAGGCCTTGCTCCTCGCCGGCAACATGATCCGTTCCGCCCGCGGCCAGGCGCAGACCAGCATCCAAGTCGCGGATGATCCGGTCCCTGCCCTCAAGCAGATCGAGGAGACCAGCCGCAGCCGCATCGCCGAAGCGATCTTGCAGCTGCAGGACACGGATTTGCCGAGCCGCAAGGAGCTGATCGGCGGCATCCAGCAGGAGCAGAAGCTCTCCGACGCCAAGATGGCCGACCTCTATGCCGAGGCCGGCAAGCCCAAGGCCCAGCGCAGCCTCGCCGCGACCATGCCCTGGTACAACAGCGTCGGCGCCATCGAGACGGCGATCGTCAAGGCGTCGGACGAAACCTCCAACGCCACTCGCCTCGCCGACCCCGTCCTGGCCGATCTTCAGGGCTTCAAATCCACAGGCTGGGATGTTCGCGCCAATTACGGCACGCAATGCTCGCTGCTGCGCCCGGCCTTCGGCTCGGGCAAGGCGCTCGATGCCGCGCAGCTGCGCCGCCTCGGTGAAATGCGCGGCGTCTCCAACGCTTCCCTCGATACCTTGAAGCAGCTCGCTTCCCGGCCGGGCGTGGGCAGCGAACTCGCCCGGAAGATCGGTGTCATGACCGCCGAGGTCAACGCCTCCAATCGCAAGATGGACGAGCTGATCGGCAAACTCGGCCAAGGCGCGGGCCCTGTCATCGCGGCCGAAGATTGGACGAAGCAGTGCAACGCGCCCTTCGAGCCGATCGTGTCGGCGGTAACCCAATCGCTCGACGATATGAGCGCGAGGACGAGCGAGAAGCTCAATCATGCCTGGGTGAAACTCGGCATGGTCGGCTTCCTGCTCGCAGCGCTTGTCGTCATCTGCCTGCTGAGCTGGCGCGGCGTGCAGCGACGCGTCGTGCGTCCGCTCATCTCGCTGAAATTCGCGTTGGACGGCATGCAGCAGGGCGATTTTGCACAGGCCATTCCTCCGGCCCCCTCGCCGGATGAGATCGGCGCACTCAGCGGCGCGCTCGAGACCTATCGCGAGAACGCGCTGGCGCTCGAACAGAACCGGCGCGACCGCGAGCTTGCGATGCTGGCCGACGCCGAGCAGGCGGCTCATGTCCAGAAGCTGCTCGGCGAAGTCGCAGACATCGTGGCCGACGCCCGCGACGGCAATTTCTCCGGTCAGGCCCGGGTCGGCAATATGGAAGGCCCGCTCAAGGAACTCGTCGAGGGCATCAACGAGATCAACCTCGTGGTTGATTCGGCGACGACGGAGTTCGCGCAGGCATTGTCGGCGATCGCGGGCGGGGATCTGACCAACCGGGTCGAGACCGCCTATCGCGGCCGCTTCGCCGACCTGAAGGGCGCGATCAACGAGAGA